>NZ_BPWI01000001.1:0-977508 GCF_040369125.1 Duganella hordei
CTATCTCCACCCCCCGCCCGCCCAGGCGGGAGCGAGAGAGTCCATGCAAGAGGATGAGATGTCAAACACGCCTCTTTTGATCAACTTTTTAAGGAGAAACAGCATGGAAGCATATTGCAGAACGGTGCCGTTGGGAACGAACCACGGCGGGCGGATCGAGGCGGTGCTGTTGCCGCCGGAGGCAAGACTGACTTGTTTGCCGCGTCACTTCGGCGCGCAGTGCATCGCGGTTGAGAACGCGGTCTACGCCATGATGCGCCGCCTGTGCCCGCTCTACCGGGGGGATTACTGGGATTTCTACCAGCTGTCCAACGGCGGCTTCTACATGGCGCCGACTGCCGCCGAACGCTATCGGCTCGAATGCGACGGCAACGGCTTTGCCGGCGAGTTCGGCGCGAACGCGACCGGCATGGGCGTGTGCGCGATGGCATACAGCCAGCTGTCGTTCTGGCGCGGTGGCGCACGCGCCGCCGAGATGTACTACCGCCTGCGCGACTTCATCGATCTGCAACCGGAGGCGCGCCGGCTGTATGCGCTGCTCGACTGAGCGGCGACGGTGGTCGCAACGGCGGCTGCCTTTTGTTTGTATGTCTTTTTCTTTGTCCTTTGATGACGAATTACAGGAGGTTGTATGTCTGAATTGATCGAATCCCAAGAAACGAACGCGGCCGCCGCCGACATCAGCCGCGCCGTGCGGCAGTCGGCGCAGGCCATCCTGGCGCATGCCACCTTCGGCACCGCCACCCACGCACAGATGGTGCGCAGCGAGAAAAATGTGCGCAGGAAGCCGCGCGACCTGTCCGAGTTGCTGCCATTGGTACGGGCCGTTGGCGTGCTGCACAACCTGATCTGCTTTGAACAGTAACGCGATGGCGTGCCGACCGGTTCGCTGGAGGTGGCGGCGGGGGATGGCCGCTGGCAGTGCGTCGGCATCCTGATCGAGGAGGGCAGCTTCCCGGTCGATTACCAGATACCCTATTTGCTGGTGACCGAGGCCGAGGCAGTGCTGGTCAGTCTGGCGGAGAACCTCGGACGTGCGCTCCTGCATCCGGCCGATGTGTGCGATGGCATGCTGGCCTTGGCGCGCCATGGCCATAGTGTGGGCGATATCGCGGTGTCGTTCGGCCTCGATCCGTTGACGGTGCGGCAGCGGCTGAAGCTAGCAAACGTGGCGCCGCGCCTGTTCGGGCTGTTCCGCGAAGGCAAAGCCACCTACGAGCAGATGGCGGCCTTAGCTGTCACCGACGACCATGCGGCGCAGCAGGCCGCATGGGACGGTCTGGATGCGTGGTCGCGACAGCCGCACCAGCTGCGGCGCTTGCTGACGGTGCAGCGCATTCCCGTACACTCGGACCGGGTGGCGCGCTACGTCGGCGTCAAGGCCTTCGAGGCGGCGGGCGGCAAGGTGGAGCGCGACCTGTTCAGCCAGCCGGATGAGGGCTATATCGACGACGTCGCCCTGTTGGAGTCGCTGGCACAGGCCAAGCTGCAGCGCGTGGCGCAACGGCTGCGGCGTGAGCGCTGGGCATGGGTGGAGGTGCGGGCACGCATCGATGCTGCGGAGCTGGCCCTGTATGGCCGCGTCAGGACGGCGGTGATGCCGCCCAATGCCGAGCAGGCGGCGACGCTGGCGCGGCTGGACGACCGCGCGGCCCGGTTGAACGCATCGGCCGGAGGCGATGAGGATACGCCCTCGGGCGACGCCACCGACGCGGGTCTGGACGCCACGGTGCAGGAACTGGCCGAGATCGATATCGAGCGCGGCCGGATCCGGACGGCGCTGTGCCAGCCGGATCCGGCGGACCGGGAACTGGCCGGGGCGCTGGTGACGCTCGACGAGGACGGCAAGCCCTGCGTGCAGCGCGGCCTGATACGCCCGCAGGACAAGTCGCGCATGGCGAAGTCGTCGGCAGACGACGCCGGGCCGGCCAAGTCCAAGGCCAAGCCGGTGCACAGCGAACGGTTGACCTTGCTGCTGTCGGCACAGCGCACGCTGGCGCTGCGGGCTGAGCTGGTGCGCCAGCCCGAGGTGGCCGTGCTGGTGCTGGCCCATCACCTGATCGCCAGCGCGTTTTATTCCGGCGGGCGGATAGCCAGCGCGGTGCAGCTGGAGGTCCGGCCGCCGGTGCTGCCGGACGAGGCGCGCAGCGGCAGCGCGTGGGAGTATTGGGAAGCGCAACGCGCCGAACTGGCAGCGCAGTTGCCGCAGGAGCCGGGAGGCGTCGCCCTGATGGAGTGGCTGCGTCGCCAGCCGCGTCAGGTGGTCGACGCCTATATCGCCTTCTGCACCGCGTGCATGGTCAACGGCTTGCAGGCGAGCGAGCGTCCCTTGCCGGCGGTCGATGCGCTGGCGCGCGAGGTGGCGCTGGACATGCATGCGTGGTGGAAGCCGACCGTGCAGGGCTACTTCGCGCATGTGAACAAGGGGCGCATGATGGAGGTGGTGGCGCAGGCAGCCTCGCCTGCCACGGCGGTACCGCTGGAAAAGATGCGCAAGGATGCGGCGGCGGAGGCGGCCGCCCGTGCGCTGGCCGACAGTGACTGGCTGCCGCCGCTGTTCTGCGGAACGTCGGCAAACTGACCGGCCGGGTAGGATGGACGGGCCGCGCTGCGAGGCGTGGCCCGTTTTTCTTGGGTGTTGATTTTTTTCAAGACGCTGCGGCCGCAGGTTTGCGATAGTGCAACGAGGGGAGGTCGTGTCGCGGTGTGCTTGTTCGGGAGGATGCGATGGCAGTGCTGGTCGATATTGTGCAACTGGAAGCGGAGATCAACCGGCGCCTGGGCGCCGAGCCGCCGGTCGATGGCGAGCTGTCGCCGACGCTGGCGGCCTTGGCGGAAGTGTATGCCGGGATGATCTTTCATCGCCGCCGGCAAGTTGATATCGAGGCTTTGCCGGAAGCCGTGCGCGCAGCCCTGGCGCTGCAACTGGCCGGCTCCGAGCGTTCCGACGGGTGAAATAAGCAGCCGGTGCCGCAGCACCGGCGATGGCGTCTTTCGCACCGGCATCCGGTGAGCCCAACCCGTCACTGTTACCGTTACGGGGCGGGCTGCGCCACTGCGCGCTTGTTCCGGTTCATATTGATGCGGGTCTGAATGCCGCCCAGCAGTTCGACCAACAGCGCGTGTATGTGCGCCGGACTGTCCTGTTGGCGCTGACGTATCAGTATCAACAGCAGATGTGCACGGAGATCAACGAGTTCCTCATCGGAAAGGATGCAGCACAATATGCTGCCGAGCTCGGTCACCAGCGCGATATAGTGCCTGCGGTCGTTCCAGTATGCATCCTCCGCCTGCCTGCCTGCCTGCCGTTCAACTCGTTGTCGTTCACGTTTTTTGATTTGGGGGACATCGGGCCTGGCTATCTTTCCACGCGGTTTGTTCCAATGATTCTAGCGCGAAGCGGCGCCGAAGGAGGGTTCTTTTGCGGTGCCCGGTGCTTTCAGGCGTTCCCCAAGACGAAGCGCGCGAGGACAGCGTGAATTCTTGAAAATTTCAAGAAAATCCCATTTAGTAGAGCTAGGGCGGGATAGTCTGATGGTGATCAATGTGCTCCGCTGTTGTTGAGTTAATCTGACCCAGAAATCAGACGGCGGAGGTGCCCAATGTCTTCGAAGCCTAGACCCACTCGCATCAATATCGATCTCGGTCCATTGAAAGCGCGATGGCTAATCTATTGCCGAGCGAACGGCGTTACGCCCAGCGAAGCCTTCCGGCAGGTGGTTGAAAAACTGACGGCCGATGACACCCGCATTCCGCCGGCGCATGCGGTGACTGCAAAAGAAAAGCGCAAGATTCGCCGGGTCATCCGCCTGACCCCGGACGAGGTACAGAGAATCAGGGTTTGTGCAGGCCAGGAAGGCTATTCGGTCAGCCGCTGGTTGATCGCGCTGATCCGCGTCCGTATCTATGCAGCCCCGCAGTTTGGCCAGTTTGAACTCGCCACGCTGGCCAAGTCGAACCTGTTGCTGCTCGCAGCGGGCAGGAACCTCAACCAGATCGCTCGGGCCATCAATGTCGCAGGTGCGGCAAACCGCCGCGTTCCTGAAGCAGGGTTGACGGAACTGCGGACCTTGATCACTGAGCACATCGATATGGTGACCCAGGTCATCGCACGAAATGTCGAACGATGGAGGGCATCATGAGCGGCTCGAGCGTGGACGCGCTGATCAAACAATGGGCGGAACGCGGATTCAATCAGTCCCCGGTGCGGAGAAGCGCAGCTCGAAAGGGCCTCACCGGACTGGCGATAGGAAAAAGGGCGCAGTGGGCATCGGCGCAGACCAGCGCGTCCGGCGTCCGCGCGGGCCTGGAAAGGATGGCCAGGCGCACGCCGCAGGTCATCGTGCGCATCTCCGGCGGTGGGCGGGGCATGAGCCATATCCGCGCGCATCTTTCCTACATTACGCGCAATGGGCGGCTTCCCGCATTCGATCATAACGAAGACCGCTTCCAGGGACAGGAAGAATTAGCGGAGCTGGGGCAGGAGTTGCAGTCCGGCGGCTTTCCAATTGCCGAGTCATCGGAGACAAGGGAGGCGCTCAACATCATTCTGTCGATGCCCGAAGGTACCGATGCGGCGGGACTGCGCCGAGCGGCCATGCTCTTCGCGGCAGACGAATTTGAGGGACATCAGTACGCGCTGGTGCTGCACACTTTTGACACCGACCCACACAAAAATCCCGCCAGACATCCACACGTTCATCTTTGCGTGAAGAGGACTGGTGAGGACGGCACCCGGCTCAATCCGCGCAAGCCGGACCTGCAGCGCTGGCGCGAGCGGTTTGCTGAACGTCTCCGCGAGCACGGCATCGATGCTGCCACGAGCTATCGGCTGGAGAGATTGCAACGTGATCGAGGACCAAAGCCAAGCGTGTGGCAGATGACGCATCGAGGAGCGCCCATGCATTCGATGGGTGTCTCGAAGGCGACGGGTGAGCGCTTGGCCCGGGCTCTGCAGCTTGAGGCACATATGTTGGGACGGTATGGTGAGCTTGCGCACATATTGGCAAGGTCTGCCGATCAGCAAGACCGGCGGCTGGCCATGACGCTAACCACTGTGCTTCGGGATGACCGTCGTGATATGGATAAGCTGCGGGCCGAGCCTGATCGATAATTTGAAAGGAGGAGGGCGATGAAAAGGCACATCGTGGCAGATGCTTACAATGGCCGGCCTAAAAAGCCCACGCAGCAATTCGTGCAGCTATTTACGTCAGCCATGGATGCTAGTGCGGTGCCGATCCACGGGTTGATGAGGTTAGTCTCGCTGCCCTTTCGTATCTTAGCAGGGGTAGCTCGGTTCTTCGACAATCTGGCTCTTGCATGCGTGCGGGGGGTAGTTACGCTTTGTTTCGCTGCGCTAGCACTGGTTGTTCTTCTGGCTCTTGTTTTTGCGTTTGCGCGTACTATTTTTCATCCGTGGTTTTGATACGCAGCATGTGGGGCTGGACATGTCTCGCGCAGTCGCCTGTGCATACTTTTGCGTGAATCGGCCCGGAAATCTAGGAGGCCGTTTGGTGTGAGTCAGGCGACCTAGCCTGCTCGGAAAGTTGTCGATAGTAGTTTTCCTCAGCTTCGGCCGGCGGTATTAGCCAAGCGGTTCGAGTAAGCGATGATGATTGAACCAGGTTACCCATTCCAGGGTCGCCAATTCGACGGCTTCGCGCGTCTTCCAGGGAGCACGGCGATGTATCAGTTCTGCCTTGTACAGGCCGTTGATGGTCTCGGCCAGCGCATTGTCATAGCTGTCGCCCTTACTGCCCACGGAAGGCTCAACTCCGGCTTCGGCCAAGCGCTCACTGTAGCGAGTGGAGACGTATTGCGAGCCTCTGTCGCTGTGATGAATCAAGGCGTCGTCACGCTCGGGTTGGCGGGCGTACAGCGCCTGTTCCAAGGCATCCAAGACGAAGTCTGTGCGCATCGAACTGCTGACGCGCCAGCCTACGATGTGCCGGGCAAACACATCAATCACAAAGGCCACATAGACAAAGCCTTGCCAGGTCGAGACGTAGGTGAAGTCGGACACCCAGAGTTGATTGGGTCGCTGTGCCTTGAACTGGCGATGGACCCGGTCCAACGGGCACGGTGCGGCAGCATTGGCGACAGTGGTCTTCACGATTTTGCCCCGCATCACACCACGCAGGCCGGCGCGGCGCATCCAGCGCTCGACGGTGCAGCGGGCGGCCTCGATGCCTTCGCGGCGCAGCTGACGCCAGACCTTATCGGCGCCATAAACCTGCATATTGGCTTGCCAGATGCGCTCAATTTGCGGGGCCAGCACATCGTCGCTCTTGGCGCGCGCACAGCGCAAAGCCGGATTGCGCCGCTGCGCGGCGTAACGCCAGTAGCCGAACGGGGCGACCTGCAAGACTTTGCAAATCGACTCGACCCCATACGTTTGGCGGTACTGGTCGATGAACGTTCTCACGATTTGAAGCGGCGGTCGAGCTCCGCCTGGGCGAAAAATGCGCTCGCCAGACGCAGGATTTCATTCGCCTTGCGCAGCTCCTTGTTCTCGCGCTCCAGCGCCTTGAGGCGCTCGCTTTCGGCCGTTGTGGTGCCTTCACGCTGGCCTGTGTCACGCTCACGCTGGCGCACCCAACGGCGCAGAGTTTCGGAGGTACAGCCTATCTTGGCTGCGATGGACGTGATGGCTGCCCACTGCGACTCGTACTCGCTGCCGGCCTCTTGGACCATGCGCACGGCGCGCTCCATCACTTCGGGGGAATATCGGACTGATTTTTTCATGGTGGCTCCATTTTCTCAAATGTTGGAGCCTCCTTCAAACCCGGGGCGATTCACGCTCTACGGCCCTCCAGGTAGGGCCTGTGAAGACGCTGCAGTTGCGCATTTGGTACAAGCCAAGGTTGGTCTGAGTCTCGGCGGGTGTCACCAGAGGTGTCCTCGATTGCTAGCCTTGACGGGGCTGATATCGAACGGTTGTGGCATTTGGAATGTTCCCCTCGGCTGTGTTACCTGGATGGGAATTTGCACTTCTTCGCTCTAGAAGCCGGTGCGCTCTTCGAGTATTTGCCCTCCTCCCGTGGGTAATCGTGTTCTTTTTTTGCCTCTCGGCAATCATAAGCTTTCTATGTGGAAATTCTGACGGCGTCGTGGAAAGTTAGAAATATCCAACAATAAAATCATGTCAAGCCGAATAGCGTTATTCCTAAAAATTCGTAATTAACGAATCACTTGCATATAGGTGAATATTTGCATACTATCGTTATGAGAGGCACAGCGACACGTTGGTCGGTCGAGCTGAAGGACTGGTGAACTTGCTACCTTCTTTCGGTGCGATGCAGATGAGGTGTCGTGCATGTGGCCTCCTAATGGAGATGGCAGTTGGGCAACGTAGCAGGCTAGGGCGGGTGTCTTGCTCTCGATGATCTGGTGAAGTGTCTGATCTTCGGTGTGGCAGGTGTTTGCATCACCTCTAGGCGCTCTTTGCTCGGTCTGGTCCATTTTCATAACGTGAATAATTTATGTTGTGGGAGATGAGCTATGCAGCCGGACGAACTTATTCAAATTCAGAGCCAACTACGGTATCGGTTGCTCGAAGATTCGCGAACTCGCGTCAGCGGCGGTGCACGTGACCTGGCTGCACATCTTCTTTTGTATTTAGACGACGGGCTGTATTGCTGGAACCTGACAGTCTCTTGGCTGCGCGATTTGCTAGATGCCGACCGAGTAGATGGTGGATTTTTCACACAAGGCGATCAGGCGTTCATTCCGCTGGCGGAGTCGCTACATCCAACGCGCGAAGTCCCTTCTTCTGTCGGCCTCAAAGTTGATACTGGAGATTTTGGCGTTCGCTGCGTGAGGTCGTCGAACGTAACGGTGTCGTTTGCCGATGTCGAATCAGAGAACCGTGTTCAGTTCGCTTTGCGGCAGCACTTGCGGGCACTGGGAACTCGCTCCAGGTTGGCGGTTGCGCTGCGCGATGGAGAGGAGTCTGTCGGTCTGATTTGTGCCGATTGGATGGAAGCTGATAAAGCGACTGAACCTGGGCGCCGCGAACGGCTTGACGAAATCGCTCGGTCCGTCCTTGGTCCAGTGTTTGCCGCACTGCGCAGGGCGTCAAAGATATCGCCCCCGGTAGGGGGAGTTAAAACGGCTGTGCTCGATGTAGGTCCCGGGCTTGCATTGCTTACGCCTGCAGAGCGCAAAGTGGCCCAGCTCGCAGTTGAAGGATTGAGCTACAAGGAAATCGCCAGGAAGTTAAACCGATCTACGTTTACCGTTGATCATCAGTTGCGAAGCATTCGGGAAAAGCTGGGCGTTTGCTCAACTTCGAAAGCGATTCACATTCTGACTGAGGAACTGGTGGCATAGCGAGGAGGGCAGTCAGCCCTGGTGAACGTAGGTTTGTGAGCTGCCTGATCAACCGCTATGCCACTCTGGAAGCAGATCATGGGGCGAAGCCTCGAGCATAGTCCCTAGGGCTCACGCCAAAGCGTCGTGCAAATGCCTTTCTGAGCACATCGAGGCTCTGATAGCCGCATTGGCGCATGATTTCTTCCATGGAGTTGGTGCCAAGTTCGAGCGCGCGACAGACGGCTTCGAGTCGAACGTCTTCGACATATTTTGCAGGCGTAGTTTGGAGGTCGCGCTGGAACATCCGTATGAGAGTTCTGCTACTTGTCGACATTCGGTCGGCCAGCATGTCGACTGTGAGTTCCATGTATAAATGATCGCAGATCCAGACGCACAGGTCATTGAGGCTGGAGTGGGGAGCATGTTGCGATAAAAGAGTGGTGCTGAACTGAGCCTGTCCACCTGGCCGCCGCAGGAACAGGACCATTTTTTTTGCGACCTCCAATGCGATGTCATCCCCTAGGTCATCGCCTACCAATTTGAGGGCAAGATCGATACCGGCTGATACGCCGGCCGATGTGTAGACGTGGTCGTCCTTTACCCAAATCGGGCTGGGGTCCACCTGCACGTCGGGAAAACAATCCGCCAATTGCTGTGCCATGCTCCAATGCGTGGTGGCTTTGCGACCATCCAGCAGCCCCGCCTCGGCGAGAGCAAATGCTCCGACACAGATCGAGCATACACGCCGTATTTTTTTGGAGTGAGATCGTATCCATTCAATGGTTGGCCGCTCAAATCGGTCAACTGCATTAAAGCCTGTCGCTACGAGCAGTGTGTCTATAGGCTTGCTTGAACGGCGTTCCTGCTCCAATGTCCTGTGCGCCCTTAGACCGATGCCAGTGTCGCTGTCCAGCGTAGCGTCTGGCGACGCACCGACTAGTTCAAGCGAGTAGGGCGCAGCTTGTGGTTCGAACTGACGGTTAGCGTAGGTAAACACTTCTGCGGGGCCGATGACGTCGAGTGCATCGACCGGGGGAAGGCCCAGAATTACGATTCGTTTTTTCATTGGGGCATTATGGCGTAAAACATCTGAAAACTGTCATGTCGGACAGTCTCTAACTGCCTAAAATGAAGACCGTCATAAGACAACTTTTGGAGAATATCTTGAACGCACCTGTAATCATTGGGGGCATTAGCGCGCCAGACTCGGAACTTACACGGAAAGCCGCTGGCCTTGTCAAAAAAGTTCACACAAAAACCTTGGTGAATCACTTGCACCGCTCGTGGTGGTTTGGCGAATTCATGGGGCGTGCTCGTGGGCTGAAATACGACCGCGAGTTACTCTACCTCTCCGCGCTTCTGCACGACCTGGGCTTTACGAAAGAATATAGTGCGGATCAGCGTTTCGAAGTTGATGGCGCAAACGCGGCCAGCCGCTTTTTGGTGGAGAACGGTTACTCCCAAGAAAAAGCCAATTTAGTCTGGGATGCGATCGCGCTGCATTCGAGCATCGGGATTGTGGAGTATAGGCAGCCGGAAGTAGTGCTGACGTCAGCCGGCGCTGTCGCCGACGCATTTGGACTGCGTCTGCAGGAAATCACGCCGGAGCTTGTGGACGACGTGATCCAGCTCTATCCACGAATCGGTATGAAGGAAGCATTTACCCAAGCCCTGGCCGAGGTTGCACGTAAGAAGCCGCACCTGTGCATGGGGACCGGCTTGGCAGACATCGGGCGCCGGCACGTGCACGGCTTCGAGTGCGGAAATCTCTGTGACGCCATCGCCCACGCTCCTTTCGAAAGCTGAAAATCGCGCGATGCTGGCTTGAATGCGGTATCGCGAACTGTTGAACGAGGTTGCCAGACACTGCCTGGCGACCTCGTTTTTCATTGTGCGCCCAGCATGGGCGCAATCTTGGAGGTGCAAGTCCTCCCGTGAGCTGACCACAGCGAACGAAGTGAAGCGCAACTGCGGAAGGGCGACCGAGCGTGGGGAGGAAGCGTGGAGCGAAACTGCGAGCCGATGGACAAGAATCGGATATGAGGCGGTGCCGATCAGGGCGAGCGGGCAATGAACCGCAAAGCTCTTGTGGTCAAGGATCAGGCGGCGTAAATCCGGCGGTTGTGCAGGGAAGGATTGCGTTCTTACCTGGGGAGATCTCGTCTTATGCCTGAAAGGGCGACGGCGTAGGCCGGAACGAGAAGTCAGCAGAGGTCGTAGTAGTCGGGGGCTAGGCCGGGAAGGTCGAAATCACCGACGAAGGGCCAAAGGAGCGGGAGGGCGAGTCTGCCTGACCATCTGAGATGGATATGCTTCAGATGCCCGGATACGGGGCTCGTCCCGTAACGCACGGCAGGTGAAGCCTGAAATGCGGTGACAGCGAAGAACCAAATCGGCCGGGTCGGGACCAGATGAATCTAGGCGTCATGTTCGGGTATAGGCATGCCGACCTCAACCGTTTCAACCGCCCGGTGCGGACCCGCATGCCGGGTGGTGTGGGAGGGGCGCGGTAAAATTACCGTCCCCTATCCCGATTACGACGAGCTTGCCGCCTTTGCTGCCTCTCTCTTAAGGGTGAGCGCTGGCATACCGGATCTAGAGACATTGGCGGCTGGTCTTCGACCGAGGGTACAGCGTGCCTCGGACCAAGGCGCTGTGGATTCTGAACACTCTTGCCACATCGTTTTCCAGCTTCAATACCGATTCATCACGCCCCGAAACCTCCTTTATTGCGAATCATTTGGTCGATGTCAGCGGCAAGGCTCAACAACGACGAGTCGCTGGCAAATGGTCCTTCACACATGACCCCAACCGGAAGGTTCGCGTCCGGGAAGGTAGCGGGCATCGATAACGACGGAATTCCGGCAATTGACGCAGGGCTCGTTTGGCTAATGATGTTCGAAAACAAAGCTGCACTCGCTTCGGTGGGCATGTTATGCGGCACATCACTGGCCAGCGGCGGGACGCACAAAGTAGTAGGACGCATAAGACAATCGAAGCGCTTCCAGCGGAACAGATCCTCGTACCAAGAGATAATCTCCTCTCGTTGGTTCATCGCGACGACGTAATCGCGGTCAGAAAACATCTCGTGGCTGCACATGAACTCGAATACATTCCGCACATCGGCACTCGCAACTTCAGATGCGAGCTCCGCAAGGGACATGCCTAATTTGTCCTGACAAAAGACTGTCCACCAAGCCCGTGCCTCATGCAATGCGATGACAGACCGTGCCAATTGGTCGAGTTCTGAAAGACGGGAGATATCGATTTCTTCGAACGTCACTCCCGAGTCGCGCAGCCCATCCAACACACCTATCATCGCCATGCGCACGTGCTCGTCTGCACTTTCCAAATGCGCTGCGCTCGGCACTGCAATTCGCGAGTGAGGGAGACGCCAGGTGGTCCGAACGATCTTCTGTGTAAGTACATCATCCATTAAGCACAGGTCATAGATGCTGCGTGCCATGGTTCCTATTGTATCCAATGTCCTGGAAATTTCTATGCGGCCGTCTTTTGGGTAGCGATTGAGACTCGGCCGGAACCCGTAAATCCCGCAAAATGCGGCAGGTATCCGAGCTGAGCCGCCAGTATCGGTAGCCAGGCCTAAAGGCACAGCCGTCGCGACGGCAGCGGCCGTGCCGCTACTCGAACCACCTGCGATGCGATTCATATCATGCGGGTTTTTAACGGTCCCATATTTGGGATTCACACCTGTGATTCCGAACGCAAGTTCGTGTAGGTTTGCTTTGCCGATAGGAATCGCACCGGCCTCAATCATCAATTCAACGACCGTTGCGGTCCGAGATGGCTTGAAGTTACGCAGCAGTGAAGAACCAGCGGTTGTAGGCATCGTTGACGTCATGATGCTGTCTTTGATGACAAAAGGAACACCCGCTAGCGGTAGATTTCTACGCCCACGCGCAATCTCCGAGTCAACGCGTTGAGCCGCCGCCATAGCGACGTCGGGATCGATATGAACCATTGCATTCAAGGAGCTATACTTTTCCAACCGACCTAGCGCCTCTGTCGCTGCTTCCACGGCAGTTTTCCGCCCTGCGAGAATAGCACTCGCCAGCTGGCCTGCAGTCTCAACCTTCCCCGCAGATTGTAGGGTCTCAGCCTTTTCTAATGTACCTGACATCAAAACTCCTTTACTGTGCCAACATCCTTGGAATGCACCACCTCAAGCTGTCGTTATGTACGATTGGTGACGTCTAGAGTGGCGCGGCACGCGGCGCGTTTGATTCACTTTGCGTGCCGTATCTTCGATTACTGAAGATATGTCGAAGCCTGATTGCGTTGAACTACGGGCTCCTTCCTTCTAGCTGGTGACAAGAGGAAGTGACATAGTGCTGGCAATAGGATCAATGCTCCAAGCATGTTCCAAACGAACATAAATGCCAGCAATATGCCCATGTCGGCCTGGAACTTAATCGGAGAGAATGTCCACGTGGCGACCGCAACGCCAAGTGTGATGCCGGTCAAAACGACGACCTTCCCGGTGAATAGCAATGCTTGGTAATAAGCGTCAGACAGGCTTGCGCCTTGGCGAAGGCGTGAGAGTGTGACGGTAAGAACATAAAGCGCATAGTCCACCCCGATACCGACACCCAACGCGATCACTGGCAGCGTCGCAACCTTAACACCGATGTCCAGGTAAACCATCAGCGCTTCGCACAAGGCCGAAGTAAGCATCAACGGAAGTACCGCGCAGATAACTGCCTTCCACGAACGGAAGGTGATGAAGGCCAAAGCAATCACTGCACCATAAACCAGCAGCAGCATTTCCACGTTGGCGCGTTTCACTACGATGTTGGTGGCAGCTTCAATGCCGGCATTGCCTGCAGCGGAAAGGAACTTGATTTCTGTCCCTTTTCGGTCCTTGACAAAGTTCTCGAAGACCTGAACCACATCATTAAGCGTGTCTGCTTTGTGATCTTTGAGCGATACGTAGAGAGTCAGCAGGTTGCAGTTCTGGTTGAACAGTTCGCGCGGAGCTCGCGTAACAATGGCGTTAAGAAGGTCTTGAGAGCGAGGAATTTCGTACCATTTCAGGTTGCCCTCATTCAGACCTGCCGAGGCCTGGCGAGCCAAAGTCGCCAACGAATTGGTTGCCTCGACACCAGGAAGCAGGCGAAGCTGAGATTCCAGGTCATCGACGTCCAGCAATGTGCCATACAGGCCGCATGCGAATTCGGGCGTCTTGATCATCACCACATAGGTATCGCTGCTGGCGGCATAGTTTGCCACCATAAAAGCGTTATCCTGGTTGTAGCGTGATTCAGCGCGTAGTTCCGGCGCACCTGCACCCGTGTCGCCGATCTTGAGTTTGAGGCTCACAAGTGATGCGGCCACCCCCAGTGCCACAGCTGCAACCAGTGCAATAGTAGCGGGGCGACGGCGTGTGAACAGATCGAGGAACGCCCAGAATTTGTGCTTGCTGTGTTCGGCGTCGTCGCCGTCATTGGCCAGGAGGCTGCGGCGAGCTCCCTGTTCGCTGACTCCGGTGTATGAAAGAAGAATAGGGAGAAGCACCAGATTCGTAAAAATCAGCACGCCAACGCCAATGCTGGCCGTGATGGCCAGATCTTGAATCACGCGAATATCAATGACCATGAGAACGGCGAAACCGACCACGTCGGCCAGCAGTGCGGTGAGGCCTGCAAGGAAAAGCCGGCGGAAGGTATATCGTGCCGCAACTAACTTATGGGTGCCCCGCGCGATGTCCTGCATGATCCCGTTCATCTTCTGAGCACCATGGCTCATGCCAATTGCGAAGACAAGGAATGGAACCAGCACGGAGTAGGGGTCAAGCTCGAAGCCGAGAGTAGGCAACAGCCCGAGTAGCCACACGACCGCAACTAACGAGCACAACACTACGAGCAGCGTGCTGCGTCCGCATCGGGTATACCAGTACAGTACACCGGTGCAAAATGCGGCGGCAATGAGGAAGAATATCAGAACCTGGCGCAAGCCATCCATCAGGTCGCCAACTACCTTGCCAAAGCCGACGATATGGATACGAACTCCATTCTTCTCATACTTGGTTCGAATCTCTTCCAGTTTGTTCGAGAGCTTGCGGTAGTCAATGCGCTCGCCGGTGTCGGCTACCTTATCCTGCAGCGGCACCAGCACGATGCTGGATTTTAAATTTCCTGCGACGAGCTGGCCAATCTCACCCGAGCGTTCGACGTTAATGCGTACCTGGGCTACCGACTCAGGCGAGCCGCTATAGTCGTCAGGAATTACGGGACCGCCATCCAGGCCTTCTTCGGTTACACCTGTCCATCGGACTGCAGGCGTCCAAAGAGACTTCATGTAGGGACGGTCAACACCCGGATACAGGAACATCTCGTCGGTAATTTTCTTGACGATATCGAGATATGCCGCATCGTAGATAGTGCCTTTCGGGTTCTCCACGGAGATGCGCAGCGTGTTGCCCAGGCCGGACAGCTGGGACTTGTTGGCAAGATAGTTCGCGACGTAGGGATGGCTCGTGGGGATCATCTTCTCGAACGCTGCATTGAGTGTTACCCCGAATGCTTTGTAGCCGAGTACGATGGTCAGCAGAGCGCAGACTGCTACAACCCAAAAGCGATTATTAAAGAGAACTCGTTCGCCCAGTGAACCAGAGTTTCGGTCAAATTTGTTAATGTCGCGGATGACCGGATGTTCCGCGAGGGGGTTGTCGTGATTCATCGCTTTGACTCTGAGGTTAAGGTAGATGCTTCGATGCGCGTCATGCCACGTGCACCAGCTAGAACGATAGCGCCATCGGCCGCAATTGCGACGCTGCTGACGTACGATGGATTGGGGATAGATAGGGCCTGGAACGTTTTCCCCGAGTCATGACTCTTGAGGATACGGCCAGTCTCGTCAGCGAGTACCACGTCGCCATTTCCGAGACGCGCTCCGGCAGTAACTGTCAAGGGAGCTCCGACTTCGACCTTACCCCATCGGTCGCCAGTGCCATCAAGTCTATAGACGTTGCCGCGCAGTCCGTAGACCAGCAACTGCTGGTCCGCCGTGCTCACTAAGCCGAAATATGTGCCGGCGTATGGTGTTTTTACAGCACTGAATTTGGTACCATCGGTGCTCGCGAGTAGCGTTCCTTGTTCGCCAGTGATGTAGAATTTTCCTGCCACGGCCTGAATACTATAGAGATGGCGCAGCTGGCGGTTCTCCACATTCGGGATGATGGATTGCCAGTGTTTTCCACCGTCCTCGGTGGTGAACGCAATGCCATAGGCGCCGACTACCCACCCACGATTGGCGTCCGCAAAATAGACTCCCAGGAATGGCTTATCTGGACCGTCTTGCACGAGTTGCTCGGCATTGCGGCGCTGGAAATCGTCGCCACTCTCCTTCACCAAGTCGGCGTTGATTTTCGCAGCTAGCTTGCCGTCCAGCTGCTTCTCCCAAGTTTCGCCGCCGTCGTGGCTTGCGAGGACGATGCCGCTATGCCCAACGGCCCACCCGTTCTTGGCGTCGACGAAAAAGACATTGGTCAGTGTTGCTCGGACGGGCACGGGAACCTGACGCCAAGTCTTTCCGTTGTCGTCCGACAGCAGCACGTTACCGCCGTTGCCGACGGAGACCAAGCGCTGGTCGGCACGTGCTACGGCAAGCAACACCGAGCGCGACGCACGCGAAGACATAAGAGCGGGGCGCTCGAGCACATCTTTCGGTTGAGACCATGCAAGTGGACTGATCCCCGCTGCCGACGCCGCGACTAGCAGCGAAAGCGCTAACGGCCCAGTAAGGGTTGACTTTAAATACTTCATTCTGAGACTCGCATTGTGATTGGTTATGGTTGAAATCAGCAGCAAGCGCTGCGCTCAGCGACGAGATGTTCGGCGCCTAAGAAAGAGGCTTTAGCGCGCGCCATCGCCGGCAATCGCATCTCCGGTAAAGTAGCTATCCGGCCGCTTACTAACCACCTTGTAGTACTCCTCGTTGAGCATTTGAACTCCACTCATGGTGCCGGCCTGGAGATTGAAGACGGCCACTGGCAAGGTCACGACGGCGGGAATCGCAGGTTCGACAAATGGCGTCGTCATGGACGTCCGCCAGAGCTTGCCTTCGGCATCAAAGCCGTCCAGCAACGTCAAGATATAGGTATCTTCATCAAAGTAGAACGTGCGCTTTGGCACCGCGTGACGCTTGCCGGAGGCGACAGTTGCTTCTACTTCCCAGACCCGATGCAGTTCCCAGCGCAGCTTGTCCGGATTCAGGTGGTTCCTGGAGACGGCCTCATCTACTTTCGCACCGAGAAAGCCGTTGGTGTTATAGGGGATATACATCTCCTTTTTGCCCACCAATTTCCAGGTATAGCGCTCTGGATGGCCCAAGAACCCTTTGACCTCGTCAAAGTAATTGGAGCCGGATGCCACGAAGTCGGGGGTATCGAAACCGACGGTTGGCGCGCGTCGGACACGGCGCTGGCCGACCAGGTATTGCCATGCGTTGCGCGAATCTTTGGGGGTAACGCTGTCGCGAATGACGAGAGATTCCCCGACCTTGAATGGCGGAGCCGTGGTTATGAAGCGAACGAATACGTATTCGCCATTCCATTTGGCGGCGGAGCCGTCCTTGAAGTTGTATGGGAACTGATAGGTCTCATCATTTCGCGTCGCGAGGGTGTGCGAGCCATCGGAGTTCACCACGATGTTCTTGAATCCAAGATCGACAGATTCAGCCTCTACGCGCAACAGGTAGTTCCAAATCAGTTCCGAACCGTCTTTCGGGATAGGGAACGGAATGCCACCGTAGCAACCTTCTACGGAGAGTCCACCATCTTTCAATTTACACTGTGTCGCGTTTTTGAAAGTGTTCTCATACGTCCACGATGGTGCTGCGGCAGTGCGGTGCGTTGGATACACGTCAATGCGGAAGGTATCCGGATACTTCTTCATCAGCGCCTTTACACCTTCACTGAGCTTGTCCGCGTATTGCGCCATGTTCTTCGCACTGATTTGCGCGATAGGCTTTTCGTTGGAGAACAATTCTACCGGCACATCGCCTAGCTTTTTGCCAGGTACAGGCTTCGTCCAGCCGCCGTCCCAGGCCGGGATCGAACCGTCCTTGTTGCCGGCCTTCTCGCCGCCCAGAGGGGTCAGGCTACTCTTGAGCTTGGCCGCTTCATCGGTAGTTACTGCTGCGGTAGCGACATTGCCGCCTGCGAGTGCAGCAGCCAGGATCGCCAGCGGGATGTATTTAGTTTTCATGCGGTGCTCCTAAAGCAGATTATTAAAATGTGCGCTGCAGGCTGAACGAGATGTAGTCGCGGTCGCCGTAGTATTGTTTGTAGCTGGCGTAAGTTCCTGCCGCTACACCGACCGCCGGTGCCGGCCCCTTCGCACCGTAGTAATGAACGAAGTTAATGTTGGCGCGCCAAGTTTTCATATAGTCGGCGTTGATACCGATGCTGAGGTCACCGCCATGTTCTGGCGACGCCTGGAAGATCGCAGATCGCCCATTGATTCCGTAACCGACGCCGATTGGAACTTGCAGATCAACCCCCGGGAATACCTGGAAGTACTCGGGCTGGAAGACAAACCGCATTGCGGTTGCATCACGGGTATGTGTGGAGTTCAGGGCTGGCAGGCCCGTAACGCCACTGATTGGGTCATGAGTCACACTGAGGAGACGGTTGAATGCCAGCTCCCCTACAAACGAGGCGCCGTCCCATACGGAGGTTCCAGGCAGCACCGTAATGGAAGATACGTTCGTGTGGAACGAGTTACCTCGCGCGTATGGCGTATTGCCGTCGTTGTTCGCGCGCGGATCCGTGGTAATGAACAGATCGCCGATAACCGTGAGAGGCGTGTTGCGGCGGGTGGACATTTCGACCGCCACGTTGGTCTCACCGATTACGGTGGAGGCACTTGCACCGTATGTGCGTACGCCCCGCGAATACATAGCGTTGTACTGGCCAGTGGCTGCATTGAGGACGAAGATTGGCGCTTTGTCATCATAGCGTGCGGCGTAGAGACCGTAGTCGACGCTGCCGCCTTTGAATTTGAGTTGCAAGCCATATTGGCCAGAGTTGCGGCCCTTGAAATCATTGCCACGCGTCGCGGCGCCATTTACCGGGTTCAGCAGCAGATCGCCGCCATCACCTGCAAAGTCGGCCATGCTGAAGTAGCTACCGGAGGAAGGGATACGTAGCGACCGCCACTCGTACTGACTGTACCCAGACAACGACACCCCTGGGCTCAATTGCACGTTAGCCGATACCTGGTTCACCGGTATGGCGATTTCCTTGAACTGTGAATTCGGCAAAGAGAAGAGCTTTACCAAATCCACCGGACCCTGAGCGGCGGCGATGCCATTGGCACCCAGGAAAAGGGTTTCGCCGAAAAGCAGGGTGTGTCGGCCGGCACGAACGGTTAGATTTTGCTCGTCAGTGAGTGCAAATTTTCCGAAGACGAAAGCATCGGCCAACTCTGCTTTGTGTGCCATCACCTTGCGGGAGGCAGCGTTCGTGAGATTGAATTGACCGGACGCGAGTTGTCGCTGATTGTTCGGTGCTGAGCCGGCGTAGTCATTGTCCTTCTTGTCGTACTCATTGTCGTACCAAGCAGCGCCAGAAACCCGCATGCCAAGGTTCTTGTAGCTGACATCCAGCTCAGAGAGAAGGTCGAAACGGTTGTTGATCAGACCCTTGTCGTGGCCGAGATCGCCGAAGTCGACGTTGGGGTTTGTTGCCGATGCCGTAATCGTTTGATTCGGATCCTTCAGGCGCCAGGCCGCCGAATATTTGAAGGTGTTGTCCCAGTTAACCTTAAGCTCCGTGTCGCCAATGTCCAGTTTGCCGGCGAAGGCGGTAGGTGTGACCAGCATGCTGGCCACTGCGGCTGCAAGCAGTGGCAGGTAGACCGTTTTGTTACTTTTATCTCTGTGTTTCATCAAGTTCCCCTCTTTAGATTTGTATTCGCTACGCCTTGCGGTCGGTTTCTTATGAGTCCGTCTGCAAGGAATTCATGATGCTTTCTTCCGCTACCGCGAGTTCTTGCTTTCGAGTAGCGACGCTTGGCTGAAAAGATTTGCCATTTGAAATTGCACTCTAGTTGCATGCTAAAAGTGGAACAATCGCGAACATTCGCTAGTGCTTTCTACGGGGGAACTCCTTACGCTGGTACTGCAGTGTCGTTCGTGGACGGTGTTGGATAGGAAGATAGATTGCTGCACCCGAGCAGAATGCGGTCAAGAACGAAAGCTGTGGTCGAAGCACAGGTGCCTTGTCTAAGGGGGACATTGGCGTGAAAACCACAATGTGCTTTGCAGGAGGTTGTTGTGCGATGCCGCTGTTTCGTTCTCGCTTTACCTGTTTGTTGGAAGTTCTCGATGGGGGAACTGTAAACGTTGGCCACATCTGATCCTTCTTGGCGGATGGGGCTGGCGAATTGACCATCGAGCGGGAATGCTTTGGTCAGGAACGGAAGGTCGGCTGTTCCAAAGAGCCGTGGACTCAGCTGCAAAAAATTGGTGGAGATCAGATGCAGCTGGGAAGTGGCGGTGATGAAGCCGCGAGCACGCCGGAAAATGAATTTGGTCTTATTTACTAGGGCGCATCATGATTAATATTAGAACTCGCTTAGCTGCCATTTTCGCGGGAATGGGCATACTGTGTTTCGCCATCGCAGGAGGCGGACTTTATGGGATGGCAGACGCCAATGCGCGGGCCGGCCGAATTTTCCAAGAGCTGTCGTTACCTGCTCAATATTTGAAGGATGGCTATGTGCCTCTGTTGGTTAGGGGGCTGCAGATATATGAGGTCATTCTTGCTGGGAATGTCGCCGCAAGCAAGCAGCAATTTGAGGTCGCGGACTTCATGAGCAAACAACTGGATGACCAGTTAGAGCGACTGCGAACCAGCCATGCTCAGAGCTCTTTACGTCCAGTGATTCAGGAGTATATCGATGCGGTAACTCAGTCTCGCCAGGCGTCCAGCGAGTCGCTTGCGTTCGCTAAGAGAGGTGAGTTCGCTGCAGCTGAAAAGCTGATGCGTGAGCGAACTCGGCCAACCGGATTGTACGCAGCGCAGGTAATGGGAAAGCTGACGGCAATGTTCAATCAAGAGATTGAGAAGGCCAATGAACAAGCGGCGTTGTCCTACCAGCACATGCGCTATTTGATGCTGGCTGGCCTCACCGGCGGAACAGTATTGTGCAGTGCTGCCGTCATTTTCCTAATCCGGTCGATTGGTGGCAGCTTGGGGGCTATCCAGGCTGCGCTTAATGACATTAGCAGGACGCTTGACCTGCATCGGCGCGTTCCTATCCACCGCAAGGACGAAATTGGCCGTACTGCATTTGCCTTTAACGCGCTGATCGAGCGCTTTGAGTCCGCGATTCGGGGAGTGCGGGGAAGTACGGATTCGGTGTACACGGCAGCGCGCGAGATCGCTGTCGGCAACATCGACCTTTCGCAGCGCACCGAGCGCCAGGCAAGTGCATTAGAGCATGTGGCATCGAAGGTCCACGAACTAAACGATGCCGTCGCTGATAATGCACGAAACGCGGAAATCGCGAGTGAGCTCGCGAGTAAGGCTCGCAGCCTGGCAGACGATAGCGGTGCCACTGTGGATGCCATGGTGAAGACGATTGGCTCGATTAGCGAAGGGGCGGCTAAGATTGCTGACATCACCAGTCTGATCGAGGGAATCGCGTTCCGTACCAATATCTTGGCGTTAAACGCGGCGGTTGAAGCTGCCAGGGCAGGAGAGCAGGGGCGAGGTTTTGCCGTGGTCGCAAGTGAGGTACGGGATTTGGCGCAGCGTTCTTCGTCAGCGGCAAAAGAGATCAAGGTTTTGATTGATACTTCAGTCGCGATGGTTCGCGACGGTACGCGGCAGGCTGGCAGCGCGAGCAACGCAATGACTCAGCTGCGAACGGCAATCGACGAGGCATTTTCCACGGTGAATGAGATTGCTGCCGCCGCTCGCCAGGAAAGCAAGGGATTGGCGGAGATTAGTGACACCATGGGGCAGCTTGATGGCATGACTCAGCAGAATGCTGCGCTGGTTGAGGAGGCGGCAGGCGCGGCAGGTCTTTTGGAGGAGCAGGCCGACATGCTGCAAAAAATTGTCTCGGAATTCAATACAGCCCCGTCGGAGGTTGTGGTGTCGGGGCCGCTATTGACTAGGCAGCCTGAAAGAAGCGCCGGCCGTATCGTTCAACGTACTCGCTCCACGGTTTGAGGTACAACTTCTGATGGAGGTGAAAAGACGTCGATCTCCCGCTGCGGTAGTACTCCTGAGGAAGTAGGGGGAGAGGACTGCGGTCCAGCAATGACCATCGAGACAAGACTTGTGGTGGCCCGGTATCCCGTTGCTCCAGACGGTCGATGATTTCGACTTCGTCGCTGAGGTTGTCTTGGCGAACTACTCGTCGCCTGCGTTCCATTGGTGCTGCTTTCTTGGGCTAGTGCTATCGAAGGCAATGCAACTCCCAGACAAGCAATGCGCAATTTATGGAGCAGACGCCGACAATTCGTCACCCTACAATTCAACACCGTCATAACGCCGTCCACTTTTTTTGAGAATGGAAACACGATGAAATCTGACGCAATTGGCACCTACGCCTGGAGCGAACGTACTAAAGGCATTCTAAGCGCCGGTGAGCGCCGCGCCCTGGTTGGAATGTTGGTCAAGACACAGGTAACCGAGTTGCTTGACAAGTTTCTCGGTGCGATGGGGAGGCGCCAAGCGTCGGTCGAGATGGATCGTATCATTATGCCGGGCACGGCGATCTGCAAGGAGGCCGAAGAGCAGGCCGCTGCGATGTATCCTGAGGACCTGCATGTGCATTGCTACCGCACGTACTATTTGGGCTCTCTGCTTGGACAGGCATTTGGGTTGCGCTGGGACCCGGAGGCTCTTTATGTAGGCTGTCTACTGCATGACTCCGGGTTGAGCGCTACTCACGCAGCGAAGACTGCCGATACTGGTTTTCAGATTGTCGGTGCCCGTGTCGCACAAGGCTTGGCGCTTCGCCATGGTTGGAACGAGTCGCAGGCACGCGCATTGTACGAGTCGATCAGCCTGCATTTGAATCCGTATTTGTCTCGCTCTCGATACGCTCCTGAAGCGATTTTAGTGAAAGGCGGAGCAGTGATGGATGTGATCGGCGCCTACCGCCATCGTATCCCGCATCAGCAACTGAGTAAGGTGCATGCTGCTTATCCGCGCACAGGTTTCAAACGTCACATCGTGACCTCGATCACCGATACTCCCCATGCACAGCACACGCATGCGCATTTCCTGTGTCGCTGTGGTTTTGCCAACATGGCAGAGAAAAATCCCCTGGATAATAATTGGGCTTGATTTGCTGCCGCGTTTTAAGTCCATAGGCTGCTGCGCCAAGCTGAGGGAGAAAGACCATAGCGTTGGCGGAACAGTCGGGAGAAATGGGGCGCGCTGTTAAATCCCGCAGCAAACGCGATCGAGCTTACGCTGCGCCCCTGCATTGCAGGGGCACTTAGGTTGTGCTTGCAGACTTCCAGTCGCTCGGTCCACACCCACTGCATAAGCGACTGAGGTTCGCGTTGGAACAGACGATGCAGATGTGCTGTTGATAAGCCAACTGCATGTGCGATAGCCGCCGCATTCAACGCGGGATCATGTAACTGCGCCATGGCGTGTTGGCGCGCGCGGTCGATATGGAACCGCGTCAAATCAGAAGGGCCGGATGCGCGCGCCGCAGGGAGGGTTCGCAAGCCGGCGACAATGATGTTTAACACCGCATCGGCCATCGCGCCGGCTGCCGGCCCAAACGTTTCGGCAGCCCCCAAGGTGCGCACCACTGAGTCGATCAATTGACCGCTTCCGTGGCCGGCGCCGACGGCGATTGCTGTCAAGGCATCAGCGTCCGGTAGGTGCGTCCGCATCTGGCTGGCGGGTAGCACCAGTACCGTTTGTCTGAAGTCATCATAAAAGTTAAGTTCATACGGCCGGCTGCTGCCACACAAAACAAAGTCACCTGGGCCGACCACCGCTACGCGGCCATCTTGCTCGAACATGCCTTGCCCTGAGGTCTGAAATGCCACCAGAAAGCATTCTTCAATTTGACCCGAAATATGTTGTGACGTGCGCCGCGCGTTATGGGCATCACACCTTAATTCGGCGACGTGTAAATTGGCCAGCGTGCTTTGCTTGATCGAGCCACGGAAATTGCCAGGAGTGCCGATGTCGCAGCTAAGCGGAACGAAGGCCTTGCCGACGACATCGCGCCAGTATGACGCGCGCTGTTCTATCGGAACCATCTCGGTGGAGAAAAAGGTTGACATGTCTAGACTTGCTCAAAGAGAAGCACCGAGAGGTCCTCGGTGCTTGACAAGAGACGTGCCTTACCGGGCACCGTCGCCGGCGATCGCGTCGCCGGTAAAGTAGCTGTCGGGCCGCTTCGGCACGACCTTGTAGTATTCTTCATTCAACATCTGCACTACGCTCATGGTTCCTGCCTGAAGGTTGAAGACGGCAACTGGCAGGGTCACGACAGCGGGGATAGCGGGCTCAACAAAGGGCGTCGTCATCGAAGTGCGCCAGAGCTTGCCCTCTGCGTCAAAGCCATCCACCAACGTCACAACATAGGTGTCCTCATCGAAGTAGAATTTCCGTTTTGGCACGGCGTGGCGCTTGCCGGACGCAACGACTGCCTCGACTTCCCAGACCCTATGCAGTTCCCACCGGAGCTTGTCCGGGTTCAGATGGTTCTTGGAAACCGCCTCATCCACCTTAGCGGCGAGCAATCCGTTGGTGTTATAAGGGATATACATTTCCTTTTTGCCTAGCAGTTTCCAGGTATAGCGTTCTGGGTGACCTAAGAACCCTTTGACTTCATCAAAATAGTTCGAACCGGAGGCCACGAAGTCAGGGGTGTCGAAGCCGACGGTCGGTGCGCGTCGAACGCGGCGTTGGCCAACCAGGTATTGCCACGCGTTGCGCGAGTCCTTGGCGGTGATGTTGTCGCGAATGACGAGCGATTCACCGACTTTAAATGGCGGGGCCGTAGTGATAAAGCGGAGCATGACGTATTCGCCATTCCATTTCGCGGCAGAGCCGTCCTTGAAGTTGTACGGGAACTGGAAGGCCTCATCATTTCGGGTTGCAAGGGTGCGTGATCCATCGGAGTTCACCACGATGTTCTTGAAGCCCAGGTCGATGGACTCGGCCTCTACGCGAAGCAGGAAGTTCCAGATCAGCTCCGCGCCATCTTTTGGAATGGGGAATGGAATGCCGCCGTAGCAGCCTTCCACCGAGAATCCGCCATCCTTCAACTTGCACTGTGTCGCATTCTTGAATGTGTTCTCGTAAGTCCATGATGGTGCGGCCGCGGTGCGATGTGTCGGATATACGTCAATGCGGAAGGTCTCCGGGTATTTCTTCATCAACGCCTTCACGCCTTCGCTGAGTTTGTCCGCGTACTGCGCCATGTTTTTTGCATTGATTTGCGCAATCGGCTTTTCGTTGGCGAACAATTCCACCGGGACGTCGCCCAACTTCTTGCCTGGTACTGGTTTAGTCCAGCCACCGTCCCAGGCTGGGATGGAGCCGTCCTTGTTGCCGGCTTTCTCCCCACCCAGAGGGGTCAGGCTGCTCTTGAGCTTGGCCGCTTCATCTGCAGTTACTGCTGCAGATGCGACGTTGCCACCTGCGAGCGCGCCAGCGAAGATCGCCAGTAGGATGTTTTTCTTCGTCATGCTGTACTCCAAAGACAGATTATTAAAATGTGTGCCGCACACTGGATGAGATGTAGTCGCGCTCCGCCTAGTGGTGCCGTTAGTTGGCATAGGCTTCTGCGCCTACATCGACGGCTGATAGCCAACATGTGTTGCCGGTCGAAGATGCACTCTAGTCGGCCCCGAATGGGGGAGCAATCGCGAACATTCGCTAAGCCTTTCGTTTAAAGGGATATATTTGAGGAATGCAGTGCCGTTTCGGATGGCACTTCATGCGCAACGCCCTGGTGCACGCCAACAAAGGCCAGCGCCAGGCGCTGGTGGCCTTGATCAACACGATTTTCGCCGAGGAGACGGCGGAGGCGGCCAGTGTCAAATGGCGTTGCGTCACCGACCATCTGCGCGCTAAATTGCCCAAGCTGGCCGACATGATGGACGTGGCCGAGCACGACGTGCTGGCCTACATGGCGTTTCCGAGCGCGCATCGGGTCCAGTTGCGTACTTCCAATCCATTGGAGCGACTAAACGCCGAGGTCAAGCGACGTACCAACGTCGTGGGTATCTTCCCCAATGAGCGTGCCGTCATCCGCCTTGTCGGCGCTATCATGTTGGAACAGAACGATGAATGGTCTTTACAGCGGCGCTACATGCAGCTCGAAGGCCTGCAGTAGCTCTATGAAACGCAGCCGACACGGCTTTCCGCCGTGATCAGCTGAGCGGGAGCCCAGCCTCCCAGGAATTACAACTCATACACCACGCCTGGGGACACAATCACGAAATGGAATTCGCCGCTTAGTGGCGCATGGCTCGGATACTGTAAGCCATGCGCACTAGATGATTCGCCGAATGCCCTGATCGGGCTGCGAATTTTTAGGGCTGCCTTGCAGGTAAAACTGTACCCGAGACAGTGCCAAATCCGATACGGCGGTAACCATCACGGCTTGCGCACCCGCGCATTACTACGGAGTCTCCATCTTCGAGGAAAACACGTTGTTCGCCATTTGGCAGGCCAATCGGTTGAACCCCTCCTAAGCTCAGCTCTAGTAATGACCCGGCTTCGGCGGGTTCTGGTCCCGATTGGGTACCGGAGCCTAGCAGGTCGCCCGATTGAAGCGCGCAGCCGTTGACGGTATGGTGTGCGACCAGCTGAGCGACCGCCCAGTAGGAGTGACGGAAATTTGTGCGCGAAATGCGAACGGGAGCAAGGCTTTCTTGGCGCATTTTGCTTGTCTGCAGTTGAACTTCCAGCTCGATGTCAAAGCCGCCCGCGTTACGAAGCTCCGTACTGTCTAGATACGGCAGTGGCTGTGGGTCCGAGGACGGGCGCTGCCAACTCGTGCGATAGGGGGCAAGTGCTTCAAGCGTAACGATCCAGGGTGAGATGGTCGTGGCGAAGTTCTTCGACAGGAAGGGCCCAAGCGGTTGATACTCCCATACCTGGAAATCGCGCGCGGACCAATCATTTAGCAGACAGAGTCCGAATATATGCGCTTCGGCGTTTTGGATGTCAATCGGAGTACCAGACTTGTTGCCTGGACCGGTGAAGATGCCGACCTCCAACTCGTAGTCCATGCGTCGGCTCGGTCCGAAGACTGGAGCGCCGTTCTCGCTGGTCGGGCGAGTTTGACCCAATGGGCGCTGAAACTCTTGGCCAGAGACTCCGATCGTTGATGCGCGGCCGTGGTAGCCAATTGGCACCCATTTGTAGTTCGGTAGTAAAGGATTGTCTGGTCGGAATAGCTTTCCAACAGACGTCGCGTGATGAATCGAAGTGTAAAAGTCAGTGTAGTCACCGATTGCTGCAGGTAGCTTGTACTCCGCATCCGCCTGCGCAACCAGTGCGGAATGCAGCGGTTTGGAGCCACTACGCAGTAATCGGGACAGCTCCAGGCGCAAAGCGGACCAGGCTGGCTGCCCCGCGGCCATCAGCAAATTCAAGTTGTCGGTCATAGCCAATGCAGCTGCGTTGCGTGCAGTTGTAGACGCATCTGCCAGGGCATCGTCCAGTTCGGTAAGGTCAAGGATTTGATCCCCGATTGCGATGCCGCCGCGAAAGGCTCGATTGCTCCCTTTTACGCGAAAAACGCAGAAGGGGAGATTTTGAATTGGGAAATCGGTATCTGGCGTATTTGCCGATTCTACCCAGCTATTGAGTGCGGGATCGTGGGTTTCGTTCAGTGCGATGTTCATGCCTGTTGGTCCTTGAAGTATTTGTTAAATCCCGCCCAGCACTGGTAGTAGTCTGGCTGGAGTTGCGGTGAGTCGAGGGCGTATGCAGTCGGGCAGATAACGTCGCGAGTCTCAAACATGAATGCCATGGTGGCGTCGACTTTGTGCGGCGTAGCGGTGTCTGCAGAGCTTGCCTTCTCAAACGTAGGAACATCGGGTCCGTGTCCGCTCATGCAGTTGTGAAGGCTTGCACCACCAGGACGGAACCCTTCTGACTTCGCGTCGTACTGTCCATGAATCAGACCCATGAATTCACTTGCGACATTTCGGTGGAACCAAGGCGGGCGGAAGGTATCCTCTGCTGCAAGCCAACGCGGCGGAAAAATTACAAAGTCAAGCGTGTCGACACCCGGCGAGTCTGAGGGCGCATGAAGTACAAGGAAAATCGACGGATCCGGATGATCGTAACTGATTGACCCGATGGTATTGAAGCGACGCAGGTCGTATTTATACGGGGCGTAGTTACCGTGCCAAGCGACGACGTCTAATGGAGAGTGTCCAATCGCGGCGCTCCACAGATTGCCACCAAACTTGGCAACCAACTCAAAGTCCCCCTCTTTATCCTCGTAGGAAGCGGTCGGGGTTAAGAAGTCGCGTGGATTTGCGAGGCCGTTAGAGCCGATCGGTCCCATGTCCGGCAGGCGCAGAAGAGCCCCGAAGTTTTCGCAAATATACCCACGGGCGACAGTATCAAGCAACCTGACCTGGAAACGGACACCACGCGGAATGACCGCAATTTCTTGAGGTTCCAAGTCGATTACCCCCAGTTCGGTGGCGATATGCAGACGACCTTCCTGAGGCACGATCAATAGCTCTCCATCGGCGCTGTAGAAATAGCGCTCCTCCATCGAGAGGTTTGCCGCGTACATATGAATCGCGCAGCCACTTTGATTTGCCGGCGATCCATTTCCGGCCATAGTCACCCAGCCGTCAATGAAATCGGTAGGGGACGATGGATAGGGAATCGGGTCCCAGCGTAACTGATTGGGAGGCACCGCCACTTCGTCGAAGCGGCTCGTAATCCGGCTATTTCCTATTTTCCGGAAAGGCTGGTGCATTGCCGCCGGCCGGATTCGATACAGCCAGCTGCGGCGGTTGTGAGCACGAGGGGCCGTAAATGCGGTTCCAGAAAACTGCTCAGCGTAGAGGCCCAAAGGCACGCGCTGAGGAGAGTTCTGGTGAGGCGGGAGCGCACCAGGCAGTGCCTCGGTGGCGAATTCGTTGCCAAAGCCTGATTGATAGCTTGGACGTTGTTGAGGGGTGTTCATGCGGTCTCCTGTTGACTAGTTCCATCAACGAATTTAGTGCAATGCCGTGGGATTTGCGATATAAATAGAAAAATTATGACTATTTATAGTGTGAATACTCGAGAATATGGAACTGCGTGAGCTGGATCTGAATCTGTTGCTGGTATTTCAGGAGATATTTTGTGAGCGCCAGATTTCAGCCGCTGCCAAGCGGCTGCGCCTTACGCAGTCCGCTGTCAGCAACGCGTTGACGCGATTGCGCAAGAGTACCGGTGACGAGTTATTTGTTCGTACAACTGGCGGAATGCAGCCGACGCCCTATGCCGAGCGGATGGCTGAGCCGGTGGCTGCCGCGCTTGCACAATTGGAGTTCGCCTTCAAGCCAGAGCAGCCATTCGTACCGACCAGTACTCGCCGGAGATTCACCATTGCCATGTCCGACGTTGGTGAAATGTACTTCATGCCGAAGCTCGTCGAACGCTGCGCGACGCTTGCGCCAAACGCAGAGATCGCGACAGTCCGCGCCAACACAAGTGATTTGCGTGCGGCTATGGAGGTAGGGCGGGTGGATCTGGCAATCGGCGCTTTTGAAGATGCTCCGAGCGTTTTCTATCAGCGGCGCCTATTTCGGCAGTCATGCGTCAGCGTATTCCGAGTAGGGCATCGCTTGGGGGAGGGAGGGGTGACGCTTGAACATTTCCGCCGCGAGCGACACCTGGTCGTTACGGCTATGGAGAGCCCATATCATGGCATTAATGAGGCGCTGGAACGCGCCGGCGTGTCGCTCGAGACTGCATTCAGTGTGCCGCATTTTGCCGCAGTTCCTTACGTCGTCAGCACCACAGATTTGGTGGCCACAGTCCCACAAAAATTAGCAGAACGAGCGGCTGGCCCATTCCAGTTGCAGGTCCTTGAGCCTCCGCTAGCGCTACCTGGGCTACAGACGAATATGTTCTGGCACCGTCGCTACCATCAAGATGAGGGAGGGCGCTGGTTGCGCGACCTGGTCGTTAGCTTGTTCGCCGAATAATGCCATTATTATTCGGGAATAGTATCGAAAACTTCCTTGATCTCCCGTCGTAGCCAGCTGTTGGCTGCGTCATGCTGGAAGCGCGGGTGCCAATGCTGTTTGATTGCAAACGGCGGTACATTGACCGGCGTCTCCACTGCTTTGATGCTCTTGAAGGTAGCGAACTTGGTCGCCAGCTCGCTTGGCACTGTGGCGATGAGGTCGGGGTTTTCTTCGATAATCATCGGTACCGTCAGAAAGTGAGCTGTTGTGAGATAGACGCGTCGCGGGCCGGCCAAATGGTCGACTATGGCGTCATATGCTTCGTCGGCACGACCTGACAGCGACACAATAATATGCTCCATCTCAAAGTATTGATCGCGCGTCATACTCCGACCAATCTTGCGGTTTCTTCGGTTGACTAGCGTGACGAATGATCGAGTGAACAGCAGTTGCTGAAATAGGCCTTCGGGCACCGAATGAAGCGAACCCAGTGCTACGTCGGCTTCCCCACTCTCCAGTACGTCGTGAATCTGATGCATGGGGACCTGCATTGTGCGTATTGTACAGCCTGGTGCGGTTTCGCGTAGCCGTGCGATCAACTTCGGTAGGAAGATCAGCTCGCCCATGTCTGTTACGCACAACGAAAATGTTCGCCGAGCTTGAGTGGCTTCAAAGCTTTCTTGTACAAGTAATTCGCCGCGCACGGTGCCCATTACGGCCAGCACGGGAGCGAGCAATTCCAGCGCCTTAGGCGTTGGCTGCATACCCATACCGGATTTCAGAAATAGAGGGTCACCAAAGAAGGTGCGCAGGCGCTTCAACGCATGGCTGACTGCGCTCTGCGACATATTCAATTCCTGGGCGGCCCGGCTGACGTTTCGAATGCGTAAGAGTGCATCCAGCACAGGCAGAAGATTGAGGTCTAAATCGGTGTTATGAATGTTATTCATAATGGTTATCGATGAGTGGTGATTTACACATAATACGGCAACCCGTATTGTCTGACTACCGACACTAAGGTCGTAACAGATACGAGGAGATAGCATTATGGCAGGCAAGAAATTTGCGTCGCAGGCAGACTTGGAAGAAAAGAAGACCAGCTTCATCAAGCTGTCCGACAATGCTTACGCATATACCGCTGAAGGTGACCCCAACTCCGGGGTCATCATTGGGGACGACAGCGTAATGGTGATCGACACCACGGCCACGCCGTTGATGGCTCAATCGCTCATTGATCACATCCGCAGCGTGACGGATTTGCCGATCAAATACGTTGTGCTGTCGCACTACCATGCCGTACGTGTTCTGGGTGCTTCCGCCTACCTTAAAGAGGGCGCAGAACAGATTATCGCGTCGCGTGGGACCTACGAACTGATCGTCGAACGCGGTGAGCAAGACATGAAGTCCGAAATCGAGCGTTTCCCTCGTCTGTTCGCCGGTGTCGAGTCGGTGCCTGGCTTGAGCTGGCCGACCATGGTGTTCGAGAAGGAGATGACCATTTTCATGGGCAAACTGGAAGTTCGTCTCGCCCATATCGGGATGGGGCACACCAAGGGTGACACTATCGCGTGGATTCCATCTCAGAGGATCTGCTTCTCGGGCGACCTGGTCGAGTATGGAGCAGCCGCTTATACAGGGGATGCCCAACTCGAAGAGTGGCCGGATACTTTAGAGGCATTGCGTGCCTTGGGTGCCGAGAAGCTTGTTCCTGGACGAGGTCCGGCACTGGTAAACCCCGAGCAGGTGAATGCCGGCATTGATTACACGAAGGACTTCGTCAGTACGCTCCTTCAAAGTACCAAAGAAGCCGTCCGTGCTGGAAAGTCGCTGAAGGAAGCGATGGCTTACACGCGTAGCAGGATGGATCCAAAGTTCGGCCACGTGTTTATTTACGAGCACTGCCTTCCGTTCGATGTCACTCGTGCCTACGATGAAGCTAAAGGAATCAAGCATCCGCGCATCTGGACCGCCGAGCGCGATCAGGAAATGTGGCATTCGTTGCAGACCTAAGTTCGAGCAACTTGCCAACATTAGTTAAGACGATTAACTCCTGGACATATTATGGATACTGATTATCAGCGGCGTGAGTTCGAATATGAGCCGCATCCCCTCAGCGCGAGCAATCTTGTCGTACGCTATCCGGTAGTCGTGGTCGGCGCTGGCCCAGTTGGGCTGGCAGCAGCAATCGATCTGGCACAGCAGGGCATTTCGGTGGTTCTGCTTGATGACGACAATAAGTTGTCCATCGGCTCGCGCGCCATCTGCTTTGCGAAGCGAACGCTGGAAGTCTTCGATCGCCTGCAATGTGGTGAGCGCATGGCGAACAAGGGTGTTCGCTGGAACGTAGGTCGTGTATTTATGGGCGACGAAGAGGTTTACAGATTTGATTTACTGCCGGAACAAGGCCATGAGCGCCCAGCGTTCATTAACTTGCAGCAATACTATGTGGAAGGCTATTTGTACGAACGTGCCCAAGAGCTTCCTCAACTGGAGTTGCGCTGGCGTAACCGTGTGACTGGCCTGGTGCAGCACCCGGAATACGTTGAGTTGTCCGTCGAAACGCCTGAAGGAGAGTACAAGCTCCAGGCTGAATATATTGTTGCGGCGGATGGTGGCAAGAGTGCGGTACGCGGTTTGATGGGTTTGGAGAGCAAGGGGCGCGTTTTCCGTGACCGCTTCCTAATTGCGGACGTCAAAATGACGGCAGACTTCCCCACGGAGCGTTGGTTCTGGTTTGATCCGCCATTCCATCCGGGGCAATCAGTGCTCTTGCATCGTCAACCGGACAACGTCTGGCGCATCGACTTTCAGCTGGGTTGGGACGCTGATCCGGTCGCCGAACGGCAGCCAGAGCGGGTTCTTCCTCGTATTCGCGCTCTGCTTGGTATGGACGCGAATTTCGAGCTGGAATGGGTCAGCGTTTATACCTTTTGCTGTTTGCGAATGGACGAGTTCCGTCATGGTCGTGTGCTGTTTGCGGGCGATTCTGCACATGGTGTATCTCCGTTCGGCGCTCGTGGTGCCAATAGCGGTGTCCAGGATGCAGACAACTTGGCGTGGAAGCTACGCATGGTAATCCAAGAGAAAGCTCCTCCGTCTCTATTGGATACCTATGCCCGTGAACGAGAGTACGCGGCCGATGAAAACATCAGAAACTCGACTCGGTCTACCGACTTCATCACCCCAAAGAGCGAAGTCAGTCGACTGTTCCGGGATGCTGTGCTGCAGCTCGCGAAGACGCAGCCGTTTGCTCGGAAGCTGGTTAATAGTGGTCGCCTGTCGATGCCATCGACATATGGAAATTCGATGCTGAACACCCCGGACAAAGACTCTTTCGCCAAAGCGATGCGACCGGGATCCCCGGCAGCTGATGCTCCTCTTCTTGAACAGAGCTGCGCTACTTGGTTACTGCGGCACCTGGGGGGCGAATTCACCGGTGTCTATTTTGCTGGTGATGAGGAGCAGGTGCCTGACTTTGCAGAATTGGCCGGCGATCGTGTTCCGGTTCGCACTTTGATTGTGACGTCTAACAAGAGAGGTCTGCCAGGAGCTCTGGTCGACGGTGACGGGCTGTTTGCTTCTCGCTACGACGCTGTGCCGGGCACGTATTACCTGTTGCGTCCGGATCAGCACGTCTGTGCTCGTTGGCGTTCCTTCGATGTAGATGCAGTCCGTGATGCGGTGGCGCGCGCTACTTGTAATGAATTGGAGAGCGCATGAACAGCCGATTGAATCTCAATGTCAATCTTGATGACTACGACGAGTTCTATGAAATGCTCGTGGACTCGCACCATGACTTGACGGAGGAGCAAAGCAAGATGCTCAATGCTCAGTTGATCCTTCTGCTTTCGAACCATATTGGTGACCCGGATGTACTGCGCGAGGCCTTTGTATTGGCACGAGTGACCGTCGAGGCAAGCCAGTCTCAGTAAGAGTGACACGGCTCCTGTAAGACCAAGGGGCCGTGTCGTGGTCGGAGTTGCTTTTGGATAGGCGCATGCTCGATTCCTAATACAGCAGGCGTGCTCAGTTTGCCTGGTGCGAAACATGGAATTGCGCGCTTTGGGAATCATGCGCAACTGAGGCCTCGCAGTGAAATTTCGGTTCGTCAGATTGACCAGGGTTAGAAGGAATCGTAGCCAGTGAACTCATCCGCGGTAATTTACCATCCCAGTGAGCGCAAGATTGCGGTCTTGCTTGGCGCGCTGGCAGCCTTCGCGCCTCTGGCAATTGACTTATACCTACCAGCATTGCCGACGATCGCCTCTTCTTTGAATGCAACGACAGATTTGGTTCAGATGTCGGTCACGTTATTCCTCGCCGGATTCATGCTGGGGATGTTGTTCTCCGGTCCTGTTTCCGATCGAGTTGGCCGGCGGAACGTCCTCTTTTTGGGCATTGTGCTGTTCGCGCTTTCCAGCGTTGCATGTATGTCGGCGAGCTCTATCGATCAACTAATTGCAGCTCGCTTTATTCAGGCGCTTGGAGCAGGTGCGGTGTTTGTTCTGTCTCGTGCGGTGGCGCGTGACGTTTTTCCAGGGCCGCGTGCGATCCCGGTTTTTTCGCTGATCGCCATGGTAAGCGCGATTGCTCCCTTGGTTGCCCCGCTAACAGGTAGCGGGTTGATGGTGCTATTCGGATGGCGAGGGACGTTTGGTGCGTTGGCTGTCTGGGCACTTTTTGGCGCGTTTATCGTCTGGACCAGGGTGCCTGAATCTCTACCACCGGAACGTCGCGTGCAGACGTCTATGTCTGCGGTCTTTGCTGTGTATCGCAGGCTTATTGGCGATAGCACTGCGATAGGGGTGTTGTTGGCAGGAGGCGCCTCTTTTGCCGGGATGTTTGCTTACATCACCGCTGGTCCGTTCTATTTTATTGAACTCAATGGCTTTGCTCCTGCACAGTACAGTATCGTATTTGCTGCAAATGCGTTCGGCATCTTCCTCGCAAACTATTTGAACCGCCAGCAGTCGGCTAAGCGGGGACCGGAAGCGATGATGCGCTGGGGAAGCAGAGTCGCCTTGTTCGGGGCGCTGGGTTTAATAGCCGCAACCCTACTGCATGCTGGTACATGGCTGGTGATTTGTGCGCTGTTTGCCGTGGTAAGCATGACCGGTCTTTTGGGGGCGAATGGGGTGGGGCTGTTGATGGCACGCTATCCGGATAATACGGGAGCATGCGCAGCACTGTTTGGCGCCGCGCAATTCGGGCTCGGTGCTCTGGCCAGTATGGCGGTTAGTTTGATGCACGACGGTAGTGGGCGACCGATGGCGATCGTGATTGTCGTGGCTGCATCGACATCTGTCCTGGGACAGATGGTTTACCGCAAAAACGCTCTTAGGGGAGTCGCTGATGAGTGCAATCGCCAAATTCGAATCTAACTTGACTGCCGGCCAAGGCGCTCGTGCTTGTGGGAAGCGCGCTCCTTACGGATTGTGTCCGAGTACGCGAGAAAGATGGTCGGCGGTTTCCCTGAGCGCCTTAGCGATATGGCCGTCCCAGCCGGCATCGAAGGTGAGCGAAGAACCGCTTACCGTGATTGCCAACACCATGGAGTGGGCATGGTTGAACACTGGTGCTGAAAGCGCGCTGACGCCGGGGATGGGTTCGTTTTGGACGCGAGCCATGTTGCGAGTACGAATTTCGTTTAAGGTTGCATCTAGCTTATCTTGGGATGCGAGAGATTTCGTTTGGGCGAGAACGGCTGAGTCACCGACCTCTCTTTCGATCATCCTTTGAACCAGCTTTGGAGGCATAAATGCAGAGAATGCAAGTCCTGTTGCCGTACCGAGCAAAGACATCACAGACCCAGGACGCATCGCAATCTGAACGGGCTGTGGTGATTCAACGATGTACGTAATAGTCGGGCCGTGGGATCCCCAGACTGCTAATGCGACGGTGAGTTCGAGTGTGTCAGCCAGTTTAGTAATTTCAGGGATGGCTAGCCGAATTGGGCTGAGTTGCTGGAGCCCGACTAGTCCCATTTGGATGGCAAAGGGCCCGAGTCCGTAAAGGCCTGTGACCGGGTCCTGCTCAACAAGTCCCAGGTTACAGAAGCTAACCAGGTAAGGATGTGCTTTTGATGCCAGCATGCCTCCATGTCGTGCAAGCTCGCTCAAAGTCATCGGACCTGAGTTATCCACCAGCGCATTGAGTAGCTTCCCGCCGACCTCAACCGACTGGATGCCACGACGCGATTTTGTTTGTTCTGTCATTTTAAGGAGGTGCCGTTAGTGTCTGCATTATAGGAATTTGAAGCGACTAGATAATAGAGAATGATTCGTTCGGAGTCAAAGATTGACTATCGATGACGTTCATCATCTATATGGCGAACTTCAGTCTTGCTACAGGTGGAAGCGTAGCCGGTTTGATGGCTTCAGGAGTTAGCGAATCTTCGCGATTCTCAGATGCACTCCGGTAATGCAGAATCCTTTAGAATCGGAAGCCGATAAAGGTGCCATCCGATAACCAGCAACGATTCAGGCCGCTAGTTCGGGCTGTGAAATCACAATAACTGTTCTTGGAGCAACGAATGTCTGTACAAAACAAAAACACGCTGAAAGTAGCCGCCGTCCAAGCCGCTCCGGCGTTCCTCGATTTGCAAGCCGGAGTCGCCAAGGCGATTAAGCTGATTGACGAAGCTGGTGCGGCCGGAGTCGAACTGATTGCCTTCCCCGAGACTTGGCTGCCTGGCTACCCGTACTGGCTGTGGCTGGGCACCCCGGCGTGGGGCATGGGACGTGGCTTTGTAACCCGATACGCCGAGAACTCTCTGCGTTACGACAGCCCAGAAGCGGATAAGCTGCGTGAGGCAGCCAAGCGAAACCGTATTTATGTGGTGATGGGACACTCTGAGCGAGGAGGTAGTAGTCTTTACATCGCTCAGTGGATAATCGGTCCAGACGGCAAAGATGTGGCGCGCCGTCGCAAATTGAAGCCGACGCACGTTGAGCGTACACTGTTTGGCGAAGGAGATGGTAGCGATTTGACGGTGCACGACCTACCTATCGGCCGCGTTGGTGCTCTGTGCTGCTGGGAACATCTGCAGCCTCTGTCCAAGTATGCGATGTACGCTCAGAACGAACAGATTCACATTGGCGCCTGGCCTAGTTTTTCTCTGTACGAGCCGTTCGCTTTCTCTTTGGGAGCGGAGGTTAATAACGCCGTTAGCCGCGTTTATGCCGTTGAAGGTTCGTGCTTCGTATTGGCGCCGTGTTCTGTTGTGTCCGCAGAAATTATTGACTTGCTGTGCGATACACCGGACAAGCATTCGCTTCTGCATGTAGGTGGCGCCCACACTGTCATCTACGGCCCAGATGGCTCGTCGCTGTGCGAAAAGCTGCCTGAAGACCAAGAGGGGCTCCTGATTGCCGACATCGACCTCAGCGCCATTACGTTGGCCAAGTCGGTGGCTGATCCTGCGGGTCACTATTCGCGACCTGACGTAACCCGTCTGTTGATCAATAAGCGCAAGTCGAATCCGGTCGAGTATTTTTCCCTGCCGCTGGACCAACAGGAAAATGTCAATGAGCAGTCGGAGGGCCGGGGCACGTCCTAAGCGAATCCCCGGGTAGTGGGTAATAGTATTTTGCCGGGATGCGTGAGACGTTCAATGACAAACTAGATTGACCGAGCTTCGCGGAAACAATCGCCCAGAAGTTTGTCATCCGAGCGTTTCGTGCTCAAGCAGAATTAGTTTTCACGAACTCAGTCTGAATTTCCGTGGCATGGGTTTTCGCCACCAACACCAGATGCAATATTGCTCTAGCTGGTCGCTCGAAGTAGAGACTGGCGGAAGTACGAAAACTGGCTTAACGTTCGGCCTCGATCGCCAGGCAGTCAACACCTCATCTAAGACTCGATCGACAAGATCGAAGACGGGGCCGATTAGATTCAGTCGGCCTGCAGTGAACAAGTGAATCAGGCCATCACCCGGGTGAACGGCATTATCCTGCAAAACAACGCGCTGGACCAGGTAAACGCCTTTGCCATGCAACAGCGGAACCAGGCAAACAGTCAGGCCAGGGAGATTGACATGTTCAGGCTGGCGCCGTCCCCTTTGGTGACATCGTTCGGCCACCACGCCATGCGACTTTTTTGGATCATATTATTTCTATCACTGCGCCCCAATGCACTGGCTGCCGAATTGCACGTAGGTGGCTTTGTCGTCGCCCCATTTGTGATGGCAAATGGGGGGGGCTTGGAAGGCTTGTTGGTAGAGTTTATTAAAACCGAGATACAGCCTCAGCTTCCATGGCCGATAAAATGGGAGGCGCCAGTGTCCCTGGAGCGATCGGTGGCAAGCTTGGAAAGTGGTTCGCTGGATATAGTGCTGATCATGCCGGGAACCTTGGATGGTAATACGAAGTATGGGCTGTTTAAGTGGGCCTTTTTGCAAGTGCAGCCGCATCTGGCTGTGCGTCCAGACTCGGCACTGTACGATCTCAGTGATCTGCATCAGCTGTGCGGTATGAGACTGGGCTGGACCGGTTCGGGCCGGGCCGATGTTATTTCGCTATTCGAAAGCTACGGTGCGTATGTAGAGAAGACTACGAATCAAACCTGGCAGCAAAGCAATTTGCGCAAACTGGCTGCTGGCCGGCTTGACGGAGCATTCTTCTTGAATCCCTATTCGCCGCAATTTGTTGCGCGTCAAGAACGCATACCGATTCGCCTGCTGCCCTTGCCGATGCCAGTCGAGTCATTCAGGATGGCCTATTCGCTGAAGACCGATAAGGAAGTCGTGGCTCGCTTCGAGCAGGCCGCCCTCAAGGCTTTTTCCGCTCCAAAGTTCAAGGCATTGTTGCGCGAGCATCTGCAACTTCAGTCGCCTAAAGCATCCGCCGTCACACCGAGCCCAGTGTCTCAGTCTCACGGGCCACAGGCGCATAAATCTTGCCGCGTATCGCTGACCAACACCCCGAGAACTGAGGTCTGCCTATAGTCATCTGAGCCCTAGGTCGATACCTTGTTGCGGTTGCGTTATAAGGGGCGTTCCCGATGCCGCTCGGACTCAATCGTATGCTTCGTTTCCAAGTAGCTTGTGCAACTTCGTATCCCAAGGCGCCACAGAGCCACCGAATCGCTCGACTAAGAACTGAATCAGGAGTCGCAATGGCTTTGGTTGATGCCGCCTCGAGAGGTAGACGGTTTGGATGTCTATCGGTGGCAATTCATAACTTGGCAGCACAAGTTCTAGCCGCCCCTGTAGCAAGTCGTCTCCAACGTAAAAAGTCGGCAGCATCGCGATGCCCGCGCCGGCGAGCACCATAGTCCGTAACACAGAAGTCTCGTTGCAACTAAGGATGCCTTTCGCAGGGATGGCGTGGATCTCTCCCTTGTGGAGCGAGGCCAAATTGAGTGCGGTGGCGCCGCTATGGAGGACGCAGCGATGCGAGCGGAGGTCGTTGACGTCAGTCGGATGGCCCTGGCGCTGCAGGTAGGCCGGCGTTGCACACAATACCGAACGGCATACCGCCAATCGACGCGCAATGATTCCTGGATCGACGTGATTGCTTAGGCGTATCGCTAGGTCAACTCGCTCTTCAACCAGGTTGATTTTGCGATCCAGAACAATTAGATCGACCTCGACACCAGGGTGCAGCTGCTGAAAGTCTACCAACGCATGCGCAAGTTGAGCTTCGGCGAATGCGGTGGATGTCGTGATGCGCAGGCGTCCCTGTACTTCTTGCGCATGTCGACTCGTGATCGACTGCACATCCGAGGCTAGGTCTAGCATTTCCCGCAGTCGAGGTAGCGCCTGCTCCACCGCATTGCTCAAGCTGATTTTGCGCGTTGTTCGATGAAGCAAGCGGGCACCGAGCCAGTCTTCAAGTTCATCCAGGTATCGACTCGCCATTGATCGAGAGATTTCGAGCGAATTGGCGGCCGCAGTCAGGCTCCCGCGATCAACGATTTCGATAAATACCTTGGCGAGAGTCAGGCGATCCATGGAATTGGTGCAAGAATTGGGACGGTTATTTCCTATGGAGATAGTTTATCTATTTATTGGGAGCAAATATAGTGCTCTGGTAGCTGACTTGATATTTGGAGAAGAAATGAGCAATTTTGGCGAAACGCCAACAGTCGTCTATGTCGCAGATGTTTACTGCGGCTGGTGTTGGGGCTTTAAGGACATACTCGCTAAGTTCGAGCAGGAAAATCGACATCGTGTGCGATTCACCGCAATCAGCGGAGGGTTGTTTGTCGGGCCACGCGCTGCAGCAATCGCGGCCTATCCCCACATCCCTGCTGCCAACGCACGCATCGCGGAACTGACCGGCGCACACTTTGGGGACAATTACCTTCGTCTTCTGGAGGAGGGCACCATAGTCACGGACTCAACGGATGCCGCGATTGCTCATGCAGCCCTTCGTGCCCAAGATCCGGAGCGTGCCATCGATTGGGTGCATTTGCTGCAGGAAAAATTCTATGTTCACGGTCGCAGTCTCTCCGACCACGAAACCGTCGCCGATATCGCCAAAGCGAATGGCCTGGACGTTGAAAAGGTATTGGCCCAGATGACCGACGGAACTGCAAAGGCGGCTGCAAAAGCAGATTTCGCGCAGGCTTCGATGTTTCAGGTTGCGTCGTTCCCGACTCTACTTTTCGTTGAGGAGACTGGTGCACATAAATTGCCGGCGACGGGCACGTCTGTCGAGGTCTTGAATATGTGGCTGGACGACCTGTTGGTGCAGTGAATGGTTCTTGCTAAATTTTAATTGAACGAATTTTCGGTATTTTTTTAAGGAAAAGAAATGGCAAAAGTAAGCGTGGTTTGTCATTCGGGTTATGGTCACACGAAGCGTTTGGCTGAAGCAGTTGCAATGGGTGCCGGCGCGAGTCTGATCGCCATCGATGTTGATGGAAATTTGCCTGAAGTGGCTGGGAGGAACTGAACGCCAGCGACGCCGTCATCATGGGCAGTCCAACGTATATGGGTTCGGTGTCATGGCAGTTTAAGAAATTTGCAGATGCGTCGTCAAACCGTTGGCACACCCAACAATGAAAAAACAGAGTCTTTGCTGGCTTTACCAACAGCGCTAGTATGAATGGCGACAAGTTGTCGACCTAGCATACCTGTTTAGGTTGTCCATGCAGCACGACGGCATCTGCTGGGTAGGCACGGGCATGGTCCCAAGTAGTACCAAGGCGGCGCAACGCGACGACGTAAATTATCTTGGCTCTTTCTGTGGCGCAATTTGGAGTGGCCCCTGCCGACGAACAGGGGCCTTTCGGCACTACTTTATGAGGCTAATCACTTGCGGGCGGGTAAGGGCTTTCAGGCCCTCGATGCCGAACTCCACTCCCCAACCAGAACGCTTCGCGCCGCCGAACGGTACCATCGGGTGAATGATGCCGTGGTGATTGATCCACACCGTGCCTGCCTCAATCCTTTGAGCGACGTCGTTTGCTTGCTCGATATCGGAAGACCAGACAGAGGCGCCAAGGCCCGCATTGCCTCGGTTGGCCCAAACGATCGCTTCCTCCACATCGCTGTATCGGATGATTGGCAAGACTGGCCCGAACTGCTCTTCGTCGACCAATGGTGCGCCGTCCGTGATATCAGTCACCAACGTCAGCGGATAGAATAGGCCTCCACCCGGCAGCGGGGAGCCGCCGCATACGATAGTTGCCCCATCGGCTTTGGCCCGTTCTACCAGACGCGATATCTTATCGAACTGTATGCGATTCTGGATCGGCCCCATTGCGATGCCAGGCTGCATTCCGTCGCCCATCGGCATTGCAGTGGCCAACTGCTTCAGTTCCGCTACCAATTCGTCGTGCTGGCTTTCGTGGACGTAGAGCCGCTTCAAGCTGGCACAGGTTTGGCCCTGGTTGATGAAGACACCCCAGAACAGCTTCATCGCCAGTGCTTTGATATCGGCACCGGGAAGTACGATTCCTGGGTCATTGCCGCCTAGTTCCATCGTTGTAGGCGTCAGATGACGGGCGGCCGTGGCCGTAATCTTTGCACCGGTGGCGGCCGAGCCAGTGAACAAGACTTTGTTCACACTCGGGTTGTCCACAAGAGATGCGCCGACTTCACCGCCGCCGGTCACAGTATCCAAAACGCCAACAGGCAAGACTTCGTTCATCAGTCTGACCATTTCCAGCGTACAAATACTGGTGTATTCCGAGGGCTTGATGACCACAGTGTTGCCGGCGCGCAGAGCTGGAATGATTTGCCATACCGCGATCATTAGCGGCCAATTCCAGGGCGAGATTGCCGCGATCACGCCGAGGGGTTTGCGGTGCAACTCGTCGCGTCTGGTCTGATCTTCGAAAACAACTTCGGGAGGCAGCTCGAGACTGGCAGGAGCGCGCGTCCAAGCCTCACAGGCCCATGCCTCGAATCGCGAACCGGGGATTTGATCCGGTCCAACGCCACCTAGCGGCTTGCCTTGTTCGCGAGTTACCCACGTGGCCAAATACTCAGCGTTGTCGCGCAACTTGTCGGCGACGTTCGCCAGTATTGCCTGGCGGTCGGCGTCGGTCCGTGCAGCCCAGGCAGGTTGCGCGGACCGAGCAGCCGTAACCGCCTTACTGACCTGCTCGGGCGTCGAATGCGAGACCCTACCAAGAGCCTCGCCAGTGGCGGGATTTTTCGACTCGAAAGTAGTCTCGGAAGCTACCTGGCTCCCATTGATGATGTTCATAAATGTTTGCATGACGATTCCAACGCTAAGCGTAGTTGAAGTGAAAAGGACAAACGCGGTCAGGTGAATATTCGCGGCCCGCTACGGTTCAGAATGGCTACGCCAATGCAGGCTCATCACACGAATGGAGCCGCTGAATCTGGACGGCTTCATTTGCCTTGGCAGACACCGTTACGTTGCGGGCGCTCACGTTGAAAGGAGTTCCCCGATAACGACATCTGGCGTAGCCAACTCGCCGGTCACATTGACTTGTTCGAAATGCTCGTACCAGCCACCTTGAAAAATGGCAGCACGCAGCCGGTCCAGGCAGTCGCGCGTTGGGGCGCGCCACACGGCAAAATATTGATGCCCCTCGGGGTGGTCAACCGTTGGATCGGCGCTTCCCCAGCCCAATATCTCAACGTGGCCAGCCTTGACTATGGGCTCCGTAAGGCCGCCGAGCCGGTCGATAAGGGCCTGGCGATCTACGGCGGCCAGTGTCTTCCAGCTGGGCTTGGGATTCCAAAGTTCGAGAAAAACGTGCATTTGCAAAGACTCCGTTTGATGAGTTGATTGCTTCGATGAGCTAAATCGAGGTCGACAACTTAAGATGCGTGAAGGTGGTTTAATAACCAAAGCCGCGACGTCTTGCGGTTTCCAGCGCTATTGAGTTGGGCATCTCGTCGGCCAGAATTTGGTTAGCCATGGTCAGGACGTTCGGGGGGGCGAGCTCTGGCCGGCCAACGCCGAAAGGAGGTTGTGGAGCGTATTCCATGACCAACTCGGCGACCTGGCCTACAGACTCGCCAGCCCAATGTCCCACCATGCTCAGACCGAAGTCCATCCCTGCGGTCATCCCGCCGCCGGTGGCTCTATTGCGATCGATGACCACGCGCTCGTTGACCGGTTCGGCCCCGAAGTGGCGTAGGTAGTCGCGGGAGTACCAGTAGCATCCGGCCTTATAGCCGCGAAGCAACCCGGCTGCGCCAAGCAGCAGGGAGCCGTTACATACACTGGTCACCCAGTCGGCTTTCGCACCGATGCGCGCGATGTGCTCAATGAGACTATCGTCTTTAAGTGCTTCGAATAACCCTCGAGCGCCGCCTGGCACCAGCAGCACGTCTGGCTCTTGGAAGCACGTACTAAAGTCGTGAGTGGCATTGATGGTCAAACCAATGTCAGTGGGCACCGGCCCTGGGTGGGCAGCAGCCATTTGGATCTGGACGTTCGGCATGAACATCCAGGTTTGCGTCGGCCCGATCAGGTCGATAGCAGTAAATCGCGGGAATAGTATGGCTAGAATCCTCATGTAGTCTCCAAAGAATCGGATCTTTTCATCCTGCCGAAAATATTACTTAATTAATAATTAAATGGTGTCCTGTGTGGCAACTAGACGTGCTGTAAGAATAGGTCGTAAACTGCTTACTACTCGGACAAATGTCCATCTATTCCGGCCAAGGTACACTGCAATGGTGCTGAACGTTGGATTTAACTCGCCGCATCTCGACTATGAACATACCTCTTACGACCGTTGGGCGTCCTATGTTGTCAGCTGATATGCACAAGGTGGTTGTCCTGGCGTTCGATGAGGCGACAGCATCAGATGTTTGCGGTTCCGCCGATGTTTTTTCCGTCGCGACAAAGTCCTTCCAGCGCCCTGATCAACGCCCTTATCACGTGACGGTTGCCTCAGTCCGCGGGCAGCCACCCAATCACAACCTTTCTGGAATTGCCATTGAGACTACGCCGCTGTCGAAGATTGATCCAGCTTCAATTGAGTCGCTGATAGTGCCCGGCGGCGCTCCTCCGCACGCTCCCCCTGTCCCGCAGGAGGTGGTGGATTGGTTCGCTCGAGAAGGAGGGCATGCTCGCCGCCTTTGTGGCATTTGCACGTGTACGTTTTTGCTTGCCGGAGCTGGGCTAATCAGCGATCGTAAGGTAACTACACATTGGCAGGCCACTGACGCACTGAGAGCCCGACAAATCCGTCATTGCGCATCGAGGCTGACCGCGTCTACCTGCATGACGGTGGACTGTGGACATCAGGCGGCTTTACGGCAGGAATGGATTTGGCACTTGCCTTGATCGAGGAAGACCATGGGCACGCGACCGCGATGGAAGTGGCGAGTTCTGTACTGCTCTTCGTTATACGGTCAGGTGAGCAGGCGCAGGTGTCCGCTACGCTTTCGAGTCAAGCCGCAGCCGATCGCCGCTTTAGCCATCTTCACGCTTGGGCGTTGGACCATCTTGCCGATGATCTACGCGTAGAAGTACTCGCTGAACGAGTGGGCATGACTGTTCGCACATATTCTCGCCACTACACGGAGCAAACTGGACTCACACCAGCTAAGGCCATTGAGACGATGCGCCTTGAGGCCGCACTCAGGGCACTGCATGAATCAGATCCATAACTAAAGCAGGTGGCCCGAAACTGTGGCTTTGGCGACGAACAAAACCTGCGACGGGCTTTTCTGCGATTGCGCGGAACAACGCCGGAGCAGTACCGTCAGCAACGTCAGGGACAGACTGTTTCGCAAATGGCAGGCATCGCTGATATCGCCGGCGGCGAAGCTGTCCGATAGCAGCATTATCAGCAAGTGGCGTCCATGCGCGCCGTATCGGTTTCGGTAAACACGCAGGATGCATTGGTCGACAAACGCTTGGTCATACCGCAAGGTCTCAGGGACCCGTCGTGCACGGCCAATCGTGGCAATCAGATTGGCATATTTTCATTTTGCATGCCCCGATGCGGCTATTGGGTAGCATCGGCAGGCGTGTCAGAGCTTGCTTGGGCAAATAGCATCGGCGTCGCTGCGGGACTATTAATCGGCAAGCCATCATGCTGAAAAATGTGCAAAATCTCACAAGCCCGTGTGGCTGGGCATAGCTGCGACGAGCGAGAACAGGTTGCGGCGTTCTTTGGGATTCTGGGACGCGGCGACTTATGCCGAGCGGTGGTGGCGGTGATAAGAATACTTACGTGATGTCTACTTTATCGCTCAATTCTGGTCCCAGCTTGGACCGTCAGCCCATTCTGCCGAGAGATAGTCAATAAATTGACGCACCTTGGACGGCAAATATCGAGCGCTTGGGAACACTGCGTGCACAGACAACTCGATGGTCTCAAGGTCTGGTAGAAGGCGCACCAGCTTTCCCGAGGCCAGGTGTTGACCAAACACGAAGGTAGGGCCATAAGCAATGCCAGCGCCGGCCAGCGCAGCGGCAAGCAGCATGTGCATATTATTTGACAGCATGCGTGTCGGCCCGTCGATCAGATATTGTCTCTGTTCGGAATCGGTGAAATTCCATCCGCCGGACGTGACGACCTCACTGAAGTCTAGGCGCGGAGCTCTTTTCAGATCCTCTGGGGTGGGGGACGGTTCGTATTGTTCTAAGAACGAAGGCGCCGCGCACAGGACCATACGGCAGGGTGCGAGACGCTTCGCCACCAGTTCCGAGTCGGCTAAGCGGCCGATGCGGATCGCTATGTCAATTCCTCTTGCATGGAGGTCGACATAACGGTCATCGAGCATAATTTCGATCGCAATTTGAGGATGTTCGGCCATGAAACGAGCCGTGAGGTCACTCAGGTGGAGCATGCCGAAACTGACTGGCGCAGTTACTCGAAGTAGGCCGCGAAGCGCAGTGCTCTTGTCGCTCGCTTCACTATTCGCCTCTTCGAACTCCTCCAGGATACGCTTGCAACGCTCATAGTAGGCACGTCCGGCGTCGGTAGCGTTCAGCTTTCGAGTGCTGCGTTGAATCAGCCGTACATTCAGACTCGCCTCTAGACTGCTCAGATATTTCCCAGCCATTGACGCAGACAAACCAAAGCGCTTGCCCGCCGCAACCAGGCTGCCTTCATCTATCGCTGCAACAAACACTTCAATTTCGGTTATGCGGTCCACTGTGCCCTCCTTGATTCGATAATTTTACGACCGACAGATGATAGCAAATGCTGGATTATCGTGCCTAAAGATAGTATCTAGAATGTGTCCACGCTTTTACCAAAAAGGAAGACCTATCATGAAAATTGCAGTCAACGATATCGAGATTAATGTCAAAGATCAGGGCGGCGGCGCTCCTGCGGTGGTATTTCTGCATTACTGGGGTGGTTCGTCGCGTACCTGGGATGCGGTCATCGCAGCACTGCCTCCGAGTTATCGCACTGTGGCGCCGGATCTGCGCGGCTGGGGTGACTCCGAAGCTCCTGCTACCGGCTACGCATTGGCGGACTTTGCTGACGACGCGCAGCAAATGATCGCCAAGCTGGGCCTGCGTGAATACGTACTGATAGGGCACTCGATGGGCGGCAAGATTGCGCAACTGTTGGCCTCGCGTCGCCCTTCGGGTTTGGTCGGCTTGGTGCTGGTTGCGCCTGCGACGCCAACGCCACTGGCGCTGCCTCCAGAAGCCCGTGCAGGCATGAAATCCGCCTATCTGTCGCGCGAATCGATCGGTATGGCACTGGATCACATGCTGACCGCCAAGCCTCTTTCTGCAGCTTTACGTGAGCAGGTCATTGAAGACAGCATGCGTGGCGCGCCACAGGCCCGTGAGGCATGGCCTGAATCGACCAGTCGGGAAGACATTTCGAGCCTGGTAGGTGCGATTGAGGTACCGGTTGCTGTCGTCGCCGGCGAGCTGGATAAGGTGGATTCGGTTGATATTTTGAAGGCGGAGCTGCTACCTCGCATCAGCCAGGCAAAGCTGCATGTGCTGGCTGGTACCGGACACTTGTCGCCGCTCGAGTCGCCGGCGGAAGTGGCCGCCGCTATCGTCGGATTTATCCAATCGACGAAGGCCGGTGCATAAGCGATAACAGATACGGTCCTGTTGACTCGAGTAGCTGCTATTTGAGTTAGTTGGACAACAGGCCCGCGATCTTAGAGCTTTCGGTGCCGACGGGTATTTTGCCCGTCGGCTGTTGACGCTGCAGTTGCTCTTGTTGTGCACTTCCATGCGTTCGAAATGCGGATTAGTTGATGACCTTACTAGGGCTGCAGCGCGGGCTTGAGCAAATGGGGGGGGGAACAACTGCGACGCGCACCAATTTTGTTTGGACAGCATTTTGCATCGGACGACAGCTGGGGCGAAAACTAGTCTGTTGCAGATTACTGAGGAATGAAAATCCATGAAAGACTTACTGAGTTTTGTGATTGAGTCGCACGGCGGTCGTAAGCGGCCTGCGTAGTCGGTGCCGGGTTCGATGAACTACAGTGGCCGCAGCCGGTGCTGCCACGGGGGCGAGCTACACCTGGAGGCCGAAATCCTCGACGTCCGCGTTTCGAAATCGGTCTAGGGCAGGGCGCGGCGAAGGTAGTAGCAATATTGTGACTCATCGCCCCAGCGCGACGCGGCAGGGGCGAAATAACGCTGCTGCTTTTCCCAAATCTGAGTGGGGAAGTGGCTTGCGCCCAATCCTGCCTTAACGGCGAGGTGCTAGCGATGGCGGTACTTCGTTGGAGTCTCCCCGATGAGTTTAGCGAAAAGACGCGTGAAGCTGACGACGTCCGAATAGCCTACAGCTTCCACGATCTTTGCAATTGTCCAGTTGGTGCTCTTCAAGAGATGCTTGGACCTCTCCACGCGAGCCTCCTGCAGCAGGGCTAGCGGTGATCTTCCAGTTTCTGCCTTGACCCTGCGGATCAATGTGCGACCGCTGACATGAAATGCTTGCGCCACGCGCTCAAGATCGTAAGTCTCCGTCAATCTGACTTCAAACCATTGCACCAGGTTTTGCGAGAACGTTGGCAGTTCTCGTTCCAGCAAGTTGGAATCGACATAGGGGGATTGGCTGACCCGTTGGGATGGCAGCAGTGTGATCGCTGCGGTGGCTGTAGCGACGTCGGCACCGAGGTGGCGCTTTATTAAATGGATTGCCAAGTCAAAGGCAGAGCTCACCGCAGCAGTGGTGACGACGGCGCCATCCTCCATCAAGATGGCGTCTGAGTTGACGTTGGCCTCCGGGTAGCGACTCGCCAAGTCGCCAGCGAAAAGCCATGCGGTCGTGACTTTGCGCCCATTCAGTAAGCCTGCTTCGCCCAGGAGAAAAGCTCCGACGCAAACGGCCGCAACCGGCGTTCCGCGAGAAAAGCTGTGACGAATGAAATCAACTTCTCGCGTCAGTGGAGTCAGTTTCGCTGTCCAGTCTTGATATCGTTGCGTTTCCAATCCAGGAACAATCAAAAGGTCGTAGCTGCCGACGGGACGCTTGATTCGCAGTGCAAGTCCTCCGGCCACGACTACCTTTCTGTTTGGCAGTGCAATCAACTCGACATCCAATCGGACGTCTCGCTTTGCGCCCAAGCTGAGACTCATGTCGTTAGCGATGCGCAGTACATCGGCGATGCCGAACAATTGGGTGGGCATGGACCCGCTATAAGCAAGAACGGCGATGCGTACGGTCTTCATTTAACCTTCAAGAAAAAGAATTATGTCATTTGGCGATATTGACCATTATATAGTCAATATAGGCATACATGTGCATAGGGGATGTGGTCAATAATTTGCCTATCAAGCGGAATACCTTGAATTAGGCACTGGTCGGTCCGCAATCCATCCACTATCAAAGAGGTCAAGAATGAAAAAGCCAGCCATTATTACAATTCCTATCCTGCCGTTCGGCATGGTCCACTGCCACTTGGTCATCGGTACGCGTGGTTGTGTGCTTATCGATACAGGGATACCTGGCTCCGAAGCCAAGATTGAGCGTGTTCTTAAGCTACATGGCCTGAGACTTCAAGACATCAAGTTAATAGTCGTTACGCATGCTCACACAGACCATGCAGGATCGGCCGCGACGATGCGCGAACTTTCGGAGGCACCGATCTTGGCGCACGCCGGCGACCTGGATTACTACGAACGACGCAAGCCCATGACGTATTGCACGACGGCGTGGTTTGGCAGTTTGTTCTTGAAGACGGGGGTGCCTACCGAGCCATATAAGGCATTCACACCGGACTTCCTTTTAAAAGACGGCGAATCGTTCGACCTCACTCAGTTTGGGTTGGACGGCGTGGCCCGACACACACCTGGTCATACGGATGGCTCTATCTCGGTGCAACTAGCGACCGGTGATGCGCTCGTTGGAGACTTGGTTGCGTCCGGGGTTTTATTAGGGGGAATGCTGCGCATGAATCACGCTATTCGCCCGCCGTTCGAGGATGATCCGAAGGCCGTTGGCAAAGAACTGCTCGCGATGGTCGATTCGGGCATGCAGACGTTTCATATGGGACACGGTGGCCCCCTGCCAGCCAGTGAGGTGCGCCGACACGCGCTTTTGTTGCAAGGTTTGAAGCCGGGACGTACGTATGAGATACCGTCTGCCAACTGCACTTGCTCCACGCCGGAGGCAGCGGAAAAGGTAAAGTAGAGGCTATTCTAAAGTTGGTAATCTGCAGCACTCGCTGTGCATGCCAGTGCCGTTGGGGCGACGGCGTTGGCGTGAAAACTTGGCAAATCGCATGGACAAGAGACCCACGTATGCTCGTGTCTTGGGGCAGGACAGGCGCCTGCTATTATCGGCGCAACCTCACAACATGGGAAAGCTCTCGTTATAAGAAGAGCCGAGTTCACCTAAAGCGAAGTTCCTTCGGTACTGTTCTGGGCTAATTCCGCAGTGGCGTACGAAGTGGCGGCGTAGATTTTGTTCATCACCAAACCCGCAGTTTCGTGCGATCTGCTTTAGGCTAAAACCGCTGTCGACAACCGCGCGCAGCGCCGCCTCCATGCGTAGTGAATGAATAGTTTTGGCCGGCGTGCTCCCCATTTGTTCAGCGTAACGCCGAGTGAATGTCCTTGGCGCCATCGCAACTTGCTCGGCTAGCACCTCAATGGTTAAGTTCTCGGAGAGGTGTTCCGTGATCCAGGCATGAAGGCGGCTGAACTGTCGATCCGCTACTGATTGCGTGGTTAATGCTGCGGACAGTTGCGCCTGCTCGCCCGCTCGCTTGACGAACACGACGATTGACTTTGCCGCTTCCATCGCGGCCGCATAGCCTTGATCCTCTTCCAAAATTGCTAGCGCGAGATCGAACCCTGCTGTAAAGCCAGCGGAGGTCCATAGACCACGGTCCTGTAAATAGACGCGGTCAGGCTCGATCGATACTTCCGGGTAGCGCTTCATTAACACGTCTGTAGACTGCCAGTGTGTAGTGACTCGACGGTTTCCTATGAGGCGTGCTTCGGCCAATAGGAATGTTCCGGTGCAGATGCCGCACAGGCGCTTCGGCCGGTGCCCTTCACGCGAAAGCCAGTCGACAACTTCGACCGGCACCGGTGGATCTTGAGGCGGGCCTCCGCCTGGGACAACTAGTGTATCGATGGCGTCAATATCTAACGATGAAATTGCCGTTGTCGTGAATGTCAGACCAGAAGATGTGCGAATAGGAGCGCCTTCGACGGATGCTACTACGACGTGATATCCAGAACTGCCAGCGCACCTGATGAAGCGGGTGGCTATCGCAAATACATCCGCGACACTGCTGACGTCTGAAGCGGTCACATCGTCGAAGGCAAGGATGACGATAGTGCGAAGCGGAAATGGCGTGGCCATATTATTGGAAATAGAAGTGGCCATAGAAATTTGTTTGCTGCCTGAGCAAACCCACCTGACTCGCGTCGAGATGGCGCCAGACCGTACGGCTTATTAGTCGGAAGAGGGGCTGCCAGACGTCAGGTTGCATGATTTTCTCTTCGCTTGCAACTCGCGAAAATTCGCTATTCCAATTGGGCCGGAACAAGATTTGGTTATTCCTCAGGCCGATCCCTGAATCGCCACGAGTCTGCTAGACACCCGCGAGCCGTTCAAAATGCCTTCGCTCAAACTCTGCTGGCGAAAGCCTGTCATTAAATCCGTGACGGCGCTTCGGATTGTAGAACATCTCGATGTAGTCGAAGACGTCCTGCCTGGCGTCGTCTCTGGTTGCATAGGTCTTTCGCTTGATGCGCTCGCGTTTTAGAAGCTGGAAGAAGCTTTCAGCGACTGCATTGTCGTGACAGTTTCCACGCCGGCTCATGCTTGGCTCCAGCCGATGCGCCGTCAAGAAATCGCGCCAATCCTTGCTGGTGAACTGCGAGCCCTGATCCGAATGAACCATCACAGGAGCGGCCGGCTTGCGTCGCCAAACCGCCATCAGCAGCGCATTCATCGCCAGCTCCGTATCAATCCGCGAACTCATCGACCACCCTACAACCTGGCGTGAAAACAAGTCGAGCACAACTGCCAGGTACAGCCAGCCTTCATGGGTTCGAATGTAGGTTATGTCCGTCACACCCAGACCCGGTTTGGCTCAAGCACGTCAAATTGCCGCTGCAGATGATTCGGTGCCACCACCGATGGCACGCCGCCGCCTTTCCATTTGCGCTTGCCGTATCCGGTCTGCGAGCGCAGTCCCGCTGAGCGCATGATGCGGTGAACGCGATTGATGCCGCATCGCTCGCCCAAGTCGCGCAGGTCGTCGGATACCTTGCGGTAGCCGTAGACCGCGCCGCTTTCCAGCCATGACTGCTTAATGTGGCCGAGCAGGCGCTTGTCTTCCTTGGCCCGCTTGCTTTCTGGCTGAACGCACCACGCATAAAAGCCGCTGGGATGAACTCCCATCATCTTGCACAAGCGCCGCACCGGAAATTCGTCCTGTACTTCCTGAATGAAGGCGTACCTTACCCGGACGTCTTGGCAAAGTACACCGCGGCCTTTTTCAAGATGTCGCGCTCCTCGGTAACGCGCTTCAACTCGGCCTTCAGTCGCCGCATCTCGTCAGACTGGGCGTCCTGGGCTTTGCGTTCGACTTCGGGCACGCCATACCGCTTTGTCCATGCATAGATGCTGTGGATACTGACACCAAGCCGTTCGGCGACCTCGGCCGCAGGGTGCCCGCGATCAATAACCTGCTTGACCGCAGCGATTTTGAATTCCTCCGTGTAACGCTTCCCACTTATGATTTCTCCTTTGCCTAAATTATGGCTCAGGGGTGTCTACAATGGTCGTGGCGATTCAGTTTAGCTTGCAAACACACACACAAGTTAAAATTTTGACTAGCATATAAGGTCTTTGAAATTCAAAACTGCCTTAGACTTCAATACTAACGGGAGAGAGTGTCATGCCAGTGGGACATGCAAAAGCAGTGTTTGGTTTTCGGGGTCGTTTTTGGGGGCGCGTAGCGCTTTCTGGCCTTGAAAAACAGCAGTCTAGCCCCTGCACATCCCTTCAATACGGATCCCACCGTCGCCGGAGGATTGCCGACGTAGCTTGCTACCGGGCAGCACCTAATTCTGACAGCGGTCGACGAGTCGAGTGAGATGTGCAGTTCGGCACCAATATAGAAAAAGATAGGAGCTTTTTGGCAGGCGGCGTGGTCGAGCGTGGCAGAATATCCGACGCGGAGGCATGCACTTTTTTCGCTTAGTACGCAGACTCCTGTGGCAAAAATTGTGGTTAACGGCTAAGTACTTGATTTTTGAGGGCCGATACGGCCTGCAAACCCGTGTAGACGGGTTCGACTCCCGTCCTCGCCTCCAAAGCTCCTTAGCGGGAGTAGCTCAGTTGGTAGAGCGCAACCTTGCCAAGGTTGAGGTCGAGAGTTCGAGACTCTTCTCCTGCTCCAAAAGGTAGAAGGGCAGCCCAGTAGGCTGCCCTTTTTGCATTCTGTGTGCGTCAGGCAGGGAGGCTAAGGTTGACCGAAAATCTGTGCCAGCGATGCGCGTAGCCAGGCATTAGCACCATCCTTGGCGTATTTACGGTGCCAGTGCTGTTTCAGGTCGAAGCTGGGCACTTCCATCGGCGGCTCCACGAGCCGCACCGGCGCGAACCGCGCGAAACTTTCCCCCACTGCGCGCGGGACCGTCGCTACGAGGTCGCTGGCCGCGATGACGAAGGGAATCGACATGAAGTGCGGTGTAGACAGCACCACGCGCCGCGAGATGCGGCTGCGGATCAGCAGTTGTTCGAATACCTCCTGGCTGCGGCCTTCGGCCTTCACTACAGCATGTCCCATGTTCAGGAATATTTCCATCGTGAGCCGTTTCCCCCGGAATTGATGATCTGCACTCAGGATGCAAATGAAATCATGGGAAAACAACCGCTGCTGAAAGAAGTTGCGGTGTTTCAGGTCTGGAAAATAACCTGCTGCCAGGTCGACCCTGCCATCCTCCAGCGCTATTGCCAGTTCCGCAGGCGGTAGCGTTGCAGACGTGATGCTGGTGCCTGGCGCCTCGCGCCGCAGGTGCTCCAGCAGGCGCGGCAGGAATGTCATTTCGCCCACATCAGACAAGGCGATCGTGAAGCGGCGGTCGCTGGTGGCGGGGTTGAACTCGGTGCTGGCCAGCACGTCTTTTTGCAGGCGTTGCAGAATATCGCGAGTCGGGTCAACCAGTGTAAGCGTTCGCGGCGTCGGCGCCATGCCTTGGGCGGTGCGGACAAATAAGGGATCGCCAAGCGATTTGCGCAGTTTGTTCAAGGCCACGCTGACTGCGGGTTGGCTCATGTCGAGCTTGCGCGCTGCGCCGCTGACGCTGCGCTCCTCGTAGATGGCCAGCGCCACCGGCAGCAGGTTCAGATCAAAGCCTTTCATGTCCCGCTCCTAGTAAAATTTGAAATCCATATAAACATTATTCTGTTTATTCTATTTCAAAATATCCAGTTGTCCTCGATGATTGCCGCACAACAGTCACAACAATCATGGAGACAATATGCAACGCACCTTATTGGCGCTCTGTTTTAGCCTGTGTTCCGCGCATGCGGCGGAGGAGCCGATCCGCATCGGCGTGATCACTTCCCTCAGCGGCCCGGCCGCGCAAAGCGGCGAGCAAATGAAAGCCGGCATCGACACGTGGATGCGGATGAACGGCGGCAAGGCCGCCGGCAGGAAGCTGGAAGTGATTTACAAGGACGACACCGGCCCGCAGCCGGAAGTGGCCAAGCGGCTGGCGGTTGAACTGGTGGGCCGCGACGAGGTCGACATCTTGGCAGGCTTCGTATTCACGCCCAACGCCATCGCGGCCGCCGGCGTCAGCGAGCGCGCCAAAAAGCCGATGATCGTCACCGGCGCTGCCGCCTCCGCGATTACCTCGCGTTCGCCATATTTGACGCGTACTTCCTACACCATCGCTCAATCCGTGCAACCGCTGGCGCAATGGGCCTACAAGACCGGATCGCGCCGGGTGTTCTCGGTGGTCGCCGACTATGCGCCGGGTCATGACGCTGACATGTGGTTCACCAGCAGCTTCAAAGCTGCCGGGGGTGCCGTGATCGATTCGGTCAAAGTCCCGTTGGCCACGCTGGATTTCAGTGCCTACCTGCAGCGCATCAAGGATGCCAGGCCGGACGCCATCCATGTGTTCCTGCCGAACGGCCAGCCGATGGTCGCCTTCATGAAAGCATATCGTGAGAAGGGGCTGGACAAGGCGGGCATCCGTTTCCTCGGCGGTGAAGGCTGGGCCGATGAAGACGTGCTGAAAGCTGCAGGCGAGACGATGGCAGGCATCTACACAGCCGGCTACTACTCCTACTTCCAGTCTGGCCCCGGCAACGCAGCTTTCACCGAGGCGTTCTCGAAGACGGTGAGCGACCGCTTTAAACCCAATTTCCAGGCCGCCTCGGCTTACGACGGCATGGCGCTGATCGCCGCCACCCTGGCCAAGACGGGCGGCAAGGTTGATGGGCCTACGTTTATCGCTGCGGCCAAGGGCTACAGCGCCGCCAGCCCGCGCGGCACGGTGACGATAGACGCCAAGACTGGCGACATTGTCCAGACCATCTATATCCGCCGCATCGACAAGCTGCCCAACGGCTCCTATGGCGCCGTCGAGATTGACCGCTACGACGCTGTCAAGGACCCAACCAAGTAAAGGAGAAAAGTATGTTCCCATTGAATCAGTGGTACGTCGCAGGCTTTGCCTGGGAATTGCAGGACCAGCCGCTCGCACGCAAGCTGTTGAACTACCCGATCGTCATGTTCCGCACCGAGGATGGCGGCGTGGCCGCACTGGAAGATCGTTGCTGCCACCGCGCCGTCCCGCTGTCCTGTGGCACGCTGGAGGGCAGTGGCATCCGTTGTGGCTACCACGGCTTGCTGTTTGGCGCGGCGGGGCAGTGCCTTGAAATTCCCGGCCAGGTCAAAATTCCGGGCAAGGCCAAGGTGCGGGCGTTCCCGGCCCAGATCCGCAACGACGTAATCTGGATCTGGTTTGGCGCCGGGCAGGGGGACGCGCCATCCGGCCCGCCGCCGGCTATTCCGGCACATGAGAATCCGCGCTATACCTGGAAGGGCGGTGTGTTCCACTACGATGCGCCTTACCAGCTGATCCATGACAACCTGCTGGACCTCAGCCATGTCGGCTATCTGCACGGCCGCACCATCGGCGGCAACGCCAAAGTCCACATGGAAGCGCCGACCACGGTATCCGGAGACGGCGACCATGTGCGCGTGGTGCGCCACATGCCGGGATCGCTGCCGCCAGCCACCTACAGCGCCGCCTGGCCGTTCAAGGGCAAGATCGACCGCTGGCAGGAAATCGACTTTCACCTGACGCACCTGCAGATTTTCACCGGTGCCGTCGATGCGGGGACGGATTCGCTGGCGAATCCCGAGCGCGAAGGCTTCCACATGCGCGGCTTCCACGGCATCACGCCGGAAACCGACACGACCTCGCACTATTTCTGGACCATGGCCAGTTCCGCCCATCCCGATCAACCGGACAATGCGGAAACGGTGTACCAACAGACCGCGCAAACGTTCGAGGAGGACCGTGTGCTGATCGAGGCGCAGTACCGCAATATGTGCCAGTACGGCCCCGGCCCGATGGTGGACATCCATGTGGACAGTGGCCCGAACCGTGCTCGCCGTATCGTGGCGGCCCACATTGCAGCGCAGGCGGGGTAGGCCTATGCAAGTCCGAATTCATGCCATAACCGACAGTGCCGCCGCGCGCGTCTTTGAGCTGCGTGCTGTCGGCGGCGCCCAGCTGCCTTCTTACGAAGCGGGTGCGCATATCGACGTCACGCTGGGAAATGGCAAGGTGCGTCAATATTCCCTGTGCTGCCGCCAGCCGGGCGGCGACGGCTATCGCATCGCCGTGAAGCGCGAGCCGCAATCGCGCGGCGGTTCGGCCTGGCTGCATGACGAGGCGAAAGTCGGGATGACCCTGCAGATCGGAGCGCCGCGCAATGCCTTCGCCCTCGCTCCCGAGGCCAGCATGCACCTGCTGTTTGCCGGCGGGATCGGCATCACGCCTATCCTGTCGATGGCGTATGCGTTGCAGCGGCGCGATCAGCCATTCCAGCTGTACTATTTCGTGCGCGACGCTGCCTCTGTGGCCTTCGCCGCTGAGCTGCAAACCTGCCCGCTGGCCGGACGGGTGCAGGTGCTAGCCGGTCAAAGCCCCGAGCAGACGGAGGCTAGTATCCGGACGTATCTTGCAACGTATCCGGCGGCGGGAACCCACGTGTACGTATGCGGTCCGGCGCCGTTCATGCAGGCGGTAGCGGCCGAGGCTAGCCTGCGAGTTGGGCCGGCTGCGGTGCATCAGGAATCGTTTGGCGCACCACTCGCGCATGCCGATGGCGACACGCCGTTTACGTTGACTTTGCGGCGCTCCGGCTTGCAGGTGCCGGTGCCGGCTGGCCGCACGGCGCTGGCCTGCCTGCAGGAGGCCGGTGTGGCGCTGGATTGCTCGTGCGAGGTCGGTGTGTGCGGAACCTGCCGTACGACGGTGCTGGACGGCGTACCGCTGCATTGCGACGCGATTCTCAGCGAAGCCGAGCGAGAGGCCAACAACTGCTTCATGCCTTGCGTGTCGCGTTCAAAGACGCCGGTATTGGTGATCGATCTGTAGCCTGCAGAGCCGGTTACTCCTGGCGCACAGCGGCAGCGCGTTGTAGCCGCCGCATGGCGTCCTTGGTGCTCATGCTGTCCTGATTCCAGTATTGCCGGATGACGTCCCAGATCGCCAACGTGGTGGCGTAGGGCAACCCCATACCGTGGGTAAAGCTGGGGAGCAGCGTACCGTGTTTGGCACTGTTGTTGAAGTCGCGCTGGGCCTGGCGCGCACAGTCGTCGAATCCATCCAGCTTAACGTCCTGGCGCACCGGGATCGAGCCCTTGGCCAGATTGAAGGTCCGCTGAAAGTCCTTGCCCATCACCGCGCGCGCCAGGTCCTGTTGCGCAGCCTGATTGGCGGGACTGACCTTGAACAGGGCCAGCGAGTCGATGTCGAACGTGAAGATCGCAGCGGAGCCGGGGGCTGCGGTGCACAGTACGTCGACGCCCGGCACTTTTCCGGCGGCCGTGATCTCGCTTTTGGCCCAGTCGCCCATCAACTGCATGCCCGCATCGCCTTTAATCAGCGCGGCGGTGGCGGCGACCCAGTCGCGATTTTTTGTGTGCGGCTCGGTGTACTGCTTAATGCGCCGGAACGTCAGCAAGGCGCGCTCCATCTCCGCACTGTTCAGTGCTGCCGGATCGCGCTGAATGAAGGCACGACGGTAGAAATTCGCGCCGGCGGTGCCGATCACCACGGTCTCGAACAAACCCATGTCCAGCCACGACTGGCCCGAGTAGGCCAGCGGCGCAATCCCCGCCTTGCGCATGGCGTCGGCGGTGGCAAAGAACTCGTCCCAGGTGGTGGGCAATCTGGCTTTGACTTTTTTGAGGGCGTTCGCATTGACCCACAGCCAGTTTACGCGGTGCACGTTGAGCGGCGCCGCGACGTAGTGGCCGTTGAATTTCATGGTGTCGCTAGCGATCTGCGGGAGCAGGGCATCCCAATGTTCGGCGCGTGCCAACTGGTCAATATTGGCCAGCTTGCCTGCCTTGGCCCACTCCTGTATCGAAGCGCCCTTGATTTGCGCCGCGGTCGGCGGGTTGCCGGAAGCGACACGCGAACTCAGCAAGGTCAGGGCCAGGCCGCCGCCGCCATCGGCCACGGCAAAGTCCTTCCAGGTGTGCCCCTTGGCGCGGATCGTGGTTTTCAACTGGGCCAGCGCACCGGCTTCGCCGCCGCTGGTCCAGAAGTGCAGCACTTCCACCTCGCCGGCGTAACAAGGCAGGGCGAGCAGACAAAGCGCCGCGAGGGACGAGCGCCAGCCGCGTGCGGTTGTCATGTCGCGCCCCGCTGGGCCGCTTGTTCCGACATTAGCGGCAGGCTCATGACGACGCGCAGGCCGTGCGGCTCGATGCTTTCCAGTCGTACTGTTCCCTGGTGGCGCTCGACGATTTCCTTCACAATCGCGAGGCCAAGTCCGCAGCCGTTGCCGCTATATGTTGCGCGCACAAAACGCTCAAACACCTGAGCCTGCAGCTCGGCAGGAATGCCGGGGCCGTTGTCTTCGACGATCAGCAAGCCGGCACCGTCCTGTTGCTGCACCCGGACCGTGATTTCTGCTCGTACCCCCGCGTATTGAATCGCGTTGTCGATCATATTGCTGAGTGCTTCCCGCAACAGCATGGCATTCGCATTCACGGTCACAGCGCCTGCGCTTTCGTCCAGTCCCAGGTCTTGCCCGGCGCGCAGCGCGCGCGGCACGAGCTGCGCCACCAGATCGCGCGCCACCAAGCGCAAGTCGACCGGCTCGCGCGGCAATGTGGCATTGGCCTCGGGCTCGGCGTGCGCCAGCGAAAGCAGTTGCGATACCAGGTGGGCGCTGCGGGTTGCGCTCTGGTGCACCATTTCCAGTCGCTTGCGTTGCTCCTCGTCCGTTGTGGCGGCCAGTGCTAGCTTGGTCTGGCTTTGCAAGCCGGCGAGCGGGGTGCGTAGCTGATGCGCAGCGTCGCCGATGAAGCGCTTCTGGGCGCCGATCTGTCGTTGCACCGCCGCTAGCAGGTCGTTCAATGCCCTTGCCAGAGACCGCAGTTCGACCGGCGCCAGATCGAGTTTCAATGGCGTCAGGTCATCCGGTGCGCGGCTCTCGACTTCATCGCGCAGGCGCGCCAGCGGCGCCAGGCCGGCACGTATGCCATACCCCACGATCACGGTCATCAACAGCACCAGCACCGACAGTGGCAACAGGGTATCGGCCAGGATTGCACGGGCCAGCTCGTTGCGGTTAGCGCTGCTGCGCGCGACTTGCACCAGCATGGTTTGTTTGGCCGCGCTGCTGTCGCCAAAGGCCACGTACAAGGCGACGATGCGCATCGGCTTGGCCGGGCCACTGGCGCCGTCGGGCGGCGCCACCATGCTGTCATAGAAGTAGGGGGTATCGAGCAGCCGCTTGGCGACTGGCGATGGCGCCGGCAGGTTGTTGTTTCCAAGGATGAAGCTCCCCGGCGGCGTGCCGACGGTGTACATCAGTTTATCGTTCGGATCTGCTTCCAGGACGTCTTGAGCCGCGCGCGGGAAGTCGATCAGCAATCCCTGATCGATCGGCTTCAATTGGCGCAGCAGCGCGCGCGACGCCTGCACCAGGCTCGCATCGATTGCGCGGTTGGCATATTTCTCCGCCAGCCGATAAGTCGCCAGTCCTCCCGCCAGCCACAGCACTAACTGCGGCAGCACCAGCCACACCATCAGTTTGCGGGATAGCGAGACCATGCCGGCCTACGTGGCGGAAGACGATTCTTCGAGCAGGTAGCCCAGCCCGCGCACGGTGCGGATGTCGAGACCGGAACCGTCCAGGCGGCGGCGCAGGCGATGGATATACACCTCGATCGCATTGCCGGCGCCGATGCCACCGCCGTCGTTCGCCCACACCTGCGTAATCTGCTCCTTGGTGACCACGTTGTCGCGGTGGATCAGCAGCAGTTCCAGCAGCGAGTATTCGCGCGGACTCAGTTCCAGTGCCTGTCCATGCACGGCGGCGCGGCGGTTCTTGGCATCGAATACCAGATGAGCGCAGCTCAGTTCCGCGCTGGCGGTCGCTGCTTTGGCCCGGCGCAGCAACGCGCGCAGGCGCGCCTCCAGTTCAGGAAAGTCGAACGGCTTGGTGATGTAGTCATCCGCGCCGGCGTTCAGGCCCGCCACGCGGCTTTCCAGCGCATCCTGAGCCGTCAGCACCACCACCGGCATCTGCTGATTGCCCGAACGTAGTTCCCGTAACACCGACAAGCCGTCCACCATCGGCAAGCCGAGATCGAGGATGGCCAGGTCGAAGTGGTGGCGTTGTAACAGGTACTGGGCGACCGGGCCATTCGGGGCCAGTTCAACGGTGTAGCCGTGCTGGCGCAACTGCGCGCTCAGGGCGTCGGCCAGCAGGGTGTCGTCTTCGGCTAGGAGTATTTGCATGGCCAAAGTTTAACAATATATGAACCAGGAAACCACAAACTTCGATCAGAAATCTGATTGTATGCGCGCGCTATGGCACTAAAGATGTACACAACATTAATGCGATGCTATATTTTATTAACGATTGTTAATGTTTCGTTTCAGCAGGAGCAATCTGGAAAATAACGACGAAAAAATGGAGACCATGTTGAATAAAACGCCATACAAACAGAAGGCTTTGGTAGCGGCCATCAGCGCCATCCTGGCCGGCAGCGCCTACGCACAAGCACAGACCGACGCCGCCCCGGACGCCGTCGCCGAAGCGAAACCTGTACCGACCGATAACGTTGTCACCGTCACCGGCACCAGTATTCGCGGCATCGCGCCTGTGGGGGCGGGCCTGACCAAGATGAGCATTGCCGATATCGCCGCCACCGGCGCCACCACCGGCACCGAGATGCTGCGCGCGCTGCCGCAACTGAACAACTTCAACACCACCGGCAACAATACCGGCAGCAACCAGGCCAACTTTGTCGACCAGCCTGCGGTGCACGGCATTGGCGTCGGCAACGGCGGCGGCGGTTTGACCTTGTTGCTGCTGGACGGCCACCGCCTGCCGGGCGCCGGCATTAATCAAACCGCGCCGGACGCCGGCGGCATTCCGCTGTCGGCCTTGCAGCGGGTGGAAGTGATGGCCGACGGCGGCTCGTCGATCTACGGTTCCGACGCGATTGCGGGCGTGGTCAACTTCGTCACCCGCCGTAACTTCAACGGCGCCGAAACCGGCTTCAATACAGGCGCCAGCAGCGGCTACCGCACCACCAACTTCAGCCAGTTGTTCGGCAAGACCTGGGACAACGGCGGCTGGCTGCTGTCCTACGAGCATACGCATAATACTGCGCTGTCCGGTGCCAAGCGCGAGTACATCGTCAACGACCAGCGTCCATACGGCGGCGCGGATACCCGTTCGACCAACTGCTCGCCGGCCAACATCACGATGAATGGCACGGCCTACAAACTGAGCGCCGGCGGCGCCATCACCCCCGGCACCAACAGCTGCGAAGCCAATCGCGCCACCGATCTGTATCCGGCGCAGACCCGTGATTCGCTGTTCACCTCGGTGCGCCATCACACCAGCGAGGCAGTAGAGCTGTATGGCAGCGTGCTGGCTTCCGAGCGCGAGGTCAAAAGTGGTGTGGCCGGCGACGGCGTCACCAGCGGCGGTACCACTGTCAACGTGCCGTTCACCAGCCCGTTCTACCTGCCGATCAACGGCTCGACCGCGACGCAGTCGGTGACCTACAACCCGTCCGCCGATTTCGGCCCGGCCTTCACCAACAACATCAAAACCAAGACGCTGTCGGTGGTGGCAGGCGCCAACGTGGAGTTGTCCGGCGGTTGGAACGCCAAGGTCGAATTCAACTACGGCCTGGAACGCGACGACGTGCGCAACCACGGCATCGACCAGGCACTGGCCAGCACCAGCGCGGCGAACGGCAGCTTCAATCCATATGGCGTCGGCGCCAAGACCGATGCGGCACTGCTGGCACGCATCGGCAACTACGAAACCCGCTATTACGCCCGTCAGACGCTGAAGGAAGGGCAGGCCAAGCTGGATGGCGGCTTGTTCGCCATCCGTGGCGGCGAAGTGAAACTGGCGGTCGGCGTCGACGTTCGCCAGGAAGGGTTTGATGGTTTGGTGGTGACCGGCCAGCGCGACGCCGGTACGCCTTATACCACGGGCGGTACCCGCACCAGCCGCTCGGCCTTCGGCGAGTTGTTCTTCCCTCTGGTCGGCAGCGCCAACCGCCTGCCGGGCGTGCAAAAGCTGGACCTGTCGTTGGCCGCGCGTTACGACAACTACAGCGACGTCGGATCCACCACCAATCCCAAGGCAGGGATAACCTGGACCGTGGTCGACGGCGCGCAAATCCGCATGAGCTCCGGCCGTTCTTTCCACGCGCCTAGCCTGGCCGATGCCGGCACCGCCATCGACACCCGCGCCATCCGCTTCCCATGCGTGCCGGGCGCCTACATCGGCTGTAACAGCGCCGGTGCGTCCGACTACACGGTGGTGCTGGCCGGCGGCAATAGCAACCTGAAGCCGGAAAAAGCCAAGACCCTCAACGCCGGCTTTGACCTTAGCCCGTCGCTGTTGAACGGCGTGAAGCTGAGCATGTCGTACTTCCTGATTAACTACGACGACGTGATTACCTTCCCGACCTTCGGTCCGGTCGTGAATCCGCTGGCAGCCTACGACAAGTACCGCGTCACCCGCCCGGCCGGCACCACTGATGCGCAATGGCTGGCGATTGTCCAGCCGCTGCTGAACGGTTTCCGCCACGACGGCCAGGTGTACCCGGACGTGAGCAGCCTGCCGACGGCGGTGTATGACCTGCGTCGCCAGAACTTTGCCGACGAGCGTATTCATGGCATCGACTTCGATATCGGCTATGCCTTCCGTACCGACCTCGGCAAGTTTAACCTGAACCTGGCCGGCACCCGCCTGCTGAAGTTCGACCAGATCGTGCCGGGTGTGGCGGACAAGATCGACCTGCTGGGCACCAACTACGCGATCAAGACCAAGGCCCGCGCGCAACTGGGCTGGTCGAGCGGTAACGTGGCCGGCAGCGTGTTCCTGAATTACACCGGCGGCTACCGCAACGCGATCAGCACCGGCGTGCAGCAGGTGGCGTCGTTCAACACGGTCGACACCAACTGGGCGTGGACGCTGCCAAACAGCGATGGCTGGCTCAAGGGCCTGAAGCTGACCGTCAACGTCAGCAACATTTTCAACCGTAACCCGCCGGTGTTCTTCACCAGCGGCAGCAACGGCATCATCGGCTACGACGCCACCGCCGCCTCGGCGCTGGGCCGGGTGGTATCGGTCGGCCTGCATAAAGACTGGTAAGCAGCATCCACGGCGGGTGCCTGCTGCCCGCCGTGTTCCTTATTTTTGACTGATTGAGAGATAAAAACGTGATCCCATTTCCGAAGTGGAACGATGAAATTACCGCTGGCATGAGTGAGCCGGAGCTGCTGCTGTACCGCTCCAACTTGTTGGGCTCGGACCTGCGCATTACCAATTACGGCGGCGGCAATACGGCGGCCAAGGTGGAGCTGCCTGACCCGGTGACCAAGGAACTCACGCAAGTGCTGCTGGTGAAAGGTTCTGGCGGCGACCTGGGATCGATGAAAATGGATGGCTTCTCCACGCTGTATATGGATAAGCTGAATGGCCTCAAAAAATTGTACCGTGGCGCCGAGCATGAAGACGAGATGGTCGCTTATCTCCCGCATTGCACCTTCAACCTGAATCCACGCGCGGCCAGCATCGACACACCGCTGCACGCCTATCTGCCGTTCCGCCACACGGACCACATGCATCCAGACGCGCTGATCGCCGTCGCCGCCACCGTCAACAGCGAACAGCTGACGCGCGAGATCTTCGGCGGTGAACTGGGCTGGATGCCGTGGCGCCGTCCGGGCTATGAACTGGGCCTGCAGCTGGAAGCCTATTGCAAGGCCAATCCCGGCATCCGCGGTTTGATCCTGGCGGGCCACGGCCTGTTCACCTGGGGCGATACCGCCCGCAGCTGCTACGAAAACACTGTGGCCGTGATCGAAAAGGCGTCGGCATGGCTGGCGGCCAGGAGCGCGGGACGCTCGGCTTTCGGCGGCGAGAAGACGCGCAGCCTGAATGCGGAGGAAGCGGATGCCGTACTGGGGCGCCTGCTGCCCGTGCTGCGCGGCCTGGCTTCCGCCAACGGCGTCTACAAGCTGGCCCACGTGGACCGCAGCGCGGTGGTGCAGCAGTTCGTCAACTCGCAAGACCTGGAACCGCTGGCGGCGCTGGGCACCTCGTGCCCGGATCACTTCCTGCGCACCAAAATCCGTCCTGCTGTGGTGCCGCCATCGGTCTGGTCGCTGGATGAGGCGGAGTTGCGCCCGGCGCTGGAACAGTTGCTGGCCGACTATCGCGCCGACTACACCGCGTACTACGAACGCTGCAAGCGCGCCAACAGCCCGGTGGTGCGCGATGCCAACCCGGTGGTGTTCCTGCTGCCGCAAATTGGCATGGTCACCCTTGCCAAGGACAAGGCAACCGCGCGCATCGCCGGTGAATTCTATGTCAACGCCATCAATGTGATGCGTGATGCGAACCTGGCCGATAAATATGTCGGCCTGCCGGAGCAGGAAGCATTCGATATCGAATACTGGCTGCTGGAAGAGGCCAAGCTGCAGCGCATGCCTGCGCCGAAAGCACTGGCCGGCAAGATCGCGCTGGTGACCGGCGGTGCCGGCGGCATCGGCCGCGCCATCGCGGAGCGCTACCTGAAAGAGGGTGCTTGCGTGGCACTGGTCGATATCGACGCCAAGGCGTTGGAACAGACCCACGCCGAGCTGTCGAAAAAATACAGCAAGGACGTGGTGCACAGCGCCGTCTGCGACGTGACGCAGGAAGAATCGGTGCGCCTGGCGCTGCGCAGCACGGCGCTGGCCTTCGGCGGCGTCGACCTGCTGGTGTCGAACGCCGGCATCGCTTCCTCGGCGCCGATCGAGGACACCAGCCTGGAACTGTGGAACCGCAATCAGGCGATCCTGTCGACCGGTTACTTCCTGGTTGGCCGCGAAGCCTTCCGCACCATGAAGTCGCAGGGTGTGGGCGGTGCGATGGTCTTCATCGCCAGCAAAAACGGGCTGGTAGCCTCGAACCAGGCCGCCGCGTACTGCGCGGCCAAGGCGACCGAGATTCATTTGTCGCGCTGCTTTGCCCTGGAAGGTGCACCGCTGGGGATTCGCTCCAACGTGGTCAATCCGGATGCGGTGATACGTGGTTCGCGCATCTGGTCCGGTGACTGGAGCAAGGAGCGCGCGCAAGCGAACAAAATCGAAGAGGGCGACCTGGAAGATTTCTACCGTCAGCGCTCCATGTTGAAGCGCAGCGTGCTGCCGGAAGATATTGCTGAAGGTGCGTACTTCTTCGCAGCGGAACACCTGTCCGGCAAATCGACCGGCAACATCCTGAACGTGGATGGCGGCAACCTGATGGCATTCACCCGTTAAGGCAAGAGCATGACTTTAATTACGACTACCGCTGTAGAAGCCAGCAATGCAGCGCTGGCACAAGCCGTGCGTGAAGATTACGCGGCATTGGGCCAGCAACTGGCGCGACGCAACCTCGATATCGATGTGATCAAGGCGCAGGCGGGCACGTTTGCCGTCGCCTTGCCAAGTTGGGGCGTGGGCACGGGCGGCACGCGCTTCGCCCGCTTTGCCGGCATCGGCGAACCGCGCAATGTGTTCGACAAGATCGAGGACTGCGGTGTGGTGCACCAGTTGACACGCGCCACGCCAACTGTCTCGCCGCACCTGCCGTGGGACAAAGCCACCGACTACCGCCAGCTGCGCGAACATGCGGCCAGCTTCGGCCTGGGCTTCGACTGCGTCAATTCGAACACTTTCCAGGACCAGCCGGGCCAGCCGCTTTCCTATAAATTCGGCAGCTTGAGCCACGCCGACGCGGCCACGCGCCAGCAGGCCATCGAGCACAATATCGAATGCATCGAGATCGGCAAGCAGTTGGGCTCCAAGGCGCTGACGGTGTGGGTAGGCGACGGCTCCAACTTGCCGGGCCAGAGTAATTTCACGCGCAGCTTCGAGCGTTATCTGGAAAGCTGCCGCAAAATTTATGCGGCGCTACCGGACGACTGGAACGTCTTCCTCGAACATAAAATGTTCGAGCCGGCGTTCTATTCGACCGTGCTGCAGGACTGGGGTAGCAGCTACCTGGCCGCCACCACCTTGGGCGACAAGGCGCGCTGTCTGGTCGACCTTGGCCACCACGCACCTAACGTCAACATCGAGATGATCGTTGCGCGCCTGGTGCAGTTCGGGAAACTGGCCGGCTTCCACTTCAACGACAGCAAGTACGGTGATGACGATCTGGATAGCGGCTCGATCAACCCTTACCAGCTGTTCCTGATCTTTAACGAGCTGGTTGACGCGGCATCGCGCGGTGCTGCGAACTTTGAGCCCGCCTACATGCTGGACCAGTCGCACAACGTCACCGATCCTATCGAAAGCCTGATGAACAGCGCGATGGAAGTGCAGCGTGCCTACACGCAGGCGCTGTTGGTCGATCGCAAGTCCTTGCAGCAGTTCCAGGACGGGAACGACGCCTTGTCCGCCACGCGGACCCTGAAGCTGGCCTACACCACGGATGTGTCGCCGATCCTCGCCATGCTGCGGCTGGAGCGTGGCGGCGCTATCGATCCTGTCGCCGCCTATCGTGCCGACGGCTATCGCGCACGGGTAGGCGCCCAGCGCCCGGCGGTGAAAAGCTCCGGAGGCGGCATCGTTTGAACGATATGGTGGAAGTGTATATTGTTCTCGATATCGGCAAGACGAATGTCAAGCTGACTGCCCTTGATGGCGGCGCGCAAGTGCATGCGGAAGCGCGCCGGCCCAACTCGGCGGTCAGCCTGCTGCCGTACCGGCAGCACGACGTGGAGCGCATCTGGCACTGGATGCTGGATACGCTGCGCGAGTGGGCTGGGCGCTTTGATGTGCGGGCCATTGTGCCGGTCACGCATGGTGCAACGGCGGCCCTGGTCGATGACGATGGCCTGGTACTGCCGGTGCTGGATTACGAGGTGGAGCTGCTGCATGACGCGGGCTATGAAGCAGTGCGTCCGCCGTTCTCCGCCACCTGTTCGCCAGCGTTGCCGGCCGGCCTGAATCTGGGGCGACAGCTGCACTGGCTGCAGCAAACGCAAGGCGAAAAATTCCGCCGTGCGTGCCATATCCTGATGTATCCGCAGTATTGGGCGTGGCGCCTGAGCGGTGTCGCAGCCGGGGAGTTGACCTCGCTGGGCTGTCATACCGACCTGTGGGAGCCGCATGCACGCACCTATTCGTCGGTGGTGGCGGCCATGCAGTGGAAGCGGCTGATGCCGCCGCTGCAGCCAGCCGGCGCCGTACTGGGCTGCTTGTTGCCGGAGGTGGTACAGCGCACCGGTTTGCGCGCTGACTGCCGCGTGGTGTGCGGCATCCACGATAGCAATGCATCGCTGCTGCGTCATCTGGGTGGCAGCGGAAAGATCGTCCTGTCGACCGGTACCTGGGTTATCGCTGCCGCCGTCAACGCCGCAGTGCAGTCACTGGACGAACGGCTCGACATGCTGGCAAACGTCAGCGCAAACGGTTCGCCGGTGTCCTGCATGCGTTTCATGGGTGGCCGTGAATTCGGCGTGCTGGCTGGCTTTGAAACGCAGGTGTGCAGTGAAGCTGACCTGGCGCGTGTGATCGACGGCGGCACGCTGGCTGCACCGAGCTTCGCTGCCATCGGCGGCCCATTCCCGGGACGGCTGGGGCGCATCAGCGGCCCCGAACCGCGCAACACCGCCGAGCGTTATGCGCTGGCGACCGTGTATTGCGCCCTCATGACGGACTATTGCCTCGAACACCTCGATCCCGCTGCACCGGTAGTGGTGGAGGGCAGCTTCACCGCCAATCCGTACTTCGCGCGTCTGCTGGCGGCATTGCGGCCGGGGCGCGTGGTTTCCGTCTCCGACGACGCCAGCGGCACCACCTCCGGCGGCTGGATGCTCGCTACCGGCAAGGCGCTGCCATCTGGACCGGCCGCACAAGCGGTAAGTGCATTGCAATTACCAGGGTTGGCTGCCTATGCCAAACAATGGCGCGCCATTTGCGTCGCGCCGAAGGACACCTTGTAAGGAAACCCACATGACTGTCATCACCTGCGTCGAAGACCTGCGCCTGCTGGCGCAGCGTCGCGTACCACGTATGTTCTACGATTATGCCGATTCGGGCTCATGGACTGAGTCGACCTACCGTGCCAACAGCGAAGACTTCGCGGCCATCAAGCTGCGCCAGCGCGTGGCCGTCAATCTTGAAAACCGCTCGCTGGAGTCGACAATGGTTGGACAGACCGTCAGCATGCCGGTCGCGCTGGCGCCTACCGGCCTGACCGGGATGCAGTATGCAGATGGAGAGATTCTTGCCGCACGTGCTGCAGAAAAAGCCGGCGTGCCGTTCACCTTGTCCACCTTGTCGATTTGCTCAGTCGAAGATGTGGCGGCCCATACCAGCACGCCTTTCTGGATGCAGCTCTACGTCATGAAAGACCGTGATTTCATCCATCGCCTGATCGACCGCGCCAAGGCCGCCAAGTGTGGAGCGCTGGTGCTGACACTGGACCTGCAAATCCTCGGCCAGCGCCACAAGGATATCCGTAATGGCCTGTCCGCGCCGCCCAAACTGACGCTGCCGAATATCCTCAACCTGATGACCAAGCCGCGCTGGTGCGCCGGCATGCTGGGCACCCGGCGGCGCGGTTTCGGCAATGTGGTCGGCCACGCCAAAGGCGTATCGGACATGTCGTCGCTGTCGGCGTGGACGTCGCAGCAGTTCGATCTCGCGCTGTCGTGGGACGACGTCCAATGGATCAAGGAGCGCTGGGGCGGTAAGCTGATTATCAAGGGCATCATGGACGAAGAGGATGCCCGGCAAGCGGTGGATAGCGGCGCCGATGCGCTGATCGTCTCCAACCACGGCGGCCGGCAACTGGATGGTGCTCCGTCCAGCATCACCGCCTTGCCCGGTATCGTGGATGCAGTGGGCAAGCAGATCGAGGTGCATATGGACGGCGGCGTGCGCTCCGGGCAGGACGTCATCAAGGCGCTGGCGCTCGGTGCGCGGGGCGTGTATATCGGTCGGGCCTTCCTGTATGGACTGGGTGCCGGTGGCGAACAGGGCGTCAGTACCTGCCTGGACTTGATCCGTAAGGAGCTGGACCTGACGATGGCATTCTGCGGCCTGCGCGACGTGCGCAAGGTAGACCGTTCGATCCTGCGGGGCTGACATGCTCGTCGTCGGCAACTGGAAGATGAATGGCAGCCTGACTGCCAACGCACGCCTGCTCGATGCCTTGGCGGCGGCGGGCGACAACACTTGCTCGCTGGTGGTTTGCGCACCGCACGTCTACCTGCGCGACTGTGCTGCGTTACTGGAAGGGAGCGCTGTAGCACTGGGCGCGCAGGATCTGTCACAGCATGATGCCGGTGCATACACCGGCGAAGTATCCGCCGCAATGCTGGCCGACGTGGGCTGCGGCTACGTCATCGTCGGCCACTCGGAACGCCGCACCAGCCACCACGAAAGCGATGGGCTGATTGGTGCGAAACTGCGACGCGCATGGCAGGCGAGGCTGATTCCTATCTTGTGCATCGGCGAGACGCTGGCTGAATACCAGGCCGGCGCAACCCAGGCCGTGCTGCGCACCCAGTTGCGCGGCGCGCTGGCTGCCGCAATGGCGCACGGCGCGACAGGTGAGCTGGTGGTGGCTTACGAACCGGTATGGGCCATTGGGTCCGGGCTGTCCGCCGCGCCTGAGTTGGTGCGTGAAGTGCATCAATTCCTGCGCTACGAACTGGGGCAACAGTTCCCCCGGCACGTGCCGCTGCTTTACGGCGGCAGCATCAAACCCGCCAGCGCAGCCGCGCTGCTGGCCCTGCCCAACGTCGATGGTGGCCTCGTGGGTGGCGCTGCGCTTGAAGCCCATGACTTCCTCGCCATCGCGCGGGCAGCGAAACGATCAGCCGCATGATTCTTTTGCATTAATATGTTTACGTAACATTAATGCGGAGGTATATTGCATTAACAAATATTAATAATGACCAATGCACGGAGGAGACAGCAATGGATCATCAAGAACGGCATAAGCGGGTGCTGAAACTGATCAGCGAGCGCGGTTCGGCCACCGTGCCGCAGCTGGTGGACTGGCTGGGCGTATCGATCGCCACGGTAAGGCGCGACTTGCGCCTGCTGGATGCTGCCCAGCATCTGCGCCGCACACGCGGCGGCGCGCACCGGCTGGAATCGAAAGGTGCGCCGCGCCTGAAAAGCATGTCCTTCCGTGCCAACCTGCATCTCAACGTTGAGCGCAAGCGCGGCATCGCACGACGTGCGGTTGAGATGTGCCTGGACGGCGACACGGTGCTGATCGGCGGCGGCACGACCACCTTCCACATGGTCGACTTCATGGCCTATCGCCGCATTCGCGTGATGACCAACTCGTTCGAGCTGGCGCGGCATGCATTGGCCAGCGGCGATCATGAGGTGATTCTTGCTGGTGGAAAAATCTATCCGGAGCAGGGCGTCATCCTTAGTCCGTTCGAGGGCGAGGATATGCGCTACTGCTACGCCAATCACTTGTTCATGGGCGTGCACTGCCTGTCCTCGCTGGGCATGATGGAAGCGGACCCCTTGCTGATACAGGCCGGTCATCGCCTCATGCCGCAAGCGCAGCAAGTAACTGTGCTGGCCGATTCCTCCAAGTTTGCCAACAGGGGCGGGATGTTCCTGTGCGCGCTGGAGAAGATCGCCTGTGTCATCACCGACACCTCGGCCCCGGACGCCGGCGTGCAAATGCTGGAACGCGCGGGTGTGCAGGTCCTGGTGGTGGAGCCGGAACCAACGCCACGCGCGCCGCACATTAATTAAAAGAAGTAGGGGAGTACATGAAACCAAGTCCAGAAGAAATCGCGCGTGCCAATGCATTGGAAGAGGCGAAGCGGATCAATCTGCCGGCCGGCGCACCAGTGCCGGCTTTCCTCAGCAAGGCGCAGCAGCTTATACCAGTACTACAAGAACGGCGGCTTGCCGTGCACGCGCTGGTGCAGGCAGACCCGCGCCCGGATCTGCCATTGCGCTTTGCCATGCGTAAACTGGCCGACGGTATCGAACTCGGGCAGCGCGATTGGAAAGAGGGTGACGCCTTCATCGTCGATTTTGGCGAACACATTGCCGGTTACCTGTCGTTCCGCGTGCTGCCGACCGGCAGCGTGGCCGATAGTCCGATCCGCCTTCGCCTGACGCTGGGCGAAGTGCCGACCGACGTTGCCGAACCGCTGTATCCTTATCGCGGCTGGGTCAGCGCCGCCTGGCTACCGGACGAAATAGTGACGATCGACGACCTGCCGTCTGACTTCCGCCTGCCGCGTCGACACGCCTTCCGTTACGTCAAAGTGGAGGTGCTGGCTGCGTCGCGCCGTTTCGGCCTGCGCTTTGAAGACATGACCGCGCACGCCGTCACCTCGGCCACCATGACGCCGGCGCCGCTGCCGGGAAACTATGCCGACTGGATGCGCCGGGTCGATGAAGTATCTCAGCACACCCTGCGCGACTGCCTGCAAACCTGTTTCGAGGACGGCCCGCGCCGCGACCGCCGCCTGTGGGTGGGCGACTTGCGGCTGCAGGCGCTGGCCAATTACGAAACCTTCCGCGCCAATGATGTGGTCAAGCGCTGCCTGTACTTGTTCGCGGGCTTCCCGCGTTCGGACGGTCTGGTGAACGGCTGTGTCTACGAGCGCCCGGTTCCCACCTACGCCGATACGACCACGCTGGATTACGCCGCGCTCTACTGTGTCACCTTGCAGGAATACGTCGACGCCACCGGTGACACCGAATGCGGACGTGACCTGTGGCCGGTCGCACGCAAGCAGATCGACTGCCTGCTGGTCCGACTGGACGACACCCTGATGTTCCACGACAGCGGCGAAACGTGGTGCTTCATCGACTGGGCTTTTGGTCTGGACAAGAGCGCGGCCACACACGCGGTCATTGTGTTCGCACTGCGCCGCATGGTGCAGTTGGCCGGCGCATTGGGCATGGGCGGCGAGATTGTTCACTACCAGCCTTTGATCGAAAAAATGTCCGCCGCAGCGCGCGAGCAGCTGTTTGATGCTGGCCGTGGTATCTACACCAGTGGCCCGGATCACCAGGTCTCGTGTGCTACGCAGGCATGGATGGTGATGGCCGGAATACCTGAATCCACCGAGATTGCGCAAGCCGCGCTGCGCAACGCTTTGGCCGATCCTGCGGCAATCCGTCCCATTACCCCGTACGCCTACCACTACATCGCTGAGGCCATGCTGGCCTGCGAAATGCGAAGCGAGGCCCTGGAACTGGTGCATTCGTATTGGGGCGCGATGCTCGATGCGGGGGCAGATACCTTCTGGGAAGCGTTCGACCCACAAGATCCGTTGACCTCGCCGTATGGGGACATTCATGCGAACAGCTACTGCCATGCTTGGAGCTGTTCGCCGACCTGGCTATTTCGTGCCTGCGGCCTGGGCGCGCCGGTCGATCATCAACAGGAGTTTGCATGAAAGACGTAACTATCGCGGCGACGCGGCTCAGTGATTTGCCGCGCGCCGCGTGGCGTGTCGCGATCCTGGCAGGCATGGCCTCTTACCTGGACGCCGGCGCCATCATCACCAGCGGCGGCGCGCTGGTGCTGTATAGGGAACACTTCGGCCTGACGCTGGCGCAGATCGGCCAATTGTCTGCGGTGTTGACAGGCTTGTTCGCCATCGGCGCACTGGTTGGAGGCCGTCTTGGCGACCGCTATGGACGGCGTAAGGTATTCACCGTCACCATGATCGGGCTGGCGCTGGGTACGGCCATGCTGACGTTTGCGCCAAGCGTAGCGATACTTTACGCCGGCACGGCGGTCGTCGGCTTTTGCATCGGCGCCGACCTGCCGGTATCCATGGCGATGATCGCAGAGGAAGCACCGCCCGGCTACAAGGGCCGGCTGATCGCCTTTTCGCACGTGCTGTGGATGGCGGCGATTTGCGCCGCGTTCGTAATGCAGGTACTGGTCGGTGATATGGGCGTGACCGGCGGCCGGTTCATGTGGGCGCATATATTGGTGGTGACATTGGCGGTTCTGGCGTTGCGTTCGACCTTGCCGGAGTCCGAAGAGTGGACCCGCGCCCGCGCGCAACGCGACGATATGGAACCCAGCGAAGGACTACGCCAGTTGTTCAGCCGCCGCTACATCGGCCCCTTCATTTCGCTGGCCCTGTTTTATGGCGTCTTCAACCTGGCCGCCAACACCGGCGGTCAGTTCGGCACCTTGCTGTACACCGAGCTGGCGCAAACCTCGGTGTCCGTGGCGGGCATGATCAACACCGTGCAGTTTGGCGTTTCGTTCATGTGCGCGGTGCTGTTCATGCGCACCGTGGACCTGCCTTCGCGCATGACTTGGTTCCTGCTGGGCGGCATCCTGGTCATCGCCGGGCAGGCCATGCCCGTTCTCTTTGGCGTGAACGTGGTGTCGCTGGCCGCATGGCAGATCCTGCAAGGCGTGGGCGGAGCGTTCGCTGGCGAGTCGATGTGGAAGGTGTGGAGCCAGGAGCTGTTTCCGACCCTGCTGCGTTCGACCGCGCAGGGAGCTGCCACCTTCTTCACCCGCATGCTGGCCGCAGTATCCGCGCTGGGCACACCTTACCTGATACAGAGCGGCCCATCCACGCTCTTTATCACATTGACTTTGGCGGTGACATTCACCACCGCCTTGGGTTGGCTGTATATCCGCAGGCTACCTGCGGTACATTAATCATACTAACAAGGAGCGAGACAATGAAGATCAAGCAAAGCTTGCTGCGTGGCGCTGTACTGGCGCTGTGCACGGCCGGGATGGCGCATGCGGCGGATGACGCGAGCCAGCCTTGGCGCGACGCCACCCAGCCGCCGGAAGTGCGTGCGGCCCAGCTATTGAGAGCCATGAGCATCGAGCAGAAAGTGGCGCTGGTCAGCGCCAACGATCCGGCGGAATACGCGCCGCTGGCGCCGCTCGGCATCCAGCCACTGAAACGTGTCGATGCGTCGTCCGGCCTGCGCGGCGATCGCGGCGTGACAGCGTTCCCGGTGCCGCTGCAGCTGGGCGCCAGCTTTGACACCGAACTGGCGCGCGAATACGGCAAGGCCATCGCACTGGAGGCGCGCGGCAAGGGCTGGAATGTAATTCTTGGTCCGACGGTGGACGTGGCGCGTGACGGCTTGACCGGCCGCCTGACGGAATCGTTTGGCGAAGACGCGCTGGTCAACGCGGAAATGGGCACCGCGGTTGCCGCCGCCATGCAAGGCGAGGGCGTGATCGCGATGGCCAAGCACTACACCAGCTACCACACCGAGCGCGACCGCCTGACGATGGGCGTCGAAGTATCGCAGCGCGCGCTGCATGAGGTGTACAACCTGCCGTTCTACTATCTGGTCGACAAGGCGAAAATCGGTTCGCTGATGGGCTCTTATCCGAAGGTGAACGGTAAATTCATGCTGGAGAATGCGGAACTGATTTCGCACATCAAGCAGTATGGTTTCAAGGGCTACATGGCGACCGACTTCATGGGCGGCAGCGATGGCGTGGCGCAGTTCAACGCCGGCATCGACTCGTGGTCGCTGCAGCCTTTCCTGCGCCAGCCTGCGGCGCTGCGCGACGGCCGCATCGCACCGGCGCGGCTGGATGACGCGGTACGCCGCACCTTGTGGACGCTGTTCTCGACCGGTGCATTCGATCGTCCGGTGACCGACACCCCGGAGGCGGTAGTCACCACGCCGGAACACCAGGCACTGGCGCTGAAGGTGGCGCAAGCCGGCACCGTGCTGCTGAAGAACGAGGGCGGCGTGCTGCCACTCAAGCGTAGCGGTCAGATCGCCGTCATTGGTACGGCCGGCAGGGAAACCGTCACCGGCGTGATGTGGTCCAGCTATGTCGATCCTGGCCAATTCACGCTGCCGGTCGATGCCATCGCCGCCGCAGCGCGCGGCGGCGCCAAGGTGCTGTATGCACAGGGCACGCTGGGGGATGCCGTGCTACCGTCGCTTGCTGCCGGCGGCGGCATGTTTGCAACGCCGGTGAACCTGCTCACGCCAGACGGCAAGCCGGGTTGGCAAGCGCAGTATTACAGCACCGATGATTTCAGCGGCGCCCCGGTGAAGCAGGAAATCGTGCGCGAGATCGATGTCAAAGTGGCGCCTGATCCGGCGCTGCCGGCGAAATGGTCAGCCAAGTGGAGCGCGGACCTGACGCCGATCAGCGATGGGTTGGTACGCTTGTCGACGCTGGTGAGCGGTGTGGTGAAGGTCACGGTGGACGGTAAGACGGTCATTGATGGCATGCGTTCCACCGCCGAGGGCTTCCCAGGTTCGGGGCCGTCCAACTATCCGCTGCACGGCACAGTGCAACTGGCAGCCGGCAAGAAGGTGCGGATCGAGGTTGAATACTCGGCGCGTGGCGCCTTCACCGGCAACCGCATCCAGCTTGGCTGGCAGCCTTCATCGTTGATTGCGGAAGCTGTGGCGCTGGCGCGCAAGTCGGACGTGGCAGTGGTGTTCGTGAACCAGGTCACCGGCGAAGAGATGGACCGCGACAATTACGCGCTGCCGGGCGATCAGGATGCGCTGGTTGAAGCGGTTGCTGCCGTCAATCCGAATACGGTGGTGGTGCTGAACACCGGCGGCGCGGTGAAGATGCCGTGGCTGCCGCGCGTTAAAGGCGTGGTGCAGATGTGGTATCCGGGTTCAGCAGCCGGCACCGGCATCGCCAGCGTGCTGTTTGGCGACGCTGAACCAGGCGGGCGCCTGCCGGTATCGTTTGTCGCCGACGAAAGCCAGGGCGTGCGTCCCTATCGCGGCGGCGGCACGGTGCGCTACGACGAAGGCGTGATGGTCGGCTACCGATACTTGCAGCAGCATGGTCAGGCACCGTTGTTCCCGTTCGGTTATGGCTTGTCTTACACCACCTTCAGCTATAGCGATATCGCGGTGCGCGCCGCACCGCGCGGCGATGACGCGGCACTGGTTTCGGTCCGCGTAAAGAACACCGGCGCGCGCGCCGGCTCCACCGTGGTACAGGTCTACAACGCGCAATCACCGGCAGTCAAACTGCTCGGGTATGCCCGCGTCCAGCTGGCGCAAGGCGAAGAGCGCGTGGTGACTGTGCCGGTTCAGCGCCGCCTTGTTTCGACATGGGACGAGAAGACCTCGCAGTGGATCGCGCCGAAAGGCAAAGTCACATTCAAGGTCGGCCCAAACAGTGCAGAGCTGCCGCTGACGCAAGCAGTGCTGTTCTAAAACCGGGATGCCACCGCGCCGCGCCCGTGCAGGTACTAGCCCAGCATGCCGAGATACAGCGGCGGCTGCGCCGTCAGGCCGGCATGGACGCTGCGGGTGACCTCGTCCGCAAGGAGCTCGGATTGTCCGGCTTCCAGCGCGGTGAGTGCCATTTGCGCCACCTTGCCAGGCGAGGCTTTTTCTCCTGGAACACCGCGTGCCATATCGGTGTCCATGAAGGCAACGTGCAGCGATAGCACGGCCGTGCCCTGGGCCTTCAACTCCTGCCGCATGGCGTTGCTCAACGCCCAGGCCGCGGATTTGGTCGCACTGTAGGTGCCGGTGACGCCCGGCAGTGTGGCCCAGCTGAGGGCCGAGATCACATTGATGACCGCGCTTTTAGTGCTGCGTGCCAGAGTGGGCGCGAATGCCTGCGCCATGCGCAGCGGTCCGACCGTATTCACTTCGAACTGCTGGCGCAGCGTATCGATGGAGTCGGTGCTCAGCACGGGGCCCGAGCCGCCGACCCCGGCATTGTTGATGAGCAGATTCACGTCGCCCAGTTCGCGGGCCAGCGCGTCAATCTGATCCGGGCGTGTGACGTCCAGGCGCACCGGCACGGCGCCGGCTTCTTTGATGTCCGCCGGGTTGCGTGCGGCGGCATATACCTTGGTCGCGCCGGCAGCCAGCAGGGCGCGCACGAACGCTGCGCCCAGCCCGCGGTTAGCGCCCGTAACGAGCGCGATGGAACCTTGAATTTTCATGGCGATGACTTTCTGATGAGGGTTAGGAGCGCGACGCCAGATGCAGCATCACGTAGTGTTCATAATGGCCGACGCCGTTTTTGACAATCGGGTCTTGCGCTGTGAGCGCAGCGATGTCCTCGTCATCGGCGATCTGGTAGAGCGAGACGCCGTAGCCGCCAGTCGCGTCGATGACCGGACCATGCGCGACGATCACGTTTTTAGCCAGCAGGTCGTTGAGAAAGTCGCCGTGTTGTTTCATCCACGCCAGTTCATCAGCCGACATCGTGCTGAGAAAATCCGTGCGTGGCGGGATGAATTTGCAGAGGTAGTATTTCATTTTTTAACCTTTTCATTGAGTTGTAACTGCCGGTTGCCTTCGCCGACGTAATAGCCCATATTGCCTTCGACCTTTTCAAGGCCGACGCTCTGGTACATCTTGCCGAAGACCGGCAAGCGTTGCTGCAGGCCTGGCCAGGACAGGGATTTGGTGAAGGCGCTGTACGAGGCCATGCGCTCGGCTTCATTGGGGAACGCTGTCTCGTTGATGCGCTGCTTGGTTGCCACCAGAGCGGTCTTGTCGAACGAGGCAAGGCGATGCGCCATCCGGTCTACAAAGCCGTCGAGTTCGGCGTCAGGCAGCGTACGCGTGACCCAGCCGTACTTTTCAGCCAGCTCGGCGCTGTAGTCGTCGCTGCTCAAAAATGCTTCCAGGGCGCGATCGCGGCCCGCCAGGCGCGTCAGCATATCGGTGCCGCCACCGCCGGGGAACAAGCCGATGCCCACTTCAGGCTGATCGAAGATGGCGCTCTCCCTGCTGGCGTAGCGCAGGTCGAACGCCAACGTCAGCTCGTTGCCGCCGCCCTGCGTCCTGCCGCGAATTGAGGCGATGGTGACAAACGGCGCGTTGGACAGGTTGGTGATCAATTCCACCCACAGTGGGCGGTGATCGGCGCCTTGCTGGCCTAGGAAGGCGGGAAACTGGCTGGTGTCGAAATGGTTGAAGAAATAGCCTTTCATGTCGCTCACAAAGATCACTACCTTGATCTGGTCATCCTTGCTTAACGCGGTCACGGCGTCATTCAAGGCAGCGATGGTTTCGGGAACGATGAAATTGATGGGCGCATTGAAAAAATGTACTTTGGCGATCGACGCCGACAGGCGCTCCACGCGGATCGTGCTGTGGGCCGGCGTCGGCGTGGCTGCCACCGCCACGTTCTTAGCCGGAAGGGCATCTTGTGCCCAGGCCGCGTTAAACGACAGCACGCCGGTAAAGATCGCCGTTGTGATCAGTTTTATCTGGTTCATAAACACTTTCGATGAATGTCGTGAATTTGTCTCGGTACCGATCATGGCGTCGGCGCTTGCCCGGCTGCGAGACGTTTGCCTGCCTCGGCCGCCAACAGCATCACTGTGCTGGCGGGCCGCATCATGACCATGAAATCGGTGATCTTGCCATCTTGATTGAACTCCACCAGGTCCACGCCGACCACGACGTCCGTTCCAACGCGGGCGCTAAACTCCAGCACATAGCCGGTCGCGCTGCCGAAATGCCGAAGGTAGGTAAAATCCTGCATCACGCCAAAGACGGCGCGCAGGATTGCGACCATCGTGTCCTTGCCATGGTAAGGTTCAATCGCCGCCGGGTTGCGGAACACAACGTCCTCGGTCAACAGGGCAGGAAGGCTGTCCCAATCGGACGCGGCAACAATGCGGTGCCACTCAGCCAGCCCACTCTGGGCCGCCGGATGGGGGATGCCGGTTTGGATGCTGATGGCGGACTGTGAATCAAGGTAACTCATTTTTAACTCTCCATTAAACTGACGGCTTATCGGCGGCACTGCTCAGCAACTACGCTGCCGTCTTGACGCTCTTGAGAATCGCACCCTCGAACATTTTTGGGGCATAGCTCTGCAAGAACAGAATCATTCCGGTCATCTTGCCCACCGGGTTGCTGAACTTGGGCTCTTTAGTCTCGATGATCTTGCTGATGGTGCTGATGACCGCATCGGGCGCTTCGGCCTCGTCGATGCCTTTCTGGGTTGCCGCACGCACCTGTTTGCGGTAGGCGTCGTAGTCGGCAATGTTGCCACCTGTCGACGAGACCGAGTTTTCCGCCAGGTTGGTCTTGAACCAGACCGGCTCCACCATGCTGACCATGATGTTGAAGTCGTTCAGCTCAAAACGCAGCGCCTTGAAATAGCCCTCCACCGCGTGCTTGGACGCCGAGTAATAGGACAGGTTTGGCGGGCCGATCAGGCCGACGATTGAACTGACCGTGATGATCTGGCCACTTTTCTGTTTGCGGAAGTGGGGCAGCAAGGCGTTGGTCATTTTCACCGTGCCCCAGAAGTTGGTTTCGAACTGCTGGCGCCCCACTTCAATCGGCGTTTCTTCGGCAATCCCGGTGACCATGTAGCCGGCATTGTTGATCAGGACGTCAAGGTGGCGGATATGCGTGAACAACTCGTGCGTGAACGACGCGATCGACGCGTCATCGTCAAGATCGAGACGCAGCAACTTGAACGGCATGCTTTTCGCATATTTCTCCGGCTGGCGCGACGTGCCGATCACCGTGTAGCCTTCGTGATGCAGTTTATTCGCAAGCAGCAAACCGAAGCCGGATGAGGCGCCGGTGATTAAGACTGTTTTTTTCATTGTGTTACCTCGCATTGGTTGATGAAGTGGCCGGCGATTGCGGTTGCCGATGGGCTGGAGGTGCTGCATTTTCGCCTGACCGTTACCGCCACTTTGCCTGCAATTCACGCCACCTTCACTAGCCGAACGCGCCAATTTAAACGCGAAACGCGCCAATCCAACTCCCGTCGAATTGGCGCGTTCTGCTGTTGTGCTGGCGTATTCTGCGAGCTAAAATCAACCCGTGAATACTAAAAACATCGTTACCTCCGCCGGGGCCCAGTCCCGGGCACTCGACTATGCAATCTGGCCAGGCTGGCGCCTCCTGATGCAGGACGCCGGGATAGCAGCCTCGCCCGTGTTGCGGCGCGCGCAGCTTCCGGGAGATTTATTCGCGCGCCAAAACGTGCGACTGGACCCGGTCAGTTTCTTTAAACTTTGGACGGCGATCGACGCTGAGGCCAGATCCATTGATTCTGCATTGCCCGCATCGCTACAGATCGCCAAGGTCATGTCGTCCGACTGGTTCGACCCCGAACTATTTGCCGCGCTGTGCAGCGCGAATCTGGCCGGCGCGCTCGAACGGATTGCCAAATACGTCAAGTTGATCGCGCCGATGATTATCAAGATCGATCGCAGCGCCGCTCATACCACCGTGACGGTCGATTTCATGGACCACACCGTGCCACCACCAGCGGTATTCCTCGCATTCAAACTGGTGTTTTTCGTTCAACTCGCAAGGCTGGCTACTCGCAGCCATGTGCAGCCTGCGCGCGTGAGCTTGCCGTGGGCCGAAGATGAGAGCCGTCATGCGCTGGCGTACCAGGACTATTTTGGCATTGCCGTTACCGACGCACCGCTGGCAACACTGGTGTTTTCGAATGACGATATGGAGCGGCCGTTCCTGACCGAAAATCATAAAATGTGGTTGTTTTTCGAACCCGCGTTACGCCAGCGCTTGGCGGACCTGGACAAGACGGCAAGCATGGTGGAGCGGGTGCGTGGTGCATTGCTGGAAGCCATACCTGCTGGTGAGGTATCGATGCAATCGGTGAGTCGAAAGCTTGCGGTCAGCGTCCGCACACTCCAGCGCCGGCTGCAAGATGAGGGTACCAGCTTCCAGCAGACTTTGGATACGCTACGACAGTCCCTTGCCCAGCACTATTTGCGCAATACAGAAATGTCGAGCGCTGAAATCTCTTTTCTGTTGGGCTTTGAAGACTCTAACTCGTTTGCAAGAGCATTCCAATCCTGGACAGGCAAGACTCCACAAACTGTACGGCTTCAAGGTCAAGGGTGAATGCCACGACCATTTTAGCCACTTCTGAGCCATAATTTAGGCAAATGAGAAATCAGGTGTTGATTTGCTGAGATGGGCCCGACACCACCGAATCGGATCAAACTAACGTTTCATCCAAGCATGGCCATGCACGCTAACCGCGCGGGACGGGTGCTGGCCATCGCGGTGGACGCCGCCGGTCAACTGCGTCTGTAAATCAATCAGTTTTTTCAGAAAACCAATTTCCTGTTGACTATTCACTAGAGATTACCTATGATTTCCCCAAAATGACAACGTTGGACATTTTGGTTTTACCAAGCATTCCAATTGAAATCGCAGTTGAGGAGACGGTGTGGCAACGATTCACGATGTGGCCGAGCAGGCCGGTGTGTCAATCAAGACGGTATCGCGCGTGCTGAATGGTGGCACCGAAGTATCGCAGAAGACCCGGGACAGGATTGAGCAGGCGATGCGGACGCTGGAATTCACGCCGTCGGCAGCGGCGCGCATGCTGCGCGGCCGCCCGACCGGACTGGTGGCCGTGATTGCCGAAAAACTGACCACCACGCCGGATTCTTCCGAAATCATCAAGGGCATCCAGCAAGTATGTGAGGAAATGGGCAAGGTCCTGCTGATCGGCGAGACCGGCGGCCATGCCGGCATTGCCGACCGCCTGGTGGCTGATATGCGGGAACGCCGCGTCGAGGCGATCCTGTTTGCGACACCGTTCCACCGCCAGGTGGTGCTCGACGCCCAGCTCGGCAGCACGCCCACCGCACTGGCCAATTGCTACGAGGCCGATGGCCGCTATATGCAAGTGGTGCCGGACGACGAGCGCGGCGGCTACGCGGCGGCGCAGATCGTGCTGCAAGCCGGACACCGCAAGATCGCCTTCCTGCAGCTGATCCCCGGCATGGTAGCAACCGGGCTGCGCCTGCGCGGTTTCGAGCAAGCCATGCGCGAACACGGCGTGACGCCGAATCCGGCCTGGCTGATCCATGGCGCTGAGGCTGGCGCCGCCGATGAATTCTCCCACTTGTCCGACGCGGTCGACCGCCTGTTTGCCAGCGCCGACCGGCCGACCGCCATCCTGTGCGGTAACGACAAGATGGCAATGCGCGTCATCTTCATCCTGCAACGGCGAGGCATGCGTGTGCCGTCCGACGTATCCATTGTTGGCTTCGATGATTTCCGGTTGATTTCCGAAGCACTTGATCCCGGCCTGACCACGGTCGCCTTGCCGTACCGCGAGATTGGCGAGATCAGCGGCCGCTACGTGCTCGGATCAGACGAGCAGCTGCCTGGCACGGTGCGCGTGCCTTGCGTGCCGGTGATGCGTGGCACGGTTGCCGCACCACCACCCAAGGCCGCGCCATGAAGCGCGCCATGATCGCCATGCTGGCCGCGCTGGCCGGCCCGGTGCTTGCCGCACCGGTGGAAATCAAGCTCTGGCGCCACGACACCGGTGACCTCGACATGGCCGCCGGCGGTGCTGCCGTTGACCGTTTCAACCGCGCGCAAACCCAATGGAAGGTGGTGGTTGAAGCGATTCCGCAGGGCTCCTACACCGAGTCGATCACCGCCGCTTCGATGGTTGGTCAACTGCCGTGCATCATCGCGCTGGACCAGCCGACCGTGCCGAACTTTGCCTGGGCCGGCCATATCCGCCCGCTGGAAAAACTGTTGCCGGCGCCAGCGCTGGCGCAGTTGCTGGAAGGCGGGCGCGGGATGTACAAGGGACAGATTTACAGCGTCGGCCAGCTCGACGTGGTGCTGGCATTGTTTGCGCGCCGCTCGCAACTGGCAGCGCTTGGCATCCGCGTGGCGACCATGGAGCAGCCCTACACGGCGGAAGAATTCCACGCGCTGCTGGCCGCCGCCAGGCAAAGCGGCCGCTATCGCTTTCCGCTGGACCTGAACGGCCGCTTCAAGGGCGAATGGTATAGCTACGCCTTCTCGCCGTGGCTGCAAAGCGCCGGCAGCGACCTGATAGACCGCGCCAACTACCTGCGTGTGGACGGCGTGTTGAATAACGACTCGGCGGTCGCCGTCGGCCGCTACTATGGCAAGCTGTTCAAGGAAAAACTGGCGGAGCGCCATCCTGCCGACGACAAGGCGTTCGAGCAGGGACGGGCGCTGCTGCATTACACCGGCTCGTGGAAAGCCCGCGATTACACCGAACTGTTCGGCGACGACCTGGTGGTAATGCCGCCGCCGGATTTCGGCCATGGTCCGAAAATCGGCGCCGCATCGTGGCAGTGGGGCATTACGCGCAGCTGTCGCCAGCCGGAGGGCGCGGCGGCTTTTCTCGCGCATTTGATTTCACCTTCAGAAATTGCCGCGGCATCGCGCCTGACCGGGCTGGTGCCGGTCAGCGTGGAGGGCGCGGCACGGACCGAGCATTACAGGCCCGGCGGCGACTGGCGTACTTACTTTGACTACGCCCAGCGCTACGCTGTTGCGCGGCCAGCGACACCGGCTTATCCAGCGCTGTCCTCGACCTTTGAAAAGGCGATGGCAGACATCCGCAGTGGCAAGGACGCGGCCGAGGCACTTGACGAAGCAGTCGAGGCGATCGAACACAATATCGCGCGCAACAACGGCTACGGCTACGGTGCGCGCCAGGCGGGAGGCGGTTTATGAACATCAAACTTGGACAAGATCATCCGTTTGCCGTCGCGCTGTTCGCTTCGCCGGCCATGCTGTTGTTTGCACTGTTTGTCGCGCTGCCGATGCTGCTGGCCGCCGGCGCGACCCTGACTAACCATCGCCTGATGTCGCCGGAGCCGACGCAGTTCATCGGCCTCGACAACTACCGTCGCTTGCTGGCCCTGGACGTGGCCGTGATCGAGCCGCTGCGCAACGCCAGCGGTCAGGTGGTACGGGACGAGGACGGCGTGCGCTACCCAACCTGGCGTCAGGTGCGCCGCCAGCATCCTGAACTGGGCAGCTACCGCGAAGCGTTTCATCTCGATCTCGGCGAGCGCCGCGTGGTACTGGCCGCCAGCGATCCGCTGTTTTACCGCTCGCTGATCAACACCTTCCTGTTTGCCTTGTTGGTGCTGCCGCTGCAGTGCGGCGTTGCGCTCGGACTGGCGCTGCTGGTGAATCAGAAAATCCGTGGCCGCATTTTTTTCCGCACGGTGTATTTCGCACCAGTGGTGACCTCGATGGTGGTGGCCTCCATCGTCTGGGCCTTCATGCTGAACACTGACCGTGGCATGCTCAATGAGCTGTTGCGCAACCTGTGGCACGATCCTAACGCCGGCCCGGACTGGCTGGGCGACAGCCACTATGCCTTGCCCGCCATCGCGCTGATGTCGGCATGGCAGGGAGCGGGCTTCCAGATGCTGGTGTTCCTGGCCGGCCTGCAATCGATCTCGCCCGAACTGTACGAGGCGGCCAAGCTGATGGGGGCGAATAGCTGGCAGCGCTTCATTCATGTCACGCTGCCGGGCTTGCGCAACACCATCGTGTTTGTGCTGGTGTCGACCACCTTGCTGGCCTTCGGCCTGTTCACGCAGGTCGATGTCATGACCTCGGGTGGCCCGCTCGATTCCACCTCCACCGTGGTGTACCACGCCGTCCGCAGCGGCTTCAAGGAGCAGGATGTCGGCTACGGATCGACCATCACGCTGGTGTTCTTTATGATCGTACTGGGCTTGTCGCTAGTGCAGCGCATGCTGGTGGCGAAAGGAGAAAAATAATGACGACGACCTTGCGCCAACGCCTGCGTGACCTCGCGCTGTTCATCGCCATGAGCGCCATCGGCATGGTGTTTATTGCGCCGCTGCTGTTCATGTTCATCTCATCGTTCAAAAGCGATGGGGCGATTTTTGCCAACCTGGACAGCTGGTCGGCTTACCTGCCATCGGCTGACTGGTCGATGCGCAACTACACGGCGGTGTTTGAGAAAAGCGACTTGCCGGCCTTCCTGCTGAACTCGACGCTGATCGCCACCCTGATCGTGATCGGCGGCGTGCTGGTCAACAGCATGCTGGCGTTCTCCATCGCCCGCATGCGCTGGCGCGGCCGCAACCTGCTACTGGCGCTGGTGGTGGCGCTGGTGATCGTGCCCTTTGAAGTGATCGCCATTCCACTACTGTCGCTGGTGGCGCGCCTGCCGTGGCCGGCCATTGAGCACGGCCAGCTGGTGCTGCACACCGGCTGGTTCAACAGCCTGCACGTGCAAGTGATTCCCTTCCTGGCCAATGCGTTTTGCGTATTCCTGTTCTACCAGTTCTTCCGCGATATCCCGCCCGAACTGGACGAGGCCGCGAAGATGGATGGCGCCGGGCCGTGGACGGTATACGCCCGCATCATCATGCCCAACAGCGGACCGGTGATCGCCACTGCCGCCATCGTGCTGTTCATCTCGGCATGGAATCAATATCTGTGGCCGATCATGGTGATCCAGGGAGAAGCATTCCGCCCGGTGCAGCCCGGCATCCAGCAATTTTTTGGACGCACCAACTCGTGGGGCCAGATCATGGCCTACGCCTCGGTGATTACTTTACCCGTGCTCGCGGTGTTCCTGGCTTTCCAGCGGCAGTTTGTCGCCTCGGTGGCGGGCGCCGGCGTCAAGGGCTAACTTTGGAAGCAACATGACACTTCACATCAGCGACAAATTCATCTGGGACTTCTGGCACTACGAGGAGGCCGGCCTGCATCATTTGTACTTCCTGCAGGCAGACCGTGCCATCGGTAATCCCGACCTGCGCCACTGGAATGTCTCGTTTGGCCACGCGGTCTCGACTGACTTGCGAGCGTGGACTCCGCTGGGCACTGTATTCCAGCCGTCGGCGGAACCGGCGTGGGACGATTACACCACCTGGACCGGCTCCATCATCAAGGCCGAGGGCAGCTACCACCTGTTCTACACCGGCACCAGCCGCGCTGAAAACGGTATGCGCCAGCGCATCGGCCATGCCGTATCGGATAGCCTGAACGGCCCATGGGCCCGCGTCGGCAGCGGCCTGGCGCTGGATCTGGACGAGCGTTTTTACGAAGAATTCGCGGAAGGGCGCTGGCACGACCGCGCACTGCGCGACCCGTGGGTGCTGCCGGAAAAAATCGACGGCATGTATCACATGTTTTACACCGCGCGCCGCAACGATGGGCCGAAATATGAGCGCGGCGTGATCGGCCATGCAGTGTCGGCCGATTTGGTGCACTGGGAAGCCACCGCGCCGGTATATGAGGGCGGCCACTACGGCCAGCTGGAAGTGCCGCAGATCTTCGAGCGTGATGGCCGCTGGTACTGCGTATTCTGCAACGTCGCAGCGCACTGGTCGGATGCGATGCGGGCTGCGCATGACGGCGGTGTGTCCGGCACCCACTATCTGGTGGCCGACAATCCACTCGGTCCGTGGCAGCCTGCACCCGGCTTCCTCGATGGCGATGCGCCGTGCCGCCGCTACGCCGGTAAAATCCTGCGCGATCCGCTGACCGGAAAAGACAGCCTGCTGGCATTTGAAGACAGCGGTGCGGATGGCCAGTTTGTCGGCCGCATCGGTGATCCGATTCCTCTGCGCCTGGAGGACGGCCTGTACCAGTTGGATGTATCGCCAGCTGTAAAATGACAACGATGGACAACATCGGATAAAAATATTCGAGGAGACGCGATGATTAACAAGTACCTGCTGGCCAGCCTGATGGCGGCGCTGCACGCGGCGGCCGCCAGCGCGCCGCTGCTCGCGCAGTGGCCACTGGATGACGGCGGCGGCAAGCACGCCGTGGAGATGGTGTCGGGCCGCCGTGATGCGGTTGACTATGTCTTCAACCGCGCGCGCTACAAACCGGACAGTGCGCCCCTGTGGCGGCCGGCCGCCACCTGCATCCGCGGCGGCTGCCTGCAATTCGACGGCTACTCCACCGATATCAAGGCGCAGGGCTTGACCTCGGCGCAACTGGCGCACGGTTTCACGCTGAGCGCATGGGTTGCGCCGCAGGCGTTTGAATGGGGCGATGGCGGCCATTATTCGGCGTTCCTGAGCCAGTTCGACGCCGAGGCCAAGCAGGGCTTTTCCTTTGGCGTGTACCGCTTCGGGACCTGGGGCCTCAAACTGGGCATGGGCAGCGCCATCGTTGATGTGCGCATCAAGGAACGCAAGCTGCCGCGCGACGCATGGTCGCACGTGGCGGCCAGCTACGATCCGGTCACGCGGCAAGTGGCGCTGTTCCTCAATGGCGAGCGGCTGGTGCATGTTGCGGCCCCGGTGGATGGCGTGTTCGGCATGCCATCGATGCCGTTGACCCTAGGCCGCTACTCGCAGCCGGAAACGGTCGGCGGCGTATTCAAGCTCAACACCTTCCTCGGCTTGATGGATGAGGTGCGCATCAGCGCGGGTCCATCCGATGCGGCTGGCGTGGCAGCCGGCATGCAGGCCGACCTGGCCGAGCGCCACGGCGTGGTGCCGGCCCTGTCGCCATCGGACTTGCGCATTGCGCCTGCAACCTTCGACGGCGACCAGCATCGCCCGCAATACCACCTGATACCGGATGCCGGCTGGATGAATGAGCCGCACGCGCCGTTCTATTACGGCGGCCAGTATCACCTGTTCTTCCAGAAAAATCCGTTTGGCCCATTCTGGCACCAGATCCACTGGGGCCACTGGGTCAGCCCGGACCTGATGCGCTGGCGCGAACTGCCGACCGCCCTGGCGCCGGAAGATGATGGCCTTGCCACCGACGGCATCTGGTCCGGCAGTGCGACTTATGACGCGGCCGGCGCGCCGGTGCTGTTCTTCACCGCCGGTAACGACAGCGCCAAGCCGAACCAGCGCACTGGCATGGCCACGCCGCACGACCTGCGCGACCCTGAGCTGAAGCGCTGGGACAAGTATCCAGCGCCAGTCACGCTGCAGCAGGAAGGCCAGGGCCGCTACGGCGAGTTCCGCGATCCGTTCGTGTTCCGCGACGGCACACAGCAGCGCTGGTTCCAGTTGGTCGGCTCGTCGCTGAGCGGCCGCAGCGGCACGGCACTGGTCTATGAATCGAGCGACCTGCGCCACTGGGCACCGCGCGGGCCGCTGTTCTCCATCGACGCCAAGCGCTACCCGGGCTTTGAGGCGACGTGGGAACTACCGGTGCTGCTGCCAGTCGGCAAAGGCAAGGATGGCCGCGAACGCCATGTGTTCCTCAACGACGTGCGCGGCCAGGCTTACTACTGGACCGGCGTGTTTGACGCCGCCACCGCACGCTTCACGCCGGACGTGGAAGCGCCACGCGTGTTCGACCTTGGCCAAGGCCACTTCTCCGGGCCCAGCGGTTTTGTCGATCCCAAGACCGGCCGCAGCATCGTGTTCTCGATCGCCCAGGGCGAGCGCACGCTGCAAGAAGAATACGACGCCGGCTGGGCCCACAACGGCGGCCTGCCGATCACGCTGTCGCTGGGGGCGGATGGCGAGTTGCGCCTTGCGCCGATCAGCGAAACCGACACGCTGCGCCGCCAGCAACTGCTCGACATGCACGACGTCAGCGTGGCGGCAGCACAGGCAGCGCTGGCCGCCATCCACGGCGGCGCACTGGAAATCGCACTGGAGCTGGCGCCGTCCAGCCAGCAAGGCAAGCGCGGACTGCGCGTGCGTAGCGCACCCGGCCTGGAGGAACTGACCGACTTGTACGTCGACACTGCCAGCCAACGGCTGGAGATCGACCGCCGCCGCAGCACCAGCGGGCGCAATGGCGGCGTGCAGGGTGGGGCGTTTGCCTTGCAGGCGGAAGCGCTGCGCCTGCGCTTGTTCCTTGACGGGTCCATGATCGAAGCCTACGTCAACGAACGCAACAGCCTGACCAGCCGCATCTACCCAAGCCGGCGCGACGCCGATGGTCTGGGGCTGCTGGCGCAAACCGGCGATCGCATCATTTCGCTCAAAGTGTGGGCGATGGGTAGCACAGAAAAGAGGAATTGAGATGGCAGCAATCGCATTGCAGGGCGTCGGCAAGACTTACCCTGGCAACGACGCGCACTATATTTTGCGCGATATCGACTTCACCATCGCCGATGGCGAGTTCGTCGTGCTGGTCGGCCCTTCCGGCTGCGGCAAGTCGACCTTGCTGCGCATGATCGCCGGACTGGAAGACGTCAGCGCCGGCGACATCAGCATTGATGGCGAACGCGTCAACGACACGCCGCCGGCCAAGCGCGGCTTGTCGATGGTGTTCCAGAGCTACGCCTTGTACGCTCACATGACGGTGTTTGAAAACATCGCCTTCGGTCTCAGGCTGGCGCGCGTGCCCAAGGCCGAGATCAGGACGGCAGTGCAGGAGGTGGCCAGGATGCTGCAAATGGAGCACTTGCTGCAACGCCGCCCGCCGCAGCTGTCGGGAGGCCAGCGCCAGCGCGTGGCAATCGGCCGCGCCATCGTGCGCAAGCCGCGCGCCTTCCTGTTCGACGAGCCGCTGTCCAATCTGGATGCCGCCTTGCGCGCCGACATGCGGGTGGAAATCGCCCGGCTGCACCAGCAGCTGGGCGCCACCATGGTGTACGTCACCCATGACCAGGTCGAGGCAATGACGCTGGCCGACCGTATCGTGGTACTGGGACCGTCCGGCGTGCAGCAGATCGGCGCACCGATGCACTTGTACGACCGTCCAGCCAATATTTTTGTCGCCGGCTTTATCGGCAGCCCGCGCATGAATATGCTGGCCGGCAGGATCGACGCCGCCGGGCAGCTGTGGGCCGGCGGCACGCGGTTGGAATGGCAGGCGCCGGCCGGTGTGGCGCCGACCGACGTCACGGTCGGCATTCGCCCCGAACATCTGGCGGCAGCCGCTGATGGCGCGATAGGCGGCAAGGTGCTGCTGGTCGAACGGCTGGGCGCCGAATCGTATGTGCACCTGCAAGTGGATGGGCTGGACAAACCGCTGATGGTGGTGGTGCAGGGCGAGCCGCCAGCCGGTGGCGTGCAATGGCGGGTTGGCCCGGCGGCAGGACGCATCCATGTATTCAACCAAGCCGGCCTGCGTATTGATGCGCGCGCGTCGGAGTTCAATGCAATGTCGGAGGTAGCATGATCGTGGTCTGTGGAGAAGCATTGTTTGATGTGTTCAGCGATGGCGAGACGCCGGGCGGCTATGCGCTGTCGGCCCGCATCGGCGGTTCGCCGTTCAATCTGGCGGTAGGGCTGGCGCGGCTGGGCGCGGCGCCGCTGTTCTTCGGCGGCCTGTCGAACGATATGTTTGGCCGCAAGCTGACTGCTGCGCTGCAAAGCGAAGGCGTCGACACCAGCGCCGCGCCACGGCCGGCGGCATCCACCGCGCTGGTCACGGTGGATGTGGACGCCAACGGTACGCCAACTTACACCTTGTACGGCAGTGCCACCGCAGAGCGTGAAGTCACGCCGGCCGATCTGGCACAACTGCCGCTGGACGCCGCCGCCATCCACGTCGGTTCCTACTGCATGACGGTGGAGCCGGTGGCCTCGACCCTGAAAGCGCTGGTCACGCGCCAGCAAGGCCGCAGCCTGATCGCCTTCGATCCCAACGTCCGCTTGACCATCCAGCCGGACCGCAGCGTCTGGACTGACGCCATCAGCTGGATGTTGCCGGTCACTGACCTGCTCAAGATCAGCGACGAAGACGTCGAACTGGTTTATCCCGGCCTGACGCCGCAAGCGTTCATCGACCTGGCGCTGGGCGCTGGGGTGGCGTTGGTGGTGGTCACGCGCGGCGGCGATGGCGTGCTGGCGGCTACCCGCGCTGTTGGTTCGCTGGCGCTGCCGGCGCAAAAAGTCACGGTGGTCGATACGGTCGGCGCCGGCGACACCTTCCAGGCTGCGCTGCTGTCCCACCTGTCGCGCCAGGGACTGCTCACGCGCAGCGGCCTTGAAACGGCAGACCGCCCGGCCTTGCTGGCGGCGCTGCATTTCGCTAGCCGGACAGCAGCCATCACCTGTTCCCGGCGCGGCGCCGATATGCCAACACTGGAGGAGGTGCCTGACCACGATTAACCCGCTGTACCTGGTATGACAACGTTGGACATAACAAAACCTACCCCGGCGGCGGCGTGCCGCTTGATAATCATAATAGGAGATGAGGCATGAAATATTCGATTACCCGTTACACCCGTTACATCAGCCGTTCGGCGGCACTGGCGATTTGCCTGGCGCCGGCACTGGTGTATGCGCAGCAGCAGGCAAGTGTTGCCAAGGATGCGCCAAAAGCTGCCGAGATTACCGATCCGGCAGCGGTGGTGATCGTCACCGGCGTGACCAAGACCACCACCAAGAAGAACGCGACGTTCTCGATCAACACCATGGGCAGCGAAGAAATCCAGCGCCTCGCGCCGATGAGTACCGCCGACTTGCTGGCTAACTTTCCCGGCCTGTACTCCGAGGGCAGCAGTGCCGGCGAGGCCAGCAACAACATCACGGTACGCGGCCTGCCAGTCACCGGCGGCTATCGCTTTGCGCCGCAGCTGATCGATGGCTTGCCGGCCTACGAGGAACCGGAAGCGCCGTTCATGAACAACGACGTGTTTATCCGCGACGATCTGATGACCGAGAGCGTGGAAGTAGTCAAGGGCGGCCCGGGCGGCATCCTGTATTCCAACGGCCTCGGCGCGACCGTCAACCACGTCACCCGTACCGGTGGCGATCGCCTGGCCGGCGGCTACAAGGTCGAGTACGCCGACTATGGTTTCCTGCGCCAGGATGCGTTCATCTCCGGCCCGCTGACGCCCAACCTGACCGGCGCCGTCGGCGGCTTCTACCGCCGCAGCGACGGCATCCGCGACACCGGCTACACCGCCGACCGCGGCGGCCAGATACGCGGCAATCTGGTTTACACCAGCAATGACCGCAAGACCACCGCCCGTGCCGATGCCGTGCTGCTCAACGACCGCACCGCGTTCTACCAGAACCTGCCGATCTCGGTGCCGCGCTTCAGCAATCCGGGCACGCCGTCCAACCCGACTGCCATCAGCCAGGACAGCATTCAGTCGCTGGGGATCGACTTCGCGCATGGCACTACGGCCTCGCCTTACAACCGCTACTTCAAGATGATCGGGGAATACGGCAGCCGCACCATCGACCAGGCAGATGGCATCCATCCCGATTTCAAGCTGCTCACGCTGAGCGGTTCGCACGAGCTGGAGGATGGCTGGAAACTGTCGGCCGGGCTGCGCTACACCACCGGCAGCAATGGCTTTAACGGCGTCTTCACCGGCAACGATACCGCCACCTCGACCAACTTCCTCAACGCCCGCTACCAGAACGATGTGATCTCGCCGGCGCATGGCGCGGCCCTGAACTGCAACCTTGGCAACGCCAAGCTGATAGGCTTCTTCAACGTCCCCGCCAGCAACGCCTGCGGCGCGTTTGCCAACATCAGCCGCGAGGATTTCATCAAGAAATATGCGAAGGCGACTGGTGTGGCTGGCCGCTACCAGAACGATGGCTCGCCGGTGCCGGCCTCGGCCAATCTGAATTTCATGATTCCCTTCATTGCCGATGTGGATGCGTCCAGCACCTCGCTGGATTTGAAAACCCAGAAATCGTTCATGCTGAAGGGCGCGCATGACCTGACCTTTGGCGTCTACAAGAGCCGCTACAAGTACGCACCGAACTTCCAGCAGGCGCTGCTGGTAAGCGATGTCTCCAACCAGTCGCGCCTGGTGGACCTGATCGCGGTCGACGCAGACGGCAAGCAAGTCGGTCCGAGCCTGACGCAGGGCGGTGCGATCTTGCCGGGCTGGGGCGGCTTCGTCAGCAACATTCAAGGCGATGGCAACGCCGCCTATCTGCTCGACCATTGGGAAACCATGGGTAACAAGCTCAAGATCGACGCCGGCGTGCGCTGGCAAAATCTGAAGGCCGATGTGGTGCGCCGCGATCGCAACGTCATCACCGACCTGACGCCGGCCGGCGTCGTGGTCGGCTCCACGCAAGACACGACCGCCGACAATGAAGTCAGTCTGCCGGGTGATGCGCATCGCCTGCAGCGCACTTACCACGGGTTCGGCTGGTCGCTGGGCGGCAACTACAGCTTCAGCAAAGCGTTCGCCGTGTACGGGCTGGCGTCGGATTCGTTCCGCTTGCCGAGCCTGCAGGACGTGAACGACTTCGCGACCGCCGGCGCCACGGTGGTCAATGGCAAGCCCGTGGAAGTGAGCGCGGTCGAGCATATCCGCCAGTATGAGTTCGGTCTGCGTTACCTGACGCGCGGCTTTGGCGCGTCGGTGGCCGCGTTCTACAACAACTTCTCGCCGCGCAGCGCGATCAACATCTACAAGGATATCCAGTCCTCGTCGTGCGCGGTGCAAGGCGGCGTTACGCAGATTAATTCCTGCCCGGATGTGGTTCAGCTGTACCAGCGCGGGGTGCAGAACATCGGTACCGAAATTGAGCTGAGCTGGCGTCCGGCCGCACTGGAAGGACTGGAATTGAAAGGCAATGTGGTGCTGCAGAATCCGAAAGTGAATGGCGCTAACTACACCATCACCCAGGAAGACAAGGACAGCAAAGGTGTGATCACAGGCTACCATTACGTGCAGATCAGCGAAGATGGCCGCCGTCCACGCCGCCTGCCGAAAGTGATGGTTAACCTGATGCCGTCGTATGACCTGAAGCCGCTGACCGATGTGCCAGTGAGCTTGTATGCGCAGTACCAGTACTACGGTGCGCGCTTCTCTGAGGCGACCGATAGCAATGTGACACTGTATCCGTCCTACCATATCATCAATGCCGGAGCGCAATATCAGATCAGCGAACGCTTGAGTGCGCACTTGCACGTGGCCAATCTGACCAATCAACTGTCGTTTACCGAGGGAGATCCGCTCTTCAACGATCTGCTGTCGCCAGACGGTAGCCGTAACCGCGGCGTGGCACGGCCGCTGTTTGGCCGTACCGTCCGCTTCAGCCTGACGTACATGTTCTAAGCAATGTCATTGAGATGGCCGCCCATGTGACGGCCATTCCTTCCCCCAATGACTGCCATCGCGCGGGGAAACAGCAGTCCAGCCTGATGCACGCAGTTCCCTCCCGATAAACTATTGATCAAGCCATGCATAACCAGCAGAACCGGGCCATCGCTGGCTGGCAAAATAAGCATCTGAGCAGTTGCTTTGGCCCGGATTCTAGTGATTTTATGGGATGTCGCGCCGGGTGAGTATCCTCAACGATGTAATGCCAAGGTCCGAGATGGGACGGAATCGGGCCTGGCCTAAGGAAGGCGGCGCGGGTAGTTGGTGGCCATTGTGAGGCAAATGTAGCCTTTTATTGCTGAGGCTTGACGGTGATCAAAACGTCCGAAAATGGCGGGCTGGTGCGGTAAAAAATGCGGTGTAACTGTAAGTCTTTGATTTTTATAGGTGGAATACGGCCTGCAAAGTCGTTTTGTTGGATAGCCTACCACTCCGCGACCACACCTCTTTTGTTGATGGTATTTTTGATGGTTGTGCAGCCTCGAGAGCTTTAGAAATCCTTGCAAGCCAACCAGATGAAGGGCTAATTGATTATCGAGTGGGAAGGGAGGCTTGTAACGTGGAGGCTGGCAGACCGCAGAGGACGTTGTGGGGTGCGTCAGCTTTACGCAAAATTTACGCATCCACGCGCTAACCCATTGAAAATATGGGGAGTTCGATTCCGGCTCGGAGCACCATTACCTCATCCGCAGACGTCCACGCACGTCACGGTTTTTCTCCTTGTCATAGGAGACATCGTGCGCATTCCCGCACCGCCACCATCTCACGCGCCGATCTGCCGCCGCGTGCATGTCGATGCGCCGCCCTAGTCCGCGGCGCTAGCAACCAAGCGCTATCAGGGCTCCGCCACGGATTTCGCAGTGCCGGTTCCTGCTCAACTTATGCCGTTGCGCTTCGCGGCAGGACGAGATAGATTTGCCGTGACAATTTGTGATTTTTTCATAGGGGCAAGCTGTTATGCTGCCCTCGTAGACCAAGTCCGGCCAGGAAAGGACGGTCAGATCCGACAGACACGGAAGCCTGACTAAAAAAGATTGGAGTGGTTCAATGGCAGCAGATATTGAGATGATGCTCTTCCCATCCCAGGGAGCGTTTGCGCATTGGCTTGCAGCCCATCACGAGGGCTCTGACGGGGTGTGGCTGCAGCACTCGAAAAAAGGGGCCCCGGTCCCTAGCGTAAGCTATCAAGAGGCATTGGAAGTTGCGTTGTGCTTCGGCTGGATTGACGGCCAGAAGCGTTCGCTCGACCTCCATCACTATTTGCAGCGCTGGACACCGCGTCGCCCACGCAGTCTATGGTCCAAGGTCAATCGCGAGAAGGTGCTTAGGTATATTGAGGAGGGCAAGATGCAGCCGAGCGGCCTGGCTGAAATCGAGCGAGCGAAAAAGGATGGACGATGGGATGCAGCATACGAATCGGCTAGCATGGCGAGCGTGCCGCCCGAACTGCATGCCGCATTCGCTGACCACCCCGGGGCAGCCGAATTTTTCGCCACTCTCAATTCGCAAAACCGCTATGCAGTGTTATTCCGGGTGCAGACAGCAATAAAGCCTGAGACCAAAGTACGCAAGGCACAGGAGTATGCAGCCATGCTGGCTCGGCATGAGACGCTTCAGCCGCTCATGGCGAAGAAGTTGAGGTGAGTAGAGCGTTGATGGCCATTTGCCACAGCGGTATTCTTAGTAACACATATTTCATTAATTAATTCACATGCAGATTGCAACGATTATTGGTTTGGCAGGTACGGTAACATGCGTAGGTCTCTTCATTAAACAAAAGAACTGGTTGCTCGCTACCGCTTTTGTTTTTTCTACGGCATATCTGATATTGGATAAGGTAATTCACATTTCGGTGGTGCCTTATTTTTTGGTTCCTTGGTTTGCATACTTGTTTTTTGCTCTTGTTGCGTATGAGATTTTTCGAACGGTTGTCCTCAAATAGTCTCGTGTCGGCTGTGGATTCTATCGGTCAACGCAACGCTCTAACCTAAAACCGCGAAAATTTAGTGCGCGCACTGGCCAACGCATTTCTCGCCACGCTTAACAAGGATAGAAGTGAATCTATACATGATTAGAAGTCTCTTGACGATCTCCGCAATTTTCGGTCTCAGCCTACCGCTTGCCGCACTTTGTGCCAATAAAAGTCCAGATAAAATAACGTTGGAGAAGATGGTATGCCCGGCCTCAAGCATAAAGAATGCTGTGTGCATAAAAGCCATCGTTCCTGAAAACTACGATTTACCTCATAGTCGCCAAATTAGTTTGGATGTGGCCATCCTCAAAGCCGCCATTCCGGCCAGTCCGTCGCGATCGCTTTTTGTGCTCCAGGGTGGCCCAGGTCAAAGAACTACTTCGACGATAGAGGACGAATCTGAGGTTTGGAAAAAACTGGGACGGACGCATGACCTTGTATTTATCGATCAGAGAGGCACAGGTATTTCACCAGACCTCCATTGCGCGAACCCGGATGAAGACAAAAGTGTCTTGCTGAGAGATCTCTGGCCAGCCGAAAATCTCGCCGCATGCGCTAGACGCTTGTCCGGCACTGTCGATCTGACCCGGTATACGACGACCGAAGCCGCACGCGACTTAAACAATATCCGGGCAGCTTTGTCTTACGATCAGATTGGTATAGTGGCCTATTCTTATGGAACCCGCTTGGCACAGGAATATCTTCGCCATTATGATAATTCGGTGCGCGCGACATTGCTAATGGGCCCAGTGGCGCCAGGGACATATGTACCCGCCGGCCTTGCCAGCGAGGCTGAAATCTCTTTAACCCAAATATTAAACCGATGCAAAGCCGACAAAAAATGTTCGACCGCGTTTCCAGATGTCTTTGGTGATCTGGAAAAATTGAAGGCTATTCTCAACGGACGAGGTCTTGTTCTGCACAAAGGATCGAAAGGCCAGGCCAACGACGTGCATATTTCTTCCGGTGTTGTGGCGTCATATTTACGCATGTATCTTTACGCAGTATCAAGCGCGGCATCCTTGCCGCGATTGATACACACGCTTGCCAACGAAGACAAGAATCAAGAACAGCTCGCGTTGATTGTACAATGGCGCGAACAATTCGAAGATGCGGCGCCTTGGGGGTTGTACATGGCTATCACATGCAATGAGGATTTGCCTTTCATCGATGAGAAGAAAGAACGTGCCCTTGCCGCAGGTACCCTAGTCGGATCATTCCGCATCGATCAGCAGTTTGCCGCTTGCCGGAACTGGCCGCGGCGTCAGGTAAGTCCGGAATTTCATACCCCCGTCGATTCCGGCAAGCCGATCTTGCTACTTGCTGGCCAATTTGATCCGTCTACTCCCTCAAGCAACAGCGAACAAATTATCTCCCATATGCCGAATGGAAAATTAATCATTGTCCCCAACAGGTCGCACGCCATGTTTGAAGATTGGAACGCGTGCCTTGAAAAGGTAACGACCAATTTCCTGGAAAATGCAAATGCAAGAACAGTCGACACTGCCTGCGTGAACCGCCTCAGATTGCCGAATTTCGACATCGCACCCCTGTAGATTTTGATGCTTTCGATCTGATAAAGAAAGCGTCGTAATCGCGAAATGAATCGCCACGGAAATTTAGGAGGCTGGTTAGTGTGAGTCAGGCCGATTACCTTGATCCGTACAGAGCCGCACAGCACTGGTGCAAAAAATGACATAGTGCACCGCGCCTGTTCGGCGAACGCTGGGATTGGAGCTTGCAAGATGGCATACAGTTTGCATATGGCATTGCAACTCGTTTAACAGGTGACTCAAACAATGCCATCTCCCGTCGCGCGCCATCTCCATCTACTTTTGCTTGGTTTAGTCTTGGGCATCGCCACCGGCCCGGCCAGCCCCGCCGCACACGGGCCGCGCCCGGTGAAGGTCATGTTGATCAGCATGTTCGCGCAGGAGGCGGCGGTCTGGACCGACAAGCTCGGGCTGGATCAGGCGATTCCGGTGCCGGGGTTGTCGCCGGTCTATCCGGCGGTGCGCTGCAACAACGACGACGTCTGCCAGATGACCACCGACATGGGCAAGGCCAACGCCTCGGCCTCGGTGTCGGCGCTGGCGCACAGCGGTCTGTTCGACCTCAGGCAAACCTATTTCATCATCGCCGGGATCGCCGGCGTCGATCCGGCCCAGGGCACGACGGGCACCGCGGCATGGTCGCGCTATCTGGTGGATTCGGACCTGGCGTGGGAGTTGGATGCCCGCGAGCGTCCGGCCGGCTGGTCGACCGGCTATCTCGGCATCAACACCAAGACGCCCGGCGTCAAGCCGCCGCTCGGTTATGACACCGAGGTGTACAAGCTCAACGACCGTTTGCTGGACAAGGCGCTGTCGTTGTCGCGCGGCGTGGCGCTGGCCGATTCCGCCGAGGCCAAGGCGTATCGCGCGCTTTACGCGGCCGCGCCCGGCAACCAGCCGCCGCAGGTCACGCAGTGCGATTCCATGACGGGCAATAACTGGTACCACGGCGATTTGCTCGGGCAGCGCGCGCGCGACTGGTTCAAGCTGCTCACCGACGGCCAGGGCACATATTGCATGAGCTCCCAGGAAGACAACGCAAGCTACACCGCGTTGAAGCGCGCCGCCGTCGCCGGTTTGCTGGACGACCAGCGCGTGGCGGTACTGCGCACAGCCTCCAACTTCGACCGTCCGCATCCGGGCCAGACGCCGCTGGCATCGTTGTCCGCCAAGTCAGGAGGCTTCACGATCGCGCTGCAGAACCTGTATCTGGCTGCCGCTCCGCTGGTGCGCGACATCGTCGAACATTGGCCGGACAGCAAACAGATCGACAGCGCTCCGGTTGCCGGGGTGACCGGCGGTGCGCCGTTGGCGCCGAAGGTAATGATCGTCAACATGTTCAGCGGCGAAGCCGCTCCCTTCATCAAGGCGCTGCGGCTGACGACGGGCTACAAGGTGCCGGGCTTGTCGCCGCGCTACCCCGAGGTGCTCTGCGACCGCGACAATATTTGCCAGGTCACCACCGACATGGGCTACAGCAACGCGGCCGCCACCATGAGCGCCTTGTTCTACGCCAGCGGTTTCGACCTGCGCAATACCTACTTCATCATTGCCGGCATCGCCGGCATCAATCCGAACCTGGGCACCGTCGGTTCGACCACCTGGGCCGACTACGCCATCGACTATTCGCTGGCGCACGAGATCGATGCCCGCGAAATGCCTGCGGGTTGGGCCTCGGGCTACTTCGGCATCGACACCGATTCGCCGTCCAGGAAGCCGGCGTTCCGCTATCGCACCGAGGTGTTCCAGCTCAACCATCAACTGGTGACGCGCGCCTTCGACCTGTCCAAAAATGTCGCGCTGGGCGACTCGGATGCCGCGCGGACCTATCGCGCCGGCTTTACCAGCGGCCCAGCCAACCAGCCGCCGACGGTGCTGCGCTGCGATACCGTGTCGACCGACACCTGGTTCGGCGGCAGCGCGCTGGCGAGCCGGGCGCAAGCCTGGTCGTCGCTGCTTACCGACGGCAAGGCCTCGTACTGCACCGCCCAGCAAGAGGACAATTCGACGCTCGAGGTGCTGAGGCGCGCCGACGCGGCCGGGAAGGCCGATTTCAAGAGGGTGCTGATCTTGCGCGCCGGCTCGGACGTGGACCGGCCGCATCGGGGGCAAACCAACAGCGATGTACTACTGAACTACACCCAGCAGGGCGGCTTCGAGCCTGCCGCAGCGAACCTGCTGCTGACCGCCCAGCCAGTCATCAAGGAGATTATCGATCAATGGGGAGACTGGAAGAAGGGCGTCCCCGGGCGTTAAACGCTTCTGTCTTGCCAAGTTGATAGTGCCATGCTCTGCCGGATCGCTTAAAATTGTCATCTGCCGCTATACTTGGACGGCAAGGGCAGGTCCACGTCGCAGAGCGAGGTATTGTGAGTAACAACTTGGGTGATGAAAATACGCGGGGCTGGATGTTGAGCGGTGCCGGCCATTTCGCCGGCCTCCTTGTGGCCGCGGCTTCATTGCTGATGCCGCCGGTAATGGCGGCCACCTCCGGCGCCAGCGCCAGCGTCATGTTGGAAGAGCTCACCAGCACTGAATTGCGCAGCCGCATCGAGCACGGCGCGACCACGATCCTGATCCCCATCGGCGGCGTAGAGCAGAGCGGCCCCTACATTGCGCTCGGCAAGCACAACGTCCGCGCCGGCATCATCGCGGCCATGATTGCCCAGAAACTCGGCAATACGATGGTCGCGCCGGTGGTATCCTACGTGCCGGAAGGCGCGGTCAATCCACCGGCCGGTCACATGCGGTTTAGCGGCACCATTTCGATCCCGACCTCAGCTTTCGAGGCGCTGCTCGAGGGCGCGGCGGCGAGTTTTCGTCAGCACGGCTTTCGCGACATCATCTTCATCGGTGACCACGGCGGCTATCAGCAAAACGAAGTGAACGTGGCGCAAAAGCTGAACCGCGCCTGGGGCAAGGATGATCCCGCCCGCGCTCACGCGCTGCTCGAATATTACGATATCACCCAGACCGCGTTTGTCGACGATTTGAAAAAGCAAGGCTACAGCAGCGCCGAAATCGGCCTGCACGCTGGACTGAACGATGCTTCCCTGATGCTTGCCACCGCACCGTCGATGGTACGCGTCGAGGCGATGTCCCACGGTCCGAAGCCCGGGGTGGCCGATGGCGTGCGCGGCGACGCCACGCGCGCCACCGCTGAACTGGGACGGCTGGGCGTTCAACGCCAGGTCGACGCATCGGTCAACGCGATCAGAACGATCCTTAACGAACGCCACCACTAAGCGACCTGCCGCGCGGGCGCTGCATCGAATATAGGGACTGCATCATATGAAAGCTACCAAACATACTACCAATCCAGCCCGCACCGGGCGCCGCACCCAGCGCCTGGCCATCGCCGGCATGGGCATACTCGCGTTGTCGGTTGTGGGCCTGTGCAGCCAGTACGCCGGCGCCAAGGGGGCGGCCGCGGCCAGCGCACCGGCCCCGATGGGCGCCTATTCCCCCTTGCCCGGCATGCCGCCGTTGAGCGATCCGGGGAACGTCTACGGCGATACCGGGCCTGATCGCATGAGCGCGGTCGTCAAGGATCACCTGGCGCGCATCTATGTGCCCAACCTGCGGTCGAACGATGTTTATGTCATCGATCCGGAGACGCTCAAGGTGGTCGACAAGTTCAAGGTGGGCATCGGCCCGCAGCACGTCGTACCCGCCTACGACCTGCGGACGCTTTGGGTGGCGAACAATGCAGAGCGTACCAAACTGGGTAGCCTGACGCCGATAGACCCGCTCAGCGGCAAGCCGGGAGCGTCGGTGCCGGTGGAAGATCCATATAATATGTACTTCACGCCGGACGGCAAATCAGCCATCGTGGTGGCCGAGGCGGTGCGTCGCCTGGACTTCCGCGATCCCAAGACCATGGCGCTGCAGTATTCGATCGAAACGCCGTCTTGCGGCGGTATCAACCACGCCGATTTTTCCAACGACGGCCGCTACGCCGTGTTCACCTGCGAGTTCGACGGCACCATCGCCAAGATCAACCTGGAGGCGCGCAAGGTGGCCGGCTACCTGAAGCTCAAGATGCCGTCCTCGCGGTATTCCGAGGCGGCGTCCGCGGGGGCGCTTGCGTCTGAAATCTGCACCAGCAAAAAAGGTATGCCACAAGACATACGCATCTCGCCCGATGGTACCAAGTTCTACATAGCCGACATGGAAGCCGATGGCCTGCACGTTGTCGATGGCGCCTCGTTCAAGGAAGTCGGCTTCATTCCGACGGGCGTGGGCACGCACGGCATCTACCCCAGCCGGGATGGCAAGCGCCTGTATGTGGCTAACCGCGGCACCCACCGTATCCACGGCAAACGCAAGGGCAAGGGCAGCGTCAGCGTCGTCGATTTCGCTACCGACAAAGTGGTCGCCAACTGGTCCGTCCCTGGTGGCGGCAGTCCCGACATGGGTAACGTAAGTGTCGACGGCAAATATCTCTGGCTGTCTGGCCGTTTCGATGATGTGGTGTACCGCTTCGACACCGCCAGCGGCGACGTGCGGCAGGTCAAGGTCGGCCAGGAACCGCATGGCCTGACCGTATGGCCACAACCTGGCAGGTACTCACTGGGCCACACCGGCAACTTGCGTTGAGCGGGGGATCACGCAAAAAACCGATGTGAGAATTAACGCATTTTTGTGGGCTAACAGGATGTTATGCTTCATTGGCGCCGCCCGGCCGTCACTACCCCTGATTCCCCATGCCTGCTTCGCTTCCCCGTATCGCCTCGGAGGACACGTCCTCCGCGTCGCTGTCTGGCTTGCCTTGCGGTGCGTTGGCCGACCTGGTCGATCGGCGCCGCTACCTCATCCTCACCCAGTGCTGGGTGGCGGCGGTGGCGCTGCTGTTGTGGCTGGCGGTCCTGTCCGGGATGACGTCGCCTGCGTTGCTGCTGGGGCTGACGTTCGCCAACGGCATCGGCCTGGCCATGCGCTGGCCGGTGTTTGCCGCCATCGTGCCGGATCTGGTGCCGCGCGCGCAATTGCCGGCGGCGCTCGCGCTCAACGGCGTATCCATGAACGCTTCGCGCATCATCGGTCCGCTGCTGGCCGGCGCGCTGATCGCGAGTGCCGGCACGGCCTGGGTCTTTGCGCTTAACGCCGTCCTGTCGACGATGGCCGCGCTGCTCATCATGCGCTGGCGCCATGCCCCTGTTCCGAGTCCGGCGCGCGCCGAGCGCCTGTCCGTTGCCATCCTGGCCGGCGTGCGCTTCGCCGTGCAGTCGGCGCCGCTGAAGGCGCTGCTCCTGCCCCGCTGGCGCGAGGCCATGTCACGCGAGACGCTGGTGCTGCGCGGCGCCATCGTGCAGTCGGCCGCGATGTGCGGCGTGGCGTTTTCCACGCACGTCCTGGTTGCCGCCCCCATCATGTTCGTGGCAGGCATGGCCTGGATCGCGACCGCCAACGCGCTGATCGTCTCGGTGCAACTGAGCTTGCCCGACTGGGTGCGGGCGCGCGGCATGGCGATGTATCAGATGGCCATCATGGGCGCGAGCGCGGCCGGCGCCGCCTTGTGGGGCCAGGTCGCCGCGCTCGGCGGCCTGCGCACCAGTCTCTTATGCGCGGCCGCCTCGGGCGCGGTGGCCATGCAGTTGGCACACCGCTTCCGCACACCTCGATAACACATCTACGAAAGTCACCTCATGAGCAATAGCACTTACCCGCCAACCGCGGCGACCCTGTCACGCGGCCAGCGCGCCATGTGGTTTTTGTGGAATTTGAATCCCGACGGCGCGGAGTACGGCCTGCCCATGGCGTGGACCATCCGCAGCCCGCTCGACGTCGCCGCGCTCGAAGCGTCGTTGCACGACCTGGTCCAGCGCCATCCGGTCCTGCGCACCAGCTACGCCGCGCCGCACGGCGAACTGGTGCAGCTGATCCACCCGCAGGGGCGGGCGGGCTTTCAGCGGATGGACGCCACGGGATGGGATGCGCAGCGGCTGCACGCGCGGCTGACCGAGGCGGCGCACCTGCCTTTCGACCTGAAGAGCGGCCCGGTGTTCCGCTGCCACCTGTTTTCCCGCGGCGACGACGAGCATGTACTGCTGCTCAACAGCCATCACATCGCGACGGACACCTGGTCTCTGATCATCATGATGGAGGAGCTGGGCGTGCTCTATCGCGCGCGGGTAGCGGGGCAGGCGGCCGAGCTGGCGCCGGACGGGCTGTCGTACACCGACTATGTCGCCTGGCAGGATGAGCTGCTGGCGTCGCCGCGCGGCGAGGAACACTGGAGCTACTGGCAATCGCAACTGGCCGCCCCGGCCCATCTGGACCTGCCGACCGACCGTCCCCGTCCGCCGGTCCAGCGCCACGCCGGCGCCGGCCACGCGTTCCAGCTGAGCGAGGAGCTGACCCGGCAGGTACGCGCCCTGGCCAGGCAGGAGGACGTGACGTTCTACACGGTGCTGCTGGCGGCGTTCTACGCGGTGCTGTACCGCTACACCGGGCAGGACGACCTGGCCGTCGGCTCGCCGCGCTTCGGCCGCCCGCCGCAGGGCTACGAGCGCACCGTCGGCTATTTCGCCAGCCCGTGCGCGCTGCGCGTCCAGGTGGCCGGGGCGACCCCGTTCGCCCAGTTCCTGCATCAGGTGCGGGAGGTGCTGGTCGGTGCCAAGGATCACCAGGATTTCCCTTTCCCCTTGCTGGTGGAGCGCCTGGGGTTGGCGCGCGATCTGAGCCGCAGCCCGGTGTTCCAGGTCGCCTTCACCTACCAGAAGTCGCAGCTGTCCCACATGCAGGGCGTGGCGGCGGCGCGGATGGGCCTGGCCGGCGCCAGCCTGGACTTGTCGGGCCTGCGGCTCGACTCCTATCCGCTGGAACTGCGCAGCGTCAAGTTCGACCTCGACTTCGTGGTGGAGGAGGTGGACGGTTCGCTGCGCGGCGTGTGCTGGTACAACACCGATCTGTGGGACCCGGACAGCGTCGCGTATCTGGTCGAGCACTTCCAGACCCTGCTGCTCGGCGCCACCCACGCGCCCGACGTCGCGCTGGACCGGTTGCCGATGCTGACGCCGCGCGAGCAGCACATCCGCGCCGAACACAACGCCACCGACGCCCCGTTCCCGCAAGCCTGTGCCCATCGCCGGTTCGAGCAGTGGGCGGCGCGCGCGCCGTCGGCGCCGGCGCTGCGTTATGGCAGTGGCAGTGGCAGCGAAACGATGTCCTATGAAGAGCTCAACCGGCGCGCCAATCGCCTGGCGCATCACTTGCGCGGGCTGGGCCTGCAGTGGGGGCAACTGGTTGGCCTGAGCATGGAGCGCGGCCAGCCCGAACTGGTGATCGGCGTGCTGGCCATCCTGAAAGCCGGCGGCGCCTACCTGCCGCTGGATCCGGAGTATCCGCAAGACCGGCTGGCTTACATGCTGGACGACGCCGGCGTTGCCCTGCTGCTGACGCAGGCATCGCTGAGCGCGCGCTTGCCTGCGGGCGCCGCGCGGCTGGTGTGCGTCGACACCGACCTGGCCGGCATTGCGGATGCGCCGGACCACAATCCCCAGTCCAGCCCGGCACCGACCGACTTGGCCTATGTGATTTACACGTCGGGCTCCACCGGACGTCCGAAAGGGGTCATGCTGGAGCATCAAGGCCTGTCGAATCTGGCGCACGCCATGATAGACGGCTTCCAGGTGGCGCCGGACAGCCGGGTGCTGCAATTCGCCTCGTTCAGCTTCGACGCCTCGGTCAGCGAGATATTCATGACGCTGTGCGCCGGCGCCAGCCTGTGCCTGGCGTCCAAAATGGACTTGATTCCGGGGCCCACACTGGTTCATACCATCAATCATCATGGCGTCTCGGTGGTCACGCTGCCGCCGTCGGTGCTGGCGCTGCTGCAGCCGGCCGACCTGCCGACGCTGAAGACGGTGATCACGGCGGGCGAGGCCTGCAGCCTGGAACTGGTCAAGCGCTGGAGCGCCGGCTGCCGCTTCATCAATGCCTATGGCCCGACCGAGGCGACGGTGTGCGCGACGATGGCCGTGATGCAGCCGCAGGCGACGTGCGTGAGCATCGGCCAGCCGCTGGCCAACACCCGGCTGTATGTGCTGGACCCGCTGCTGCAGCCGGTGCCGCGCGGTGTCGCCGGCGAGTTGTATATCGCCGGCATCGGCCTGGCGCGCGGCTATCTCGGCCGCCCCGATCTCACCGCCGAGCGGTTTGTCGCCAATCCATTCGGCGCCCCCGGCGAACGCATGTACAAGACCGGCGACCTGGCCCGGTATCTGCAGGACGGCGGCCTGGAGTTCCTGGGCCGCCTCGACCATCAGGTCAAGATACGCGGCTTCCGCATCGAACTGGGCGAACTCGAAGCCGTCATCGGCGAGCATCCCGGCGTGCGCGACACGCTGGTGATGGCGCGGCGGGAAGCGAACAACGACCAGCGGCTGGTGGCCTACGTCATTGCCCGCGATGGCGCGGTCGTCACCGGCGCCGACCTGCGCGCCCACATGCAGGGCAAGCTGCCGGACTTCATGGTGCCGGCCGCGTTCCAGTTCCTCGATGCCTGGCCGATGACGCCCAACGGCAAGATCGACCGGCGCGCGCTGCCGGCGCCCGCCCGCCGGCTCGCCGACGCCGGCATGGCGGCGCCACGCGACCAGCTGGAGCAGCAGATCGCGGCCATCTGGCAACAGGTGCTGAACCTGGCCGCCCTGGGCATCGACGACAGCTTCTTCGACGTCGGCGGGCATTCGATGAGCATCGTGGAAGTCGAGGTGCTGCTGGAGGAGAACCTGGGCCTGACCGTGCCGACCATGGACCTGTTCCGCTTCCCGACCATCCGCGCGCTGGCCAATCACCTGCGCACCTCGCTGAGCCACGGACAGGATATGGATGCGCAGTCACGCGAGCACCGCCCCACCGTGCCGCCAACCGCGTTCATCGCGCCGGCCGGCACCGAGATCGCCATTGTCGGCATGGCCGGCAAGTTTCCCGGCGCCGTCAACGTGGAGGAATTCTGGCGCAATCTGCGCGCCGGCACCGAGTCCATCACGGAACTGACGGAGCAGCAATTGCTCGAGGCTGGCGTGGACCCGCAGCTGTTGCGCGAGCCGCGCTATGTCCGGCGCAAGGGCATCCTGGACGACGTGGCCTGTTTCGACGCGCCTTTCTTCGGCTATCCGCCGCGCGAGGCGCAGCTGATGGATCCGCAGCAGCGCCTGTTCCTGGAACTGGGCTGGCAGGCATTGGAGCATGCCGGCTACGGCGGCGCGGCTGACTGCGGCCGCGTCGGCGTGGTCGGCGGTGTCGGACGGGCAGGGTATCTGCAGCATTTCCTCGACATCCGCCCCGAATCCGCCGCCGAACTGTTCCAGACCACCATCCTGAACGAGAAGGATTTCCTGTCCACCCGCCTGGCCCACAAGCTGAACCTGCGCGGCCCCGCGCTGACGGTGCAGACGGCGTGTTCGACCTCGCTGGTGGCGGTGCACCTCGCCTGCCAGCAACTGCTGCAGGGCGACAGCGACATGGTGCTGGCCGGCGGCGTCTCGATCGAGGTGCCGCACGCGACCGGGTATCTCTACCAGGAAGGCCACATCCTCTCGCCGGACGGCCGCTGCCGGGCGTTCGACGCCGGCGCCGGCGGGACGGTGCGCGGCAGCGGCGGGGCGCTGGTTGTGCTCAAACGCTTGAGCGACGCGCAGCGCGACGGCGATACCGTCTGGGCCGTGATCAAGGGCTCGGCCATCAACAACGACGGCAACGGCAAGGTCGGTTTCACGGCGCCCAGCGTGGATGGGCAGGCCGACGTGATCGGGCAGGCGCTGCGCCGGGCCGGCGTCGATCCGCGCAGCATCGGCCTGGTCGAGGCGCATGGCACGGCCACGCCGCTGGGCGATCCGATCGAGGTCGCCGCGCTGACCCAGGCCTATCGCCTCTACACGGCCGACCGGGAATATTGTCTGCTGGGTTCGGCCAAGGCCCATATCGGCCACCTCGACACGGCGGCCGGCGTCACCGGCTTGATCAAGGCGGTGCTGGCGCTGCACCACGGCGAAGTGCCGGCCATGCCCCATTTCCAGTCGCCCAACCCCAAGCTCGGGCTGGAGCGCAGTCCCTTCCGCATCAACACCGCGCTGGCGCCATGGCCGGTGTCGGCCGCGCCGCGCCGCGCGGCGGTAAGCTCGTTCGGCATCGGCGGCACCAACGCCCACGTCATCCTGGAGCAGGCGCCGCCGGCCCCGCCCACGGCGGGCGGGCTGCCGCATCAGCTGCTGACGCTGTCGGCGAAGTCCGCGACGGCGCTGGACGCGATGAGCCGCAACCTGGCGGACTATTTGCGCGAGCACCCCGGGGCCAACCTGGCCGATATCGCCTATACGCTGCAAGCCGGACGCGCGCCGCTGCCGCACCGGCGCGCCGTGGCGTGCGCCGATGCGGCCGGCGCGGCGGATGCGCTGGCGGCCACGCCCGCGCATCCCGGCTTGACGGCGATGCCGGACGGCGCCGCGCGGGTGGTGTTCCTGTTCCCCGGCCAGGGACTGCAACAAGTAAACATGGGGCGCGGCTTGTATGCGTCCCTGCCCGAATTCCGCGCCGAGGTGGATGCCTGCGCCGAGCTGCTGCAGCCGGTGCTGGGCCTCGATCTGCGCGCCGTGCTGTATCCCGCGCCGGAGGCCGGGGAAGACGCGGCGCGGCAGCTGGCGCAGACGGCGATCACGCAGCCGGCCATGTTCGTGGTGGAGTATGCGCTGGCCCGCCAGCTCATGCACTGGGGCGTGCAGCCGCATGCCATGATGGGGCACAGCCTGGGCGAATACGTGGCAGCCTGCCTGGCCGGCGTCATGTCGCTGTCCGACGCGCTGAAGCTGGTCGCCGCGCGCGGCCAGCTGGTGCAGCGCCTGCCCGCCGGCGCGATGCTGGCGGTCGAGGCCACTCCCGCGCAGGTGCAGGCCTTCCTCGGCGCCGGGGTGGACCTGGCGGTGGTCAATGGCCCGCGCGCCTGCGTGCTGGCCGGGACCATGGAAGCGATCGCCGCATTGTCGGCCCCGCTGACGGAGGCCGGCCTGCGCAGCAAGCGCGTGCCGACCTCGCACGCTTTCCATTCCTCCATGCTCGACCCCATCCTGGACCAGTTCAGGGCACGGCTGGGCGAAGTGGCGCTGCACGCGCCGCGGATTCCTTACATCACCAACGTGACGGGATCGTGGGTGACGGCGGAGCAGGCCACCGATCCCGACCATTGGGTACGGCATATGCGCCAGACCGTGTGCTTTGCCCAAGGGCTGGAGCTGTTGCTGGAGACGCCGGACGGCATCTACCTGGAAACCGGTCCGGGGCAGACCTTCAGCGCCATTATCCAGCGCCATCCCAACAAGCAGAATGTGCGCTTCGCCGGCCAGGCGCTGGCCGGCGCCACGGAGCCATCCGACTGCGCCGCTTTGCTGGCCGCCCTGGGGAGGCTCTGGTGCAACGGTGTCGCGCCAGATTGGCGGCGCCTGCACGACCACGGGGCGCGTCGCCGTATCGCCTTGCCGGCGTATCCGTTCGACCGCTATCGCTACTGGCCCGAGGCGCGACAGGCGACGACAGCGTCGGCCACGCGCTTCGAGGCCGTAACGCGCGCCGCGCCGGCATCCGCACCGGCGCCGCAATCTTCGTCCCTGCGCCAGCTCGCGCCGCGCGACGCGTTCGAACTGGAAGTGGGCAAGGTGTTCGCGGAGATATTGGGCGTGGACGGCCTCGCGCTTGATGATAATTTCTTCGAGCTCAGTGGCAGCTCCCTGTCTTCTCTGAGCGTCATTCTGCGCCTGGAGCAGGCCTTCGATTGTAGCCTGTCCAGCGCGGTCCTGCTGGAACATCCTACGGTCGAAAGCCTGGCCCAGGCGCTGCGTTCCGGCCGCGCGTCGGGCGGTTCACGTCTGGTCGGCATGCGCACCGGCGGCAGCCGCGCGCCTCTGTTCTGCATCCATCCGTATGGCGGCCACACCATGGGCTACGTCGAGCTGACGCGTTGCCTTGGCGCCGATCAGCCGGTGTACGGAGTCCAGGCCCTTGGCTTGCAGGGAGAGGCGGCGCCGTTGGAGCGGATCGAGGACATGGCGGCAGACTATATTGCCTTGATCAAGTCGCGCCAACCGGCGGGACCCTACCATCTGGCCGGACATTCGATGGGCGGATGCATCGCGTACGAGATGGCGCGGCAGCTGCGGCTGGCCGGAGAAGAGGTCGCGCTGCTGGCGCTGATCGACTCGCGCGCGCAAAATGCCAGCGCGCAGCCGCTCTATCGCAACGGTGCGTATGGCCAGCTGGCCGGCATGGACTGGCTCGATGACGACGCTGTGCTGCTTGGTATTCTGCTGCCGCGACTGTCCATGGATTGGGACAGCCTGCGCGACGTCGCGGCAGATGAGCAGTGGCTGCATGTGCTGGAGACGGCCACGCGGCAAGGACTGCTGCCTCCGGGGGCGGGCGTGGGGCAGGTGCGGCAGATGCTTGCCGTGACCAGGGCCAACGACACAGCACTGCGCGCTTACCAGCCGCCGTCCGGCGACACGCCAGTGCTGCTGTTCTGCGGCACCGAGGGTTTCGCCCAACAATTTGGCGAGCCGGAATTGGGGTGGCGCGAGCTGGTCCCGGACACGCTGGAGGTGGTGAACCTGCCGGGCACTCACCACACCATCATGTCGGGACCGGGCGTGGCGGCGATCGCGGAACGCCTGGCGGGAGCTCTGACGCGCGGCTGACAGCCACTCGCTGTTTTTTGTCTGGTATGACGACGCACAGAGCATCACCGCCAAGGCCGCGCTGATGAACACCCATGCGCTCGGCGGCACCGGCGTCTGGGCTATGAGGATGGCACTTTCTGGATGGCGGTAGCCGCTGGAGTGGGCAATGGTGGCGGCGGTACAACAGACGGCAACATCGCCACAACGGGCACCGGCTGCGTGTGGACTGCTAATACCACTTCGACCGCAAACACCAATAAAGCGGCAGCGACGGCTGTCAATGACGGCAATACCAGCACCAGCCTGACCCTCAACGGCGCGGGGGGAAGGCGGAACCCAGGAATGGGAGGCCGCAGGCGTCACCTTCGCGGCGGCTAAGACCATTTCGTCGGCCAAGTTCATCAGCGGCGCGATCGACACCTACGGCAACGAATATTTCGAGTCCGGTTTGAGTTTGCAGTACACAACGAACGGCTCGACTTGGGTAGACTCTGGGTGGGCGGTCAGCCCGGTCTATCCGAACAGCGCGTCGGCTGCCACTGATTTTTCTGTCGAGGAGTACTGCATGCGTTTGATGATTGCGTTTCTGCTGTCGGCGGGATTGTGCCGGACCGCGCCTGCCATGGCGGAGGATTTGTTTGTGGCTACGCCGCTGACAGCGGAACGCAGTTTCACCGCCGGCATAGAAGGGCCGGCGGTGGACGCGGCAGGGAATATCTATGCGGTCAATTTCGGCCGCCAGCAGACCATTGGCATCGTCAGCCCGCAAGGCGTGGCGCGCGAGTTCGCCGTGCTGCCCGGCGCCTCGGTGCCCAATGGCCTGCGCTTCGATCGCCAGGGCGCGCTGTATGTGGCCGACTATGTCGGCCACAACGTTTTCCGCATCGCGCCGGGCACCGCCACGCCGCGGCTGTACGCGCACGAGGCGAAGATGGTCCAGCCGAACGACCTGGCCATCACGATAGATGGCGTGCTGTACGCCAGCGATCCTGACTGGGCCCACAATACCGGCCGCGTGTGGCGCATCGACCGTGACGGCAAGGTCACCCTGGCGGCGGATGGAATGGGTACCGCCAACGGGATCGAGGTGAGCCCGGACGGCCGCACCTTGTATGTGAATGAAAGCGTGCAGCGTAATATCTGGGCCTTCGCAATCGGCGCCGATGGAGCGCTGTCGGACAAGCGGTTGCTGCATCGCTTTGAAGATTTCGGCATGGACGGCATGCGCGTCGATGTCGACGGCAATTTGTACGTAAGCCGTTTTGGCAAGGGCACGGTGGTCAAGCTGGCGCCGGATGGCAAGCTGCTGCAGGAAATCCGCCTGCCGGGCGAGCGCCCCAGCAATCTATGCTTTGGTGGGCCGGACGGCCGCACCGTTTATGTGACCGAAGTCGAGCACCAGCAACTGCTTCAGTTCCGTGTTGACCGTCCGGGCCTGGAGTGGCAGCGGATACAGGGGCGCCAGTGACCAGGCCCGCGCGCGGCATGAGGAATAACCGGCCCTGTGTTTTCATTTTACGTTTGAGGTGAGTATGCGTTTACAAGTTCTTGTGTCATGTTGCTTGGGATTGATGGGGGCTGTACAGGCCCAGGAGATCGTGCCGCTGCCCGCGCACCTGCAGCGCAATGCCGGCGAGTTTGCGCTGACGTCCGCCACCCGCATCGTCGCCGACGGCATGGCGCAGGCCGAAGCGCAAATGCTGCGCGATTACCTGCGCCCGGCCACCGGCTTTGAACTGCCCGTGGTCACGCGCGACGGCGCCAATGCCATCCGCCTCAAACTGGACAAGAAACCAGGCTCGCCGGGCAAGGAGGGCTACCGCCTGGTCAGCGATGCGCGGGGCGTGACCATCACCGCCGCCGATCCGGCAGGGCTGTTCTACGGCGTGCAGACGCTGCGCCAGATGCTGCCTGCCGATATCTACCGCAAAGCGGAAGTGCGCCGCCGCTGGCAACTGCCTGCCGTCAGCATCGAAGACCAGCCGCGCTTCGGCTGGCGCGGCAGCCATCTGGATACGGCGCGCCACTTCATGCCGAAGAGCTTTGTGCTCAAGCACATCGAGCTGCTGGCGCAGAACAAGATGAACGTGTTCCACTGGCACCTGACCGACGACCAGGGCTGGCGCATCGAGATCAAGCGCTTCCCGCTGCTGACGCAAGTGGGCGCATGGCGCAGCGAGACCCAGCTGACGCCGCGTCCCGGCGATCCCCCGGGCCTGCGCTACGACGGCCAGCCGCACGGCGGCTACTATACGCAGGAAGACATCCGCGAAGTGGTGGCGTATGCCGCCGCGCGCCACATCACGGTGGTGCCGGAGATCGAAATGCCGGGCCATGCTCTGGCCGCGATCGCCGCATATCCTGAACTGGGCAATCAGCCCGGCACGAAGCTGTCTGTCGGCCGCGAATGGGGCGTGATCACGCAGGTGTTCAGTCCAGAGGAAAACACGGTGCGCTTCCTGCAGCAGGTGATGGATGAAGTGCTGACGCTGTTCCCGGGCCAGTACATCCACGTTGGCGGCGACGAGTGCCCGAAAACCGAATGGGCGCATTCGCCGGCAGCGCTGGCACGCATGAAGACGCTGAAGCTGGTGTCTGCGTCCACCACGCTGGAAGACATCCAGCACTACAAGGACGCACAAGGCAAGCCGGCCGAGCATCCAGCCCTGCATCAGCTGCAAAGCTGGTTCATTGGGCAGATGGACGTCTACCTGGCGCAGCACGGCCGCCGCCTGATCGGCTGGGACGAAATCCTGGAAGGCGGTCTGGCGCAGGGCGCCACGGTGATGAGCTGGCGCGGCGAGGAGGGCGGCCTGAACGCCGCCAACGCCGGCCATGACGTGGTGATGACGCCGGAGCGCGACACCTATCTCGATTACGCCCAGATCCCGGCCGACACGCCAGGCTACCGCGAACCGCCGGGCGCGCGCGCGGTCAACACGCTGGACCACGTCTACGCCTACGAGCCGCTGCCTGCCTCCATGCCGACTGAATTGGCCAAACATGTGCTGGGCAGCCAGGCGCAGTTGTGGACCGAATACATGAAGGGGCCGCGCGAGGTTGAATACATGGCTTGGCCGCGTCTGCTGGCCATGGCTGAAGTACTATGGACGCCGAAGTCGCTCAAGGACTACGCCAAGTTCCAACAGCGCCTGCCATCCTCGTTGCAGCGCCTGGATGTGCAGGACGTGAATTACCGCACCGCTGACGGCCCACGCTGGCCACGTTGAAAGAGACCCATGTCTTCACAAAAAAACTATCAGATGTTTCTGGCCGTGGTCAGCGGCCTTGCCGGGCTGCTGTACGGGATTGATATCGGCATCATCGATCCGGCGCTACCTTACCTGAACCGCTCCACCAGCCTGTCGGAAGGCCAGCTGTCGATGGTGGTGGCGGCGGTGCTGGCCGGTTCGATTCTGGGATCGGTGGTGGCGGGCGCGTTGGCCGACTGGCTGGGGCGCAAGCCGATGATGGTGGTCAGCGCGCTGATGTTTGTCGGCAGCGTGGCGGTGATCTATCTGTCGCAGTCCTTCGTGCCGCTGATGTTGGGCCGTCTGCTGCAGGGCATGAGCGGCGGCGTCATCGCGGTGGTGGTGCCGCTGTATCTGGCCGAGTGCCTGCCCGCCGCCCAACGCGGGCGCGGAGTGGCGGTGTTCCAGTTCATGCTGACGGTCGGTATTGTGCTGGCGGCCTTTGTCGGCAACCACTATCTGGGCAACGCGGAACTGGAGATACAGGCCGCCGGTTCGGATCAACAGCGCATCGTGGCCGCGGCCGATCACGCCTGGCGCAGCATGTTCCTGACCGTGATGTATCCGGGCGCGCTGTTCTTCCTGGGCTGCTGCCTGGTGTCGGAATCGCCGCGCTGGCTGATACGCAATGGGCGGCCGGAGAAGGCGCGCGCCGCGTTGGCGCGCCTGTTGCCGCCGGCGGTGGCCGAGACGGAGTTTGACGAGATCGGCAACGCGCTGGCGGTGGAACGGGCGCGGCCGAAAACGTCGCCCGTGGCTGCGGCGATGGAGATGTTGACCGAACGCCGCTATGTGCTGCCGTTTATCCTGGCCTGCATCATCCTCGGCTGCAACCAGGCGACGGGGATCAACTCGGTGTTGCAGTTCATGACCACCATTTTGCAGAAGGCCGGCCTGGATCCGGTGGCGGCGGCCGGCTACGGCACGGTGATCAAGATCCTCAATTCGGTGATGACGGTGGTGGCGATCGTGCTGGTCGAACGCAAGGGCAGGGTGTTCCTGCTGAAGCTGGGCACGGGCGGCATCATGGTGTCCCTATGCCTGCTGGCTTTGCTGTTCCACCGCTTCGAGTCGCAGCGCGTCGATGTGCGCGCGGAAGTGGCTACGCTGGTCAAGGACAACCGTCTCGACTTCAACCTGGCGGATGCCCGCTGGGCCGGACAAGGGGCGGTGCAGCTCAGCATACTGTATCAGTACGGCGACCATCAGCAGGTGGCCGAGGCCTACACGCCGACCGAAGCATCGCAGGCGGTGTTGAAGCGCGCGGCCGACGTGGTGCAGGCGTTGCCGGCCGGGCAGCGCGCGCTGCTCGAACAGGCGCAGCTGGCATGGAGCGGACGCGGTGCGGCGGCCGCGGCGGAACCGGCGCAGCAGCTGATTGCGACGCTGCCGCCGGCGTCGCGTGAGGCGCTGAATGCGGCACTGCGTGTGCATACGGCCCAGCATGTGCAGGTGCAGGCGGCCGGCGCGGCTGCCGGGCAGGCGCCGCTGCGGATTCTGCGCGCCAGCATCGGACCGACCCCAAGCCGCGCGACCGGCCTGCTGGCGGTCCTGTGCATTGCCGGCTTTATCGCCTTTTTCTCGATCGGACCGGGGGTGTGCGTCTGGCTGGCGCTGTCGGAGCTCATGCCCACGCGGATACGTTCGGTGGGCATGGGCGTGGCGCTGCTGATCAACCAGGGCACCGGCACGCTGATCGCAGGCGCTTTCCTGCCTATCGTCGGGAATTACGGCTTCCACGTGATGTTCCTGTTCTGGACCGCCTGCACGGTGGTGTACTTCGTGACCGCCGCATTCTTCCTTCCCGAGACCAAGGGCAAGTCGCTGGAAGAAATCGAGCGGTTGTTTGCGCGCCCCTGACCAGGGGACATGGCACGCTGGATGCGGCGATTGACGGACATCAAAGAGAGGCAGGAAACGCTGCGAATTCAGCTGCGGATCAAGGTGTATAACTTCCTTTTTTGTTCGCTAAAGGGTGATCATGACTACCGAAAATCTACCCGATAGAAATATCGCTATCGTCTGCCAGGGCGGCGGCAGCCATGCCGCCTACGCCGCCGGCGCGCTGCAAATGCTGCTGCCGGAACTGGGCGAGAACGGACCGTTGCGCCTGGTCGGCATCAGCGGCACTTCCGGCGGCGCCATCTGCGCGCTGCTGGGCTGGTACGGCAACCTGGAGGGCGGTCCCGCCACCGCACAGCGCAAGCTCGAACGGTTCTGGCTGTCCAACTGCGCGCAGCTTCCCGGGGAAAAGCTGTGGAACGACTGCGCCATCCAGGGCGCCGAGTCGTTACCCTATGAAATCCTGTTCAGTCCCTACCAATGGCCGATGGAGGCCAGCCTGTACCTGCTCACCAGCCTGTGGCCGACGCTGGCCTCCTACCCGACGCCGCTCGACTGGTCGCCCTACCAGCTGTGGGGACGGGGCGAATACTTCCAGCTCGACGAGTTGATCAAGCCGCACGTGGATTTCGAGCTGATCGCCGCGCTCGGCGCCCTGTGCAGCATTCCCGACTACATCGCACGCTGGAAGGCGACCGACCTGCACGCCCTGATCTATGACGAGGCCGAGGCCGGCACAGCGCCCCACCGCGCGCGCAAGCACCGGTTGGAAGACCTGATCCGCGACGGCCTGGCCCAGCCCGACAATATCCGCCGCCTGATGGACCGCAACCGCTTTGCCGCCAATGCGCCGCTGCGGAAGGCGCTGGGCGACTGGCAGGCGCCGCCGGTGGACTTCGGCAATCCGGATTCGATCGACGACCTCAACGATGATGTCAGCCGCATGATGGTGAACATCCCGCAACTGCTGCTGGGCGCCGTCGATGTCGGCAATGGCGAATTCGTTGCCTTCAGCAGCCAGCGGGCGCTCAAGGAGAACGGTATTTCCCTGAACGCGGTGCTGGCCTCGGCGGCCCTGCCGTGGCTGTTCAAGGCGGTCGAGATCGAGAGTCAAAGCGAGGACGGTGAAGCCCGCGTCGACAAATACTGGGACGGGCTGTTCTCGCAAAACCCGCCGATCAAGAATTTCATTTCCGGCAGCAAGAACAAGCGCAAGCCGGACGAGTTCTGGGTGGTGCAGATCAATCCGGTCGGCACCGACGTCGAGAAACTCAAGTCGGACATCTGGGATCGCCGCAATGAACTGTCCGGCAACCTGTCGTTGAACCAGGAAATCTTCTTTATCAGCGCGATCAACAAGCGCATCGAGGTCGAGGCCAACATGGCGCCGAAACCCAAGCCGGGCGGTGACCCGGCCGAGGCCGAGGCCGACAAGCATGTGATCGTTCACCGCATCATCATGGACGGCGAGGCGGTCGAGCGCAAGTCGGGCAAGACCCTGGGCGCGCTGTCCAAGTTCGACCGCGACGCCGTGCTGGGCCAGGCCCTGCGCGAGGACGGGCGCGAACAGGCCCGCCGCTTCCTGCTGATGCGCGCCACCATGCTGCGCCTGTGCGATGACCTGGAGCGGCCCGAGTACGATACCATCTCGGCCAATTCAGCCGGCACGCTGGCCGCGCTCAGGCGCATGCGCAGCAGCGATGGCGGCGGCAAGCTGCGCCTGATCGTCGACGAGACCGTCATGCCGTCGACGGCGCGTGACGGACAGGATGGTACGCGCCACCATGCGCTGGCACGCTGGCATGCCAGCGGCGGCTACAACGGCAAGTCGCTCGACGTGGAAGGGGAAACGGAATTCGACTTCCTGCAGAATGGCCAGCTGTCGATCCAGGTGAAGGAAATCCGCATCGCGTCGATCGACGAGACGCCGCCGCCCAAGCAGCCGGCGCAGCAGCGCGCGGGCGCCGCGCAGCGGCCCGGATTGCTGCACTGAGGTCTACAGCGCCGGCCACAGCTTTCTGCCCAGGGCCGCCTCGAAGACGGCCAGTTGCCGGCGGTCGTTGATCAGATAGTCGGCCAGCATGATGTCGTGCGAGACGATGCGGTCTTCCAGCAGCGGCGGCACCTTGCTGCGCAAATGGTCCAGCGCCAGCCGCGTGCCTTGTCCCAGCTCCATGCCGGGATAGAAATACAGCCCCTGGCCGGCCGTGATGTATTCGATCGCCAGCACCTTCTGCACGTTGTTCAGTATCCGCAGCAGGTTCAGCGTGGCCGGCGTGCCCAGCGACAGGTGGTCCTCCTGTTGCGCCGAGGTGATGTAGTTGTCCAGCACCATGGGCTGGGCCAGCATCTTGTTTTCCGCGACCAGCGAGGCCGCCGCGTACTGGACGATCATCAGGCCGGAATTGACGCCGCTCTCGGCGATCAGGAACGGTGGCAGGCCGCTGACATGCGGGTTGACCAGGCGGTCGACGCGGCGCTCGGCCACGCCGCCCAGCTCCGCCACCGCCATCGACAGCGTGGTGGCGGTCATCGCCATCGCCTCGCCGTGCGGATTGGCTTGCGAGAGCACGCGGTAGTTGTGCTGGTCGCCGAACACCAGCGGGTTGTCGTTGGCCGATTGCAGCTCGATGTTGATCTGCCGTTCGGCGTGGGCGATCTGCTCGCGCGCGGCGCCGTGGATCTGCGGCATGGAGCGCAGGCTCAGCGCATCCTGGGTGCGGATGCCCTGGCCGCCGCGCAGCACCGCGCTGTCGGCCAGCAGCGCGCGCAGATTGGCGGCCACATGGATTTGTCCGGGATACGGTTTTTGCAGCATCGCCTCGGCGTCGAAGGCGCTCATCTGGCCGCGCAGGGCCTCGAAACTCATGGCGCCGATCACGTCGGCCCAGCACGCCAGCCGCTTGGCATGGTCCAGCGCCAGGCACAGCAGGCCGGTCATGCAGGGCAGGCCGTTGACCAGGCTGAGGCCGTCCTTGGCCGCCAGCGCCACCGGCGCCAGCCCGGCCATCGTCAGCGCCGCGCCGGCGGGTATGGTCTGCCCGCGGAAGCGCACGTCGCCCAGGCCGATCAGCGTCAGGCCGACGTGGGCCATGTGCGTCAGGTAGCCCACCGAGCCCTGCATGGGCACGACGGGCGTCAGCCCCAGGTTCAGGAAGTCCAGCAATTGCCGCACCACGTGCGCGCTGATGCCGGAATGGCCGCGGCTGTAGTTGATGATTTGCGCGCACATGATGGCGCGCGTCTCGACCACGCCCAGGGTGGCGCCCAGGCCGCAGGCATGGCTCTTGAGGGTGCGCCGCGACAGCTCGGCCAGTTGCTCGCCGCCGAGCACGACTTCGGACAGGGCGCCCAGGCCGGTGTTGATGCCGTAGGCCTTGACGCCGTCGGCGACGATGCGCTCGACGATCAGGCGCGCGTCTTCGATGCGCCGCCACAGGGAGGCGCTCAGTTCGAGCCGGGCGCCGTGGGCGACGCGGACCACGTCGTCGTAGCGGGCCGGGGCCGCTTCGTCGAGAATGATGGTTGTTGTCTGCATGGCGGTCATCCCACCCGGGCCGGCAGCGCCGCCGCATGTCCGCGTTTTTCGACGAATTTGCGGACATAGTCGTCCGCCGGCGTACTCAGGATCTCGTCCGGCGTGCCCACCTGCACCAGCCTGCCGTCGCGCAGGATGGCGATGTGGTCGCCCAGCCTGAGCGCCTCGTCCAGGTCGTGGGTGATGAAGATGATGGTCTTGTGCAGCGTGGTCTGCAGCGACAGCAGCTGGTCCTGCATGTCGTCGCGGATCAGCGGATCGAGGGCGCTGAAGGCCTCGTCCATCAGCAGCACGTCGGTGTCGGCCGCCAGCGCGCGCGCCAGGCCCACGCGCTGGCGCATGCCGCCGGACAGCTCGTCGGGGTATTTGTCCTCATAGCCCTTCAGGCCGACGCGCGCCAGCCAGGCGGCGGCCTTGGCGCGGGCCTGCGGCTTCGGCTCGCCGCGCGTCAGCAGCGCGAAGGCGGCGTTGTCGAGCACCGTCTGGTGCGGCATCAGGCCGAAGCCCTGGAACACCATGCTGATGCGGCTGCGCCGCAGTTCGCGCAACTCGCCCTCGGACATCGATACCACGTCGCGGCCGTCGATCAGGATCTCGCCGGCGCTGGGATCGATCAGGCGGTTGAAGTGGCGCACCAGCGTCGACTTGCCGGAGCCGGACAGGCCCATGATGACGAAGATCTCGCCGGCCTGGATGTCCAGCGACACGCCGCTGAGGCCGACGTTGCAGCCGGTCTGGGCCAGCACGTCGGCCTTGCTGGCGCCGTCGTTAAGCAGCTGCAACCCCTGCCGCCAGCGCGCGCCGAAGATCTTGCAGACGTTCTTGACTTGGATTTTGTAGGGCTTCATGGTTTGGCCTTGTCTGCTTGGGTCATGCGCTGTTGGCGGTCTCTGCCGTAGCCCTGGGTGATGCGGTCCATCACGATCGCCAGGATGACGATGGCGATGCCGGCCTGCAGGCCCTTGCCGATGTTGACGGTCTGTATGCCCTCGAGCACGTCCTCGCCCAGGCCGCGCGCGCCTATCATGGAGGCGATCACGACCATCCCCAGCGCCATCATGATGGTCTGGTTCAGGCCGGCCATGATGCTGGGCCGCGCCAGCGGCAGCTGCACCGTGATCAGCAGTTGCCAGCGGGTGGTGCCGAAGGAGCGGGCGGCCTCGGTCAGCTCGCCGCTGACCTGGCGGATGCCGAGGTCGGTCAGCCGTATCAGCGGCGGCGTGGCGTAGATGATGGTGGCCAGGATGGCCGGCACCTTGCCCAGCCCGAACAGCATCAGCACCGGCACCAGGTAGACGAAGCTGGGCATGGTCTGCATCACGTCCAGCAGCGGCATCAGCAGCCGGCGCAGGCCGTCGCTGCGGGCGCTGAGGATGCCCAGCGGCACCGCCAGCAGCACCGCGATCAGCGTCGCGACCAGCACCAGCGCCAGGGTCTGGATCAACTGGTCCCACAGGCCGAGGCAGCCCACCAGCAGCACGCAGGCGGTGTAGCCGGCGGCATGGCCCCAGCGCCGCGTGGCGTGCAGGCTGAGCAGGAATACGCCGGCCAGCACCAGCCACCAGGGCAGGGCGCGCAGGGCGCCTTCGAACGGCACCAGCACATGGCGCAGCAGCCAGATCGAACCGTCGTGGAAGGCGTCGCCGAAGCGGCTGTTGATGACGTCGACCGTCTCGTTGATCGGCTCGACCAGGGAAATATTAAGCGCCTCGGGGAACGATGGCATGTCTAACCTCACTTAAGCGTGGAACTGATTTTGGCCGCGATATCGGCCGGCATCCAGGCCTGCCAGATGGCGGGCTGGCGCTTGAGGAACAGCAGGGCCAGCGCCGTCGCCTCCAGTTTTTTGGCCTCGCGCTCGGCCAGCAAGACGTTGATCAGATCGACCGGCACGTTCATCCGCTCGAACAGCGCGGTCAGCACCGGGTCGGCGTCGTGGAAGGCGCGCGACACGCCCACCCGCAGCCGGTTGGGCGGATTGACGGTGCCGCAGGGGCGGCTGTTGTTCTGCGCGGTCAGCGTGTCCCAGCAGGCCTGCGAAAAGGCCGGTTCCTCGAGCCGGATGAATTTGTAGCGGCCCATCATCGCGGTCGGGCTCCAGTAGTAGAACAGCACCGGGCGGCCGCGCTGGACCGCCGAGGCGATCGCCGCGTCCAGCGCCGGCCCGGTGCCGGGACGGAAGTTGACGTAGCTGGCGTTCATGCCGTAGGCCTTGAGCTTTTGCGTGTTCACGCCCTGGCAGGTCCAGCCGGTCGGGCAGTTCAGGAAGCGGCCCTTGTCCGGCTCCTCGTCGTCCATGAACACGTCCTTGTAGCGCGCCAGGTCGGCCACCGAGCGCAGGCCGGGCGCCGCCGCCTTGATGCCGCGCCTGGCGTCGCCCTTGACCACGTACTCGGGCACATACCAGCCCTCGGACGAGTCCTTGATGATATCGCCCACCGCCACCACCTTGCCGGCCTTGGCGGCGTCGTTCCAGGCGGTGCTGCGGCCTATCCATTCCTCGGCGAAGACCTGGATGTCGTTGCGCGCCAGCGCCAGTTCCATCGCGATGCTGGTGCCGGGCAGGACGTCGGTCTTGCAACCGTAGCCCTGCTCGAGCACGTAGCGCATCACTTCGGTCAGGAAGCGCGCGCTCTCCCAGTTCAGTCCGGCGAAATTGACGGTCTTGCCGCCGGCGCACCAGCTCGAGGCCGACGCCGCTGTTGCGGCAGCGGCGGCCGGCGCCGCAGCGGCCAGCGCCGCGCCGGCCAGCACCGCGGCGGCGATATCGCGATATGTTTTCATCAATGCCTCATCCACCAATGCCCGCCATCAGAAACGCGCCTTGACGCGCACGCCCACGGTGCGCGGCCGGGCCATGTAGATGGTGTCGCCGGGCTGCAGGCCGTTCGGATCGCGGGTCACGTCGACCACCTTGGTGCGGTTGTTCAGGTTGGTGCCGAACAGGCCGAACTCGTATTTGCCCGACTTGTAGGACAGCGCCGCGTTCAGCATACTCGACGATGGGATTTCCGCATAGTTGCTGCCGGTCGGCGCGAAGTCCGTGTAGGAGTTGCCGCGATAGGAATAGGTCGCGGCGATGCCCACCTCGTCGTTGTTGGCCAGCGGCACCGTATAGTTGAACGACAGGCTGGCGGTCAGGCGCGGCGCGTACGGCGTGCGGGTGCCGGCCGGCGCCGATTGCGCCTCGAGCGGCGTGATGATGGCGGTCTTGGCCTTGGCGTCGGTGTAGGCCGCGTTGAAGCCCAGGCTCATGCGGCGCGCCAGCTTGACCATCGATTCGATTTCCAGACCCTGGCTGCGGATCTTGCCGGCGTTCTGCGTGTAGTAGTAGGAGCAGGGCAGGTAGTTGGCGACCTGTACTTTTTCCCAGTCGATCAGGAAGGCCGCCACGTTCAGGCTCACGCGCTGGTTGAGGAAGGTGTTTTTCGAGCCCAGCTCATAGCTCCACAACTGGTCCGGGCCGAAGCTGGCCGGCGCCTGGATGCCGCACAAGGTTTGCGGCACCGGCTGGTTGTTGCCGCCGTAGCGGAAGCCCTTGCCGGCCTGGGCGTAGAGCAGGTGCTCGGGGTCCAGGTGGTAGGCGGCGGCGAAGCGCGGATTGCCGCCGCGCGCGCTGGCCTTGCTGCTGACGACGTTGGGCGTGCCGACCGGCGCATCGACCGTGGCCGCAGGCGTGTTGCCGTAGTAGCCGGTGAAGCGCAGCTTGAAGTCCTCGGACTCGGTGAACAGGCGCACGCCGGCCGTCAGGTCCAGCTTGTCCCACAGCGTGTAGGTCGCTTCGGCGAACAGCGCGGCCTGGCGCGAGCGCGACTCCTGGGTGCCGGAGAACTGGTCGTCCTTGTTGAAGGCCAGGTCGTTGACCAGCGAGCTGTAGCCGGGGAAACCGTAGGCGGCCGCGTAGCGCGCGTCCATGCCCGGGGTCGGTTCATCCTCCCAGAAGTCGCGCTTGCCGCTTTCGAGGAACAGGCCACCGGTCCATTTCAGCGGGCCGGCGTCGGTCGAGTTGAGGCGGAATTCCTGGGCGAAGTCCTGCAGCTTGTTGGCGATCGTGTAGTCGGCCTGGATCAGGCTCTGGCCGGGGAAGATGAAGGCGGTGGTGTTGTATTCGTCCGATTTCTTGTACAGCGTCTTGCGGTGCACGAAGGTGGTCGACGACACCAGTTCCGCCCGGGCCAGCTTGTAGTTGACGGCCAGGTTGTACAACTGCATGTCGTCCTTGGTCTTCTGCTCCGTCATGGCGCTGGTGGTGAACGGCGCCAGGCCGCTGAAGGCGCCGTTCAGGCCGCCGTCCATCGAGGAGGCGGTGATGCTGGCGTCCACCGTCAGGTCGGGCGAGGCCTGCAGGCGCATGGCCACGCGGCCCTGGTCGGTGTGGCTGTCGTTGGTGCGCTTGCCGTTCAGGACGTTCTTGACGTAGCCGCTGTCCTCGCCGGTGTAGCCGGTCACGCGCAGGCCCAGCACGCCTTCCTTGACGGGAACGTTGACCATGCCGCGCAGGTTGCCGTTGTTGCCGCCGTTGCCGGAGGTGCTGGAGCCGACCGCCTCGAACGAGCCGAACATCGAATCGGTATCGGGTTTTTGCGTGATCTGGCGTATCGTGCCGGCCATGGCGCCGGCGCCGTACAAGGTGCCCTGCGGCCCGCGCAGCACTTCGATGCGCTCCAGGTCCAGCACCTTGAGGTCGGGATTGCCGGACTTGAGCGTGACGGGCATGTCGTCGACGTACACCGCCACCAGCGAGGCGTCGGCGATTTCCGACGGCGTGATGCCGCGCACGACCAGGCCGCGCATGGTGATGTTGTTGACGCCGGGACCTTGCTCCTGCATGTCCACCGACGGTGCGAGGCGGGCGATGTCCGCCAGTCCGGACAGGCCGAACTTGGCCAGGCTTTCCGGCTTGATGGCGGTCAGCGCCATCGGCACCTGCTGGATTTCCTCGGCGCGGGCCGAGCGCGAAGCGGTCACCTCGATGCGCTCGATCTGGTCGGCGCGGTCGGCGGCCGGCGCGGCGGCACTGGCTGGCGCCGGCGCCTGCGTTTGCCCGGAAACGATGGCGCTGGCCGAAACCATCGCCAACGCACTCAACCCCATCAGTTTGTTCCCCATTTTGTCTTTCCTTCGTCTGGTCTGGATAGCTACATGAAATTGCACCATCACATGGCGGCGTGGCACCAAAATGGAGCGCCACTATGCCTTGCGGAGGTGAACTGAATTGCACTTGGCGACACATTGTCTATACATGCTAACTGCTGTTGTCTATACAATTAGTTGCGACAAACGTACAGAGCAGGATGCGTGCCAGGTATTCAAGGTCAACGGGGTGCGATAGCACGAGCTGACTGACTTGCCGTTTTGCCCGGTAAGGCAGGCCGGCGTCAGGTTGTTGCAGGGTGAAGCAAGGCTAACATTGCTATCCAGAGTTGTATAGACAATTTAATGATTGCAAGCTGCTTGTTGTATTTACGTCAGCCTGACTTGAGGGCAACGGGCAGCATGCTGCCGGCCGGCCGATGCGTCTGGCCGGCTGCCCCAGTGCGACGATGAACGCATGGTCTTATGGATTGGTGCCGGGATCCGCGGCATCGATGATGCCGGTTAGCGCGTCCGCGATGGTCTTGTCGTCGGCCACCGAGGGATGCCAATGGCAGCCGGTGAACGTCAGGCCGTTCACCGGGATGAACGCGACCCGGCTTTCGCCCGCCGCCTTCAGCCTGGCCACGACCGTTTTGAGTTCGGCCTGGATTTCTCCGTTGGCGCCATCGGTGGCCCAGAGAATAAAACGGGCCTGCGGATTGCGGGCGCGCAGCCCAAGGACGAATTCGACATACGCGGCCTCGTAATCGGCATGCAAGGCTTCCCTGGAGGCCCACTTTTCGCCCGGGTGGAGCGCGGTGGAAAAGTCATTGGTGCCGAGCGAGATGACGATCCACTTCGGTTGCCATGCGGCGGCGGTGTCGCGCTGGGCGTGGTCGAACAGGACATAGGGGTAGGCGGCGGGCAGGGTGTCGCCGGCGGCGCCGTCGAAGTTGCGTACCACGCCGCGGCCGGAAATGGCGTGGATCCGGTAGTCCGCGTTGTAACGACGCGCCGTCAGCGCGCCGTAGCCCTGGCTGTTGTCGGTTTGCGCCCAGACCTGGTCCTGGTTGCAGTCGCGCGTCGGCGAGATATTGCCGTAGCCGACAGTGTGGGAATCGCCGATAAATTCGATCTGACGCGCGCGGCGCGCCATCGGCAAGGGCTGCGCGCCGTCGGGCAAGGCGAAGCCGCCGAACAGCCTGGGGCCGGACTGGTTCTCGCTGACCGATTCAAGACGCACCGTATGCGCACCCGGGGCCAGCCCCCCGATCCGGTACCAGCCCGGCACCGGCTTGACCATGTCCTCCAGTCGCGCCGAGTCGACCAGCACGTGCAGGATGACCTCACCCGGTTCGACCTTGAAATACAGTTCCCGGCCTTCGAATGCGGCCTCGAAGTAGATGCCGGGCCATTGATAGCGGTAGCCTGCGCCCTCGGGCGAGACGCGCCCGCTCACCGACGCCGGCAGCGCACGCAGGGACGGTGGCGAGGGCGCGGCGACGATGGCGGCAGGCGCCGGAGCGGCATGGGCGGCGCCGGCGATCAGGGCGCCAGCCAGCGCCGTTGCGATAGTAAATCTCATGCTGTATGCCTTATTCGAACTGGATGCGGGTGATGTAGTAGGCGCTGTAGGGGTTGGCCAGTCCCTGCACGCAGATGCCGTCGATGGTCTTGCCCTCGACGCCGAGATCCTTGAGCGGCACCTCGACCAAGGCCCAGGTCTTCGCCTTGGCGACGATCTGGAAGTTCGACTCGACGGGCTTGCCGTCCACCATGGCCTTGATCAGCAGCGCCTGGCCGCCGTTCGTCCCGCCGTTGATGCTGAAGGTCAGCTTGCTCAAGCCTTGCGTGGAGAAGGCGTCGTGGTGCAGGGCCAGCGCGCTCCACGGATCGCCTTCGACCCTGATCGGCTTGGCGCCGCCGGCCGGCACGGCCAATTGGACCTTGGCCCAGCTCCAGTTCTGCCAGCCGTTTTGCAGCCCATCGTCGTAGGCGACGAGCGTCTGGGCCAGCGCCGCGCCGCTGGCGAGGAACGCAATCTGGGCGATCGCCATGGCGATGGCGGCTTTTTTAAATTTTCTCATTCATGGTCTCCTTATGATGTGGCGACTATCTTGTCGCGTTGAACCCCAGCCTTCATTATTATATTGTCCAAGCCGCTTTCGCCGGTCAAACGATACGGCAAAATGGCCGCGAATTTAGCGCTTACGCATTAAACACCGCCCGCTTGGTGAATTTCGTAATTGAGATGTCTGCGCGCCGGGCTCAGAATGACGGCAGAAAAACTATTTCACGAGACATGAAGACGACACGACGCAGTTTTATGGTGTCCATGGGCCTTGCCATGGCGTTTCCCGGGTTGGCTGGAGCCAGGGTGCAAGCCGATAAGCGCGGCGCGCAGGAGCGCCTGTCGCTGTGGTACGACCAGGCGGCCGGGCCGTGGGTGGAAGCGCTGCCGGTCGGGAATGGCCGCCTTGGCGCCATGAGTTTCGGCCGCATCGCCCAGGAGCGCGTTCAGCTCAACGAGGACACGCTGTTTGCCGGCGGTCCCTATGATCCCAACAATCCCCGTTCGCTGGAGGCGCTGCCGCGGGCGCGCGCATTGATAGACGAAGGCAAATATGCGGAAGCGGCGGAGCTGATCGACGCGTCCATGATGGGCATGCCGAAGACGCAGATGCCATACGGCGCCGCCGGCGACCTGCTGCTCGACTTCGACGGGCTGTCCGGCGCCGGCGATTATCGCCGCTGGCTAGATCTCGACAGCGCCGTCTGCGGCACCCGCTTCACCAATGGCAAAGTGCAGTACCGCCGCGAGGTCTTCGCCAGCCAGCCGGACCAGGTGATCGCGATACGCCTGACCTCCACCGGGGGCGCGATGAATTTCGACGTCGGCTACCGCCATCCCGGCGAAGTCGGTTACGGCGCCACCGATTACACCGGCGGCAAGACCGACTCCGCTGCCGCGCCGGTGCCGTGGAACCACCGTGAACCGCTGCGCGCGGAGCAGCGGCCGGAGGGCCTGTCTGTGCGTTCGGACGGCGCCGATGCGTTGCTGATTGAAGGCCGCAATATCGGCGCCGCCGGCGTCGCGGCTGCGCTGCGCTACGCGGTGCGGGTGAAGGCGCTCGGCGACGGCAGGATCGCTGTGCGGGGCGACCGCATCGAGGTGCGCGGCGCCAGCACGGTCACGCTGCTGGTCGCGGCGGCCACCAGCCATGTCAGTTTCGCCGACGTGGGCGGCGACCCGGTATCGCTGGTGCGCAAACACAGCGAAGCCGCCGCCGCCAAGCCCTATGCGCGGCTGCGCGGCGCGCACGTCCAATCGCACCAGGCATTGTTTCGCAGGTTGTCGCTGCGCATAGGTTCCGGCGAGGCCGACGCAAGGCCGACCAACCAGCGCATCGCCGTGGCGGAAAAGCAGGCCGATCCCGCGCTGGCGGCGCTGTACGTGCAATACGGCCGCTATCTGCTGCTGTCCTCGTCGCGGCCCGGCAGCCAGCCGGCCAACCTGCAGGGCCTGTGGAACGAGGGCACCAATCCGCCGTGGGGAAGCAAGTACACCATCAACATCAACACGCAGATGAACTACTGGCCGGCGGAATCGGCCAATCTGGGGGAATGCGTGGAACCGCTGTTGCGCATGGTCGAGGATCTGGCGGTGACCGGCGCCGTCACCGCGCGCAAGGGGTATGGCGCGCGCGGCTGGGTGGCGCACCACAATACCGATCTGTGGCGCGCTACCGCGCCCATCGACGGTCCGCTGTGGGGCATGTGGCCGTGTGGCGGCGCGTGGCTGTGCCAGGCCTTGTGGGATCACTACGACTACCACCGGGACGAAGCCTGGCTGCGCCGCATCTATCCGCTGCTGAAGGGGGCGTCGCTGTTCTTTGTCGATGCGCTGGTCGAGGATCCGCAGGGCAGGGGATTGGTGACCTCGCCTTCGATCTCGCCGGAGAACCAGCACCATCACGGCGTGGCCACCTGCGCCGGTCCGGCCATGGACCGCCAGATCATCCGCGACCTGTTCGGCTGGACGCTGCAGGCGCACGCGCTGCTCAAGGACAGCGACGCCGCCTTCGCCGCCGAAGTCCAAGCCAGGCGCGCGCGCCTGCCGGCCGACCGCATCGGCGCGCAGGGGCAGCTACAGGAATGGCTGGAGGACTGGGACGCCGGCGCGCCGGAGCAGCAGCATCGCCACGTGTCGCACCTGTACGGCGTTTATCCGAGCGGGCAAATCAACGTGCGCGACACGCCGGACCTGATCGCCGCGGCCAAGGTCACGCTCAACACGCGCGGCGACAAATCCACCGGCTGGGCCACCGCGTGGCGGCTGGCGCTGTGGGCCCGGATGGGCGAGGGCGAACGCGCCTACGGCATCTTGCAAGGCCTGCTTGGACCGGAACGCACCTATCCCAACATGTTCGACGCCCATCCGCCATTCCAGATCGACGGCAATTTTGGCGGCGCGGCTGGCATTCTTGAGATGCTGGTGCAATCGTGGGGAGGCGAGATCCGCCTGCTGGCGGCGTTGCCCAAGGCGTGGCCGGACGGTGCGCTGCATGGCGTCCGGGTGCGCGGCGGCGTGGAGCTCGACCTGGACTGGTCGCAAGGCCGTCTGCGCCAGCTGCGGCTGCGCGGCCAGGCGCACCAGCGGCTTAAAATCCGCTACGGCGAACGTCTGAGCGAGATCACGCTGGATGCCCGAGGCCGGGCAATGTTGACGGGCTAAACCCACAGCATCAGCGTGTTGGCCACCGCCTGCATGGCCGGCACGCAGCGGGCGATCGCCTCCTTGCGGCTGCCGTGACTGGCCGCCATCGATGTTGACAGCGCGCCCACCACCTCGCCGACGCGGTTCTTGACCGGCACCGAGATGCCGCGCAGCCCCATCTCGTACTGGTTCTCGGTCGAGCCGAAACCGTCTTCGCGTATCGCGACGATCTCGCGGAACAGCTGGTCCTTGTCGGTCACCGTCAGGTGGGTGTAGGCGATCAGCGTGATCCGGTCCAGGTAGGCGTGCAGTGCATCGTCGCTGAGTGAGGACAGCAGCACCCGGCCGGCGGTCGAGGTGTAGGCCGGCAGCCGCATGCCGGGATCGAAGCCGGCCAGCAGGATGCGCGGCGCGTTGACGCGGCTGACATAGACCACCTCGTCGCCGTCGAGCAGCGAATAATTGGTCGATTCCTGCAGCTGGTTGGTCAGCCTTTGCAGATAGGGCACCACGGCGCGCGGCAGGCGCGCCGAATCCACATAGGCGTGGCCGATGCTGAGCACACTGGGGCGCAGCCAGAACGTGCGGCCGTCGGTGGCCGCCATGCCCAGGTGGACCAGCGTCAGCAGATAGCGCCGCGCCGCCGTACGGCTCAGCGCCACCTTTTCGCCCAGTTCGGTCGGCGTCAGCCGCACCGATTCGTGGTCGAAGGCGCGTATCACCTCCAGTCCCTTGATCAGGCCCTCGATCTGGTCGCGTTTGGCGACCACCACATCCTGCAAAGCACTCTTCTTCATCGCCAGCCCCTTTGTTTGCGCGATTATCGCGCAATTTGCGCGTTCAACGCAATATTCACCGTTTTGCGGGCTGTTTTTCAACGCCCGGCTTTTCTACACTGGCCTCATTCAACCAGGCGAGGATCACCATGACGGCACATGAACACAACCCGGAACCGCACAATCCGCTCGGCATAGACGGCATCGAGTTCGTCGAATATGCCAGCGCGCAGCCGCTGGCGTTCGGCGCGCTGCTGGAGCAGTTCGGCTTCGTGGCCACCGCCCGCCACCGCTCGCGCGAGGTGACGCTGTACCGCCAGGGCGGCATGAACGTGATCGTCAACGCCGACCCGCGCGCCTTGCCGCAATCGGGCACCGATCCGCAGTCGACCGTCGTCAGCGCCATCGCGCTGCGGGTGCGCGACGCCGACGCCGCCTACCGCCACGCGATCGAGCTGGGCGCCTGGGCGATCCAGACCCGTGCCGGTGTGATGGAACTGAACATACCGGGCGTGCACGGCGCCGGCGACTCCATCCTGTATTTCGTCGACCGCTTCCGCGACTTTTCGATCTACGACGTCGACTTCAAGCCGATACCCAACGCGCCGGCCAACCCGCCGGCGCTGGCGGGCCTGCATTTCTTCGGCGTGGTGCAGGCCATCGGCGCCGGCCGCGCGCCCGAGTGGATCGACTTCTACCAGCAGCTGATGGACTTCCGCGTGCTGCCGGAAGGGCGCTACTTCGGCGTGGTGCCGAAAGGGACGCTGCTGGAGAGCCCGTGCCACGGCTTCTACCTGCAACTGGTCGAGCCGCCCGAAGGCGCGGCCGGCCTGCAATGGGGCGAGCAGCTGATACGGGTGGGCTTCGGCGCGCCGGACGTGCTGGCGGCGGTGCGCGCTCTGCAGCAAAGGGGCATCGTGTTCATCGACCGCGCACCGGCGCAGTCCAACGAACGCGGCGCATTGACACAACTGTACAAGGGTGGCGTCAGCTTCGAGCTGGTCGTCAGCCACCTGGAGAAGAACCATGATTGAGATTTCCGGCACTACGCGCATTTTCCCCGTGATCGGCTGGCCGGTCGAGCAGGTCAAGGCGCCGGCGCTGTTCAACGCCTATTTCCAGCGCCACGGCATCGACGCGCGGGTGGTGCCGCTGAAGGTGCCGCCCGAGTCCTACACCGCCGCCGTGCGGCTGCTGATGTCCTTTCCCAACGTGGGCGGCATCTTCGTCTCCATCCCGCACAAGCCGATGAGCGTCGGCGCGGTGGACCTGCCCAGCCCGTGCGCGCTGCTGGCCGGCGCCTGCAACGCCATCTACAAGGACGGACAGGGCCGGATACTGGGCGACCTGATCGACGGCGTGGGCTTCATCCGCGCCCTCGACCGCACCTGCGGCGCCGCGCCGCTGGACTGGGCCGCGTCGCGCGCGCTGGTGGTCGGCAGCGGCGGCGTCGGTTGCGCGGTGGCCTATGCGCTGGCCGAGCGCGGCATCGGCGAGGTGGCCCTCTACGATACCCGGGACGACCAGGCTCAGGCCTTGCGGCAGCGCCTGCGCCTGGCCTTTCCCGGCACGCGGATCGGGATCGCGCCGCCGGCCGCCGCCGGCTTCGACCTGGTGGTCAACTCGACGCCGCTCGGCATGCAGGCCGACGATCCTCTGCCGATCGATCTGCGCGGCATATCGCCGCACTGCATCGTGGCCGATTGCGGCATGAAGATAGAGATGAGCCGCCTGCTGCGCCAGGCGCAGGAACTGGGCTGCCGCATCCAGAAGGGCAAGGAGATGCTGATCGAGCAGGCGCCCCTGTACCTGGAACTGTTCGGCTGGCCCGGCGTGTCGTCCGACGCCTTCCGCGCGCTGGAGGCCCTGTGAACCTCTCCAACTTCGGCATGGACAGCATCACCCTGGCCGGTCCGCTGGAAGCGAAGCTGCGCGCCTCGCGCGCGGCGGGCTTCAGCCAGATCATGTTGTGGGCGCGCGACCTGGCCGGCCATCCCGGCGGGCTGGACGAGGCGGTGCGCGTGGTGAAAGCCAGCGGCGTGCGCGTGACCGGCATCCAGGTGATGCGCGACTACGAGGGCCTGGACGGCGCGCTGCACGAATACAAGCTCGATATCGCGCGCCAGATGCTGCTGGTGTGCCGGGCTGTGGGCGCGCCGCTGCTGATGGTCTGCTCCAGTACCTCCAGCCACGCCAGCGGCGACATGCGCCTGATCGCGCGCCATCTGGCCAAGCTGGCCACGCTGGCGGTGCCGCTGGGCGTGCGGGTGGGCTACGAGGCGCTGTCCTGGGGCCGCCATGTCAACCAGTACGAGCAGTCGTGGGAGGCGGTGGAACTGGCCGACCACGCCAACCTGGGCGTGGTGATCGACTCCTTCCACATGCTGGCCAACCAGGCCTGCCTGGATGGGCTGGAGGACATCCCCAGCCACAAGATCGCCATGGTGCAGCTGTCCGACTTCATGTGGCGCGACATCCGTAGCGCCGAGGAGCGGCTGGAGACGGCGCGCCATCTGCGCGTGTTCCCCGGCGAGGGCGCGCACTCGGGTGAGCTGACCGACCTGCTGCGCCGGCTCGACCGCGGCGGCTATCGCGGCGACTACAGCTTCGAGGTGTTCAACGACGACTACCTGCAGCTGGCGCCGGAGATCGTCGGCCAGCGCGCCCACCGCGCCGCCAAATGGGTCACCGACCAGGTGTTGCGCCGCAGCCTGGAAGTGCGGCGCACGACCGCCGCCCATCCGACCATGGCCTAGGAGCGACGGCGATGCGACCTCCAGGCCAGACCGTGATGGTGTTGAACGGTCCCAATCTGAATCTGCTCGGCCAGCGCGAGCCGGCCGTGTACGGCGCGGCCACGCTGGCCGACGTCGAGCGCCTGTGCGCTGCCGCCTGCGAGCGATACGGCTACGCGCTGGACTTCCGCCAGTCCAACCACGAGGGCGTGCTGGTCGACGCCATCCATGCGGCCGGCGCGGCGCAGGCGCAGGGCACGCTGGCCGGCGTGGTGTTCAACGCCGGCGCCTATACCCACACCTCGGTGGCGCTGCACGACGCCATCAAGGGCGCGGATGTGCGGGTGATCGAACTGCACGTCTCCAACGTCCATGCGCGCGAGCCGTTCCGCCATCGCTCGTGGCTGTCGCCGGTGGCGCAGGGCGTGATGGCCGGCTTCGGCGTGCGCGGCTACGCGCTGGCGATCGCCGCGCTGGCCGAGGATTAAGAAAAAAACGAAGCCCCTCGCTTCGCGGCAGTACCGGGGGAACCACAACCATATGAAGTGAATAAAACGGAGACAGAATGAAGAAGCAAGCAATCGCGCTGGCCTGCATGGCGACATGGCAGGCTGCCGCCCAGGCGCAGTCCAACGTCACCATCTACGGCAACTTCGACGAGTACCTGGGCTATATCCGCAGCAGCAGCGGCGCCCATATCACGGGCCTGAACGACGGCGCCGTGCTGCGCAGCCGTCTCGGCTTCCGAGGCACGGAGGATGTGGGCGGCGGCTACAAGGTCAAGTTCGCGCTGGAGCAAGGCATCAACGCCGATACCGGCACCGGCGCCGACAGCACCCGCCTGTTCGACCGCCAGGCCTGGGTCGGCATCGAGGCGCCCAGCGGCGAATACCGCATCGGCCGCCAGAACACGGAGATCTTCCTGATCGGCGGCGCCATCGACTACACCGAGCGCACCACCTTCGGCTCGCTGTTCAACACCTTCGGCATTCCCTCGCGCTACGACAACGACCTGTCCTACCGCTCGCCGCGGCTGGCCGGGGCGCAGCTGGTGCTGCATTATGCGCTGCCGGAAAACGGCGGCGCCACGCGCGGCAACAGCCCGATCTACCAGCTGGCGCTGGACTACCGCAACGGCCCGTACCGCGCCGGCTATGCGGGTCTGCAGGCAAGCCCCAACAGCGTCACCGCCACGGTGCACGACAAGGTGGTGTATCACAACGTCTACGCCGACTACCAGTACGGCAGCGGCACCATCTATCTGGCCGCGGCGCGCAGCAACAATTCCACCTCCAGCGCCAACGGCCTGAATGCCGGCGTCATTCTCAACAACGTCAGCAACCCGAACAACTTCTTCGCCGGCACCGACCGCAACGCGGCCCGCTACTACAACTTCTACCAGGTGTCGGCCGACTACCGCGTCAGCAGCGCGCTGAGGATAGGCGCCCTGTACGGCATCATCAAGGACACCTCCGGCGGCAATGCCGGCGCGCGCGGCGCCAACGCGGGTGCCTACTACGAGCTGTCCAAACGCACCACGCTGTACGGTTTCGCCAGCGTGATGCAGAACCAGGCCAACGCCGGCTTCCGCTTCAGCGGTTCGGCCGGACCGTCGGCCAACCTGGCGGGCGCCGACATCAACGGCAAACATCTGACCGGCCTGCAGGCCGGCATCCTGCACAAGTTTTAATCCAACTACAATAATCAACTGGAGGACGACATGACAACAGCAACAGCAAAACGAGGCAAGGCGGCAGCCGGCGCCGCGGTGGAACCGCCACGATCGCCGCGCAAGGCCGCCTTTGCCAGCTGGATCGGCAGCGCGGTCGAGTACTACGATTTCTTCATCTACGGCACGGCGGCGGCACTGGTGTTCGGCAAAATCTTCTTCCCCGCCTTCGACCCGGCGGCGGCGACGGTGGCCGCATTCGCCACCTTCGGCGTCGGCTACGTCACGCGGCCGATAGGCGCGGTGCTGCTGGGCCATATCGGCGACCGCTACGGCCGCAAGCGGGTGCTGACCTTCACCCTGCTGCTGATGGGGATTTCCACCTTCCTGGTCGGCCTGCTGCCGACCTACGGCCAGGTCGGCATCGCCGCGCCCATCATGCTGGTGGCGCTGCGCATGCTGCAAGGCTTGTCGGCCGCCGGCGAGCAGGCCGGCGCCAACTCGATGACGCTGGAGCACGCGCCAGCCCACCGGCGCGCCTTCTTCACCAGCTTCACGCTGAGCGGCACGCAGGCCGGCCTGATCCTGGCGACGCTGGTGTTCCTGCCGCTGTCCGCGCTGCCGGAGGAGCAGCTGCTGTCCTGGGGGTGGCGCATTCCCTTCTTCCTGAGCGCGATCGTGGTGGCGGTCGGCATCTGGGTGCGCCGCACCTTGCCGGAAACGCCGGCCTTCGCCGAAGAGTCCAGCCACCAGCCCAGCCGCATGCCGGTGGCGCTGCTGTTCCGCGAGCACAAGGCCAATCTGCTGCGGGTGATCTTCGCCGCGCTGGTGTCGGTGGTGAGCACGATCTTCAGCGTGTTCACGCTGTCGTACGCGGTCAACACCATGCACATACCGCGCACCACCATGCTGACGGTGCTGGTGCTGGCCAACGTGCTGGCGCTGGGGGCGATCCCGATGTTCGCCGCGCTGTCGGACCGTATCGGCCGCAAGCCGGTGTTCATCTTCGGCGCGCTGGGATCGGCGGCGTTGATCTGGCCCTATATGTGGAGCATCAGCACCGTCAACCTGCCGCTGGTGTTCATCTTCGGCCTGCTGCTGTCGGGCGTGGTGTACAGCGCCGCCAACGGCGTCTGGCCGTCGCTGTACGGCGAGATGTTCAGTACCCGCGTGCGTTTGTCGGGCATGGCGATCGGCACCCAGATCGGCTTCGCGCTGGGCGGCTTCGCGCCGACCATCAGCGCCTCGATCCTGCAGCCGGGGCCGGGGGGCTGGATTCCGGTGGCCGCTTTCGTGACGGCCACCAGCGTGGTGGCGGCGATCTCGGTGGCGACGGCGCGCGAGACCTACAAGGTGCCGATGCATGAATTAGGCCAGGCCGCCTGACTTGACCTCGCCTTGCTTCCGATGTCAGACTTAAGCCTGCCCAAAGAACCGACAGGAAAATATGAAGTCACTGATATCCGGGCTGAAGCTCATTGGCGCGATTTCGGCACTGGTGGCGGCGCAGGCCGGCGCCGCTACCCTGATTGCGCCCGGCGACAGCCATCTGCTCTACACCGGCCGGGTGGACTGGCGCAATGCCGCCGCCCCCGTGTTGACCTGGCCGGGATCGAGCGTCGAAGCCCGGTTCACCGGCAGCTCCCTGGCGGTGCGGCTGGACGACCAGCTTGGCCACAATTTCTTCAGCGTTTACCTCGACGGGAATCTGGAGCGCCCGGTGGTGCTGCAGGCGGACAAGGGCGAACGCTCGTACGTGGTGGCCACCGGCCTGGCGCCCGGTCCGCATTCCTTCCTGCTGACCAAGCGTACCGAAGGCGAGGAGGGCGGCACCACTTTCGCAGGCCTGGAACTGGCCGACGGCGGCACGCTGCTGGCGCCACCGCCGCGCAAGCAGCGCAAGATCGAATTCTTCGGCGACTCGATCACCAGCGGCATGGGCGACGAATCGCCCGACGACGGCCCCGATCATCTGGCGAAGGACAAGAACAACTTCCTGTCCTTCGCGGGGATCACCGCACGCAACCTCGATGCGGAAGCGCACTTTATCTCGCAAAGCGGTATCGGCGTGATGATCAGCTGGTTCCCCTTCACCATGCCGGTCTATTTCGACCAGTTGAACGGCGCGGGCAAGAACGATTCCAAATGGGATTTCAGTTCATGGACACCGGACGTGGTGGTCATCAACCTGCTGCAGAACGACAAATGGCTGATCGACCGGGAGAAGAAACTGACCCCGGCGCCGGACGACGCCGAGCGTGTGCAGCGCTACCGCGCCTTCGTGCAGGAGATCCGCAAGCGCTATCCGCGTGCCTATATCGTTTGCGCGCTGGGCAGCATGGACGCCACGCAGCCGGGGTCGAAGTGGCCCGATGTCGTACGCTCGGCCGTCGCGCAGATCGAGCGCGATACCGGCGACGCCAGGATCGCGACGCTGATGTTTCCCTTCACCGGCTATCAGGGGCATCCGCGCGTGAAGCAGAACCGGGCCAATGCCGCCTTGCTGACGGCGTTCATCCGGCAAAAGCTCGGCTGGTAGCGTGATGCCGGCGGCAAGCATGTCTCAGCCGCCGACCAGCAACCCGCCGGCGCCGACTGCTCCGGCATACATCGCCTCGACCAGCGCCGCGCGCCGCTCCAGCACCACGCGCTGGTTGATCGAGCCCTTGTCGGTCTGCTCGCCGGCCGTCACGGACGGCGCTTCCTCCAGCAGCAACATGCGCTCGATGCGGGACGCCGATCCGGTCGCCGTGGCGTTCAGCTGCGTCAGCAACTGGCTGAAGTGGTTGCGCACCGGGGCGCTGGACAGGACTGCAACGGCATCGGCGTCGGCGCCCAGCCCGGACAGCAGCTGGCACTGGTCCATGCGCGGGAACACCAGCAAGCCTATGCTGTCGCGGTTGATGCCGGCCACCACCACGTCCTGGATGTAGGGCGCGCCGGCGCTGATCACCCGCGCCCGCAGCGGTCCGACGCTGACGAAGGTGCCGCTGCTGAGTTTGAAGTCCTCGGCGATGCGGCCGTCGAACATCAATCCCAGTTCCGGCCGCGCCGGATCGACGAAGCGCACAGCGTCGCCGCTGCAGTAGTAGCCTTCGTCGTCGAAGGCGGCGGCGCTGGCTTCCGGCGCGCGCCAGTAGCCCGGCATGACGTGCGGGCCGCGGAAGCGCGCTTCGTACTTGCCATCCACCCGCACCAGCTTGACCTCGCAGGCCGGCGCCGGCAGGCCGACATAGCCGGCCATCATCACCGGACCGGTGGTGAAGGTGCAGGAGGGCGCGGTTTCCGTCATGCCCAGGCCGGCCATGATGCGGATCCGCTGGCCGCAGTGCTGTTCGCTGACCCGCTCCAGCGCATCCCACGCCGCCTGCGACAGGCCCGCGCCGGCGAAGAAGAACAGCTCCATCTGCGAAAAGAAATGGCGGCATAGGTCGGGGTCGTCCTGCAGCGCGGCGGTGAGCAGCTCCCAGCCCTTGGGCACGTTGAAAAACACCGTCGGCGCGATCTCCTTCAGGTTGCGCACCGTGACGGCGAAGTCGCGCGCGGTGGGCTTGCCGTCGTCGATGTAGTAGCTGCCGCCGTTGTACAGCGCGATGCCGACGTTGTGGCTGCCGCCGAAGGTGTGGCTCCACGGCAGCCAGTCCAACAGCACCGGCGGCTTGTCGCCGAACGCGGGGAAGCTTTGCAGCAGCATCTGCTGGTTGGCGCACAACATGCGCTGGGTGGTGATCACCGCCTTGGGCAGCTTGGTCGATCCCGACGTGAACAGGAATTTGGCGATGGTGTGCGGGCCGCAGGCGGCGTTGGCCGCGTCCACTGCGTGCGGGACGGTCGCCAGCAGCTGCGCCAGCGGCGTGACGGCGCGGCCTGCGTCGCCCCGGTCGGTCACGACCTCCACCTCGTCCGGCACCGCCGCCGCCAGCGCCGCCGCACAGGCGCCGCCGTCGGTGGCGTAGATCATGCCGGGCGTCAGGTGACGCACGAAGTGGGTCAGCTTGGCGTGGTCGGTGGCGGCACCGGAGGCTGCTGGCGAGACCGGGCAATAGGGGACGCCCGCATACAGCGCCCCCAGCGCCAGTTGCAGGTGCTGCAGATCGTTACCGGACAAGATCATCAGCGGCCGCTCGGCCGACAGGCCCCGGTCCAGCAGCGCCTGGCCGATGGCGCGCGCCTGCTCCAGCATCTGCCGGTAGCTGATGTGTTGCCAGCCGCCGTCGGCGCCGCGCTGGGCGGCCAGCGTGCGTTCGGGATGACGCTCGGTGCCGCGTACCAGGCAATCGGTGATGCGGTCGGGATAGTCGCCCAGCGCTTCCTGCGAGGCCAGGCGCCAGACGCCGTGGGCGTCTGCCTCGACCCGCACCGGCGCGCTGCCCACGCGCACCGGGCGATAGCGCGACAGGTCCAGCGTCGCGGCGGTGGTGGGGAGCTGCGTCATTGCGTGCTCCTCCATCACACCGGGTAGTGGCGGTGGCCGCTCTGGATGGTGATCCAGCGCAGGTCGGTGAATTCGGCGATGCCGGCCTTGCCGCCGAAGCGCCCGTAGCCGCTGGCCTTGACGCCGCCGAACGGCATCTGCGCCTCGTCGGCCACGGTGGAGCTGTTGATGTGGCAGATGCCCGATTCGATGCGCCGCGCCAGCGCCATCGCGCGCGGGATGTCGCGGCTGAAGACGGCGGCTGACAAGCCGTATTCGCTGGCGTTGGCCTCGGCCAGCGCCGCCTCGTCGCCATCGACGCGGATGATGCCGACGATGGGGCCGAACGATTCTTCCTGATAGACCGTCATGGCCGGCGTGATGTGGTCGATGATGGCCGGCTGCAGCAGGTTGCCGTCGCTGTCGGCGCTGCCGCATACCAGCTTGGCGCCCTTGGCCTTGGCGTCGTCTATCATGGTGGCCACGCGACTGGCTGCCGAGGCGTCGACCATGCCGCCCAGTACCGCGCCTTCCTGGCCGGGTTTGCCGGCGCGCAGGCCGGCGGTCTTGATGCGCAGTTTTTCCACGAAGGCGTCGGCGATCTTGTTGTCGACGATGATGCGGTCGGTCGACATGCAGATCTGGCCCTGGTTGAAGAAGGCGCCGAAGGCGGCCGCCTGCACCGCTTCATCGAGGTCGGCGTCGTCCAGGATCAGCAGCGGATTCTTTCCGCCCAATTCCAGCACCACCGGTTTCAGATGCTGGGCCGCCTGCTGGGCGATGATGCGTCCCACCTTGGTCGAACCGGTGAAGTTGATGCGCTTGACGGCCGGATGGGCGATCAGGCGCGCCACCACGGCGGCCGCGTCCTGCGGCGCGTTGCTGACGACGTTGACCACGCCGGGCGGGAAGCCCGCGTCCTCGAACACCTTGCCGATCAGGCGATGCACGGCGGGACAGACCTCGGACGACTTGAGCACCACCGTATTGCCGCAGGCCAGAGGCGTGGCGATGGCGCGCGTGCCCAGGATTACCGGCGCGTTCCACGGCGCGATGCCCAGCACCACGCCGCAGGCCTGGCGCATACCCATCGCCAGCAGGCCTGGCACGTCGGACGGGATCACTTCGCCCGCGATCTGGGTGGTCAGCGCGGCCGCTTCGCGCAGCATGGAGGAGGCCAGCATCACATTGAAGCCGTACCAGCCGGCCACGCCGCCCGCTTCGGCCACGCCGGCCGCGATGAATTCGGGCGCGCGCGCCTGCAGGCAGTCGGCCGCCTTGAGCAACAGGCGGCGGCGCTCGCCCGGCGCGGTGGCGGACCAGCCGGGGAAGGCCGCCTGCGCCGCCGCGACGGCGGCGTCGGCATCGTCCAGGGTGGCGGCGGCGACCACCGAGGCGATGTCGCCGGTGGCAGGGTTGAGGCGCTGGTAAGTGGCGCCGGTGGATGCGGCCTGGTCCAGGCCTCCGATCAGCAAGCGGGCTTCAAGCATGGCGTATCTCCTTGGTTATTAGGCTGGGGCTGGGCGCGTCTTATGCGCGCTTGTAGGTTTGCAGGCCTGGTTTGATGGTCTTATCGTCCAGGAACTGCTTGAGGCCCTGGGCGCGGCCTTTTTCCGGGTCGCGGTAGTTGGACTGGTCGACTTTGGCGTACAGGTAGTCTTCATTCTGCTCCCAGGTCAGTTCGCGGCAGCGCTTGAAACCGTTCTTGGCGATGCGCAGCACGGTCGGCGACTTGGCCAGCAGCTTTTCCGCCAGTTCGATGGTGGCCTCGCGCAGCTGCGCCAGCGGCACGCTCTTGTTCACCAGGCCCATCGCGGCCGCTTCCTTGCCGGTGAAGGTGTCGCCGGTCATGATGTAGTGTAGCGCCTGGCGGTGGCCCATGGTGTCGGCGACCGCCTTGCTGACCAGGTTACCCGGCGGGATGCCCCAGTTGATCTCCGACAGGCCGTACACTGCCTCGTCGGCGGAGATGGCCAGGTCGCAGGCGACCAGCGGCGAGAAGGCGCCGCCGAAGCACCAGCCGTTGACCATGGCGATGGTCGGCTTGCTGTACATGCGCAGCAGCTTCCATTGCCACTGCGAGCAGTCGCGGCGCAGCTTCTCCTGGAAGATCTCCGGCTTGCCGTCGTTTTCGCGGAAGTACTCCTTCAAGTCCATGCCGGCGGTCCAGCTGTCGCCGGCGCCGGTCAGCACCAGCACCTCGGCCTCCGGATCCAGCTCCAGCGTTTCCAGCACGTCGATCATTTCGCGGTTCAGCGTCGGGCTCATGGCGTTGCGTTTTTCCGGGCGGTTCAGGGTCACCCAGGCGATGCCGCCGGTGACGTCGACTTTTACGGTGCTCCAGCGCTTGTCATATTGGCTCATTTCGGTCTCACTTAATGTTAGGTTAATATCAGGTTGCCTGATACATGTCTTATAATATATGCTGCTTGGCCTGTATTGCAAGCGCTTTTTCGAACGCTTCTTGAACTTCCGGACCATGATGAAAAAACACCAGCCCGCCGCCGCGCACGACAAACCCAGCGGCATCGCCTACCTGATCGGCCGCATCGACCATGTGCTGAGCCGCCGCCTGCGCGACAGCCTCGGTTTGCTGGGCATGACGGCCGCCCAGTACACGGCGCTGTCGGTGCTCGACACCCAGCAGCAGCTGTCCAACGCGCAGCTGGCCGAGCGCTCGATGATCTCGCCGCAGTCGGCCAACGAGATGGTCAAGGCGATGGAGGCGCGCGGCTGGGTGGTGCGCCAGGCCGACGCCAATCATGGCCGCATCATCCATCTGCGCCTCAGCGCCGAGGGCAGCGCCCTGCTGCGCCAGGGCGACGCCGCGGTGGCGGAGCTGGAGCACGCCATGCTGGCCGAACTGGGCGTCGACCAGCGCAGCGAGCTGCACGCGCAACTGCGCCTGCTGCTGCGGTCACTGAGCGCCATTGTGCTGTGACTGCCGCCAGCGCGGATTTTCCAGCAGCAGGGCGATGCCCTGTCCGCCGCCGATGCAGGCCGCCGCCACGCCGTAGCGCTGGCGCCGCAGGTCGAGCGCGCGCGCCAGGGTGATGGTCAGGCGCACGCCGGTCGCCGCCAGCGGATGGCCCAGCGCGATCGCGCCGCCGTGGACGTTGAGGCGCTCCCGGTCCAGCTTCAGTTCGCGCTCGACCGCCACGATCTGCGCGCCTTGCGCCTCATTGATTTCGAACAGGCCGATCTGCTCCATGCTTAATCCGCAGCGCTGCAGCAGCAGGCGGATGGCGGGCGCGGGGCCGATGCCCATGACCTCGGGCGGCACGCCGACCACCGCCGCCGCCACGATGCGCACCTGGGGACGGTGTCCGCCGGCGATGGCGTAGGCGCCGGAAGCGACGATGGCCGCCGCCGCGCCGTCGGCCAGCGCGCAGCTGTTGCCGCCGGTCTGCACGCCTTGCGGATAGAGGGCGCGCAGCGTGGCCAGCACCGACGGCGGCGAAATGCGCGGATGGGTATCCTGCGCCAGCTCCTCCACCGGACCGCACAGCCGGATGCGGCGGTCGGCATAGCCGTCCAGCGTGAAGGTCTCGTTGCCGACGGCGACGATCTCGCCGGCGTGGAAGCCGGCCGTCCGGGCGTCGAGCGCGCGGGCGTGCGACAGCGCGGCGAATTTATCCACCTCGGCGCGGGTGATGCCGTAGCGGCGCGCCAGGTTTTCGGCGGTCTGCGGCATCGTGACGCCGGGCGCGGGATCGGTCAGCGCCTCCCACAGGAAGTCCTGGAAGGCGACCGGCGCGCCCAGCTTGAAGCCGGCGCGGTGGTCGAAGGCGGCGATCGGATTGCGCGTCATCGATTCGGTGCCGACCACCAGCACGGCGTCGGCGTAGCCCAGCGCGATCTGGTCGCCAGCCTGGCGGAACAACTCGAAGCCGGTGCCGCAGATGCGCTGCACGTTCAGCGCCGGCACCGTCAGCGGCACCCCGGCGTACAGGCCGATATGGCGCGGCAGCATGTACTGGTAGCAGTCGCCGGGCGCCATGCTGCCGCTGATGACGGAGCCGATGTCGGCGGCCGGCACGCCGCTGCGCTTGAGCACCGCGCGCGCGGCCTTGATGCCCAGGTCGGTGGGCGAGACGTGGCTGAACGCGGTGCAGTAGTCGGCCATCGGCGTGCGCAGGCCGTCGATCATCCACAAGTCCTCGTAGCTCTGGAAGAAACCCCGGTTGGCGCTCATGCTCATGGCCAGTAGCTGGGGCGCAACTGCCCGGTCGGACCGGCGTAGCCGTGGGTGCGGGCGAAGGCTTCCAGCGCATGCTGGGCCTCGTAGCCGCCGAAGATCGACCACAGGAACATGCGGCCGAACAGTTCGCAGCGTTCGCGCGGATCGTCGTGCAGCGCCGGGTCGCGCGCCAGCGCGGCCTTCAGCGTGGCCAGGCTGTTCTCGTGGACCACCATGCGGGTGCCGCCGTCGGCGCTGGTGTCGAAGACCATCATGCGCGGGGCGGCGGCATCGGCGCTCCAGCGCCGCCACTCGGGTAGTGTTCCGGCCGGGCCGCTGGCCGGCTGGCCGTGACGAGCGAAGTGGGTCCAGTAGCCGGCCATGGCGTCGGACACTTCCTTGCGGCCGGGCAGGTTGGCGGCGGTGAAGGAGCGGAACGGATCGAATTCTCCGTCCAGGTCGCGGAACACGAAGGCCACGTCCAGCACGTGCGCGGCGCCCAGCAGCACGCGTGGGGCGATCAGCGGCACGGCGGGCTGTTCGTCCCAGTCGAAGCGGTAGGTCCATACATCCCGATGGCCGGAGGCCACCATCGCGCTGGCCGGCTCCAGCGCGCCGGCGGCCTGCCACAAGGCCGACATGTAGGCGGCGTGGCGCTGGTAGCGGACGCGGTCGCGCATCAGCGGGATGCTGCCGAACAGCATGCGTACGTAGTCGGGATTGTTGGACATGAACAGTTTGTACTCGTCGCGGTTGGTGCCGATGATGACCGGCACCGCGTTGTAGCGGCCACGGTCGGCGAACACCTCGGCCAGCGGCATGGCGGGCAGCACGTGGCCGTCCTGCAGCACGCAGGGCGCGTCGTAGAAGCTGAGCGCCCCCGGCGTGACAGGCGCCAGCAGCGCGTCCGCCGGCAGGCCGCGCACATAGGCGGCGATGTCGGCGGCCGGCATGGAGGCGATCAACGCCTTGGCTGCGGCGCGGTCGGCGGCGCGGCCGTCGCGCTGCAGCCACTGGCAAAGCAGCTCGCGCGAGCTGAGGGCGTGGCCGGGCTGGACGTCGTCCGTGTAGTTGCGCGCCTGCGCCGGCGTATAGCTGACGGCCAGCGGCGATTGCAGGATGGCGCGGTGGAAAAGTCCCTTGGCCAGCGGGCTGGCCAGCAGGGTGTAGGCATTCAGGCCGCCGGCCGATTCGCCGAACACCGTGACGTTGTCGGGATCGCCGCCGAAGGCCGAGATGTGCTGGCGCACCCATTGCAGCGCCGCGATCAGGTCCAGCGTGCCGAAATTGCCGGAGCGGTCGGCCGGACTGTCGTCGTCCCGCGCCAGTTCGTCGAGGCTGAACCAGCCCAGGATGCCGAGGCGGTAATTGGCCGACACCACGATCACCTGGTCCTGGCCGGCCAGGTTGCGCAGCGTGGTGTAGGTGGCGGCGGTACCGGCGGTATTGGCGCCGCCGTGGATCCAGAACATCACCGGCAGCGCGGACGTACGTGCCTGTCCGGCCGTCATCTGCGGGGCGAACACGTTCAGCGTCAGGCAGTCTTCCGCACCGGCCACCTGGCCCCACAGCTCGGGCGGCAGTTCCAGCGTGATGCCGCCCAGTTGCAGGGCGGGTTGGCCGCAAGCCAGCGCCTCGCGCAGGCCTTCCCACGGCTGCGGCGGACGCGGCGCCTTCCAGCGCAGCGGACCGACCGGCGGCTGCGCATACGGTAGTCCCAGCCAGGCGTGGGTCTGGTGGCGGTCGGCGCGGCCGACCACGTGGCCTAGCGCGGTGTGGCGCAGCGAATCGGCAACGGGCATCGCTGGCGTGGCGGCGCCGGCGGTTTTTGAAGCGGCCTGGCGGCGCCAGAGCAGGGCGGAAACCAGCAGTACCGCGGCAACCGCGGCAAAGAGCAGGATGTCAGGCATGATCGGATTCCTCTTGCAGTGTTAGTGTCGGGTGAGGTGGAGGCGGAGCCGGTGGGCCGGCGCCGTCGTCGAGTTTGAAGGCGCGCACCAGCCGCGCCAGTTCCGCCGCCTGCTGGCGCATGCCGGCCGTGGCCCCGGTGGCTTGTTCTACCAGCTCCGCGTTCTGCCGCGTGACCAGCTCCATCGCCTGCAACGCGGCGCCGGCCTGCTCGATGCCGGCCTGCTGCTGCATGCTGACGGCGGCGATGCGGCCGATGATGGCGCCGACCTGCTGCACGCTGTCGACCACCTCGTTCATGGTGGCGCCGGCACGCGCCACCAGCTGGTTGCCGGCTTCGACCTGCGCCACCGAATGGCCGATCAGGGTGCGGATCTCGCGCGCTGCGGTGGCCGAGCGGTGCGCCAGGTTGCGTACCTCGCCGGCGACGACCGCAAAGCCGCGTCCCTGTTCGCCCGCCCGTGCCGCTTCGACCGCCGCGTTCAACGCCAGGATATTGGTCTGGAACGCGATGCCGTCGATGACGCCGATGATTTCCCCGATACGGTGGGCGGAAGCGGTGATGGAATCCATGGTCAGTATCACTTCCGCCGCCACCTTGCCGCCGTCGCGCGCCACCGCGGTGGCGTTGGCGGCCAGCCCGGTCGCCTGCCGCGCATGGCCGGCGTTGTCGCGCACGGCGTCGGCCAGTTGTTCCATGCAGCCGGCGGTGGCGCGCAGGGAATCGCGCTGGCCATCGCTGCGGCGGGTCAGGTCCTGATGGCCGCCGGCGATGTCGCTGGCCGCTCCGGCGATGCGGTCGGTGCCGCTGCGTACCTTGCCGACCATGGCGGCCAGGTCGGTGCGCATGGTGTGCATCGCGAACAATAGGCTGGAAACGTCGCCGCCGCGCAGGTTGACGCCGCCCGCCAGGTCGCCGGCGGCGGTGCGGCCGGCTATCTTGACCGCGTAGGCCGGCTCGCCGCCCAGTTGTTCGAGTATGCCGCGCGTCAGGCGCCAGCACAGCAGGCAGCCCAGCAGCAGGGCCGCCGCGCCCAGCGCCAGCATCCAGGCGCGCGCGCCGGCGTCGGACGAACGTCCTTGCGCGGCGGCTTGTTCGCTCTGGCGGGTCTCCAGTTCGACCAGCTGTTCCAGCGCCGTCATCCAGCGGGTCTGGACCGGCAGCAGCCGCTCGACCAGCACGGTGTAGACCTGGTCGGACTCGCTGCGCATGGCCAGCTCCATGGCTTGCGCGATGGGCGGCCGGGCCGCCGCATTGTGCTGGGCTATCTGCGCCAGCAGCGCGGTTTCTCCCGGCGTGGCGTCGCCGGCCAGCAGCTGGCGCAGCTTCTGCTCGGCGGCGGTGTAACGCCTGGCCTGGTCCTGCATCCGTTCCGCCTCCGGCTGGAGGTAGGACAGGGAACCGATCAGCGCCATGTTGCGCAGCGCGATCATGCGTTCATACACGGTATCGCGCATCTGGGTGGCGACCCGCGTCTTGACGTTGCCGACCAGCGTGATCTGGTCGGTACGTTGCTGCATCTGGGCCATGTGGCCCAGGCCGAGCGCCATGACGGCGACCAGCAGCGCCAGGACCAGGCCGAAGCCCAGCCGCAGGCGGGCACCGATGCTCATGTCGGAAGTGCCCATGGCGTCAGTGGATGCCAGCCACGGCGCGTTCAGCCGCCTGCGCCGGCGTGTCGCGGCGCGCGGTCTTCTGCGGCATCAGGAAGTGCGCCAGCGCCGGTACCAGCACCAGCGCACCCACCATATTCCACAGGAACATGAAGGCCAGCAGGATGCCCATGTCGGCCTGGAATTTGATCGGCGAGAACAGCCATGTGGCGACCGCCACGGCCAGCGTCACGCCGGTCAGGATCACCACGCGGCCGGTGAAGCGCAGCGCATGCAGGTAGGCCTCGGACAGCGTGGCGCCGGCGCGCATGCGGGTCAGCATCACGCTGAGCACATACAGCGCATAGTCGACGCCGATGCCGACGCCGAGCGCGATCACCGGCAGCGTGGCCACCTTGACGCCCATGCCCAGCACCACCATCAGCACTTCGCACAGGATGGAGGTGAGCACCAGCGGCAGGATGGCCACCAGCACCGCGCGCCAGTTGCGGAAGGTGGCGTAGCACAGCAGGATCACCGCGCCATAGACCCAGAACAGCATGTCGTGCATGGCCTGCTTGACGACGATGTTGGTGGCGGCCTCGATGCCGGCGCTGCCGGCGGCCAGCTGGAATTCCACTTCCGGCGTGTTGTGGGCGGCGGCGAAGGCTTCGACCGCGTCGACCACACGGGTCAGCGTGGCGGCCTTGTGGTCCTTCAGGTAGACGTACAGCGACAGCAGCGAGCAGCTCTGGTTGAACAGTTCGCGCGGAGCCCGGGTCTGCACCGCGCCCAGCGCGCCGGCATTGGGGATCAGGTCATACCATTTGAAGTTGCCCTCGTTGTAGCCGGTGGTGGCCAGCTTGCTCAGGGCCGCCATCGAGTTGGTCGAATCGACTCCGGGCAGCTGCTCCAGCCGCCACGCCAGCGCGTCCACGCTTGCCAGCGTGGCGTAGCGGGTGCACTGGTCGGGCGCGGTCTTGATCATCACCACCAGGATGTCGGAGCTGGCCGCGTAGTTGGCGACCATGAAACCGTTGTCGCGGTTGTAGCGCGAATCGGCGCGCAGTTCCGGCGCGCCGGGATCGAGGTCGCCCACCTTCAGGTTAAGGCTGTACAGGTAGCCCAGGCCGCCCAGCAGCAGGCTGGCGGCCACCGTCATGGCGGCCCAGCGGCGCTGGGTGAAGCGGTCGAGGAAGGTCCAGAGCCATGGCTGGGCCGCGCCGTCGGCGCTGTCTGCCTGCAGGCTGCGCGCGGCCGCTTTGGCGCTGACGCCGGTGTACGATAGCAGCACCGGCAGCAGCACCAGGTTGGTGAAGATCAGCACCGCCACGCCGATGCTGGCGATGATGGCCAGGTCCTGGATCACCTTGATGCGGATGCTGACCAGCACCGCGAAGCCGACCGCGTCGCACAGCAGCGCGGTGAGGCCGGCGGCGAACAGGCGGCGGAAAGTGTAGCGCGCCGCCACCACCCGGTGCGTGCCGCGGCCCACGTCCTGCATGATGCCGTTCATCTTCTGGGCGCCGTGGCTCATGCCGATGGCGAACACCAGGAAGGGCACCAGCACGGAATACGGATCGAGTTCGTAATGCAGCGCGGCCAGCAGGCCGCACTGCCACAGCACCGCCACCAGCGAACACACCACCACCAGCGTGGTGCTGCGCCAGCAGCGCGTGTACCAGAACAGCACCGCGCCGGCGATGGCGATCGCCAGCAGGAAGAACATCAGCACCTGCTGCAAGCCTTCGATCAGGTCGCCGACGATCTTGGCGAAGCCGGTGATGTGGATACGCACGCCTTCCTTCTGGTATTTGGCGCGGATCTGTTCCAGCCGCTCCGACAGGGCGCCGTAGTCGAGCGCCTGGCCGGTCTGCGGATTCTGCTCCAGCAGCGGGACGAACACGATGCTGGACTTGAAGTCGGCCGCCACCAGCTGGCCGATCTCGCCGGAACGGGCGACGTTGGCGCGCAACTGCGCCAGGCTGGCGGCCGAGCCGTCGTAGCCGTCCGGGATGACGGTGCCGCCGTCCAGGCCTTCCTCGGTGACGGCGGCCCAGCGCGTGCTGGGCGTCCATAGCGATTTCATGAACGGCCGGTCCACGCCCGGCAGCAGGAACAGTTCATCGTTCAGGCGTTGCAGGGTGTCGAGGTAGGCGCGGTCGTAGATGGTGCCGCCGCCCGCTTCGACCGCGATGCGCACCGAGTTGCCCAGTCCATTCAGGTCGGCCTTGTTGGCCAGGTAGTTGGCCACGTAGGGATGGGCGCTGGGGATCATCTTCTCGAAGCTGGCGTTGAGCCGGATCCGCGTGGCCTGGTAGCCCAGCACGATGGTCGCCAGCAGGCATAGCAGGATGACCAGCGGCCGGTAGTTGAACAGCGCGCGTTCGCCCAGGTTGCCCGAGGCGGTGTCGAAATCCTGTAGCCGCCGTACTACCGGCTGTTGTTCCAAATCTTGATCTGTGTGCATGATGTTCCAACCATATTCGTATGAGGGAAGGGCGCTAGCGCGGCTGCGGCTGCGCCGGCGCTACCCGGCGCAGGCCGCGCAGTCCGGCCACGACCAGCGCGCCGTCGCTGGCTTGCGCCACGGCGGCCAGCGGCAGCGCGGGCGGCAGGGCGGCGCCGGACTGCGCGGCGAAGCTGCGGCCCTGGTCGCGGCTGAGCAGCACGTCGCCGCCCTGGCTGACCAGTACCAGCGTGCCGTCGGCCAGTTCGGCGCCGCCGGCCAGCGAGGCCTGGATGCCGGTGTCGATCCTGCTCCAGCTGGCGCCCTGGTCGCCGGACCAGTAGGCGTTGCCGCGCAGGCCGAAGGCGACCAGCGCGCCGCCGCGCGCGGCCAGCAGGCCGAAATAGCTGCCCTTGTATGGCGTGGGGAGGGCGCTGAAGCTGGCCCCCTGGTCGGTCGAGCGCAACAGCAGGCCCTGTTCTCCGGCCAGATAGAGCGCGCCGCCGGCGCCGCGCATGCCGTAAAGGTGCAGGCCCTTGGGATTGGCCACATGCCGCTGCCACGGCTGCCAGGTGGCGCCGCCGTCGCCGGTCTTGAACAGCAGGTTGTAGGCGCCCAGCACATAGCCGCTGCGCGCGCTGTCGAAGTACAGGTCGAGGAAGGGCTTGTCCGGGCCGTCGTCCACCAGGTGCTGGGCGTCGGCCTGGGCGCGCGCCTGTTCAGGCCCGGCGATGTCGGCCGCTCCCTTGAGCGCCAGCGCCGCGGCCTGGATGCCGTCCAGCTGCTTGCTCCAGGTGGCGCCGCCGTCGGCGCTGTGCAGCACCACGCCCTGGTGCCCGACCGCCCAGCCCTGGCGCGCATCGACGAACTGCAATGCCGTCAGGCTGACGCTGACCGGCACCCGGGCCTGGCGCCAGGAGACGCCGGCGTCGTCCGAGTACAGGATGGTGCCGCGCTCGCCGGCGGCGACCAGCCGCTGGCCGGCGGCGGCGATGGCCAGCATGGCCGCGTTCAAGGCCTTGGGCGTGACCAGCGCCGGCTGCGTCAACGCCGCCGGGATGGGGGCGCCCGCGCCGTCGGCCCGCGCCGCCGGCGTCAGGGCCAGGGCGCAGCAAGCCGCCAGCGCCGTCCGCGTGATGCAGCGGGCCGCGAGTGGATTCAATCCGTTCATCGAGCGCTCCTTCACTTAGCGCGAACCCTGGTTGGCCAGTTCCTCGGGACCGAAATAACTGGCCGGCAGGCGAGGAATGGTCTTGTACTGCGACGGCAGATCGTTGGATGCCTCGTTCAGCAGATAAGCGCCGGTCTGCACGTTGTAGGTGCCCCACATGACGTTGCCCACCACGGCCGGCAGGTCCGGCGCCAGCAGCGTCAGCGTGTAGTTGCCGCGCCAGATCTGGCCTTGCGCGTCGTAGCCGTCGACCAGGATGATCTGCCAGGTATCCTCGTCCAGGTAGTAGCGGCGCTTGGTCACCACGTGGCGCTTGCCGGGAATCAGGCTCGCCTCCACTTCCCAGACGCGGTGCAGCTCCCAGCGCACCAGGTCGGGATTGAGGAACTGCGGGCCAACCAGGTCGCTGATCTTGGCCGAGGCGGCGCGGTTGTTGTTATAGGGGATGTACATCTCCTTCTTGCCGACCAGCTTGAGCTCATGGTGGTCGATGGGGCCGAACAGCATGAACGCTTCATCGAACAGGCCGATGCCGGAGGTGACCGAGTCCGGCGTGTCGTAGGACACCGACGGCGCGCGCCGCACGCGGCGCTGGCCCACCAGGTACTGCCAGATCGCGCGCGGCTGCGCTTCGCTGATACCGTCGTGGACCAGGATCCCTTCGCCGGCCTTGGAGGCGGGCGCGCGCGTGATCAGGCGGCCGAATTGGTAGATGCCGTCGAATTTTTCCAGGCTGCCGTCCTTGAAGTAGTAAGGCCGCATGATGGTCTGTTCGGCCTCGGTGGCGGTGGCGCGCTTGCCGTCCGGCGTGACGATGGTGGTCCGCAGCGGGAACACGGTGGTCTCGCCGGTCCAGGCCAGGCGGTGGTTCATCATGGCCTCGTAGCCGGTCTTGGGAATCGGGAACGGGATGCCGCCGAACGCCCCCTCGACACCGAAGCCGCCGTCGATGGACTTGGCGCGGGTGGCGTTCTTGAAGGTGTTCTCGTACACCCAGGCCGGGGCGCCGCCGGTGCGGTGGGTCGGGTAGACGTCGATACGGTAGCCCGGATATTTTTTCAGCAGCGCCACGGTGGCGGCCGACAGCTTGGTCGCGTACTGGTCGACGTTCTTGCCGGTGATGGCCAAGGTCGGCTTTTCGCCGGCGAAGGGATCGGCGCGGAAGTCGCCCGGCTTGAAGCCGGCCGGAACCTTGGCGTAGGCGCCGTCCCAGGCCGGAATGGTGCCGTCCTTGTTGCCGGCTTTTTCGGCGCCCAGCGGCGTCAGGGTGGAGTGCAGCTTGGCCGCTTCGTCGGCGGTGACGGCGGCGCCGGCGTGCGGCAGCGCGAAAGCCAGTGCCAGCGCGGTGGTGGCGAAAGTCAGGGTCGTCTTCATTATAGTTTTGTCCTTAGAATGCGCGTTTGATGTTGAAGGAGATGTAATCGCGGTCCGCCAGCGACTGGGCATAGCTCAGGATGGGCGTGTTGGTGGCCGGATTATTTTTCAGGAAGGTGCCCGCCGCGCCGAGGAAGCGCACATAGCTGATGCCGAACTTCCAGTCCTGGTGGTAGGTGGCGTTGACGCCGATATTGAAGTCGCCGCCGTGCGAGCTGCCGCCGTTGAAGTTGAATACGGCGCGCGAGCGGCCGTCGATGTTGTAGCCGACGCCGATCGGGATCGACAGATCGAGGCCGTCGATCACCTGGTAGTAGGCCGGCTCGAAGATCATGCGGGCCGAGGTGGCGTCGCGCGTGGTGTTGGGATCGAGCGAGCCTTGCCAGGTGACGCTGGTGGCGCGGTTCCACGCCAGCTCGCCCAGCAGCGACGCGCCCTGGAAGAACGGGTTGGTCGGCATCACGTAGATCGCCGACAGGTTGACGTGCGCCGTATTGCCGACCGCGTAGGCGGGATTGCCGCTGTTGTCGGCGAACACGCCGGTGCCGGTGCGGGACAGGAAGTTGGGCGTCGGATCGCTGACCAGCGGCGTATTGCGGCGCACCGAGACTTCGGCCGCCACGTTCGCGCCCAGCAGCACGGTGCTGGCGCTGGCGCCGAAGGTGCGGATGCCTTCCGCGTACACAGCTTGCACGGTGGACGGCGCGCCTGGCGGGAAGCCGGGCGTGAAGCCCAGGTAGAAGTAGGGCGTCTTGTCGTGATAGCGGGCCGCGTAGAAACCGTATTCGACGTCCGAGCCGGCCGGTGAGAACTTCACTTGCAGACCGCCCTGGCCGGAATTCTTCGCCTTCATGTCCGGCACGGTGTAGAAGGCCGGTGCGCCGCTGTTGGTCGGCGCCACCAGGAAGGCGGTGCTGCCGGCGCCGGCGGCGTCGTAGGAACTGAGGTAGCTGCCGACGCCAGGTATCTGGGTTGGACGCCATTCGAACTGGTAGTAGCCGCCGATCGACACGTTGGGCAGCACCTGCAACTGGCCCGAGACCTGGTTGACCGGACGCAGGATCTCCTTGAACTGCGCGCCGGGCACGCTGAGCAGCTTGACCAGGTCCACCGGTCCCTGCGCGTTGGCGATGCCGTTGGCGCCGAAGAACAGGCTCTCGCCATATTGCAGCGTGTGGCGGCCCACGCGCACGGTGCCCGGCAGTTCGCCCAACGCTCCCTTGGCGAAGACGAAGGCGTCCAGCAGTTCCGCGTTGCGGCCGTGGAGCAGGCGGGTGCCCTCGGCGAAGGTATTGCTGGCCTGGCCGGCCAGCGTGACGGCGTTGCTGGCGGCCGAGCCGTTGTCGTTGTTGCGGTTGTACGCGGTGTCGTACCAGGCGGCTGCGCTGACGCGCATGCCCAGGTTGCGGGTGCCTGCGTCGAACTCGGACAGCCAGTCGACACGGCTGGAGACGATGCCCTTGCGGCGGAAGTTCTGGTTGCCGTCGTCGATGTTGTAACCGGTGAAGTCGCCGGGACCGGACGATGGGTAGCCTCCCGCCAGCAGACGCGCATCGGCATCCTTGAGGCGGTAGGCGCTGCTGTATTTGAAGGTGTTGTTCCAGCTGATCTTGAGATCGGGATTATCGGTCTCGAACTCGAAGGCGTGGGCGGCCGGCATGGCGGCAGCCACGGCCAATGCCAACAGGGTTGGACTCAGGCGTTTGTTCGCTTGCATTGTCAGTCTCCTAGTTATAGTTGTATGGCCGCTGACGCGCGGCCGGGCGGATGGCGTGCATCAGATGAAGGTCGAAACCAGTCCTCCGTCGACAGGCAGGTTGACGCCGCTGATCCAGCGCGCGTCGTCGCTGCACAGGAAGCTGATGGCGGCGGCCACTTCGTCGGCGTAGGCCGGACGTTTCATGCGGTGGGCGTCGCGCTGTACACGCTCCTCGCCCAGCATCGATACGAAGTCGCCCAGGATGGGGGTGAAGACAGGGCCGGGCGCCACGCAGTTCATGCGCACCGAATGCTCCAGGAACCATGGCTGCGACTGGGCGTAGGTCCAGACGATCAGTGCCTCCTTGAAGTACTGGTAGCAGGTGTCGGCGGGTACCGGGTGCGCGTCCAGCCAGGCCTGGCCTTCGACGTAGCCGCGGACGGCGGCCAGCTGCTTGTGCAGGTCGAGGCGCTCCGGCCATTCCGCGCCCAGGATGGAGGCGACGTTGACGATGGAGCCGCCGGCCGGCATGCGCGGCAGCACGCCTTCCGTCAGATGGCGCAGCCCGAGGTAGTTGACCCGCGCCAGCAGCGCCGGATCGGCGGTGCCTGGCACGCCGGCGACGTTGCACAGCGCGTCCACGCGTTGCGGCAGCTTGGCGATGGCGGCGTCGATGCTGGCCTGCTGGCCCAGGTCGACGGCCACGAAGCCGTCCAGCGTCAGGCCAGGTTCGTTGCGGTCCATGCCGATCACGGTGGCGCCTTCGAAGCGCGCCAGGCGCGCCACTTCGGCGCCGATGCCGGATGCGGCTCCGGTGACGACGATGGTCTTGTTACGTAACTTCATGTGGTCTCCTTGTTGGTGTTGTCGTTAGAAGGGATAGCGCGGTGCTTCGGTCTTCACCGTCAGCCATTGCCACTGGGTGAATTCGTCCCAGTCGGAACTGCCGCCATGACGGCCGCCGTTGCCCGAGGTGCCGCCGCCGCCGAACGGCGCGTGCGCTTCGGCCAGCACCGTCTGGTCGTTGATGTGGACATGGCCGGCCGGCACCCGGTCGACGATGTGCATGGCGCGCGCCAGCGTCGGCGTGATCACGCCCAGCGCCAGGCAGCCGGTGGTGGCGGAGGCCAGCGCGATGGCTTCCTGGTCGGTGTCGAACACGGTGATCGAGGCGACGGGGCCGAACAGCTCTTCCTCGAAGCAGCGCATGCCGGGACGCGCGCCGGTCAGCACGGTGGGCTGGTAGAACTGCTTGTCGTAGGTGCCGCCGGCCAGCAGGGTGGCGCCCGCGGCCACGCTGTCCTGCACGATGGCGTGCACGCGCTGCACCTGGCGCGCGTTGATCAGAGGCCCCAGCGCGACCTGGCCGCTCATCGGGTCACCCACCGGCAGGTTCTTGGCCTTGGCCACCACGCGCTCGATCACGGCGTCGGCGATGCCGCGCTGGAGCAGGATGCGGCCGGAGGCCATGCAGATCTGGCCCTGGTGTAGGTAGGCGCCCCAGGCCACGTTGGCGGCTGCGACGTCGGGATCCGCGTCGTCGAGGATGATCAGCGAGTTCTTGCCGCCCAATTCCAGCGACATCTTCTTCAGGTTGCGGCCGGCCAGTTCGCCGATGCTGCGGCCCACCGCGGTGGAACCGGTGAAGGCGATCATGGCGATGTCGGGATGGCTGCACATCGCCTGTCCCGCTTCGGCGCCGCCGGGCAGCACGTGCAGCACGCCCTTGGGCAGGCCTGCCGCCTCGAAGATGCGGGCGATCAGCACGCCGCCGCTGATCGGCGTCTGCAGGTCCGGCTTATGGACCACGGCGTTGCCGGTGGCCAGCGCCGGCGCGATCGAGCGGATCGACAGGATCAGCGGGAAGTTGAACGGCGAGATCACGCCCACCACGCCGTGCGGCACACGCCGCGCGATGCTCATCTGGCCGCTGGCGGAGGCGAGCAACTGGCCCTTGGGCTGGGTCAGCATCGCGGCCGCTTCCAGCAGGTGGGCGCCGGCCTCGCGCAATTCCAGATCCGCCTTGGGACGGATCGCGCCGGTCTCGCGCAGGATCCAGGTCGACAGCTCGTCATGGTGTTCGGCGATCAGGGCGGCGGCGCGGCGGAAGATGGCGGCGCGTTCCTTGTAGTCGCTGGCGGCCCACGCGGCCTGCGCGGCGCGCGCTTCGGTGGCGGCGCGGGCCACGTCGTCGGCGTCGGCCAGGCCGACGCGGCCCAGTTGCTCACCCGTCGCGGGTTCGGTGAAGGTGTGGCTGCCGCCGTGGGCCGGGATCCAGTCGCCGTTGAAAACCAGGTCCTGCCAGATCGATGGACGCAAAAGCGCATTCGCGTTGGTCATGCTGTCTCCTGTTGAAGGTTGAATGGTGGGGAAGTCAGCCTGCTAGCACGCTAGTTGCATGAAGGTCTGCTTGCCGCTCTTGCCTTAGCTATTACAAGTTGTGTGCCAGCTCGTTGTGGCGCGGTGTTATTGCGGCGCACCAAGCGATGTCCGCGCCGGGCGTCAAGCCGATTTTTGCGGGCCTTGCGTGGCGCAGCGCAGCAAAAAAGAACAGGTGCCGGCGATTGATGAAATGATCAAATGGGAGAAGTGCCGATGTATGATTTGGTAAAAGACGATGAAAGCGGAGACATGAGCAAACCCCCTCGCGTATCGCTGGCGGAGATGTCGCGCGTCAGCGGCAAGATGCTGCAGCATGGCGACAGCCAGCACCTGAAGGCCGGCGCCGCGCCCACGCTGGACGACCTGACGCAAAGCCTGCACTTCTCGCCGGGCGACGGCCGCATCTGGCTCAACGGCCAGCGCATGCAGCTGCTGCATATCACGTCGCTCGGCTCATTGCGGCGCGAGCTGATCGAGAGCATAGGCCCGGAGCGCACGCGCGGCCTGCTGACGCGGGTCGGCTATTCGGCCGGCGCGCGCGATGCGCAGCTGCTGCGCGAACGCTGGCCCGACGCGGAGCCGGGTTCGCTGTTCGCGGCGGGACCGCGCATGCATTCGCTGGAAGGCGCGGTGAAGGTCGAACCGCTGCATTTCGAATTCGACTTCGAGCGCGGCACCTATCACGGCGAATTCCTGTGGCACCATTCCAGCGAGGCCGAGGTGCACAGCGCCGATTTCGGCATCGGCACCGAGCCGGCCTGCTGGATGCAGACCGGCTACGCCATCGGCTACACCAGTGCGATGATCGGACGGCTGACCATCTATCGCGAGGTCGAGTGCACGTCGATGGGCCACAAGCACTGCCGCCTGATCGGCAAGCCGGCCGACGAATGGGATAACGTGGAAGAGGACCTGCGCTTCCTGAACGCGGAATCGTTCGTCAGCACCACGGCCTACGGCGGCCCGGGACAGCACCAGCAGGCCGCGGTGCTGCCGGGCGACGACGGACGTTCGTACGGCGAAAAGGAGATGGTGGGCGTGTCGTCGGCCTTCAACGCGGCTTGCCACATGCTCAAGCGCGTCGCGCCGACCGCCGCCACGGTGCTGTTCACCGGCGAGTCGGGCGTTGGCAAGGAGCTGTTCGCCTACATGCTGCACCAGATCGGCGCCCGCAAGGAGCAGCCCTTCGTGGCTGTCAATTGCGCGGCGATCCCGGAGACGCTGATCGAGTCCGAACTGTTCGGCGTGGAGCGCGGCGCCTTCACCGGCGCCAGCCAGTCGCGGCCCGGCCGCTTCGAGCGCGCCTCCGGCGGCACGCTGTTCCTCGACGAGATCGGGACCCTGAGCCTGGTCGCGCAGGGCAAGCTGCTGCGCGCGCTGCAGGAAGGCGAGATCGAACGGGTAGGGGGCGTGCGCAGCGTCAAGGTCGACGTGCGGCTGGTGGCGGCCACCAATGTCGACCTGCGCGAGGAGATCCGCCAGGGCCGCTTCCGCGAAGACCTGTTCTTCCGCCTGAACGTGTTCCCCATCCACCTGCCGCCGCTGCGCGACCGGCGCGACGACATCCCGTTGTTGATGGGCTACTTCATGCGGCACTACGGCCAGAAGCATCAGCGCCGTGTGACCGGCTTCACGGCGCGCGCGGTCGATGCGCTGCTCAACTACCACTTCCCCGGGAATATCCGCGAGCTGCAAAACCTGGTCGAGCGCGGCGTCATCTTCGCCGACGAGGATGGGCCGATCGACCTGCCGCACCTGTTCACCAGCGGCGAGGAATCGCAGACCTCGTATTTCTCGCTGGCGCAGACGGGACGCCTGACCAGCCACGGCGCAACCGCGCCGGCGCCGCAACCCAGCGGTGCGCTGCTCGATGTGCTACCCGACATGTTGCGGCGGCAGGCGTCGGCTCAGGAGCAGGACTGGTCGCTAGACCATCTGGAAAGCACGCTGATATTGGCGGCGGTGAAGCGGGCCGACGGCAACCTGTCGGCGGCGGCGCGCATGCTGGGCCTGACGCGGCCGCAGCTGTCCTACCGGATGAAGAAGCTCCAGCAGGGCGAACCCTGATCACTCCATGTAGATCTTCTGCAGCAGCTTGATGAGCTGCGCGCGCTCGGCGTCGGTCAGCGCGGCCGTCGCATCCGCTTCCAGATCGCTGGCGGTCTTTTCCGCCTTGGTGCACATGCTCAGGCCAGCGGGCGTCAGCACCAGCGTCTGCGAGCGGCGGTCCAGCGGACTGCGTTGGCGCAGCAGCAGGCCGCGCTCCTGCAGCCTGTCGAGCAGGATGGCCAGATTGGGCGGCGACACGTTGACCGCATCCGACAGCCGCTTCTGGTTGATGTTGGGATTGGCCTTGAGCAGGCTTAGCACGCTGAAATCCACCGGCCGCAGCTGATACTTCGCCATGCGCTTTTCGAACACCGGCATGATGTTGATGTAGGCGCGGCGGCAGTTATATCCCACCAGCCCCAGTAGCGTGCTCTGGTCCAGCGGCTGCTCAGCCGCCTCGTGGACGGCGTCGGTCAATTCCGGTTTCCTGTTCTTGGGCTTATTGGTCATGCTCCGATTCTAACAAAGAAGCGGCGTCGCGGCCATCCTGCCGCTTGCAATCTTTTGAAAATGCGTATAGTCTATAATCATTATAAAACATAACTAGTTGTTCTAAAACCATCCATCGAGGAGACACGATGAAACGCAGCGTACTTATCACTGTACTGGCGGCCGGCTTGCATCTGGCCGCCGGTTCGGTCCAGGCCCAGGAACCCATCCGCATCGGCGTCATAGCCGCGCTCACCGGGCCGTTCGCCAACACCGGCAAGCCGTTCGAGGACGGCATCAAGACCTATCTGCAGCAATACGGCGACCAGGTGGCCGGCAGGAAGATCGAGATCATCTACCGCGACGACGGCGGCACCAATGTCGACCAGTCCAAACGGGCGGCCCAGGAGCTGATCACGCGCGAGCATGTCAGTTTCCTGATCGGTTTCTCGCTGACGCCGAGCGCCATGGCGGTGGCGCCCATCGCCACCCAGGCGAAGATGCCGATGATCGTGATGAACGCGGTCACCAACGGCATCACCGCCAAGTCGCCGTACATGCTGCGCACCAGCATGACGATGCACCAGATGACCGGGCCGTTCGGTGCCTGGACCGCCAAGAACAAGATCGGCAAGGTCTATACGCTGGTCAGCGACTACAGCACCGGGCTGGATGCGGAGGCGCGCTTCACCAAGGAGTTCAGCGCCGGCGGCGGCAAGGTGGTGGGCTCGGCGCGGGCGCCGCTGGCCAATCCTGATTATTCGCCCTTCATCCAGCGCATCAAGGATGAAAAGCCGGACGCATTGTTCTTCTTCGCGCCCGGTGTGGAAGACGGCATCGGCCTGCTGAAAGCCTTCAGCGACAAGGGACTGGACAAGGCCGGCATCAAGTTCCTCGGGGTAGGCGACATGACCAGCGAAACGCCGACGCTGGAGGCGCTGGGCGACCGCGCGCTGGGCGCGGTGACGGTGCTGAACTACGCGCCCACGCTGGACAACGACGCCAACAAGGCCTTCCTGAAGGCCTACGCGACGGCCAATCCGGGCCGCCCGCCCGCCACCTTCGTCACGGTGGCGGCCTACGACACCATGGGCATGATCTACGAAACCGTCCGCAAGCTGGGCGGCGCCGTCACCGGCGACAAGGCGATGCAGGTGCTGGCGGGTATGAAGCGCGACAGTCCGCGCGGACCGATCAGCATCGATCCGGCCACGCGCGACATCGTACAGAACATGTACATCCGCGAAGTGAAGAAGGTCAACGGCAAGCTGGTGAACGAGCCTATCGCAGTGCTGCGCGACGTCAGCCCTAACTAAGGAGATCAGTGATGACAATCAAACGACGTGTCTTGAACGGCGCGCCGCTGGCGGCGCTTTGCCTGTCGACGGCGGTCCTGAATGCCTGCGGCGGCGACGGCGGTGCCATACCCGGCGGTACGGCGACGCTGCCGCAGCTGACCGCGGCCAGCGGCGCCAAGCTGGCCTCCTGTACCGACCTGGCCAGCCGGATCGTGTACCCCAACACGACGATCGCCAGCGCGGCCTCGGTGGCAGCCGGCGTGCTGACGGTCGCCGGCAAGCCGGTGCCTGCGCATTGCCTGGTGAAGGGATCGATGTACCAGCGTGTCGGCCCGGTCGACGGTCAAAACTACGCGATCGGCTTCGAAATGCGGTTGCCGGTGGATTGGAACGGTCGCTTCTTCTACCAGGCCAACGGCGGCCTTGACGGCTCGGTCGTCACGGCCACGGGCGACGTCGGCGGCGGCGGACAGCTGGACAACGCGCTGAACCAGGGCTTTGCCGTGATCAGTTCCGACGCCGGCCACGGCGCGGCGACGCCGCTGTTCGGCCTCGATCCGCAGGCGCGGCTGGACTACGGCTACCAGGCCTCGGGCAAGCTGGCGCCGATGGCCAAGAGCGCGATTCAGACCGCCTATGGCAAGGGACCGGATCGTTCCTACTTCGGCGGCTGCTCCAACGGCGGCCGCCACACCATGGTGGCCGCGGCGCGCTACGGCGAGCAGTTCGACGGCTACCTGGTCGGCGATCCGGGCTTCCGGCTGCCGCTGGCGGCCATCGCCAACATCGCCGGCGGTCAGGCCTATGCGGCGCTGGCGACCACTCCGGGCGACCTGTCGACCGGCTTCACGCCGGCGGAACGCGCGCTGGTGTCGAACGCGGTGCTGGACAAGTGCGACGCGCTGGATGGCGTCAAGGATGGTCTGGTGCAGGATACCGGCGCCTGCCAGGCCGCCTTCAGCCTCGATCGCGACGTGCCGTCCTGCGGCGCACAGGGCCGCGACGGCACCTGTCTCAGCGCGGCGCAGAAGACGTCGATCGGGCAGCTGTTCACGGGCGCGGTCACCAGCACCAAGACCAAGTTCTATTCGAGCTTCCCATACGATGCGGGCGTTGCCGCTCCCAACTGGGCGTTCTGGAAGTTCTTCAGTCCCCTGCAGCTGGATTCGGGCGCCGTGGCGATGATCTGGAAGGTGCCGCCGGTGAACCCGGCCACCTTCAATGGCGCCAACTTCGCGCTGACCTCCAACATCGATACGCTGCTGGCGCAGGTCGCCGCGACGGACGCCACCTACACCGAAAGCGCGATGTCCTTCATGCTGCCACCGCACCTGACCGACTACAGCACGGTAAAGAACCGCGGCGCCAAGATGATGCTGTACCACGGCACCAGCGATCCGATCTTCTCCAGCGACGACACCACGGCCTGGTACGACAATCTGCGCGCCGCGAACGGCGGCGATGCCTCCGGCTTCGCGCGCTTCTTCCGGGTGCCTGGCATGACCCATTGCTCGGGCGGGCCGGCCACCGACCAATTCGACATGCTGACGCCATTGGTCAACTGGGTCGAGAAGGGGCAGGCGCCTGAACGGGTGGTGGCCAGCGCACGGGGGGCGGGCAACGCCGGCGGTGCCAATGCCGACGTGCCGGCGTCATGGTCGGCCACCCGTACCCGGCCGCTGTGTCCCTATCCGCAGGTGGCCAAGTACAACGGCAGCGGCAGTGTCGAGGATGCGGCCAACTTCAGCTGCAAGTAGTGTATTTTTCGTCGCGCAGCGGGCGGTGAGCTGCCGCTCGCGCGCCGAACACGGATGCCAATTTGGTCGATGCCTGGGGCATCGCCTTCAATCCGGCCGGTTACGTGTGGGTAGCCAGCACCGGCACCCACACCTCCACGCTTTACGGCGCCAACTATATCTACGCCACCGATTTCGCCAATAACCGCATCTACGTGATCTTTGCCAAGCATGCCGGGAACTTCAAAGAGTTGAAGCCCGGCTCCGGCGTGCTCGACGTGTTCGACACGGCGGGCAATCTGATCAAGCAGCTGGTGGTCGGCGGCACCCTGAACGCCCCATGGGGCATCGCGATGGCGCCGGCCAGTTTCGGCACGTATAGCGGCAAGCTGTTGGTGGGGAACTTCGGCGATGGCCTGGTGCAGGCCTACGATCCGAATACCGGCGCGTCGGCCGGCCTGCTGAAGAAGGCGGACGGCAGTAACATCGCCATCGACGGACTGTGGGGCCTGGCCTTCGGTAACGGCGTTCAGGGACCGGCAGATATAGCAAAACCGTCATGTCTGCTTTCCTGAGTGCGGCCTTACCGGGCTTCGTCACGTCTCCTAAGATGCGTTGCATGGAACAACTCACAACCGGAGGCTAGATGGCTAAGTATCGCAAGCAAGACGCGCGCGCCTGGGCGCGCCAACACCTGGTGGGCTGCAGCGGCGTCACCATTCCCAGCTACAGCGCGGACCTGAAGCGGCTCAATGAACAAGGCATCCGCCACGACATCGGGCTGGCCATGGAATACGGCTACAGCTATACCCTGCTATGTTCGGAAGTGGCGATCACGCCGGAAGAAAATGCCCAATTCACGGCCTGGGCCAGGGATACGGCGGGCGACCGCATGGGCTTGTTCTTCCACGCCGCCTTCGGCACCCTGCAGGAAAACATCGAGGCGGTCAAGCTGGCCGAGAAGGCCGGCGCCGACATCGTGCTGCTGTCCTATCCGCCGCAGTTCTGGCCGACGACCTTGCAGGAGATCTACGACTACACCAAGGCCTTCTGCGACGCCACCGACCTGGCGGTGATGCTGTTCCCGATCCCGCTGTGGGGTTTCGAGCGGGTGCACCCGGCCGGGATGCCGGTCGAATTCGTGCGCAGGCTGCTGGACGATATCCCCAACATCGTGGCGATCAAGTCGGAGCAGGGCTTCCCGCTGGTATCCGGCCTGTGCGAGATGTGGCACCATTTCCGCGACGAAGTCGTGATCAGCTGCCCGATCGAGGGCGACGCGATTCCGATGATGAGCCTCATGGATCTGCAATTCTCCGGCACCAGCAATACGCAATGGATGGGCGGCTACTATCCCAAGGCTTTCGAGCTGGCGCGCAAGGGCAGCTGGGAGGAAGCGATGCAGCTGTTCTGGCAGATGGCGCCGGCGCGCAACGCGAACGGCGCGGCGGCCCAGACCTATGCCGGCGGCACCGGCGTGCTCAATCGCAGCATGTGGAAATACCAGGACTGGCTGGCCGGCTTCAACGGCGGCCCGCTGCGGGCGCCTGCCATGCGGGTGCCGGACCGCCTGATGAAGATGCTGCGCCAGGGCCTTGCCGCCTCCGGCGTCACGCCGACCAGCGATGCGGACAGCCAGTTCCTCATCGGCCGCCATCCATCCTGACGCCATCACCGAGGACGCCCCATGTCATATCCTGAAGTCAGCAAGGTCCCCAAGGGCTTGTACATCAACGGCGCCTGGCGCCAGGCCGCCGACGGCGCCACCTTTGACGTCGCCGATCCGGCCACCGAAGAGGTACTGGCCAGCGTGGCCAGCGCCACCGTCGACGACGCGCTGGACGCGGTGGCCGCCGCGCACGCGGCAGGCAAGGCGTGGGCCGCCACGCCGCCACGCCAGCGCGGCGAAGTGCTGCGCAAATCGTTCGAACTGCTGATCGAGCGCAGGGAGGAATTCGCGCGCCTGATCGTGCTGGAAAGCGGCAAGGCGCTGGCCGAGGCGCGCGGTGAAGTCAGCTACGCCGCCGAGTTCCTGCGCTGGTACGCGGAAGAGGCGGTGCGCATCAGCGGCGAAGTCTCCACCGCGCCGGGCGGCGCCAACCGCATCGTGGTGCTGCGCCAGCCGATCGGCGTGGCGGTCTTCGTCACCCCGTGGAATTTTCCGGCGGCGATGGCGACCCGCAAGATCGGCCCGGCGCTGGCCGCCGGCTGCACGGTGGTGCTGAAACCCGCGTCGGAAACGCCGCTGACCGCGCTGGCCATGGCCGCGCTGTTCGCGGAGGCCGGCGTGCCGCCCGGCGTGATCAACGTGGTCCCGTCGCGCCAGTCGGGCCGGATCGTCAACGCGATGCTGCACGACCCCAGGGTGCGGAAGCTGTCGTTCACCGGCTCGACCGAAATCGGCCGTACGCTGCTGGCACAGGCGGCGGACAATGTGGTCAAGTGCTCGATGGAGTTGGGCGGCAATGCGCCGTTCATCGTGCTGGCCGATGCGGATCTCGACGTGGCGGTGGCCTCCGCCATGGTCGCCAAGCTGCGCAACGGCGGCGAATCGTGCACCGCGGCCAACCGGTTCTATGTGGCCAGGCCGGTGGCGGAGGAATTCTGCCGGCGCTTTGCCGCGGCGATGGCTGCGGTCAGCCTCGGTTCCGGCCTGGACGAAAACGTGCAACTGGGTCCCCTGGTCAATCGCGCCACGCTGGACAAGGTGGCGCGGCTGGTCGGGGAGGCGGTCGAACAGGGCGCCACCGTGCTGACTGGCGGACGGGCCAGGGAAGGGCGGGGCTACTTCTACGAGCCGACGCTGCTGGCTGGCGTACGGCCCGATGCCAGCATCCTGCGGCAGGAAATCTTCGGGCCGGTGGCGCCGGTGTGCGCGTTCGATACGATGGAAGAGGCGATCGCGCTGGCCAACGATACCGAGTTCGGTCTGGTGGCCTTTGTGCACTCGCGCGACCTGGGCCAGGCGCTGGCGGTGTCGGAACGCATCGAGGCCGGCATGGTCGGCATCAACCGGGGCGTGGTGTCCGACCCGGCGGCGCCGTTCGGCGGCTGGAAGCAAAGCGGCGTCGGACGCGAAGGCGGACATGATGGCTTGCTGGAGTACCTGGAATCCAAGTATATTTGTGTATCCTGGTAAATCGCTTCCCCATGCTGCCGATACTCGATCCCCGCTGGCACCTGTTTGCAACCGTTGCCCAGCTGGGCAGCCTGACCCGTGCCGCCGACGCGCTGAACGCGCCGCAATCGGTCATCAGCCGCCAGATCGCGCAGCTGGAAACGCAATGCGGCGGCAAGCTGTTCCGGCGCACGGGGCGCGGCGTGGTGCTGACCGAATTCGGCCAGATTGTTCACGCCCGCATCCTGCCCCTGATCGCCGATTCCGACCGGCTGGCCGACGAGATCCTGACCACCAACGGCATTCCCATCGGCGAGGTGCATGTCGGCCTGCTGCCTTCATCGGTGCCGGCGTTTGCCGGCCGGCTGTTCCGCGCCGCCCGCGAGCAGTTCCCCCGCATCCGCCTGCACCTTGCGGAAGGCGCCAGCGCCCAGCTGGAAGAGTGGCTCGACGCCGGGCGGCTGGATCTGGCGCTGCTGCTGCGCGAAGGGCCGGTGGCCGCCGCCGGCGCCACCTGCCTGCGCAGCATGGCGCTCGACCTGATCGGCCCCGCCGGCGATCCCTTGCTCGCCGATGACCGCATCGCCTTCGCCGAGCTGGCCGGGATGCCGCTGATCCTGCCGGCCGAACCGCATGTGCTGCGCAAGCGCCTGGACGCGCTGGCCCGCGAGCGCGGCCTGCGGCTGACGGTCGCGATGGAGGCCGACACCATCGCGTTGCAGAGGGAACTTGCGATCGCCGGCGCGGGGTACGCCATCGTCGCCTCGATGGCGGAGACGGTATCCGGCGACGACAGGCTGTGCGCGGCGCGCATCGTCCAGCCGGAACTGGAGCGCAGCATCGTGCTGGGCACCACGCAGCATCGTCCCCACACCCTGGCCACGCGCGCCGTCTCGCAGTTGATCGCCTCCCTGTTTGCCGGCTGAACGCGGCGCGCGGCGGCCGGTATTCGGATTTGCCAATGCTGCTATGCCGCCACCGCGCTTCCCCGGCGTGGCGCCCGCCGCTAAGGTATGCCTGTCATTCAACCGATAGGAGTCCTACCCCATGTCCACCTTGTTTTTAACCGACCGCGATGTCAGCGCGCTGCATGACTGGAGAGCGGCCATCGAGGCGCTGCGTGCCGCCTATGCGGCGCCGATGAAGGCACAGATGGTGCCGCCCCGTTCGATGGCGCGCGGCGACGGCATATGGCTGCGCGGCCTGAGCGCGGTGTCGCCAACCGGCGGTCATATGGGCAGCAAGCAGATTGCCGCCTCGCCCCGCGCCGGCTGCGCCAGCTATCTGGTGTCGCTGTTCGACGCCCATACGATGGCGCTGGCGGCGCTCATCGACGGCAACCAGATCACCGCCATCCGCACCGCGGCCACGGCGGCGCTGGCGGTGGACGCGCTGGCGCCGCGACGTCCGCTGCGGGTGGCGATGATTGGTTCCGGCTTCGAGGCGCGCTCGCAGCTGCAGGCGCTGCATGCGGCGCGCGAGATCCGCTCGGTCGCGGTCTTCAGTCCGACACCGGCCAGCCGCCAGCGCTTCGCCGATGATTTCAAGGCGACGCTTGGATTGGACGTGCACGCGGCCGGCACGCCGCAGCAGGCGCTCGAAGGCGCCGACGTGGTGATTTGCGCCGCGCGCTCACGCGACGAATTGCCGGTGCTTTTGGGCGAATGGCTGGAGCCGGGCATGACGGTGGTGTCAATTGGATCGACGCTGCCGGAACAGCGCGAGGTCGATGTGGAGGTGATACGCCGCGCCGCGCTGATCGTGGCGGACATGGTCGAGGAGGTGGTCCATGATACGGGCGACCTGATCGCCGCGACACGCGACGGCGTCGAATTCGGCCACAAGCTGCACGCGCTGGCGGACCTGATCGGCCAGCGCGTTCCGGGCCGGCGTTCGGCGGACGATATCGTCGTCTATAAATCCGTGGGCTCGGCCTTGCAGGATGTCGCGACGGCGGAAATGCTGCTCACTCGCGCGCGCGCCCAGGGATTGGGCACCGAGCTGCCGGTGAGCATAGCGCCGGTGAAGAAGTGAAGCGCGGCGGCCCGGATGCGCAGTCGCGCCGGGCCGCCGTCAAGCTGGCGTCTTTTAAGGCGTGGGTGCGAGGGCCTGCTGGATCAACCGGGCCGCATCTCCATCATGGCGGAAGCCGGCGGCCAGCGCGGCCGGCGTGCGCAGCGCGGGGTAGCGGCCGAACAGCGCTTCGATCCGCGGGTCCGGCTGATGGCTGATCAGCTGTCGGCAGCGCGCACCATAGCGCTCCACCAGCGCCGCCAGGAGCTGCTCCATGCTGAGGTGTAGTACGGGCAGTTGCCAGCAGCGCGACGCGGGCGCTTCGGCGGTGCTCATCGCCGCCGCGTGCAGCAGGTTGTCGACACAGCAGGGCAGCGACATCCACCAGGCGGTCGCCTGCGCCGACACCGGACAGACATACGGCTCGCCGGCCGCCAGCCGGTGCATGACGAGGCTCATGAAGGCCGAGCCATGGCCCGTTTCGGCCGCCGGCCGGGCGACGATGCCCGGCAGCCGCAGGCTGACCGCGTCCAGCTCGCCGCGCCGGCTCAAGTCGGCCAGTTCGATTTCCGCCATCAGCTTGTGGGCGCCGTAGCTGATCGCCGGCCGGGCAGGCTGGTCTTCATGCACCGCGTCCGCGCCGAGCGGACCATAGACCGCGACCGAACTGGCAAACACGAAGCGTGACGCACGCCGTTGTTTGCGGCCTTGCGCGGCCAGCCGGTGGGCCAGCGTCAGCGTGGCCTGCAGGTTGACCTGGTAGCCCAGCGCGTGTTCGCGCTCGGCCAGAGAGCCGGGCACGCTGGCCAGGTGGAACACGATGTCGGCCGGCAGGCGCAGCGCGTCATCCAGCACGGCGGGATCGCCGAACGAGCCGAGGACCCGTCGTGTATTCGGGCCGGCCGGCGCGCTGTCGAACGATTGGTCGATCAGCGTCAACTGATGCTTTGGATCTTCCTGCAGGCGGCGCACCAGCGCGCGGCCGACAAAGCCGTTGGCGCCGGTGATCACGATATGACTCATGCCGCGCGCTCCGCGCGTACCACCTGTTGCTCGATGACGCCGAACGGACCGTGGCCGCCGCCGGGCCAGCGCGCCTCCATGCGGACCTTGTCGCCAAAGCGCATGAAGCCCGTGCGGGCGGCGCCCTGGTCGATGATTTCGATCACGCGCCGCTCCGCGATGCAGGCCGAACCCGCAGCGCGGCTGGCGTTCGATACGGTGCCGGTGCCGATGATGGTGCCGGGCGTGAGCCGCCGCGTGCGCGCCGCGTGGGCGATCAGGTCGCCGAAGCCGAAGCTCATTTCGCCACCGTGCGGCTGGCCGAAGCGCTCGCCGTTCCATTCCACTTCCAGTTGCAGGTGCACGCGGCCGTCCTGCCAGGCGTTGCCCAGTTCGTCGGGCGTGACGGCCACCGGGGCAAAGCTGGTCGACGGCTTGGCTTGCAGGAAGCCGAAGCCGGTGCGCATTTCGCGCGGGCCCATGGCGCGCAGGCTCCAGTCGTTCAGCTGTACCACCAGCCGCACCGACGCCAGCGCTTCGGCCGGCGTGCTGGCCATCGCCACCGCGTCGACGATGACGCCGAATTCGCCCTCGAAGTCGATGCCGTCGGCTTCGCTGGGCAGCGGCACCTTGTCGTGCGGGCCGAGGAAGTCGTCGCTGGCGCCCTGATACATCAGCGGAATGGTGTCCAGGTCGGGGATGGGCGGGGTGTCGAACGCTTGCGCCATCAGGTGGGCGTGATTGAGGAAGGCGGAGCCGTCGCACCATTGCGGGCTGCGCGGCAGAGGCGCCGCGCAGAGGCAGGGTTCGAAGGGCTGGCCGGCCAGTTGGCCGACGTTGAGCGCGTCGTAGCGCTCGCGCAGGCCGGCCTCGACGTCGTTCCAGTGCCGCAGCGCGTACAGCAGGGAAGGGGCGAGGTCGCCGGCTTCGACGCAGCGGGTCAGGTCGCGCGAAACGAGCAGCAGGCGGCCGTCCAACGTGCGGTCTTGCAGGGTAGCGAATTTCATGGTCAGTGTCTGTATGTTGGTTGAGCTCAGCGCGCCGCGAGCGCGGTGGCGATGGCTGGATCGTAGGCACCGTCGATCAGCATGAACAAGATGCGGCAGGGCCGCTGCGAACGGTTGGCCCAGGCATGGTTGGTGCCGCGCTGGATCACCACACTGCCGGGATGCAGCTGCACTTCGGAGTCGTCGAGCACCAGCGTCAGTTCGCCTTCGATGACGATGCCGTAGTCGACCGACTCGGTGCGGTGCATCAGCGGGTGCGGCGAGTGGGCGCGTACCGTCGATGCTGCGGCGTCGCCGACCTCGGTGAAAGCTTCTTGCATCCGTGCCGCACCATGTGCCAGGAATTCGGCGGTATCAGGCGGGATGTCGACGAAACGCAACCGCGTGCCCAGCTTCGGCGGCGGCAGCGTCAGCGGGCCGGTGGTGGGATCGGGGCCGTTGTCGGCCGGTGCCGGCGTGGCGGCCGTGCTCCAGACTTCGTGGAACACGGTGCCGGGTATGGCCGACAGTTCGACCACGGTGGGCAGCGCGCCCTCAGTGCTGACGATGGCTTTGCCGGCTGCGTCATGGCCGGTGACGACGCGGTGTATCGGGGGGAAGGTCATAGGGGAACTCCAGTTTCTATCATCAGGAAAGCACGACGGCGCGGCGGCGGCCGGCCTGCGCGAAGCAGTAGACCGCAGCGATGGCCAGCAGTACGGCGGCGCTGCCAAGCACCCCGTAGCCGGCGTGCTTGACCAGGGTGCCGCCGAGCACGGGGCCGATGGCGGCGCCCACCATCAGCATGGCGGGCGTGGCCGACAGCGCGCGGCCGCCCGGATCGAGCTGCGCCACCAGTCCGAAGGCGAAGGTGTGGGTGAAGATCATCACGGCGGCAAACATGGCGCCGGCGACGGCGTAAGGCAGGTAGCCTGTGCTGCCGGCGATGGTCACCGCCAGCGCAGCCTGCGCCACCGGTCCGCCCAACACCACCAGATGCGCGGGCCAGCGCCGTTGCAGCAGCGCCGCCAGCGGCGCCGGGATCAGGTTGACGAAGCCCAGCGCGATCAGCACGCCGGTGACGGCGGCGGGCGCGAAGCCGCGGTCCGCGCCTATCCGTTCGAGGAAGCTGAACATCATGGCCTGCACCAGTCCCATGCAACTGATGCCCAGCGCGGCAAACCAGACCGCCGCGCTGATGCCGCCGGCGCCGGCGGCGTGACCGGTCCGGGCGCCGGCGGCGGGGACGACAGGACCCGCAGGAAAGGCGACGGCCGTGACCACGGCTGCCACCAGCATCACCGCGGCGAACACGCGGAACAGCACCGGGCCGCCGCCGGCGGCCACCAGGACGGGCGTCAGGCCGAGGAAAACGATCGCGAATATGCCCAGCGCCATGCCGGCCAGCGCGAACATGCGGTGCGGATTGCGGCCGCGGCCCATGGTGCCGTGCGCCATGCTGAGGGCGCTGCCGGCCGCCGCGCCGGCCAGCGCGTGCAGCACCGCCATCAACGTGAAGTCGCTGGTCAGGGCCGTGGCGAAGAAAGCGATGCCGGCCAGCGCGAAGCCGCACGGCGCCACCACATTGGCACGCAGCCGGTGGAAGCGCGGCGCGCATACCAGGCTGCAGCCGACGGCGCCCAGCAGGAACAGCGTGGCCAGCGCGCCGGCCCGTTGCGGGTCGAAGCCGTAGCGGGTGATCAGCGTGCCGACCCATACCGGCAGCGCCACCAGGTCCACCATGCCGGCGCAGTGCGCCACCATCAGAGCGATGCGGCCGGGCCAGCGTTCGTCAAGCTTGTCGTGATTCTCCATGGCAGGCTCCCGCGCTCAGATCGGCGCGGCCAGCGCCATGTGGGTGTCGCGCATGATCTGCGCGTGCTCGGCTTTGTCGCCGCCGGTGATCTCGATCTCGCCCAGCCGGCCCGAGTTCTCCACCACCATGCGGCAGCGCTCCCAGCGCCGCGCCTCGAACTGCGTCAGCGCCTGCTCGACGCTGGCGGCGCTGCCCAGTTCCTCGGCCAGCACGATGGCGTCCTCGATGCCGATGCAGGCGCCGGAGGCCATGTGCGGCGTGGTGGCGTGCACGGTGTCGCCGATCAGCACCACGCGGCCGCTGTGCCATGGCTGCCGCACCAGCAACTGCTCCAGCGGGCGGTAGACGATCTGCGAGTCTTCGTTGAGCGCGGCGCGGCACTGCTGCATCAGCGGCGCGGAGAAGGGCGCCAGCAGCTCGGACAGCATGGACGCGAACTGCTTCGGATCGATCTGCACGTTGTCGGCGCGGTCTTCGGTGACGAACAGGTACATCTGGTCGCGCGAGACCGGATTGACGCCGGTCTTGATCTTGGGGCCGACCCACATCATGGCCCGTTCCACTTCGGCTGGCCGCGGCAGCACCGCGCGCCACACGCACTGGCCGGTGTACTGCGGCTGCGACGCTTCCGGCAGCACTGCCTCGCGCACCTTGGAATACAGGCCGTCGGCGCCGATCACCAGGTCGTAGTTGCGCGTTTCTCCGTCGGTGAAGGTGACCTCGACGCCGTCGGCGTGCTGGCGCAGCGCGGTGAAGGTGCAACCCAGGCGCACTTTGGCGCCGCTGGCGATGGTGGCGTCGGCCAGTATCTTGGCCAGCACCGGACGCATGATGGCGCCGCCGCCGGGGATTTCGGGTCCGGCCAGGCGTGGCGTCGGCAGCACGGCGATCTGCTGGCCATGCGGCAGGAACAGGTCGACGTCGTCGGCGGCCGAGCCTTGCGCCATGAATTGTTCGAGGATGCCCAGTGTCTTGAAGGCGCGCAGCGTAGCGCCGCCCAGGCTGATGCCGGCACCGTAGGAACGCCAGCCGGGATCGATCTCCGCCACCTCCACGGCCAGGCCCTGCTTGCGCAGCTGGATGGCCGCGGCCATGCCGGAAAAGCCGCCGCCGATGATCAGGATGTTTTGTGCAGGGGATGTCATGTGGGTCTCCATTGGTTCAATGATTGTTGTTTTGCGATGCTGTGGGCCTAGTGTGCGGATTCAGGCCTTATTTGTAAAATTGATTAAATGCATGGCTTATATCGATACGATCGATGGCTGTGGTGCCTGGAACAGCTGTACCAGGCCGACCAGCCGTCCCGCTTCGGTGCCGAGCACGGTGGCGGTATCGACCGACGCCGCGCCCATGGCGGCGTTCTGCTGCGTCATCGCGTCCAGCTGGCTCAATACGGTGCCGATCTCGCGCAGGCTGGCGTTCTGCTCGATGGCGGCGCTGGAGATGTCGCTGACCAGCGCCGCCACGCCGTCGCTCATCGTCATCAGCGTGTCGGCGTTGGCGGCCGCATGAGCCACCTGCGCGCTGCTGGCGGCGATGCGGCTGTCCGCCTCACGGCTCAGGCTTCCGATCTGGGTCGCGGCGCCGGCGGCGCGCTGGGCCAGTGTGCGGACCTCGGCCGCGACCACCGCGAAGCCGCGCCCATGTTCGCCGGCGCGTGCCGCCTCCACGGCGGCGTTCAGCGCCAGGATATTGGTCTGGAAGGCGATGCTGCTGATGATGCCGACAATGTCGTCGATCTTGCGGGTGGCCTGGCGGATGCCCTCCATGCCCGCCGTGACCTGCGCCATGGCGTTGCCGCCGTCCTGCGCCTGGCGCCGCACGCTGTCGGTCTGCGTCTTCGCCAGCTGGGCCGCCTCGGCGCTGCGGGTCACCATGGCCGACAGGTCGAGCATGGCGGCGGTGGTCTGGCGCAGTCCCGATGCGGTTTGCTCGGTGCGTTCGGACAGTTCGCGGCTGCTGACGGCGATCGCGCTGCTGGCGCCGGCGATCGCATCGGCCGAGGCGTCCAGCCCGCCGACAATACGGCGCAACTTGTCCTGCATGCCGCCGATCGCGCCCAGCAGCCGTCCCAGTTCGTCCGCGCGCCGGACCTGGATCGCCGACGCCAGGTCGCCGCCGGCGATCGATTCGGCCACCCTGGTCGCCTCGGCCACCGGCACCGTGATGTTGCGCGCCAGGCCCAGCGCCAATGGCAGGCTGGCGGCAGTCGCCAACGCCAGCGCCGACAGCAGCAGGGTGCGGGCCTGTTGCGCGCGCTGCCTGGCCTGCAGGTATACCGCCTCGTTGCTGCGGCTGATCCGGGTGACGATGGCGGCGATGCGCTCGCGCCATTGCTGCTCCGCGCGCTCGGTCTGCAGCAGCAGGGCGAACGCCGCCTCGGCGCCGGCGCCCTGCACCACCAGATCCATCGCGCGCTCATGCACCGGGGCGATTTCGGCGCGCACCGCGCGGATGGCGGCCAGCTGGCCGGCCAGCGTGGGTTCCTCTTCGCCGGCTTCGGCCGGCAGCGCCGCCAGTTGGGCCTCGGTGCGGTCGTAGCCCGTCTTGGCTTGACGCAGCAGCGCGGATTGCGCTTTCAGGTCCTCGGCATCGGTCATCGGCAGCAGCGTGCGTTCCTGCATGCCGATGTCCAGCAGCGCGGTCTGCAGCCGGTGCGCCAGGTCGGCGCGGCGGGCGTCGCGTTCGACGATGCGCTGCAGCTGGTCCGACGCCGATTGCAGGTGCCACAGCGCCAGCACCGTGGTGGCGCCGAACAGCAGCATCAGCGCTCCCATGCCCAGCAGGAGCCGGGGGCGCAGGCCGAGTTGGCGCCGCTGCCCTTGGGCGGGTCGCGGCCGAAGCAGCGCCAGGGGCAAGGGCCGGCGCCAGCGTATTGGTTTCATGTGGTCTCCTGCTTTTTTTATTGTGGATCGCCGGCCAGCCAGACTTCGCCGGCGGCGTTGACGGCGATGGTCACCGGCGTCAGCGCCTGGCCCAGGCACGGGCCGCGCACGCAGGCGCCGCCGTCGATCTCGAACAGCGCGCCGTGCGCGGCGCAGACGATGTGGCTGCGCTCAGCGTTCAGATAGGCGTGCCGGCGCCACGCCATCGGCGTGTCGCCGTAGTGCGGGCACAGGTCGCGGTAGGCATGCAGGCGCCCGCCCTGGCGCACCACCAGCACGCTGTCCTGGCCGCTGCCCAGCGGGTCGAAGCCGCGCGCTTCGCCGTCGGGCAGTTCTTCCAGGCGGCACAGCAGAAGGTCGGAGGCCTGCATGGCGCCCCTCCTAGTGCGCGGCTGGTGGACCGCCTGCGGCGCCGGGAGGCGGGCCGGATGGCGCCCACTTGTCGCGCGCCTGGAACAGGAACAGCTGCGAGGCGTCGGCGCTCATCGGCACGGTGCGCGGTTGCCAGTCGGCGTCGTGCAGGTCCATGTCGGCGTCGTACTCGACGTGACAACCCAACGGGCTGTTGAAGTACCAGAACCAGTTGGAGCCGAACTTGTGGCGGCCCGGCCCCCAGAACGACTGATAGCCCTTGTCGACGAAGCGGGTGCCGGCCTGCATCAATTCGCTCGGTCCGCCCAGGTGGAAGGTGAAGTGTTCCACGCCCTGCATGAACGGCGGGGTCTTGATCAGGAACAGGGTGTGGTGGTCCAGCGTGCCGGCCGGCTGCAGGAAGGGACCTGCGCCGCCCAGGCGGTCGGTGCAGCGGAAGCCGAGGCGCTCGATATAGAACGCTTCCGCCTTGTCCGTATCCGGCACGAAGTAGACCACGTGCGACAAGGTGCGCGGCTGGATCACGGCTTGTTCGCTCGCCGCCACCACGTTGGCACCGCGTTGCGCCGGAGCGCCCGGCGCGTTGATGGTTTCCGCCGCCAGCGAAATGGTCCGCCGCACGCTGACCTGGAAGCCCAGCACGAAGCCCGAATCGTCGGTGCTTTCGATCGAGCCGTCGGGCAGGCGGCGCACTTCGCGGTCCTTGCCCAGTTCTTCGGCGATGGCGCCCAGCGTGGCGCTGTCGGCCACGCCGTAGACGGTCTTGCGCAGCATGGTGCGGGTCGGCAGCGGCGGCGGCAGCGAGGCGTCGTCCTGGTGGGCGATGACGATGGCGGTGCCGTCCAGCGCTTCGAAGCGGCCGCCGGCGGCCGTGACGCCGACCGGCGTCAGGCCGTAGTCGGTCAGGTACTGGCTGCAGGCGGCGACGTCGTCGACGCCGAAAACGAGTGCATCTGGTCCGATGATATTCATGTGTGATTCCTTGTGGTTAGAGGGATACTCGCCCGCCGAGGGTCTCGGCGACCCAGTCGGCTATGTAGGCGCCGGCATTGGCGGAGTTGTCGAAGCTGGAGTGCTGCACGCCGCCTTCGCGTTCGGTGAAGATCTTCAGCTCGCGTTTCGGGCTGTTGACCAGCTGTTCGTAGGTGCGTTCGGCCCAGTGCAGCGGGATCTGCGAGTCTTTGCTGCCGTGGGTGACCAGGAACGGCACCTTGATGCGCTCGATCACGCCGTCCAGGTGCACGTTCTCGGCGATCTTCATGAAGTCGTCCATGTCCTTCGCGCCCCAGACCCACTGCACGTGTGCCCAGTAGTGCGGCACCGGGAAGCTGCCTTCCTTCTGCAGGCGCTTTTTCTGCACGTCGCGCCAGTCGTGGTTGGCGCCCCACACGACGCCGCAGGCGAAGCGCGGCTCGAAGGCCACCGCGCGCGGGCAGTAGTAGCCGCCCAGCGACACGCCTTCGCAGCCGATGCGCTTGGGATCGACGTCGTCGCGCGTCTCCAGCCAGTCGACCACCTTGCTGGCCCACACCTCGGTGTTGTAGACGGCCGTCATGCCGTGCAGGCGCAGGGCTTCGCCGGTGCCCGGCTGGTCGATGATCAGCGAGGACACGCCGCGCTGTGCCAGCCAGCGCGGCAGGCCGACGCGGTATTTCATCTCCTTGGTCGAATCGAGGCCGTTCAGCTGCACCAGCAGCGGCGCGCGGCCGCTGACGCCATCGGCCCGCACGTACAGGCCGGAGATGTGCGCGTCGCCGTAGGGGATCTCGACCCGCTCGCAGTTTTCGCCGGCCAGCGCGATGCCCTTGGCGAACACGTCGAGGAAGCGCCGGTACAGCGCGACGCGGCCCTCCGCGCCGTGGGCCTGCAGGCGCTCGGCGGTCAGGTAGTAGGTGGCGGCGCGGCCGTACTTGTCGCCGGCCGAGATCAGGCGGCCGCGCGCCTCGTCTTCTTCGGCCAGTTCGCACAGCTTGTCGGCCATGCGTACCCAGGTGGCGCGGAACGCTTGCGAGCCGGCGGCGTCGGGCTGTTTTGCGGCCTCCTGCAGCGGCGCGCACATCTCCTGGATCTCGCCCATTTTGGCGCCCATCTCGATGGCGAGATTGACCGAGAGATCCCAGACGTAGTTGGTGGGGAAGTAGCGAAACATTGATGCTCCTTTTGGTTAAAGCGGTTTGGCTGCTGGCTTGAGCAGGAAGTGGGACAGGGCCGGCACCAGGATCAGCGCGCCGAGCATATTCCACAGGAACATGAAGCCCAGCAGCAGGCCCATGTCGGCCTGGAACTTGATCGGGCTGAAGACCCAGGTGATGACGCCGATGGCCAGCGTCACGCCGGTCAGCATCACCACCTTGCCGGTGAAAAGCAGCGCGCGGTAGTAGGCGTCCGACAGGCTGGCGCCCTGGCGCAACTGGCCCAGCGTGATGCTGAGGATGTACAGCGCGTAGTCGACGCCGATGCCCACGCCGAGCGCGATCACCGGCAGCGTGGCGACCTTGACGCCCATGCCGAACACCACCATCAGCGCCTCGGCCAGCACGGAGGTCAGCATCAGCGGAAGCACCGCCACCAGCACCGCGCGCCAGGAGCGGAAGGTGATGAAGCACAGCAGCACCACCGCCGCATACACCAGCAGCAGCATGCGGCGCCACGCCTCGTGCACCACGATGTTGGTGGCGGCCTCGATGCCTGCCGATCCCGCCGCCAGCTGGAACTGCACGTCCTTGCTGTTGTTGGCGGCGGCGAAGGCTTCGACGTGGGCCACCACGCGCGCCAGCGTGTCGGCCTTGTGGTCGCGCAGGTAGGCGTAGACCGTCAGCAGGTTGCAGCTGTCGTTGTACAGGCCGCGCGGGGCGCCGGCGGTGACGGTGTTGAGCATGTCCTGGTTGGGCAGGAATTCATACCACTTCGGGTTGCCCTCGTTGAGGCCCACCAGCACGCGGCGGTTCAGCAGCGCCAGGCTGTTGCTGCTCTCGACGCCGTCGATCTGGCGCAGCTGCCATTCCAGCGCGTCGATTTTGTTGAGCGTGTCGTATTGCGAGCACTGGCCGTCCGGCGTCTTGACCATCACCGCCAGCACGTCGCTTGAAGCCCCGTAGGACGCGCTGAGCGCGGCGACGTCGCGGTTGTAGCGGCTGTCGGCGCGCAGCTCCGGCGCGCCCGGATCGAGGTCGCCGATCTTCAGCCGGGTGCTGAGCGCGTAGCCGCCCGCGGCCAGCAGCAGCGCCGCCACGATGGCGCCGGTGGCCCAGCGGCGGCCGGTGAATCGGTCCAGCAGCGCCCACAGCGGATGGCGCGCCTGGCCGGAGGCCTCGGCCGCCTCGGCGCGCAGGCTGCGCGCGGCGGCGTCGGCGCTGACGCCCGTGTAGCTGAGCAGGATGGGCAGCAGGATCAGGTTGGTGAAGATCAGCATGCCCACGCCCAGCGAGGCGGCGACCGCCAACTCGCGGATCACGGCGATGTCGATCGTCGACAGCACGGCGAAGCCGACCGCGTCGGCCAGCAGCGCGGTCAGCCCGGCCAGGAACAGGCGGCGGAAGGTGTAGCGCGCCGCCACCAGCTTGTGCATGCCGCGTCCCACGTCCTGCATGATGCCGTTCATCTTCTGGGCACCGTGGCTCATGCCGATGGCGAACACCAGGAAGGGCACCAGGATGGAGTAGGGGTCGAGCGCGTAACCAAGCATCGGCAGCATGCCGAGCTGCCACACCACCGCCACCAGCGACGCCAACACCACCAGCGCGGTCGAGCGCGAGCAGCGGGTGTACCAGTAGACCATGGCGGTGGCGATGGCGACCGCGATGGCGAAGAACACCAGCACCGCGCGCACGCCGTCGATCAGATCGCCCACCAGCTTGGCGAAGCCGGTGATGTGGATGCGCACGCCCTGTTGCTCGTACTTGGCGCGCAGCGCTTCCAGCCGCTGGGCGAACTGGCCGTAGTCGAGCGCCTTGCCGTCGCCGTCGCGCACCAGCAGCGGCACGTAGATCACGCTGGAGCGGGCGTCGAAGGCCACCAGCTGGCCGATCTCGCCGGAACGGGCGATGTTGGCCTGCAGCTGCGCCAGGCTGGCGGCGCCGCCATCGTCATAGCCGTCCGGGATCACCGGGCCGCCTTCCAGCCCGTCCTCGGTCACGCCGACCCAGCGCGTGCCGGGCGTCCACAGGGACTTCATCTGGTTGCGCGCCACGCCGGGCAGCAGGAACACTTCCTCGCTCAGTTTGCGCAGGGTGTCGAGGTAGGCGCGGTCGTAGATGCTGCCGCGCGGATTGTCGACCGCGATGCGCACCGCGTTGCCCAGCCCCGTCAACTCGGCCTGGTTGGCCAGGTAGTTGCGGATGTAGGGATGGTTGGCCGGGATGGTTTTCTCGAAGCTGGCGTTGATGCTCAATTTGGTGGCCTGCCAGCCCAGCAGGGCCGTGACCAGCGCGCAGGCGAACATCACCAGCAGGCGGTTGTTGAACAGCAGCCGTTCGACCAGCGAACCGGAGGCACGGTCGAATTGCGTCAATTGTTCGGACATGTTCATGGTTTCGCTCCCGGGAACGGCGCGGCCACCGGCATGATGCCCTGCATGGTCAACGCCAGCAGCTGGCCGTTGCGCAGATCGAGTACGCCGTTCAGCGGCGGCAGCGGCGCGGCCGGGGAGGGCGCCAGCGCCTGTCCCTGCACGGTCAGCAGCAGGCCGGCCTGGTTGGCGAACAGCAGCGAACCGTCGGCGCGGATGGCCGACGCGGTGATCGATACCGGCATCGGGCTGGCCAGCTGTTGCCAGCTGCGGCCGCCGTCGGTGGAGCGCCAGGCGTTGCCGCGCAATCCGGCCAGTACCAGCTCATGGTCGTTGGCCGCCGGCAGTTCGGCGGTGAAGAAACTGCCCCGGTAGGGCAGCTCCAGGCGCCGGAAAGTCCGGCCGCCGTCAGTGGACAGCAGCGCCAGTCCGCGCTCGCCGCCGATCAGGATGGCGTCGCCGCCCCGGCGCACCGTGTTCAGGTGCAGGCCCTTTGGATTGTCGATGCGGTCCATCCACGAGGTCCAGGTGCGGCCGCCGTCGTCGCTCCCGAAGGCCAGGCCGTAGGCGCCCACCGCCAGCATGCGGCCGCCGCCCAGCAGGCAGACGTCCAGCAGCGGCTTGTCGGCGCCGTCGGCCGCCAGCCGCTCGGCCTCGCGGATGGCGGCGTCGTTGTCGCGGGCCTTGGCCGCCGCCAGCGCCAGCGCGGCGATGCGCTGCCCATCCAGCGTCGCCTCCCAATGGGCGCCGCCGTCTGCGCTGGTCAGGGCCACGCCCGCGTGGCCGACCGCGACGCCGTGCTGCGCGTCGGCGAAGCGCACCGCCGTCAGCGTCACGCTGATCGGAGCGGCGGCCTGGCGCCAGTTTTTACCCTGGTCGTCGCTGAGCAGGATGATGCCGCGCTCGCCGACGGCGATGATGCGCGTCCCCGCCGTGGCGGCGCCCAGCATCACGGCCTGCGCCGCATGCTGCGCCGTCACGGCCGGCCGCAGCCGGGCCGCCGCGACGGCGCCGGGCGGAGCGTCCGGCGCGCCGGCGGCACATGCCGGCGCGGCACCCAGCGCCAGTGCGCAGTACCATGCGCACTCCAGCAGATACGTTTTCATCGACATCAGCGCGCACCTTCGCCGGCCATGGCGTCAGGGGTGAAGACGCTGTCCTGGTAGCGCGGCTTGAGCGGATACTGCGCCGGCTTCGCGGTGTACAGGTCGCCCACGAAAGCGGTGCCGGAGACCAGGTCGGTGAAGCCGAAGGCGCCGATCACGGTGCCCGGCAGGTCCGGCGCGACAAAGGTTTGCGACCACAGCGTCTTCCACAGCTGGCCGTTGGCATCCCAGCGGTCGCCCAGCACGCAGTTCCACGTGTCCTCGTCGCAGTAGTAGCGGCTCTTCGGCGCCTGATGGCGCTGGCCGGCGCGCAGCGCGGCCTCGACCACCCACACGCGGTGCCGTTCCCAGCGCACGTGGTCGGGATTGAGGTAGGCCTTGCCGATTACCTCGGCGTCGGTCTTGGGCTGCAGCAGCTTGTTGCCGTTGTAGGGGATCAGCATCTCCTGCTTGCCCACCAGCTTCCAGTCGAAACGGTCGGTGCGGCCGGTCCAGGTTGCGATCTCGTCAAAGCTCATCACGCCGGCGGTGGATGGCGTGGGCGTGTCGCAGCACGGATTCGGCAGCTTGCGCACGCGGCGCTGGCCGGTCAGGTAGACCCAGGCCTGGTCCTTGCTCGGATCGATGCTGTCGCGGCCGACGATGGCTTCGCCGGCGCGGATCGGGGGACCGGAATTGATCAGGCGGATCAGCCAGAACTCGTTGGCCTTGGTGAACTGCTCCAGTGAGCCTTCCTGGAAGTAGTACGGCATCTGCAGATCGGCGGTGCCGCTGGTGGTCAGCACGGCCTTGCCGTCGGCGGTCAGCTGGTACTGATTGAGCGGGGCCTGCCAAGAGGTGCCGCGCCAGCGCAGCAGGTGGTTCCACATCACTTCCGCGCCGGTCTTCGGAATGGGGAAGGGGACGCCGCCGTAGGCGCCGCTGACCACGTCGCTGGCCAGCTTGGCGCGGGTGGCGTTCTTGAAGGTGTTGTCATACACCCACTGCGGCGCGGCGGCGGTGCGGTGGGTCTGGTAGACGTCGAGCCGGTAGTCCGGATATTTTTTCAGCATGGCCTTGGTGCCGTCGGTCAGCACGCCGGCATATTGGTCGGCGTTTTTGCCGGTGACGACAAACAAGGGTTTCTCGTCCTTGAACGGATCGCCGCGGCGGCCCCCCGGCTTGTCGCCGGCGATCGCCGTGGTGTAGCCGCCGGTCCAGGCGGGGATGCTGCCGTCCTTGTTGCCGGCCTTTTCGGCGCCCAGCGGCGTCAGTTCGGTTTTCAGCTTGGCCGCTTCCTCGGGCGTGACGGCGGCGGCGGGCAGCGAGGCGGCCAGCGCGGCCAGCGCCGCCAGGGCGGATATCAGGCGTGGGTGTTTCATATGGTCTCCTGTGTGGTTATTAGAAGGTGCGGCGCAGCGACAGCGCGAGGTAATCGCGGTCGGCCAGCGCGTTGCCGCTGCTGTAGACCGGGGCGCCATTGGTCAGCAGCGGGCGGTAGTTGACGAAGGGTTCGGCCTTGCCCAGGTATTTGTTGTAGCTGATGGAGAACTGCCACACGCCCTGGTAGGTGCCGTCCAATCCCAGCGTGGCGGTGCCGCTATGCTTGGCGCCCCAACCCAGGCCGGTGACCGAGGAATTGCCGTCGACGACGTAGCGCAGGCCGAGCGGCACGTTCAGGTCCAGGCCGGGCAGCGCCTGGCGGTAGCTCGGCGTGTAGATCACTTGCAGCGCCGTGGCGTCGCGCGTGCGCAGACCGTCCATGGTGTGGAACGGATCGTCCTGCGACAGCGCGCGGTTCCAGGCCAGCTCGCCGATCAGCGACGATTCGCGCGCCAGCCAGTTCGGGCTCAGGGTGCTGAGCCAGGACAGGTTGAGGTGCGCGGTATGGCCGGTGGCGTAGGCCGGCGCGGGCTGCACGTTCGGATAGACCACGTTCTGGTTCGTCAGCGGCATGTTGTTGCGTACCGATGCCTCCAGCGCCAGGCTGCTGTTGCCGATCGCGTGGGTGGCGCTGACGCCCCAGGTGGTGATCGCCTCCGGGAAGATGTAGTACCAGCTGCCTGGGGCGGCGCTGGTGACATTCAGCTGCGAGTAGAACTGGCCGGCCTTGTCGTGGTAGCGCGCGGCGTAGAATCCGAGGTCGGTCTCGTCGAGACGCCATTTGAGTTGGGCGCCGAACTGGCCGCTGTTGGACGGGCGCTGCGCGGCGCCGGGCAGCAGCACGCTGCCGTTGATGAACTCCGGCAGCGTCGAGCCGCCCCAGATATTGTTGGCGGTGTTGAAGTAGCTGCCGGCCGGCGCCATGCGGTCGGCCTCCCAGCGGAACTGGTAGTAGGCGCCCAGGCTCAGGTCCGGGCTCAGTTGCAGCTGGCTGGAGACCTGCGGCACCGGCCGGATGATTTCCTTGAACTGGGCGTTGGGCGAGGACTGCAGCTTCATCACGTCGATCGGCCCTTGCGCGCGGGCGATGCCGTTATCGCCGAAGAACAGCGTCTCGCCGTACACCAGCGCGTGCTGGCCCAGGCGCACGCTCAGCTTGTGGCCCGGGCTCAGTTCCCAGCCGCCGAAGATGAAGGCGTCCAGCACCTCGGCCTTGCGGCCGGCCAGCTTGCGGGTGGCGTCGGGCATGGCGTTGTACGGCGTCTGGCCGTTCAGGGTGTCGCTGGCGTCGGTGCTGCCGCCGTAGGCCTGGTCGTACCAGGCGGCGCCGCTCAGGCGCAGGCCGAAGTCCTTGCGGTAGACGGCGTCGAATTCGCTCAGCAGGTCGACCCGCTTGGAGACCCAGCCCTTGTTGCGGAAGTTGTCGTCGCCGGCGTTGAAGTTCAGCGCCTGCGGGAAGGCCGATGCCGGCACGCCCGGCACCAGTTGGCGGGTGCTGTCGACCAGCAGCGGATTGGCGTCGTGCTGGCGGTACAGCGCGCTGGCCTTGACTGTGTTGTCGAAGCGGATGCTCCAGTCGGGATTGGCCAATTCGATTTCGGCGGCGTGGCCGGCGCCGGCTGCCAGCGCGGCTGCCAGCACGGTCAGGGTTTTGTTCATCTGGGTCTCCATCGTTGTTTTTTGTTTGGAGTGCCCAGTTTGCCGATGCCGGCTATATGTGTAAAATTGATTGTATGCATTCGAAGTATCGATACCATGGATACATTAAAAACAGGGAGACCGCATGCGCTTCAACAAGCTGGATTTGAATCTGCTGGTGGCGCTGGACGCCATGTTCACGCTGCGCAGCGTCAGCCGCGCGGCCGAGCAGCTGCACATGAGCCAGTCGGCGCTCAGCAGTTCGCTGGCGCGCCTGCGCGACTATTTCGACGACGAGCTGCTGGTGCAGGTCGGGCGCCACATGGAGTTGACGCCGCGCGCCGAGGTGCTGCAGGAAGCGGTGCGCGATGTGCTGGTGCGGGTCAATACGACGATCACGGCCACGCCGCACTTTGATCCGACGCAGTCGGACCGCGAGTTCCGCATCTTCGTGTCGGACTTTTCGATGGCGGTGCTGGTGCCGCACTTGCTGGCGCTGGCGCAGGAGCAATCGAGCACGGTGCGCTTCCACCTGCTGCCGCAGACGCGCCAGCCGCAGCGCACACTGGAGCAGGGCGACGCCGACCTGCTGGTGATCCCGCAGGATTACTGTTCGCGCGATCATCCGACCGAGCCGCTGTTCGAGGAGCAGTTCTGCTGCGTGGTGTGGAACGGCAGCCGCTACGCGGCGGCCGGCGAGATGACGCTGGACGCCTACAAGGCGGCCGGCCATGTGGTGATGCAGCCGCCCGGCATGGACCGCACCTTCGAGTACCTGTTCATGGAGGGAACCGGCATCACGCGTCGGGTCGAGGTGACGTCGTTCAGCTTTCTGGGGGCGCCCTACCTGGTGGTGGGCACCGAGCGCGTGGCCACCGTGCACCGCCGGCTGGCGGGCGTGGTGAGCCGCGGCCTGCCGCTGGCGCTGCTGCCGATGCCGATGCCGATGAAGCGCATGGAACAGGTCATGCAGTGGCACAAATACCGCAGCCAGGACCCGGGCCTGGTGTGGCTGCGCGAACTGCTGCACCAGGCGGTGCTGCGCATGGATGCCGCCGCCCTGGGCGGAAATACCTAGCGCCGATCGGCGGCGGGGGCCGCCTCTAGCGCGGGGCGGCGATCGTATCGAAGCGGTGGATGGATGGGATCGACACAAGTGATTGTACAAAGGCGGCTCGCGGCGCTTAGCATAGGCATCCAATCACTGAAAGGAACTCCATGCCGCGCCGTTTCGTCGACCTGTCGATCTATCTTGAAAATGACGTGCTGTCCGATCCGCCCATGCTGGCGCCCAAGATCGAGTACCAGAGCCACAAGGAGACGCTGGGCGAATTCATGCATCTGCTGCCCGGCACCAAGCCGGGCGATTTCCCGGACGGCGAAGCCGCCGCCGCCGAGTGGGTGCGCCTGACCACGCACAGCGGCACCCATCTGGACGCGCCCTACCATTTTCACTCGACCATGAACCGCAAGCTGGGCGAGGCGGAGCGCTCGATCACGATCGACGAGGTGCCGCTGGAATGGTGCTTCCAGCCGGGCGTGAAGCTCGACTTCCGCCATCTGCCGGACGGCCACGTGGTCAGCGCGGCGGAAGTGGAGGCGGAACTGGCGCGCATCGGCCACACCCTGCAGCCACTGGAAATCGTCGTGGTCAACACCCGCGCCGGCAGCCGCTACGGCCATCCCGACTACGTCAACGCCGGCTGCGGCATGGGCTACGAGGCCACCATGTACCTGCTGGAACGGGGCGTGCGCCTGACCGGCACCGATGCCTGGAGCTGGGACGCGCCGTTCAGCTTCACCGCGCAGAAGATCCAGGAAACCGGCAACGTGGGCCTGATCTGGGAAGGCCACAAGGCCGGCCGCGACATCGGCTACTGCCACCTGGAGAAGATGCACAACCTGGAGTCGCTGCCGCCGACCGGCTTCACCATCAGCTGCTTCCCGCACAAGATCCGCGCCGCCTCCGCCGGCTGGACGCGGGCGGTGGCGATCTTCGAGGAGTAGGGCGCGGACCCCGGCTTCTTATTTGCCGGGGTCTTTCTGGTTGGCGAACTGGTCGAATTCGACGTTGTAGAGTTCATTGCCGATCTTTTCAACCTTGCGCACGTAGACCGTCTGCACGATGTCGCGGGTTTGCGGATCGATGGCGATCGGTCCGCGCGGGCTGTTCAGCTTGAGGTTCTTCAGGATGGCCATGGCCTGGTCGCCGTCGATCTTGCCGTTCAATTTGCGCGTCACTTCATAGATCGCCGCCATGCCGTCATACGCCGCCACCGCCATGAAATTGGGACGGCCGGCGCCGGGATTGGCGCTCGCAAAACTCTTCAGGAAGGCCGCGTTCTCCGGCGACTTGTGCGCCGCCGAATAGTGGAAGGTGGTGATCACGCCCAGCGTGGCGTCGCCCATGGCCGGCAGCACGTGGTCGTCGGTCAGGTCGCCGGTGGCGATGACCTTGATGCCGGCTTCGGCCAGCCCGCGCTCGCGGTAGCCTTTCATGAAGGCGATGCCTTGCTCGCCCGCCGGCACGAAGATGAACACCGCGTCCGGCTTGGCGTCCTTGATGCGCTGGATGTAGGGCGCGAATTCCGGATTGCGCAGCGGGACGCGGATCGCCTCCGTCACCGCGCCGCCGCCCTTGACCAGCTCATTCTTGAAGGCCGCTTCGGCGTCGATGCCGGGGCCGTAGTCCGCCACCAGTGTCACCACTTTCTTGATGCCGTTCTTTGCCGCCCACGTCGCCATCGGCGCGGAGATCTGCGGCAGCGTCATCGAAAAACGCGCGATGTAGCTGGACTTGGTGGTGATGATCGACGTCGCCGCGTTCATGACGATCATCGGCTTCTTCGCCTGCTCGGCGATGGGCGCGACGGCCAGCGCCTCCGGCGTCAGGCCGAAGCCGGCCAGGAAGTCGACCTTGTCGCGCACCACCAGTTCCTGCGCCAGCCGCTTGGCGATTTCGGGCGAGGGGCCGGTGGTGTCCTTGTAGATGATCTCGATCTTCTTGCCTGCGACGGTGGCGCCGTTCTGCGCCATCCACGCCTTGATGCCGCCCTCCATCTGCTTGCCGTAATCGGCGAAGGGACCGGAGAAGGCGGCGATCACGCCGACCTTGATGGTGTCCTCGGCTTGCGCAAGCGGCATCGTCGACCACGCGGCGGTGGCGAGTGTCGCAATTGCTACAAATTTTTTCATCGTCATGCTGGTCTCCTGTGTGCTTCTGTTTTCTCTATGAAGAATGGCCCGGCGCGGCGTGTGTCGGCGACGACGGGCTTCAATTCTGCCACGCGGCGTTTGTTGACAGCGCAACGCTTCATGCATAGTATCCAATCTATGTGCGATTAACAACCTATTGTTCGATAATCGCACATCTTAAAATAACGACTGTCACATAACAGGAGACTGGAATGAAGAACGCAATCCGATGCGCCGCGGCGCTGTTGGCCGGGGTCAGCGCGTCCGCCGCCATGGCGCAAAGCAGTGTCACGGTGTACGGCCTGGTGGATACTGGCCTGGTCCGCACGACCAACGCCAACGCCGCCGGCGCCAGCATCACCAAAATGCCGTCGCTGACGGGATCTTTCCCTTCGCGGCTGGGCTTCCGCGGCAACGAGGACCTGGGAGACGGCTTGCAGGCGGTGTTCACGCTGGAGATGGGGCTGTCGATGGACACCGGCAACATGGGCCAGGGCAACCGCCTGTTCGGCCGCCAGGCCTCGGTGGGATTGAAGGGCGCTTTCGGCACGGTGACGCTGGGCCGCCAGATCAATATGACCTATCTCGCCGGGATCAAGGCGGACGTGCTGGGGCCCAACCTGTTCGCGATCGGCAGCATCGATCCCTATCTGCCGAACGCGCGCAGCGACAACGCCATCGGCTACCTGGGCAACTTCAACAACTTCGTGGTCGGCGCCACCTACAGCACCGGGCGCGATTCGTCGGCCGCCGGCGGTCCCGCCGCCACCGGCTGCCCTGGCGAAGTGGCCGGCAATGCCAAGGCCTGCCGCCAGGTCACCGGCATGGTGGGCTACGAGACCAAGGAATTCGGCCTGAATACTTCCTACGACATCATGTACGGCAACGTCGGCGCGGCCGGCGGCCTGACCAGCAGCGACAACAGCGACAAGCGCATCACCGTCAACGCCTATGCGATGGTGGGGGCGGCCAAGATCGGCGGCGGCGTGGTCGATCGCACCACGCGCGCGGTCACCGGTCTGACCGAATCGGATCTGTATTTCCTGGGTGTGAGCTATCCGGTGACGCCGTTGTCCACGCTGGACGTGCAGGTGGCGCGCCGCGACACCAAGAACAGCAGCTCGGACGTGGACATGGTGGTCGCGCGCCTGACCTACTACCTGTCGAAGCGCACCGCCGTGTATGGCGCATTGGGCCGCATGAAGAACTCCGGCACGTCGGCGGTGGCGCTGGACGCCGGCGGTACCGTGGGTGTGGGCATGACGCAGAACGGTGTCATGGCCGGCCTGCGCCACAGCTTCTAAGGCAGCAGTATCGAGAGTTCCTGGGCGCCGCGCAGCAGCACGGGCAGGAACTCTTTTTCCAGTTGCTTGACGCTGACGCGCGACGCCTGCGCACCCACGTTGAGCGCCGCCAGCACCGTGCCGGACGCGCCGCGCACCGGCACGGCGATGGAACGCAATCCCAACTCCAGTTCCTCGTCGTTGATGGCGTAGCCGGCCTGGCGCACGCCGGCCAGGATCTCGCGCAGCCGCTTCTGGTTGACCACCGTGTTTTCCGTCATCGGCCGCAGCGCGGTGCGGGCCAGGTACTGGTCCAGCTCCGCCGGGGGCAGGTGCGCCAGCATCACGCGGCCCAGCGAGGTACAGTAGGCGGGCAGGCGGCTGCCGGTGTTCAACGCCACCGACATCACGCGCGAGGTGGCGGCGCGTGCCACGTAGAGCACCTCGTCGTCATCCAGCACCGCCAGCGAACTCGATTCGTTCAACGCGCGGCTGATGTTGTTCAGATAGGGTTGGGCCGACACCGTCAGCGGCGTCGACGACAGGTAGGAATAGCCCAGCGTCAGCACCTTGGGGCGCAGCGAGAAATTGTTCAACTCCGCATCCACGTAGCCCAGTTCGCGCAGCGTGTGCAGGCAGCGCCGTACGGCGGCGCGCGGAATGCCGGTTTTCTGGCTGATGTTGGCGATGGTCTGCGGCTTGCGCGAATCGCTGAAGGCGCGCACCACGGCCAGGCCGCGCGCCAGCGAGGTCATGAAACTGGGATCGGTCAGCGCGTCGATCTGCTCGGAGATGCTCGGTTCGTGCTCCGGCTCGGCCTCGGCGACGCTGGTTTTGGGTTTGGTGGTCTTGGACATGGCGTGATTTTAATGCAGCCGGCGGGTTCGATAGGTGTTTTTTTGTTGACCGCGGCGAGCTTACGTTGCTACACTGAGTGTGCGGTAATCAATCATTAGTTCGATTATCGCACAATGAACAGAAAAGGCAGGCATATGATCGACAAAACATTTGCATCACTGGAGCACGCCGTGGCTGACATCCACGACGGCGCGACGGTCATGATCGGCGGCTTCGGCAACGCCGGCATGCCGTCCGCGCTGATCGACGCGCTGATCGCGCAGGGCGCGCGCGGGCTGACCATCGTCAACAACAACGCCGGCAACGGTGAAACGGGGCTGGCAGCCCTGATCAAGGCCAGGCGGGTGCGCAAGATCATCTGCTCCTTCCCGCGCCAGGCCGACTCCCATCATTTCGACGCGCTGTACCGCGCCGGCGAGATCGAACTGGAGCTCACTCCGCAGGGCAACCTGGCCGAGCGCATCCGCGCCGCCGGTGCCGGCATCGGCGGTTTCTTTTCGCCGACCGGCTACGGCACGCTGCTGGCGGAGGGCAAGGAGACGCGCCTGATCGACGGCCGCCACTATGTGCTGGAATCGCCCATCCACGCCGACTTCGCGCTGATCAAGGCGCTGCAAGGCGACCGTTGGGGCAACCTGGTGTACCGCAAGACCGCGCGCAACTTCGGCCCCATCATGGCGATGGCGGCCAAGACCACCATCGCCCAGGTGCGGCAGGTGGTGGCGCTGGGCGAACTCGATCCCGAAACGATCATCACCCCCGGCATCTTTGTCCAGCGCGTAGTGAAGGAGGCGGCATGACCAACAAATATACCCGCGACCAGATGGCCGCCCGCGTGGCGCAGGACATACCCGAAGGCGCCTACGTCAACCTGGGCATAGGCTTGCCGACCAAGGTGGCCGATCATCTGCCGGCCGAGCGCGAAGTGTTCCTGCACAGCGAGAACGGCCTGCTGGGCATGGGCCCCGCGCCGGCGCCCGGCGAGGAAGACGAAGACCTGATCAACGCCGGCAAGCAGCCGGTCACGCTGCTGACGGGCGGCGCCTACTTCCACCACGGCGACTCCTTCGCCATGATGCGCGGCGGCCACCTGGACGTGTGCGTGCTGGGCGCCTTCCAGGTGGCGGAAAACGGCGACCTGGCCAACTGGCACACCGGCGCGCCGGATGCGATACCGGCGGTCGGCGGCGCCATGGACCTGGCGATCGGCGCCAAGCAGGTGTTCGTCATGATGGAACATCAGACCAAGGGCGGCGAGAGCAAGATCGTCAGCCGTTGCAGCTATCCGCTGACGGGCGTGGCCTGCGTCAACCGCATCTATACCGACTTGGCCGTGCTGGACGTGACGCCGGCCGGCCTGGCGGTGCGCGAGATGGCGCCGGGATTGACTTTTGAAGAGCTGCAGGCCGCCACCGGCGCGCCCTTGCTGCCGCTGAAATAGGAGAGGACGACATGAACGAAGCATATATCTGCGATGCTGTGCGCACCCCGATCGGCCGTTACGGCGGCGCGCTGAAGGACGTGCGCGCCGACGACCTGGGCGCCGTGCCGCTGCGCGAACTGATGCGCCGTAATCCCGGCGTTCAATGGGACCAGGTGGACGACGTGATCTACGGCTGCGCCAACCAGGCCGGCGAAGACAACCGCAACGTGGCGCGCATGTCGGCGCTGCTGGCCGGGCTGCCGCAGGAGGTGCCGGGTTCCACCGTCAACCGCTTGTGCGGTTCGGGCATGGACGCCATCGGCACGGCGGCCCGCGCGATCCAGGCCGGCGACGCCTGTCTGATGATCGCCGGCGGCGTGGAGTCGATGACGCGCGCGCCTTTCGTCATGGGCAAGGCCGATGCGGCGTTCACGCGCAGCGCGTCCTTGCAGGACACCACGATGGGCTGGCGCTTCATCAACAAGGCGCTGAAGGAAGCCTACGGCGTCGAGACCATGCCGGAGACGGCGGAAAACGTCGCCCAGGACTATGGCGTCAGCCGCGCCGACCAGGATGCGTTCGCGCTGGCCAGCCAGAACAAGACCGCCGTCGCCATCGCCGAGGGCATTTTCCAGCGCGAGATCGTGCCGGTGCCGCTGCCCCAGAAAAAAGGCGATCCGCTGCTGTTCACGCAGGACGAGCATCCGCGCGCCACCACCATCGAGGCGCTGGCCAAGCTGAAAGGCGTGGTGCGGCCCGACGGCAGCGTCACCGCCGGCAACGCCTCCGGCATCAACGACGGCGCCTGCGCGCTGCTGATCGCCAGCGGCGAGGCGGCAGGACGGCACGGGCTGAAGCCGCTGGCGCGCATCGTCGGCATGGCGACGGCAGGCGTGGCGCCGCGCGTGATGGGCATAGGCCCGGTGCCGGCGGTGCAAAAGCTGTTGCGCCAGACCGGCCTGACGCTGGAGCAGATGGACGTGATCGAACTGAACGAAGCCTTTGCCGCGCAGGGCCTGGCCGTGCTGCGCCAGCTCGGCCTGCGGGACGACGATGCGCGCGTCAATCCCAATGGCGGCGCCATCGCGCTGGGCCATCCGCTGGGCATGAGCGGCGCGCGCCTGGTGAGCACGGCGACCTACCAGTTGCATCGCACTGGCGGCCGTTATGCGCTATGCACCATGTGCATAGGCGTGGGGCAGGGCATTGCGATGATCATCGAAAGAGTGTGATTCAATGTAGTGTGTAGAGAAGTGGTGGAGACAAAAATGAAAAAACAAAATCAAGACTGGAGGCCGACATGCTAGCCAATTTCGCCGGCGTGCTGTTTGACGGCATTGCCTACGGCAGCCTGCTGTTCCTCATCAGCGTCGGCCTGTCGGTCACGATGGGCATGATGAACTTCATCAACCTGGCCCACGGCGCCTTTGCCATGCTGGGCGGCTATGTCAGCGTGACCGTGCTGGCGCGGCTGGGCGTGCCGTTCCTGGCCTCGCTGCCGCTGGCCTTCCTGGCCTCGGCCGCGGCCGGGCTGGTGCTGGAGCGGCTGCTGTACCGCCGCCTGTACCGGGCCAGCCACCTGGACCAGGTGCTGTTCTCGATCGGCCTGACCTTCATGTCGGTGGCCGGCGCGACCTGGCTGTTTGGGCCGTCGCAGCAGCCGGTGACGCTGCCGGACTGGCTGCGCGGCCAGGTGCCGCTGTTCGGGCTAGAAGTGGGCGCCTATCGATTGTTCCTGATCGGCGTGGTGGTGCTGGTCACGCTGGCGCTGGGACTGCTGATCGAACGAACGCGCTTCGGCGCGCAGATCCGCGCGTCGGTGGACAACCAGACCGCGTCCGCCGGCCTGGGCATCAATGTCGGCCTGGTGTTCAGCCTGACCTTCGCGCTGGGCTCCGGCCTGGCGGGCCTGGGCGGCGGTCTTGGCATCGACGTGCTGGGCCTTGATCCCACCTTCCCGGTCAAATACATGGTTTACTTCCTGCTGGTGGTCGCCGTGGGTGGCGCCGGCACCATCAAGGGGCCGCTGCTGGCGGCGCTGATACTGGGCGTATTCGACGTGGCCGGCAAATACTACGTGCCGCAGGTGGGCGCCTTCGTCATCTACGGCTTGATGGTGGTGCTGCTGATCCTGTTCCCGGCCGGCCTGATAAGGAGAAAAGCATGAACGCCTTCGCCGAAGCCGCCGTCAAACCGGCGCACGCCGCCACCAACCAGGCACCTGGCATGAACCCACTCCGTTTGCCCAACGACCGCTGGTCGCCGCTGGAAATCGCCTTCTGGCTGCTGCCGGTGGCTGCGTACTTCGCCTTCCCCGGCTATCTGGTGCTGATCAGCCAGATCATGATCGTCGGCCTGTTCGCCTTGTCGCTGGACCTGATGCTGGGCTACGCCGGCATCGTCTCGCTGGGCCACGCCGCTTTCTTCGGCCTCGGCGCCTACACCGCCGGGCTGCTGTCGGTGCACGGCTGGAGCGAGCCGCTCAGCGGCCTGCTGGCCGGCGCCGTGGTGGCTGGCCTGTTCGGTTTCGTCGTGTCCTTCCTGGTGGTGCGCGGACAGGACCTGACGCGGCTGATGGTCACGCTGGGCATAGGCCTGATGCTGTTCGAGGCGGCCAACAAGGCTTCCTTCCTCACCGGCGGCGTGGATGGCTTGTCCGGCATGATGGTCGGTAAATTGTTCGGCGCCTTCGAGTTCGATTTGAACGGCAATGTCGCCTACTGCTACAGCTTCGCCGTGCTGTTCATCGTGTTCGTCGTGTTGCGCCGGGTGGTGAAGTCGCCGTTCGGCTTGAGCCTGATCGGCATCCGCGAGGGCGCGCGCCGCATGCCGGCGCTGGGCGTCAACGTCAACCGCCGGCTGGTGGCCGTGTTCACGCTTGCCGCCACGGTGGCCGGCCTGGCCGGCGCGCTGCTGGCGCAGACCACGCAGTTCGTGGGACTGGACTCGCTGGGCTTCCCGCGTTCGGCCGAACTGCTGATCATGCTGGTGCTGGGCGGGACCGGCCGCCTGTACGGCGCGCTGGTCGGCGCCGCCGTGTTCATGCTGGCGCAGGACTATATCGCCGGACTCAATCCGGCCTACTGGCAGTTTTATATCGGCCTGCTGCTGATGGTGATCGTGCTGTTCGCGCGCGGCGGCATCCTGGGCGGGCTGGAAAAAATGGCATCGCGTTTCAAACGGAAGGAGCAGGCATGAGCCAGGACATTACACTGCGCACGGAAGGCCTGACCAAGCGCTGGGGGCCGTTCGTCGCCAACAGCGACGTCAGCCTGACCTTCGAACCCGGTGCGCGCCACGCGCTGATCGGTCCCAACGGCGCCGGCAAGACCACCTTCATCAATCTGCTGACGGGCGGCTTCATGCCCAGCAGCGGCAAGGTCTACCTGGGCGGCGAGGACATCACGCACCTGCCGCAGCACCAGCGGGTGGGGCGCGGCATGACGCGCACCTTCCAGCTCAACACGCTGTTCGCCGGCATGACGGTGCTGGAATCGGTGGCGCTGGCGATCTGCGAGCGGCGCGGCCTGCAATCGGTCTGGTACAAGACGGTCGCCAAACATGCCGACGTGATCGACGAGGCGATGGCCTTGCTGGCCACGCTCAAGCTGACCGACCAGGCCAACAGCGTCACGCGCAGCATGGCCTACGGTAAGCAGCGGCTGGTGGAAATCGCGCTGGCGCTGGCCACCAGGCCGCGCATCCTGCTGCTGGACGAGCCGGCCGCCGGCATCCCGCAGGCGGAGAGCAAGGAGCTGTTCGAGGTGCTGGCGCAATTGCCGCGCGATGTGACGGTGCTGTTCATCGAACACGATATGGGACTGGTGTTCCGCTTCGCCGACCGTATCACGGTGATGGTGGGCGGCAAAGTGCTGACCGAGGGCACGCCGGCGGAGATCGCGGCCGATCCGCGCGTCAAGGAAGTCTATCTGGGGGAGGCCGAACATGGGTGAACTGCTGGCGCTCGATAAAGTCACCGCCGGTTACGGCGAGTCCATCGTGCTTGAAGAAGTATCGTTCACGCTGAACGAGGGCGACAGCCTGGCGCTGCTGGGCCGCAACGGCGTCGGCAAAACCAGCCTGCTGGTGACGCTGATGGGATTGACACGGCTGCACGGCGGCGGCATCCGCTGGGCCGGCGGCGACATCGCGCGCATGCCCACGCACCGGCGCGCGCGCGCGGGCCTGGGCTGGGTGCCGCAGGAGCGGCATATGTTCCCGTCGCTGACGGTGGAGGAACACCTGACGGTGGTGGCGCGTCCGGGCCGCTGGAATCTGCAAAAGGTGTACGAGATCTTCCCGCGCCTGGCCGAACGCCGCGCCAACATGGGCAACCAGTTGTCCGGCGGCGAGCAGCAGATGGTGGCGATTGCGCGCGCGCTGATGACCAACCCGCGCATCCTGCTGCTGGACGAGCCGATGGAAGGCCTCGCCCCCATCATCGTGCAGGAGCTGGTGCGGGTGATACGCCGGCTGGTGCAGGAGGAGGGCATGTCGGTGATCGTGGTCGAGCAGCATGCGCGGCTGGCGTTGTCGCTGACCCAGCGCGCCATCGTGCTCGATCGCGGCCGCATCGTCCACGACTCGGACAGCGCCAGCCTGCTGGCCGACGGCGACAAGCTGGATCGCCTGGTCGCCGTGGCCTGAGGCTTTTGTGCTGATGGCGGCATCCGGCATGCCGCCATCGGCTTACTATTTTTTGTCGTAGATGCCGACGCTGACCATGTATTTGTCGTCCACCTTGCGCACGAAGGCGGACTTGGGTTCAAGCGCCTTGGACGTAGGATTTGGCCACACATAGTCCACCCAGCCCGGTTTGCCGGACTGGGCGACCTTCCTCATCTCCTGGGTGAAGTATTTGCCGTTGGAGTCTTTCAGCTCGGTCATGTCCTTGCCGTTCATTTTCGGCAGCAGGGGATGGCAGACCATCTTGCATTGCATGTCCTGCACCACGACATACACCTCGCCCTGGATATAGCCTTGCTTGGGATCGGCGAACTCCTTGCAGGCTTCGTCGACGCCTTTTTTCTGGATGTTGGCCGCCGCCTTGTCCGCGAGCTCGATGGCGGCGGTCTTGGCGGCGTTTTGCGCGAACGCGGGCAGGGTGGGGACAAGCAGCATGGCGGTCAGGCCGGCGATGGCGTAGCGTTTCATAAGGTCTCCTGTTGTAGTCATGGGCGCACCCGGATGCCGGGCGGCAGACCATGATACCTCAAGGCTGTGCGATTAAAACACTATTGTGCGGTAGTCGAACACTATGTTTTTCAGCTTTCCTCGCGCGCGGCGGGCACGGCCTTGCTCAGCGGCGCGCGGCTTTGTTCGTTGTTTTCCTGCACCAGCTTGGTCAGCAGCTCCATGAATTTCAGCTGCTCCGGGCCGCTGAGCGGGGCCAGCAGACGGCGCCTCAAGCGCTGCGATCCTGGAATCAGATCGGCCAGCAGCTGTTCGCCTGCAGCGGTGATGGTCAGGGCGCGCTGGCGGCGGTTGGTCGGAATGACGGTGCGGTTCAGCAGTCCCTTTTCTTCCAGCCGCCCGCAGACGGTGGCGCCGGTGGAGGTATCGATGCCGCTGATGGCCGACAGCGATACCTGGTCGATGCCGGCGTGGCTTTCCAGATTGCGCAGCATCGCGTACTGCACCGGGGTCAGCTCGTCGCCCATTTCGTCGTAAAAAATCGACACCGAGATTTGCTGCGCCCGGCGCAGCAAGTGGCCCGGGTGTTCGTACAGATTGGTCAATTGGCTCTCTGTTTCAGGCATGGCGTGGTCTCCGCGTGCGCGGTGTAAAAAAGAATTCGTACCGGGTGTTTACTTTGCCGGTTTCAGGGCTATACTTTACAACATTCAGTGCACTGAATATTAATCTAAAACGGAACGAGGAGACGAGATGTACCCTAAAAATACCTGGTACGTGGCCTGCACCCCGGACGAAATCGACGGCAAGCCGCTGGGACGCCAGATCTGCGGCGAGAAGATCGTGTTTTATCGCGGCGCGGAGGGCAAGGTGGCGGCGGTGGAGGATTTCTGCCCGCACCGCGGCGCGCCGCTGTCGCTGGGCTTCGTGCGGGACGGCCAGCTGGTGTGCGGTTACCACGGCCTGGAGATGGGCTGCGACGGCAAGGTGATCAGCATGCCGGGCCAGCGCGTGCGCGGCTTCCCCTGCATCCGCAGCTATCCGGTGGAAGAGCGCTACGGCTTTATCTGGGTCTGGACCGGCGAGCGCGAACTGGCCGATCCGGCGCTGATCCATCATCTGGAATGGGCGGACAATCCAGCCTGGGCCTACGGCGGCGGCCTGTATCACATCAACTGCGAATACCGCCTGATGATCGACAACCTGATGGACCTGACGCACGAGACCTATGTGCACGCGTCGAGCATCGGCCAGAAGGAGATCGACGAGGCGCCGGTCAGCACCCGGGTCGAGGGCGAAGAAGTGATCACCAGCCGCTACATGGAAAACATCATGGCGCCGCCGTTCTGGCGCGCGGCCCTGCGCGGCAACGGCCTGGCGGACGACGTGCCGGTGGACCGCTGGCAGATCTGCCGCTTCACGGCGCCCAGCCACGTGATGATCGAGGTCGGCGTGGCGCATGCGGGCAAGGGCGGCTACGACGCGGCGCCGGAACACAAGGCTTCCAGCATCGTGGTCGATTTCATCACGCCGGAAAGCGAGACGTCGCACTGGTACTTCTGGGGCATGGCGCGCAACTTCAAGCCCGACGACAAGGAGCTGACCGACACCATCCGCGAAGGCCAGGGCAAGATCTTCGGCGAGGACCGGGCGATGCTGGAGCTACAGCAGGCCAACATCCTGCGCCATCCCGAACGCAAGCTGCTGATGCTGAATATCGATGCCGGCGGCGTGCAGTCGCGCCGCGTGCTGGACCAGTGGCTGGAGAAGGAGCGGGCCGTATGAGTACCGATCTCCTGCAGGTCCGGGTCGAGCGCAAGCAGCAGGAGGCCGAGGACATTTGCAGCTATGAGCTGGTCAGTTCCGACGGCGCGGCGCTGCCGGCTTTCGAGGCCGGCGCGCATATCGACGTCCATCTCGGCTCCGGCCTGGTGCGGCAGTACTCGCTCTGCAATCCGCCGCACGAGCGTCACCGCTACCTGATCGGCGTGCTGCGCGACCCATCGTCGCGCGGAGGCTCGAAGGCCATGCATGAGGAAGTGCAGGCCGGCGCCACGCTGCGCATCAGCGCGCCGAAGAACCACTTCCCGCTGGCGGACTCCCAACGCAGCCTGCTGCTGGCCGGCGGCATCGGCGTCACGCCCATCCTGGCGATGGCGGAAGCGCTGTCGGCGCAGGGCGCGGCGTTCGAGATGCACTACTGCGCGCGCTCGCCCGAGCGTACCGCGTTCCGCCAGCGCATCGCCGCGGCGCCGTTCGCGCCGCAGGTGCACTTCCACTACGACAGCGGCGACGCCGCGCAGAAGCTGGACCTGCCGGCGCTGCTGGCGCGGCTGGACCGCCAGACGCACATCTATCTGTGCGGTCCGGCCGGCTTCATCGACCATGTGAAGGCCACGGCCAAGGCGCATGACTGGCCGCAGGACCAGCTGCACCTCGAATACTTCGGCGCCGCCGCCGCGCCGGCCACGGAAGGCGACCAGCCGTTCGAGGTGAAGCTGGCTTCCAGCGGCAAGGTGTATGCCATCCCGGCCGACAGCACGGTGCTGCGCGTGCTGAACGACGCCGGCGTGTTCATACCCGCGTCCTGCGAGCAGGGCGTGTGCGGCACCTGCCTGACGCGCGTGCTGGACGGCGTGCCGGACCATCGAGACCTGTACCTGGACGAGGCGGAGCAGGCCGCCAACGACCAGTTCACCCCATGTTGTTCGCGTTCCAAAACCGCCACGCTGTTGCTGGACTTATAAATCAACTAAAACGAGGAGACACCATGAGAGACCCCATCAACCACCAACGCCGCCAGCTGCTGCTGGGCGCCGCCGCCGTGTCGGCAGGAGTGCTGCCGTCCATCGCCGCCGCCGCCGAGCCGCTGAAGGTCGGCCTGGTCGTGCCGATGTCCGGCCCGTTCGCCTCCACCGGACGCCAGATCGAGGCGGCGGTGCGGCTGTACCTGCGGCAGCACGGCGCCAGCGTCGCCGGCCGTCCGGTCGAGATCATCCTCAAGGACGACGGCGGCGTGTCGCCGGACGTGACCAAGCGGCTGGCGCAGGAACTGGTGGCGCGCGACAAGGTGCAGGTGCTGGCCGGCTTCGGCCTGACGCCGCTGGCCTTCGCCGCCGCGCCGGTCGCCACCCAGGCCAAGGTGCCGATGATCGTGATGGCCGCCGCCGCGTCGGCGGTTCCGCAGCGCTCTCCGTACATCGTGCGCACCGGCTTCACGCTGGCGCAGGTGACGGCGCCGATGGCGCAGTGGGCCGCCAAAAACAAGATCAAAAGCGCGGTCAGCCTGGTCAGCGATTACGGGCCGGGGCTGGACGCGGAAAAGGTGTTCGCCAAGGGCTTGCTCGAAGGCGGCGGCAAGATGCTCGACAGCCTGCGCGCGCCGCTGCGCAACCCGGACTACGCGCCATTCCTGGCGCGGGTCAAGGATTTGAAGCCGGATGCGCTGTTCGTGTTCGTGCCGTCGGGCGAGGGCGCCGCTGTGCTCAAGCAGTTCACCGAGCGCGGGCTGGCTGCCGCCGGCATACGGCTGATCTGCACCGGCGACGTGCTCGATGACGACCTGATGGCCAGCATCGGCCCGGCCGCCGCTGGTGTCGTCAGCAGCCATCACTATTCGGCGGCCCATCCATCGGCCGAGAACAAGGCGTATGTGGAAGCTTTCGTCAAGGCGAATCCCGGCATGCGGCCCAACTTTCATTCGGTCGGCGCCTACGACGGCATGCACCTGCTGTACCAGGCGCTGAAGCAGACCAATGGCGACAGCGACGGCGACAAGCTGCTGGCGGCGATGAAGGGCATGGCCTGGACCAGCGTGCGCGGCCCGGTCAGCATCGACGCCGCCAGCCGCGACATCGTGCAGACCGTGTACATCCGCAAGGCCGAAGCCTCCGCCGGCTCCTTCTACAACATCGAGTTCGACCAGGTCGACAAGGTGCGCGATCCGGGCGTATAGCACCAGGCGGGACGACGGCCCGTCTACAAGCCGGCGATGAAGCCGGCGACGGCCGCCGCGAACGGCTCCGGCTGTTCGACCGCGCCCAGGTGCGAGGCATTGGGCAGCACGATCAGCGCGGCGCCGGGGATGGCCTGTTGCACGGTCTGCGCCATGCTGACCGGCGTGCCCTGGTCCAGTTCACCGGCGATCACCAGCGTCGGCACCGCGATGGCGCACAGCCGTTCCGTCGTGTCGATCGCCCCGACCGCGTTGCAGCAGCCCATATAGCCCGTGGTGTCGGTGGCGAGCAGGCGGCGGCGGAAACGTGCCACTGTGGCCGCATGCTCGGCGCGGAAACCATCGTGGAAGTAGCGGCCCATCACGGCGTCGGCGATCGCCTCGATGCCTTGCTCGCGCACGGTGACGATGCGCTGCTGCCAGGCTTCGCGCGCGGCCTCCGGATAGCGGGAGGTGGTGTTGCCCAGCACCAGGGCGCGCACCAGCGACGGATGACGCAGCGCCAGCTCCTGGCCGGCCATGCCACCCATCGACAGGCCCACCCACACGACCGGGCCGGTATCGAGCTCGCGCAGCAGGGCTGCCGCGTCGTCTGCCAGGTCGGCCATGCTGTACATGCCTTGCGGCGCCGCCGAGCTTCCGTGGCCGCGATGGTCGTAGGCGATCACGCGGCAGTCGGCGGCCAGCTGGTTGGCCAGGCTGTCCCACATCGTCAGGTCGCAGCCGAGGGCGTGGCTCAGCACCACTGTGTGGCGCGGCGCCTTGCCGTTGCGCGGTTCGCGCACGGTGTAGTGCAGGGCGGGCTGGCCGGCGCTGCGGCCTTCGCGGCCGACGCCGGGATGGCTGGCGGCGGCCGGCGCCGCCGGTTCCAGCGCATAGCCGATCTGCGGCCCGACCTCACGCAAGATCGCCATCGCATGGGCGAAGGCGGTGTTGGCCGCCGGGACGCCGGCGTAGATCGCCGACTGTATCAGCACTTCCTTCAGTTCGTCCGGCGACAGGCGGTTCGACGCATCGCCCAGCAGCGCGGCGCGCACGTGCAGTTCGAATTCCTCCCAGCGTCCCAGCGCAATGGTGGTGGCCAGGACCATGGCGCGCCGGGTCTTCTGCTCCAGGCCCGGACGGCCCCAGATCTCGTTCCAGGCAAAGCGCGTGATCAGGTTCTGGAACTCGGCGTTGAAGCTGTTGGAATTTGCCAGCGATTTTTCCACCCAGGCGTCGCCGAGGATGGCGCGGCGGTTATTCAGCCCGCGTTCGAAGTCGTGGTCGATGGGATCAAAGCTCATGCTGTCGTCCTGTGATGGAAAGGGTGGTCGTTCAATGCGGCGATGTCCCGGCGCAGGCCTTGCAGCTGCTGCCGCGCCAGGCGCCGTGCCGGCTCGGCGGCGGTGGCCGGGTCGAACAGCGATGCCAGCGCGGCCAGGTCGACCTGGCCGCGCAGCTTGTCGTCGGCCCGTATCGCCTCGGCCAGCACGTCGGCCAGATGGCGTCCGCCGGCCAGCGCTTCGGCGCTCATTTTTTCCAGCAGGCTGTGGGCCGCCGGCCGTCCGATGACCGCCGCCAGCCAGGCCGATGCCGCCTCGGCAAACACCAGTCCCTGCAAGGCGTCGATGTTGCGCAGCATGCGCACGGGGTCGACCTGCAGGCCGGCGAAGGCGTCGTTCAACGCTTGCAGCGCGCCGTGCGCGCTGAGGAACAGGCCTGGCCATTCAGCCAGTTCGGCCTGCCAGTTGCCCAGGCCGCGCTCATGCTGCTGCCCCATGCTGGCCAGCAGCGCGGCCGCGTGCTGCGGCGTGCGGGTGGCGGCGGCCAGCGCGATCATGGCCGACACCGGGTTGCGCTTGTGCGGCATGGCGGAAGATCCGCCGCGGCCCTGGCCGGACGGTTCCGCCAGTTCGGCGATCTCGCCTTGCGCCATCAGGCTGATGTCGGTGGCGATCTTGCCCAGGCTGCCGGTCAGCACCGCCACCTCCAGGCCCAGGCGCACCCACTCGTCGCGCTGCGTGTGCCAGGCGGCGTCCGCCACTTTCAGGCCCAGATCGGCGGCCACCAGCGCCGCCACGGCCGCGCCTTGTTCTCCCATCACGGCCAGCGTGCCGACCGCGCCGCCCAGCTGCAGCTGCAGCGCGCGGGCGGCGCACTCGCGCAGGCGCGCGCGGGCACGCACCAGCGGCGCCAGCCAGCCTGCCGCCTTGAAGCCGAAGCTGCTCACCTGCGCCGGCTGCATCAGCGTGCGCGCCAGCACCGGCGTCTCCGCATGCCGCTCCGCCAGTTGCAGCAGATGGCCGGTCAGGTCGTGCAGGCCGTCGTCCAGCAGTTGCAGCGCGTCGCGCGTGGCCAGCACCATGGCGGTGTCGATCACGTCCTGGCTGGTGCTGCCCCAGTGGACGCGGGCGGCCGCCTCGGCATCGTACAGCGCCACGGTACGCGTCAGCTCGCGCACCAGCGGTATCGCCAGGCTGCCGGCGCGGCGGCCGGCGCTGACGATGGCGGGGATGTCGTACAGTTGCGCGTTGCAGACGCCGGCGATGGCGCGCGCCGTTTCCGGCGGCAGCATGCCTTGCTCGGCCTGGGCCTGGGCCAGCGCCTGCTCAAAGCGCAGCATGGCCTGCACGATCGCCGCGTCGTCGAAGACGGCGATCATGTCCGGCGTGGTGAGGAAATTGTCGAAAATCGATACGCTCAAGAGAACTCCGCTGCGAGGTCAGACATAGTCGAAGAATGCGGTTTCCTTATCGGACTGCATCCAGATGTCCCAATGATAGACCCCGGGCGCGGTCTTGCGGGCGATCAGGGTAGGACGGCGCCCGGCGGGCACCTGTTGCAGTATCGCCGATTGGGCCAGGCCGCTGTCGTCCTCCAGGAACACGGCGGTGAATTGATGCTTGACCAGGCCGCGCGCGAACACCGTGACGAAGGTGGCCGGCACGCCACCGGACGGCGCCGCGCATTGCGACAGCCGCAGACTGAATTCGCCCCGTTCGCCGCTGGGCACGCGGCGGAAGCCGGGCAGCGCCTGCGTCGCTTCGGCGCCGGCGGCCGCCGGTTGCCAGGCTTCGATCTGGGCGTCGTTGATCGGCGTGCCGTCGCCGTCGTAGATGGTGCCCTCGATGACGATGGTGGCGGCCGTGGTTTCCAGCTTGCCGGCGGCGCTGGCGTCGGCAGCCCACTGCCAGGCTTCATGCGAGAACGGTCCGATGGTTTGCGAAGTGGTGATGTGGCTCATGCGGCTTGCTCCTTTAAAGACCCATGGGCGTGGCGTCGCGGCCGCGCAGCACGATATCGAATTCATAGCCCAGCATCTTGTCGCTGTCGGTGTGTTCCAGGCTGTAGCGCGAAACCAGGCGCTGGCGCGCGGCCAGGTCCGGGATGCTCTGGAAAATCGGATCGTAGTCGAACAGCGGATCGCTGGGGAAATACATCTGCGTGACCAGGCGCTGCGCATACACGTTGCCGAACAGCGAAAAGTGGATGTGCGCCGGCCGCCAGGCCTTGTCGTGATTGCCCCACGGGTAGGGACCGGGCTTGATGGTGACGAAGCGGTAGCGGCCGTCGTCGTCGGTCATCATCTTGCCGATGCCGTAGAAATTCGGGTCGAGCGGCGCGTCGTGCTGGTCTTTCTTGTGCCAGTAGCGCCCGGCCGAGTTGCATTGCCAGACTTCCAGCAGCGAATTGCGCACCGGCTTGCCGTCCTCGTCGACCACGCGGCCGGTGACGACGATCTTCTCGCCCAGCGGCGCGCCATTGCCGTGCGCCGTCAGGTCCATGTCGTTGGGCAGCAGGATGCGCGGCGACGGCACCAGGTTGTCCTGCACCGGCTGGTCGGCGCGGATGCGCAGCAGCGGCTGGGTGGGACCGCGCTTCAGCGTGGATTTGTAGGGCGGGTAGATCAGTTCCGGGTAGACGCCGGACGGGATGGCATCGAATTTCAAGGGGGCCTCCTGATGGTTGCTGTGGTATGCGTGGAAGCCATGGTATGAAATGGGGCGTCGCGCCACAATATGCCGGCTGCTGGTGATATCCGCTATGCGCACAAAATGTGCGATACTCGCACAAATTCCCGGATTTCTTCGCCATGGACACAGAACACGACATTCCCGCCCAGCGCGATATGGTGGCCGGACTGGAAAAAGGCTTGCAGGTGATCGCCGCCTTCGACCAGGAGCGCAGCCGCCTGACCATCGCCGAAGTGGCCGAGCGCACCGGCCTGACGCGGGCGGCCGCGCGCCGCTACCTGATCACGCTGACCCACCTGGGCTATATGCGGCACGAGAACAAGCAGTTCGCGCTGACACCCATGGTGCTGCGGCTGGGCCAGTCGTACCTGCATTCGGCGCGCCTGCCGCGCATCGTGCAGCCCTTGCTGTACCGGCTGGCCTATGCGCTGGGCGAGGCGGCATCGGCCGGCGTGCTCGATCACGACCAGCTGGTGTGCGTGGCCGCCGTCAGCGCCGGGCAGCTGGTGTCGGTCACGCTGCAGCCGGGCACCCGGGTGCCGGCCTACTGCACGGCCAATGGCCGCGTGCTGCTGGCGCACCTGCCGCAGCCGCAGATCGACGCCTTCCTGGAGCGCGCGCAGCCGGAGCGGATCACCGAGCACACCATCGTCAACAAGGAGCGCCTGGCGCTGGAGATCGCGCGCACCCGCGCGCAGGGCTATGCGCTGGTGGACCAGGAGCTGGAACTGGGCTTGCGCACCATCGCCGTGCCGCTGAAGAACTTCCGCGGCGAGGTGGTGGCGGCGATGAACATCAGCGTGCACGCCGGGCGCATGCCGCTGGAGCAGATGATCGAGCGCTGCCTGCCGGCGCTGATCAAGATCCAGGTCGAGCTGAACGCCTTGTTGTAACTCCAGCGTCAGGCGCTGCGGAACTGCTTGGGCGTCAGGCCCATGCGCTTCTTGAACAGGCGGCTGAAGTAGGCCGGATCCTGGAATCCCAGTTCATAGGCGATGCTGGCGATGCTGGCGGGCAGGTAGGTCAGCTTGCGGCAGGCTTCCAGCATCAGCCGGTCCTGGGTGATGTCGAACGCCGATTTGCCGGACAGCTTGAGGCACAGGCGATTGAGCCGGGTCGGCGTCGCCCGCAGCGCCTCGGCATACTGGCCGACCTGCCATTGCTCCTTGTAGCGCCGCTCCACCTCGGTGCGGAAGCGGCTGAACAGTTCAAAATCGCTGCGCCCCGACTGGTCGGCGAGGCGGCGCTCCGCATGCAGGCGCACCAGCAGCAGCAGGGCGCTGCGCGCCAGCCACTCCAGCATCAAGGTGTGGCCGTACTGCGGCCAGGCCGCTTCCGTCAGCAGGTTTTGCAGCAGCGATTCCAGGCGCGCGCGCAGTTCCGGCTGGCCGGCCAGGTCGATCGCCAGCGGCTCCACAAACAGCGAGGAATACAGGTCGCCATGGTTTTCCGCCGCCGCAAACACCACGTTCTGGTCCACCGTCAGCACATAGCCGTGGGCCTCGGCCGAGAAGTCGAAGCCGTGCACCACCGAGGGATGGATGGTGATGACGGTCGGCGCGCTGCATTCCCAGACGGCGCCGTCGACGCTGGCGCTGACCTCGCCGCCGTAGAGGAAAAGTACCTGAAACAAGCCGCTGTGCGTGTGCTTGTCTATATGCCAGTGGTGCACCCGGCTGCGGGTTTCGATCAGCTCGATGTGCACGAATTCGGCATTTTCTCCCCGTGCCTGCTCGCCGTACAGGCCGAATTGCGGAACATCGGGCAGTGCCGGTTTTGCGTTGCGGGCCATGGGCGGGAAGGTCCGGGAAAGTGAAGAGGTGTCGAAATAGTACAAGTTTTATGCTGTTTCATCCATTTTTTTTAACGCCCCCCGGCGCTACGATGGCTGCACACTTACACCATATCGGAGACATCATGCGTACCCAGGTAGCCATCATCGGCGCCGGCCCAGCGGGCCTGCTGCTATCCCATCTGTTGCATCTGAACGGCATCGAATCGATCGTGCTGGAGTCGCGCAGCCAGGCCGACATCGAAGCGACCATTCGCGCCGGCGTGCTGGAACAAGGCACCATGGACATCCTCAACAACGCCGGCGTCGGCGCCCGCATGCAGGCCGAGGGCGCGCTGCACCACGGCATAGAACTGGCCTTCGGCGGCCGGCGCCACCGCATCGACCTGACCGAGCTGACCGGAAAATCCATCACCGTCTATCCGCAGCATGAAGTGATCAAGGACCTGGTGGCGGCGCGGCTGGCGGCACAGGGAGAACTGCTGTTCGAAGTCAGCGGGGTGGAACTGCATGGCGTCGACACGTCCACGCCGTCGGTCAGCTTTACCCATCGCGGCGAGGCGGCGCGCATCGAGGCCGACTTCGTCATCGGCTGCGACGGCTACCGCGGCGTGACGCGGCCGGCGATGCCGGGGCAGGGGCGGCAGGACTACCAGCGCACCTACGGCTTCGGCTGGTTCGGCATCCTGGTGGAATCGGCGCCATCGTCCGATGAACTGATCTATGCGCGGCACGAGCGCGGCTTCGCGCTGGTCAGCACGCGCACGCCGACGGTGCAGCGGCTGTACTTCCAGTGCGATCCCGCCGACCACGTCGACAACTGGTCGGACGACCGCATCTGGGCCGAGCTGCACGCGCGCCTGGAGAACAACGACGGCTGGCGGGTCAACGAAGGCCGCATCTTCCAGAAAAACATCATCGGCATGCGCAGCTTCGTCTCGACGCCGATGCAGTCGGGCCGCCTGTTCCTGGCCGGCGACGCGGCGCACATCGTGCCGCCCACCGGAGCCAAGGGCATGAACCTGGCGGTGTCGGACGTGCAGCTGCTGGCGCAGGGGCTGGAGCAGTTCTACCGCCAGGGCAGGGAAGAGCGGCTGCAGGGCTACACGGCGGCGGCCCTGAAGCGCATCTGGCGCGCCGAATACTTCTCGTGGTGGATGACCAGCCTGCTGCACACCTTTGCCGACGCCACCCCGTTCAAGCGCGAGGTGCAGCGCGCGGAACTGGAGTGCGTGGTCAGCTCGCGCGCGATGGCGACGGCATTGGCGGAAAACTACGTCGGCGCGTTCTGACGGGACGCTGTCAATGGATGATCTTGCGCAGGAAATCGCGCGCGCGCTCTGACCGGGGCGCATCGAAGAACTCCTGTTTCCCGCAGTCTTCGACGATGCAGCCCTGGTCCATGAACACCACGCGGTTGGCGACGCGCCTGGCGAATCCCATTTCGTGCGTCACCACCATCATCGTCATGCCTTCGCGCGCAAGCTCGACCATCACGTCCAGCACTTCGTTGATCATTTCCGGATCCAGCGCCGAGGTCGGCTCGTCAAACAACATCGCGATCGGATCCATCGCCAGCGCGCGGGCAATCGCCACCCGTTGTTGCTGCCCACCGGATAGCTGTCCCGGAAACTTGTCCTGCTGCCCGAGCAACCCCACCCGGTCCAGATAGGCCAGGCCTTTGCTGGTGGCTTCGTCGCGCGGCCGGCCCAGCACTTTGACCTGGGCCAGCGTCAGGTTGTCGCGGATCGACAGATGGGGGAACAGTTCGAAGTTCTGAAACACCATTCCTATGCGCGCGCGCAGCTGCGCCAGGTTGGTCTTGGGATCGTGGGCCGGAATGTCGTCGACCCAGATGCTGCCGCGCTGAACGGGTTCCAGGCCGTTCACGGTCTTGATCAGCGTGGATTTGCCGGAACCCGAAGGACCGCACACCACCATCACATCGCCCTTGTTGACCATGGTGGAGCATTGGTTCAACACCTGAAACGGACCATACCATTTACTTATCTTGTCTATTTTAATCATGGGATTGCTTTCAATTGCGGTTAGCGGAGGATGGTCAGCTTGCGGTTCAGTTTCTTCACCAAGGTGGACAGGCTGAAACACAACACGAAGTACACCAGCGCGACAAACAAATACATTTCCACCAGACGGCCATCGCGGTGCGCGACCTTGGATGCGGCCCCCACAAAATCGGTCAGCGACAACACGTACACCAGCGACACGTCCTGGAACAGCACGATGGTCTGTGTCAGCAGCAGGGGAATCATGTTGCGGAATGCCTGCGGCAACACGACGTTGCCCATCATCTGCCTGTAGTTCATGCCCAACGCTTGCGCCGCCGCCAACTGCCCGCGGGGGATGGACTGTATGCCTGCGCGCATGATCTCGCAGTAGTAGGCGGATTCAAACAGCACGAAAGTCACCAGCGACGAGGCGAACGGCCCCACCTTCACCGGCTCGGACGAGCCGGAGAGCCACGCGCCCAGGTAGGGGACCAGGAAGTACACCCAGAAAATCACCAGCACCAGCGGGATCGAGCGTATCGTGTTGACGTACAGGCCGGCCGCGCCCGCGACCAGGCGCAGCCCGGACAGGCGCATCAACGCCAGCAGGGTGCCGATCACGATGCCGCCCACCATGGCCAGCCCGGTCAGCTGCAAGGTGAAGGCCATGCCGGTGCGGAACAGATAGTCCAGCGAGTCGGCGATCACGCCGAAATCAAAGCCCGTCATTGCTTCACCCTCCGTCCCGGCAGGGACATGCCCGGCACGGCGGTGCGCCGTTCGATCAGCCCCATCAGGCTGACGATGCCGAGGTTAATCGCCAGGTACATCACCGTCGCCATGGTGAACGCCTCGAACACCTGGAATGAAAATTCCTGCATCGATCGGGCCTGGGCCGTCAATTCCATCAGGCCTATGCTCAAGGCCAGAGCGCTGTTCTTGACCACGTTGACGAACTCGTTGGTCAAGGGGGGAATGATGATGCGCAGCGCCATCGGCAGGATCACGTAGCGGTAGGTCTGCAGCAAGGTCAGGCCCAGCGCGGTGCCGGCCATGCGCTGCCCGCGCGGCAGCGCATGGATGCCGACCGACACCTGCACCGCGACGCGCGACGAGGTATAGCTGCCCAGGCATAGCACGGCCGTGACAAACGACGCGTTGGGCAGCTGCTTCAACCAGTCGCCCATGGATGCGGGGAGCAACTCGGGCAAAACGAAGTACCACAGGAACATTTGCACCAGCAGCGGAACGTTTCGAAACAGCTCGATGTAGGCATTGCACAGCCAGTTCACCCTTCGGTTCGGCATGGTACGCAGGCTGCCGATCAGGCCGCCAATCAGCAAGGCGATGAGCCAGGCCAGCACGGCTGTCGCCAGCGTCCACGCCAGGCCGTGCATGAAGCTGTCAAAGTAGGTGCCCATGCCGTCGGGGGACTGCTCCCCGAAGATGCGCCAGTTCCAGTTGTAATTCATAGTCTCCTCGTTCTCCCTGGTGATCAGCGGTAGGCGCCGGGTTCGCCGGAATCGCTTGGATGGGCGAAGTTGCGCTTGAGCGCCTCGCTCATCGGCCAGTTCAGGTTGATGCCTTTAGGCGGAATCGGCGACTGGAACCACTTGGCGTAGATACGGTTGATTTCGCCGGAAGCGTAGATCTCGGTCAGCGCGCCATCGACCGCCTTCTTGAAGCCGGGGTCGTCCCGGCGCATCATCAACGCGTAGGGCTCGGCAAACAGCGATTCATGCGAGATGACGTAGTCGTCGGGATTTTTCGAGCTGGCCGCCAGCGAGGCCAACAAGATGTCGTCCATGCCGAACGCCGCCGCGCGGCCGGTTTCCACCATCAGGAACGCTTCCGCGTGGTCCTTGGCCGTCACGATATTGATGCCCAGGTTCTTGATGTTGTTGATTTCGCTGAGTTCCTTCAGGTTGGCGGTGCCGGAGGTCGACACCAGCGTCTTGCCGCGCAGGTCGCGCAAGCTGTTGATGTTGGCCGACTTCTTGGCCACCAGGCGGGTCGAGGTCAGGAAGGTGGTGGGGCTGAATGCGACCTGCTTCTGGCGTTCGACGTTGTTGGTGGTCGAGCCGCATTCGAGGTCGATCGTGCCGTTCGCCATCAGCGGCACCCGGGTCGCGGCGGTGACCGGATTCAGGTTGATCTTCAGCTTGCTCATGCCCAGCTGCTTCTGGATCGAGGCGACGATCCGGGTGCACAGCTCGAGCGAATAGCCCTGGTATTCCTGCTTGCCGTCGAGGTAGGAGAAGGGGATGGACGATTCGCGCACGCCCAGCGTGATGGCGCCGCTATCCTTGATTTTCTTCAGCGTGGCGCTGTCTTGCGCCTGTGCCTGGCCCAGCATGGCGGCGGCCAGTATGACGATCAGTTTGGTGAGTTTCATGAGGTCCTCTGTCTGAAAAGATTAAAAGCGATGGCGGATGCCGATGTCGGTGCCGGTGTTGCCGGTGCCGGTATCGGTGCCGTTGCCGACGGTGTAGCTGGCGCCGTTGTGGTTGCTGATGTGCCCGTAGCTCAGATACAGGTCGGTGCGCTTGGACAGCGCGTACAGGTAGGCTGCCGCCCACTGGCGCGCATCCTTGTTGGCCGAGGTTTGGTCGTCGTGGCGGATGTAGGAGGCCAGCAGCGTGTGCACGCCCTCGGTCCAGGTGCCGCCCAGCACGTCGTCCCTGCTGCGGGCGCCTGCCGCGCCGCGCGTGACGCCGTGGGCGAGGTCGACGCTGAAGCGGCTGACCTTGTATTTCGCCACCAGCAGGCTGTAGCGCGCGCTGTCGCTGGCGTCGGCGTTTTCCTTGATGTGGTTGGTCAGCGTGACATTGAACGGTCCGTCGGCATAGCTCAGCGCGGCGCCCAGCGTGCGGTTTTTGGCGCTGTTGCCGGCGGTTTCGCCGGCGCCATAGGCCAGGTCGGCGGCAAAGCCGGCGTAGCGCGGCGTCTTGTATTCGACCATGTTGTCGACCCGCGTGTTGCCGGGGATGATGTTGGTGACGTTGCCCGCCAGGCCGATCTCGAACGGATCGACGACATCGCGCAGCGTCGTGTACAGCGGCGAGTATTGGCGTCCCAGCGAGATCGCGCCAAACTTGCCTGCCAGGCCGACGAAGGCCTGGCGGCCGAACAGCAGGCCGCCCTGGCCCGCGCTGCCGGTATCGATGTTGTAGCCGTTCTCCAGCTGGAAGAAGGCGCTCAGGCCGTCGCCCAGGTCTTCCTTCCCCTTGAAGCCCAGCCGCGAGCCCGAACCGACGCCGCTGCTGACACGGCTGACACTGCCGGCCGCGCCGCCGGTGTCGCGCACCAGGCCGGCGTCGGCGATGCCGTAGATGGCGACGTTAGATTGCGCCGAGGCGGCGCCGCACAGGCATGCGCCCAAGGCGATGCAGGTGGCCAGTTGTTTCATTTTGTTCTCCCAGTGTTGAAAAATTGAATAGTTATGGCAATGCGGTGCTCGAACTGCTGGTGCTGCGTTTTACAAATTGCAGGCGCGTGTCTCCCCCTGGCGGCCGCGAGGTCGCCTGTAAGTTCTGTGAAAAGGAAAGGCTGGCTTGGTGCTAGGTCAGCGTGGCCAGCGGCTGAGGACGTGGCCGGGTCAACTGATCCGGTTGCAGCAGTTGTCTCAGCTCTCCGGCGGTCATCAGGCCTTGTTCGACGACCAGTTCGGCCACCCCTCTGCCGCTGCTCAGCGCGAGCTGGGCGATGGCGGTGGCGGCCTCGTAGCCTATGTAGGGATTCAACGCGGTCACCAGGCCGATGGAGCGCTCCACCGTGTCTTGCAGGTGCTGTTGGTTGGCGGTGATGCCGTTGATGCAGCGGGTTGTCAACACCTCGCATCCCACGGTCAGGTGGCTGATGCTCTTGAACAGGCTGTAGCCGATGATGGGTTCGAACGCGTTGAGCTGAAGCTGGCCGGCTTCCGCGGCGAAGCTGACGGTGATGTCGTTGCCCAGCACCTCAAAGGCGATCTGGTTGACCACTTCGGGTATCACCGGATTGATCTTGCCCGGCATGATGCTGGAACCGGCTTGCATAGGCGGCAGGTTGATCTCTCCGAAACCGGCGCGCGGCCCGCTCGACAGCAGCCGCAAGTCGTTGCAGATTTTCGACAGCTTGAGCGCCACCCGCTTGAGCACGCCGGAGAGCTGGACGAAGGCGCCCACGTCCTGCGTCGCCTCGATCAGGTCGGGCGAACTGGACAAAGTCACGCCGCTGATGCGGCACAGTTCCGCGCAGGCCAGCTGCGCGTAATCAGGGTGTGCGTTGATGCCGGTGCCGATAGCGGTGGCGCCGAGATTGATTTCCCACATCAGCATCGCGGCCTCGCGCAGCCGGTCCTGGTCCTCGCCGAGCATCACGGCATAGGTGCCGAATTCCTGGCCCAGGGTCATGGGCACGGCGTCCTGCAATTGGGTCCGTCCCATCTTGATGATGTTTTCGAACTCATGGGATTTGGCGCGGCATGCACGCTTCAGCACATCCATCGCCGCGATCAGGCCGTCCATGGCGCGATAGGTCGCCAGCCTCAGCGCGGTCGGATAGACGTCGTTGGTGCTCTGGCTCAGGTTGACGTGCTGGTTCGGGTGCAGGATGTGATAGGCGCCGCGCGGTTGGCCCAGCAGTTCCAGGGCCAGGTTGGCGATCACCTCGTTGGCGTTCATATTGGTCGAGGTTCCGGCCCCGCCTTGTATCATGTCGACCACGAAGTGCTGGTGGAATTGTCCGTCGATGACTTGCTGGCAGGCCGCGACGATGGCGTCCAGGTGTTCTTCGCCCAGGAGACCGAGCTTGAAATTGGTGACGGCCGCAGCCTGTTTCACCATCGCCAGCGAGACGATCAGATCCGGCCAATGCGAAATGGGCGTGCCAGTGATCGGAAAGTTTTCCAGCGCGCGCAGCGTGTGGATGCCGTAATACGCGTGGTGGGGCAAAGCGCGTTCGCCCAGTAGATCGTGTTCCGTTCTCGTTGCCGCAGACATAGTTGGTCTCTCCCGTTGAGTTGTACTTGCACATGTCGCCGCGCTGCACTGCGGTTGATGGAAGTCATTCTAGGGAGAGGGCGCTGCCAAACTATGCTAATTCGACATACATTGATGCTTTGCTGGAATGCAATTTTTTGGGGAGGCAGCGCACCGATTCAGTGCTGCTGAAGATTTTCCCACAGGCGCAGCAGCGCTGGCTTGCGGTTGTCGATGGCGCGGAACAGGCGTATCTCCAATGTCATGTTCCATTGTTCGCCGCCTGCCGCCACCAGTTTCCCTTCGGTTAATTCGCGTCGGATGCAGCTCTCGGGCAGCCATGCCAGGCCAAGGCCGGAGAGCGCCATGGTCTTGAGCAGCTCCGCCAGGTCGGACTCGTAGCTGTTCACCAGGAAGCAGGGCTGGTCGACCCGGGCGACGACGCGCTCGACGACGCGGGCGAAAAACGAACCGGCGGTATAGCCCAGTTGCGAGGTGGGCGCCACCCGGCTTCCCGGCAGCGAAAATGCGGCAAACCCACTGCGCTTGGGTGCGGAAACAGGCAGCACCAGCTCGCCGCCGAGATTGATATATTCGAAGCGCGCGGGGTCGAGTTCTATGGGCAGGTCGGAGTGGTGGTAGCAGAGCAGAAGGTCGCAGTTGCCTTCGACCAGCGACAGCACGGAGTCGTGCACGTTCGTGGGCAAAACGCGGGTGCGCAACTGGCCGAAGCGCGCCTCGACGGTTTGCAGCCACTTGGGCAGGAAGTTCAGCGAAAGCGTGTGCCCGGCAGAGATGCTGAGCATGTTTTCATCCTTGTTCTCGACGCGCAGCAGGGCGCGGGTGTCGTTCAGCAGGCGCATGGCCTCGACCGCGGAATTGCTGAACAGTTTGCCTGCGGGCGTCAGGATCAGCGGGTAGGTGCTGCGATCGACCAGATCGGCGCCTACCCACGCTTCCAGCGAACGGATGCGCCGGCTGAGCGCCGACTGCGTCACGTTGCGTTCCTGGGCAGAACGCGAGAAGTTGCGTGTCTGCGCCAGGCTCAGAAAATCCTCCAACCATTTAATATCCATGCTGTCCAAATCCGTTTGTGTTGCGGCTACGTGGGTTCTGTCCGACATTCTCCTATGCTTGCGTCGCATAGGGTCAGTTCTAAATTGCATAACTGGATGTCGGGGGCGAGATATCGTACGGAAATGTCTCCCAGATACCACAGGTCCATGTCACTCACATCTCACACTCCATCGTCCGGCAACGACGTCCAGTGCATAGGCATCATCGGCGGCCTCGGCGCGCTGGCCGGTGCCGACGTACACGGGAAAATGGTACGAAGTATCGCGCGCCACAGCCGCCATGACGCCTATCGCGTCCTGTATGAGCACAGCCGTTTCCCAATCGACGGCAGCACGGAGCTCAACCGGCGCATGCTCTACATTTATGACATGGTGCAGCACTACCAGCAACTGGGCGCCGACAGCGTGATGCTGCCGTGCTTTATCAGCCACACGTTCCTGCATCAGTTGCAGACCGAATTGAGTCTGCCCATAGTCGGCTTGATGGACGCCGTATCGGCCGCACTTCGAAAAGACGTCCCGCGCGCCGCAACCATCGGCGTGCTGACGTCCGATTACGTGCTAGGCCAGCGTCTGTTCGAGCACCATCTGCAGCCGGAGGGCTACCGCCTGGTCTATCCGCAGTCGGCAATCCAGCGGCGTTGCGTGATGGAGGCCGTGTACGGGGCGGCGGGACTGAAAAACGACGATCGATCGCCGCGTTCGATGGCCTTGCTGCTGGAAGCGTGCCGCGACTTGATGGGGCAAGGGGCCGAGCTGATCGTGCCGGGCGCCACGGAGATCGCGATGGTCTCCAATTTGTTGCGGGCAGCCGGCATGCCGGTGATGGACAGCAATCAGGCATACGTCGATTACGCCTTGGAGATGCGCCAGCCAAGGCCGCCGCGCTCCTTCAAGCTCGGTATCGTCGGTGGAGTCGGCCCTGCGGCGACGGTCGATTTCATGGAAAAGATTATTTTGAACACGGCGGCGCGGCGGGATCAGGATCACGTCAAATTAATTGTCGAGCACAATCCGCAAATTCCCGACCGCACGGCCAACCTGATCGGCGACGGGGAGGACCCGACCTTGGCAATCTATGCGGCCTGCAAGCGCCTCGAAGCCAATCAGGCCGACCTGATCGCCATTCCGTGCAACACCGCTCACGCGTATATCGAACGCATACGCGGGCAGGTCGAGGTGCCGATCATCAATATGCTGCAAGAGACCGTAAGCCATATCACCCGGCACCATGGCGGCGAGCGGATCGTCGGCCTGTTGGCTACCGACGGAACGGTCGGCAGCCGCGTTTATCACGAGGCCGCCGCCGGCGCGCCGTTTGAATTGCTGGTGCCCGACGATGCGCATCAGGCATTGGTCATGCGCGCAATCTACGGCAAATACGGCGTGAAAGCCGGCTATCTGGAGGGCCAGTGCCGGCAGGATCTGATCCAGGCGTTGGAGCACCTGGTCGATGCCGGCGCCAGCGTGGTGATATTGGGCTGCACCGAATTGCCTTTGCTCTTGCAGGAAAACACGGCATTTCAGTTGGGCGATCGCAGCGTGGCGCTGCTTGATCCCACAGCGATCCTGGCACGGCGCTGTGTCGCGATCGCGAAGGCGGGGCGGGCGTAGCCGTTGGCTGACTTATGGGCAACGACCGCCCCGCCGGTCTTTCCTAGTTCGGCGATGTGCCGTAGATGATGCCGCGGCCGCTGTTAGGCGCCACGTACACGGTGCCGAAGGTCTTCGGATCGCCGACCACAATGCTGTAGCCACCCCACTGGTGCGCGTTGTCATTGATGCGCACCCAGGTGCTGCCGGTGTCGGTGGAGCGGAACAAGCCCGACACGCCGCTGACCGTCCCGGCCAGGTAGATGGCCGGGTAGGACGCGCCGCTGGCCGCCTTGCCGAAGCCGACCGAATTGGCCGCCGTCACCACGCCCGAATACACCTGGCTCCAGCTCGAGCCGGAACTGGTGCTGCGGAACAGGCCGGAGGAAGTGGCCAGCCAGACGTCGCCCTGGTTACCGGCCACGGTCGTCGCCTTGCCGCCGGTCGCCAGGCCGGAGGCGGCCGTGTACCAGTTCACGCCCTTGTTGGCGCTGGCGTAGAAGATGCCGGTGGCCGCATTGTAGGCATAGAACAGGTTGCCGTTCAGGCCGTCCGACAGGATTTGCCACGAGGTGCTGACCGGCAGCCCGGTCGAGGTCCAGCTGGCGCCGTTGTTGGTCGAGTAGGCCGGGGCCACGTCCTTAGGTCCCCAGACGATGGTGCCGCCGTCGGCCGAGATGGCCACCGTGCCGTCGCCCTGGCTGGAACCGGCCTGGTTGGCGAATGGCGTCCAGCTGGTGCCGCCGTTGGTGGAGACGGCGCCGTACACACCGGAGCCGCCGGTGCCGACCCGGACGATCTTGGAGGTCAGCGACTTGGCATAGTCCAGTCCGGTGCCGTTGCCGCAGATCGGATTGCTCACCATGCCGGCAGCCGGCGACACCGTCAGGCTGGTGTGCACGAAGCCGCAGATGTCGCCCAGGCCGCTGATCAGCGGCACGCCGGAGGTGGGTGAGATCAGCGCCAGCGTCGCGGTTTCCTCGATGCCGTTGGCGCCGATGGTCCAGTTGGTGGCCTGGCCGCTGTCGGCCGCCGTCAGGTTACTGGTGGTCCACACGGTCTGGCCGGTGCCGTACATCGCGTGCGCCGAGTTGAACGGATCGATCGCGACCTGTCCCCAGTTGCCGAAGCCGGCCGTGGCGGCGCCGAACTTCACCCATGGCGACAGGCTCGGATCGCGGGTGGACGCGGGGCCCACGTCGGTCCAGCTGGAGCCGCCGTTGGTGCTGCGGAACATGGTGTCGCCAGGCCACCAGCGGTCCATGGTCATGACCACCAGCGCGCCCGATTTCTTCGGATCGATCGCCAGGCCGCCGTAGCCGAAGGAGTAATTGTTCGGGTTGGCCGGCGTGATGTTTTGCCAGGTATTGCCGCCGACGCTGTACTTCCACACCTGCCCGGTGGTCATGCCGTTGGGCCCGATGGCGTTGCCGTAGGTGATGTAGAGATTGCCGTCGGGGCCGACCTGGCCGTGGTTCGGATATTGGCCGCTGGGGCCGCCCGTGACGGCCGACCAGTGGCTGCCGCCGTCGGTGCTCTTGTACAGCGTGGTGCCGGCCGAGGCGGCGCCGGCGGTGGAGACGCCGGCGAACACGGTCGGCGTCGCGCTGCCGCTGCCGGCCGATGGCTGGTAGTAGGTGACGAAGGCCACGCCGGAACCGCTGCCGTCGTTGCTCAGCGCCGTGAAGCCGCTCAGCCGGGTCCAGGTCTGGCCGCTGTTGGTGCTTTTCCAGATGCCGTTGGTGGCGCCCTGGGCGGCATCGTTGAAGGTGCCGTACATCAGCACGGAGCCGAGGTTGGGATCGACCTGCAGTTTTTCGCCGGCGTTGCGGCCGTCGTCGTTGCCGCCGGTGCGGAAGCTGAGCGGATACGAGTTGAAGCTGGCGCCCTGGTTGGACGACACCAGCACGGCGGCGTTGCCGTCCCAGTTCTGGGTGTACATGCCGGCCACCATGTAGAGCATGTTCGCATTGCGGGGATCGACGGCGATGGACTCGATGCCCATCTCGTGCCAGTTGGACGGGGTGGTCCAGTCGTTGAGCGGCACCCAGGTGCTGGTGGCGTTGTTGTAGCGGTAGGCGCCGCCGATGTCGGTGCGGGCGTAGAACAGGCCCTGCTGGGCCGGATGGGCGACGATGCCGTCGACGTAGCCGCCGGCCACGACCTTCACATTGCCCCAGGTATAGCTGGCCGCTTGTGCCGGCAGGGCGGAGGCCCAGGCCAGCGCCAGCGTGGACACGGCGAGGGCGCGGCGCAGCCGCGCCCCTCCCGCTCGTTCCGTGATCGGGCCGGAAAGTTGTTTCATCATGAATGATCTCCTCGTTATTGTTGGTGGGTACAGCTGTGTCTGCGCATGCCGTCGCGAAGTGAACGGATGTGCGCGTTCATTCCGTCCGTAAGGGCGGAATCCTGGGCTCCGGCGGCGATGGCGCCACCGGAGGCAAACGGTTGTCGGCTCAGGTAATAAAGGCTGGGGCGAGGCGGAGGGGCGTCATGGTACGGCGCGCATCAGGTGGTGCAGCGGGCATCGACGCGCAAAGGCGTCCGGAACAGTTTTCCATTGCAGCCGTCTCCATATTGTTGTCCCGTGCTGGCCTGGGAGGAAGCACGGAGTGTGCAAACATTGTGCGGAGCACTGCAGAGGTGCGCAATTGCGAAAAGAACCAAGACGGGGTATGAAATTGTCGCCGCGGCCGGCGCAAGCTGCCCGGCTATTGCGGAAATCACGTAGCCGGGTTGTCATCGCCCGCAGGCAACGAACTGATATAGTGGGCGTGCCGCCAATGCAGCGGCGCTTACACTTCGGAGACACCATGAAAAATACGATCCTGTCGGTGCTGCTCGCCACCACCGCACTGTCCGCCGTACCGGCGCTTGCCGCCGACAACTCCGCCGCCGCCATTGCCATGGTGGACAAGGGCGCCGCCTACCTGCAGAAGAATGGAAAGGATGCGCTGATCAAGGAAGTCAACAGCAAGAATCCCGAGTTCATCAACGACACCACCTACCTGACCGTGCGGGCGCTGGATGGCACCCAGCTGGCCCATCCGACCAACCCCAAGCTGGTCGGCAAGAACATGGTGGTGCTGCCTGATGCGGATGGAAAGCTGTTCCGCAAGGAAATCATTGATCAGGCCCAGGCCAAAGGCAAGGGCTGGGTGGATTACCGCTACAACAATCCGGCCAACGGCGACATCGAAAAGAAATCGACCTACTTCGTCAAGCACGGCGATGTCATTCTGGAAGCCGGTATCTATAAAGGCAAATAAGAAGGCAAATAAGCCGCGCGAGGCGGCTTACGTTGGCTGACGCGTTACAGTCTGTCAGGCTTCAACCAGCTTCAGGCCGCTCCACGACACGGTGGTGACTTCGGTCACCAGCACCATGGCGCCCGGCTTGACGGTTTCGGCCAGGCGATGGATGGCGTCGCGCACTTCGTTGATCGGCTCGGCGCCGCTGTAGCAGTAATTGCCGGGCGGCAGATAGTAGCCCTTGCCGTCATCGGCCTTGATGCCGCCGGCGATGTTGTATTTTGACAGTTCCGTGTTCAGCCGGGCGATGGCGTCGCCGTCGGTTTCATTGAATGCAACGCTGATGATGTAATTGACCATGGCTAGTTCCTGATTGAAGAAGTTTCATCATGCGCCAAGGTTTTTACAAAAGCAACTATCCCCATGGAAAAGCCCCGCGCAGGCAGCAACCTGGCGGGGCTTTGGTCAATTGGCGGAGAAAGCTCGTTTGACTGGAATGCATAGTAATGAATGAATCTTAAGATTGCCTTAGTACTCATCTTGCAGAGGGGGCTTTGGCGGCGTGCGCGGATGGTGTAGCATGCTGGACGGCGATTCGGCCGGGCGCACAGGCGCCGGCCCGCCGGGAAATTCAAGGATGAACTATGCAAATCAAAATTAACGAAGTGCTGCGCAGCTATATCGAGCCGCTGACCGAGGCCGAGTACCAGGCCCTGGAGCGCAGCATCCTGGTCGAAGGCTGCCGCGACGCGCTGGTGTTGTGGGAAGACGTGCTGGTGGACGGCCACAACCGCTACCAGATCTGCCAGCAGCACGGCGTGCCGTTCAAGGCCATCGAGAACACCAGTTTCCGCAGCCTCGACGACGTCAAGCTGTGGATGATCGATAACAACCTGGGCCGCCGCAGCATTTCGGACTTCCAGCGCGGCGTGCTGGCGCTGCGCAAGAAGGAAATCGTCGCCGCCCGCGCGGTCGAGCTGGCCGCGCAGGCCGCCGCCGAGGATGCTGCGATCGCGCCGCCGGAGGGCGATGCCGCCAAGGCCAGGCCGGCCGCCATGCCGCTGACCTCGCGCGAGGACATCGCCCGCGCCGCCCGCCTGAGCAGCGCCACCATCAGCCAGATCGAAAAGATCCAGAAGACGGCCACGCCGGAACTGGTGGAGGCGGTGCGCTCGGGCACGATCTCGATCAACGCCGCCGCGACGGTGGCCTCGCTGCCGGAAGCCGACCAGGTGGCGGCGGTGGCCGGCGGCAAGAAGGAATTGCAGAAGGCGGCCAAGGAAGTGCGCGAACTGCGCGCCGCCTCGCGTCCGGCCAAGGAGCCGAAGGAGGCGAAGGAGGGCGGCGAATACGGCCGTCCGCTGACCGAGGTCGAGGAGCTGCGCGCGGAAAACGCCTCGCTCAAGGAAAAGAACGCGGCGCTGCGGGCCGAGATCACCGCGCTGCAACTGCGTATTTCCGAGCTGGTCGACGCCAGCTAAATCAACCACCGGAGCCTGTCCATGCGTCTGCCGTTAGCCCTGATCTGTAGTGTGATAACCAGTGTGGCGGCGGCAGCGCCCACCGTGGACAAGGCTCCGGTGCCCGAGCTGGCGCGCCTGAAGGCCGCGGCGCAGCGCGCCACCATCCTGCGCGACAAATGGGGCATCCCTCACGTCTACGGCAAGACCGACGCCGATGCCGTGTTCGGCCTGATGTACGCGCAGGCCGAGGACGACTTCAGGCGGGTCGAACTCAATTACATCAACGCCATGGGCCGGCTGGCCGAAGTGGAAGGCGAGGCCGAGCTGTATCGCGACCTGCGCATGAAGCTGTTCATCAATCCGGCCGACCTGCAGGAGCAGTACCGGCAATCGCCGGCCTGGCTGAAGAAGCTGATGGTGGCGTTTGCCGACGGCTTGAACTACTACCTGGCCACGCATCCGGACGTGAAGCCGGCGCTGATCACGCATTTCGAGCCGTGGATGGCGCTCAGCTTCAGCGAGGGCAGCATCGGCGGCGACATCGAGTCGGTCGACCTGAAGCAGCTGGAAGCGTTGTACTCCAACGGCGCCAAGCTGCCGTTGCCGCCGCCGGTGCTGATGTCGGCGGCGCGCGGCAGCTTCGATCTGGACCAGGAGCCGGGCGGTTCCAACGGTTTCGCCATCGCGCCGTCGCTGACCAGGGACGGACATGCGCTGCTGCTGATTAATCCGCACACCTCGTTCTACTTCCGTCCCGAAGTGCAGGTGCACAGCGACGAGGGCCTGAACGCCTACGGCGCCGTGACCTGGGGCCAGTTCTTCGTCTACCAGGGCTTCAATGACCGTATCGGCTGGATGCACACCTCGGGCGGCGGCGACGTCATCGACGAATACCTGGAAACCATCAGCGAGAAGGACGGTCAGTTCTTCTACCAGTACGGCGCCGAACAGCGGCCGCTGAAGGCGGTCGACATCACGCTGCCGTATAAAACCGCGGCCGGCATGGACAGCAAGGTGGTCAAGGTGTACTACAGCCACCACGGCCCGATCGTGCGCGCGGCCGACGGCAAGTGGGTCGCCGTGCGCCTGATGAACGAGCCGCTGAAGGCGCTGACGCAATCCTACGTCCGCACCAAGGCGCGCAACTACCAGGCCTTCTACAAGGCCATGGAGCTGCGCACCAATTCGTCCAACAACACCGTGTACGCGGACGCCGACGGCAATATCGCCTACTTCCACGGCAACTTCATTCCGAAGCGCGATCCGAAGTTCGACTGGACGCACCCGGTCGACGGCAGCGATCCGGCCACCGAGTGGCAGGGCCTGCACACGGTCAAGGAGACCATCACGCTGTTCAATCCAAAGAACGGCTGGATCCAGAACACCAACAACTGGCCGTACACGGCGGCCGGCGCCTACAGCCCGAAGGCCAGGGACTATCCGGCCTATATGTCGAAGTACGGCGAGAACGCGCGCGGCATCCACGCGGTGCGGGTGCTGGAGAACAAAAAGAACTTCACCCTCGCCAGCCTGATCGCCAGCGCCTACGACACGCAGCTGCCGGCCTTCGAGCCGCTGCTGCCGCAGCTGTTCGCCGCCTACGACGAACTGCCGGCCGGCGACCCGCTCAAGGCCGGCCTGGCGCCGCAGATCGCCGCGCTGCGCGGCTGGGACATGCGCTACTCGCTGGAATCGGTGCCGACTTCGCTGGCGGTATACTGGGTGCAGGATTTATATACGGCCAATCAGGCGGCGGCCAAGGCGAAAGAGGTACAGGTGTTAGACTACCTGCAGGCCGCGATCACGCCCCAGCAGCGTTTGCAGGCGCTGGAGCATGCGACGGCCAAGCTGACCGCGGATTTCGGCAAGTGGCAGACGCCTTGGGGCGAGATCAACCGCTTCCAGCGCCTGACCGGCGACATCGTGCAGCCGTTCGACGACAGCAAGCCCAGTTTGCCGGTGCCGTTCGCGTCTGCCAACTGGGGTTCGCTGGCCGCCTACGGCATGACGTCGAAGCAGACCACCAAGCGCATCTACGGTGAGCGCGGCAACAGCTTCGTGGCGGCGGTGGAGTTCGGGCCGCGCATCAAGGCGCGCAGCGTGCTGGCCGGCGGCGAGAGCGGAGATCCGGCATCGCCGCACTTCTACGACCAGGCCGCGATGTACGCGCGAGGCGAATTCAAGGATGTGCTGTTCTACAAGGCGGACGTGGAAAAGAATTTGGAACGTAAATATCACCCGGGAGATCAGCAATGAATATGACTTCAAAGCCTTTGCATCAGAACGTGTTCGCGGCCGTTTTAGTGGCGATCGCGATGTCCTTTGCCATATCGGCGTCCGCTGCCGACGAGGGTGTGCACCCGGTCGACGAGACCAAGAAGGTTGCCAAGGAAGTCGGCCACGGGGTCAAGAAGACGACCACGGCGATTGGACACGGCTTTCGCGATGGCGCGCGCGCTGTCGGACATGGCGCAAGGAAGGTTACCCGGGACGTCGGGCATGCGTTTCGTGACGGCGCGCATAAGGTGACGGGTAAAAAAGAAAAGGAAAAAGATTAGAGGTTTGAGCATGACCCAAAGCAAATTAGTCAATTTTCGCCGGGCAAATTCGCATGACATTCCTGCGATGTCGACGATTCGGATGGCTGTTGGCGAGAATGTTCTTTCCGACCCGAGCCGAATCACCGTGCAAATGTACGAAGATTACCTGGAGTTGCTGGGGCGCGGCTGGGTCGCGGAAGTTGACGGGAGTGTCGCGGGATTCTGCTACGCAAACAAGACCAACGCATCAATTTGGGCGCTGTTCATGGCGCCGGAATACGAAGGGCGGGGGCTTGCCAAGCAATTGCTGAACATGGCCGTCGAGTGGCTCTTTGAGCAAGGCCAGGAGTTTGTCCGATTGAGCACCGGGGCGGGAACAAGGGCAGACAGCTTCTATGCCTTGCAAGGATGGACCCGGGAGCGGGTCGATGGAAACGAAGTTTTTTACCTGCTGGCTAGCTCCAGTGTCGCCGTTCAGGCGGCGTCTTAGCGCAGCGTTTCGGGGGCAGTTCCCGTTATCCGCCAGGCGCCGCCTCGGCTTCGGCCGGCGCCGGCTCGCGCACCCAGGCCAGGTTCTCGACCTTGTTGTTGCGCAGGTTGCCATCCTTGTGGCGGACGTTTTTCAGGCCGGCCGGATTGGGCAGGTGTGCTTCGGCCACCAGCTGGTGGACCAGGAATTCGCCGGTGAGGCTGCCGACGCGCAGCTTGACCGTCAGGCCTTCCGGCGTCACCTTGGGCCGCAGCACCTTGACCTTCTGGCCGCCGGCCAGCACGCGGCCGTCCCTGGACACCTTGTAAAAATCGCTGCCGGCGATAGGTTTGGCGCTGGCCACGCCGATCGAGTAGATAAAACCGATGGCCAGCACGCCGACTATGATTAAGAGGAATTCCATGTTGTCTCGGACAGAATACTGAATTCCCGCATGGTATCAGCTAAATCGCGTCCAGCGAACGCTGAATATCGGCCCTTAAATCCTCTATATCTTCGATTCCCACCGACAGCCGTATCAGGCCGTCGCCGATGCCCAGCGCGGCGCGCTGCGCCGCCGGGATGCTGGCGTGCGTCATCAGCGCCGGGTGCTCGATCAGGCTTTCGACGCCGCCCAGGCTTTCGGCCAGCGCGAACACCGAGCAGCTTTCGAGGAAGCGGCGGGCACCCGGCAGGTCGGTGTCCAGGTCGATCGAGATGATGCCGCCGAAACCTTCCATCTGCCGTTGGGCCAGCGCGTGCTGCGGGTGCGACTCCAGTCCCGGGTAGTAGACCTTGCGCACCTTGGGCTGCTGCTCCAGCCAGCGCGCCAGTTCCAGCGCGCTGCGGCAGTGGCGCTCCATGCGGATGGCCAGCGTCTTGACGCCGCGCAGCACCAGGAAGCTGTCGAACGGGCCGGAGATGGCGCCCACCGAGTTTTGCAGGAAGGCCAGCTGCTCGCACCAGGCCTTCTGGTGCGGCTCCGCGCCGACCACGGCGATGCCGCCGATGATGTCCGAGTGGCCGTTCAGGTACTTGGTGGCCGAGTGCACGACGATGTCGAAGCCGTGTTCCAGCGGCCGCTGCACCAGCGGGCTGGCGAAGGTGTTGTCGGCCACGGCGATGATGCCGCGCTCGCGGCAGATCTTGCCGATCGCCTGCAGGTCGGCCAGCTTGAGCATCGGGTTGGTCGGCGTTTCGACCCAGACCATCTTCGTCTCGGGCTTGATCGCGGCCAGCAGGTTTTCCGGCTTGGTCAGGTCGACGTAGGTGAAGTCGTGGCCGGCGCTGCGGCGGCGCACGCGCTCGAACAGCCGGTAGGTGCCGCCGTACATGTCGTCGCCGGCGATGATGTGCGAGCCGGCGTCGGCCAGTTCCAGCACGGTCGAAATGGCCGCCAGGCCGGAGGCGAAGGCGAAGCCCTGGGCGCCGCTTTCCAGGTCGGCCACGCAGCGCTCCAGCGCCCAGCGGGTCGGGTTGTGCGAGCGGCCGTAGTCCAGGCCCTTGTGCACGCCGGGGCTGTCCTGCACGAAGGTGGAGGTGGCGTAGATCGGCGGCATGATGGCGCCGGTCGACGGGTCGGGCGACTGGCCGGCATGGATGACGCGGGTGGAGAGGGCGGCTTTTTTGTGCTGCTTGTTCAACGGTTCGTTCAAGATAGAGTCCTTCGCAAGTGGTTAAGCAGGTCGAAGCGGGTGATCAGGCCGTAGAAGGTGTCGCCGTCGGCCACCACGGCGGTCAGGCCGCGGTCCAGCGTGGCGCGCAGCGCGTGCAGGTCGGCCGTCGGATGCAGGATTTCCAGCCGCCGCGTCATCGTCGCGCCGACCGGGCTGTTGAAGCGCTGCGCCTGCGTGTCCACCGTCAGCAGCAGGTCGGATTCGTCGATGATGCCGACCAGGCGCCCGCCCGACAGCACCGGCAGCTGCGCCACGTCGGCCGCGCGCATGCGGTTGAAGGCGATCATCAGCGTGTCTTCCGGCGACACGCTGATGACTTCGCCGGCGTCGTAGCGGCGGCCGATCAGGTCGCGCAGGTCGTGTTCCGGCTTGCGCGCCAGCAGGCCCTGGTCGCGCATCCAGCCGTCGTTGTAGACCTTGGACAGGTAGCGCGTGCCGGTGTCGCAGACGAAGCTGACCACGCGCTTGGGCGTGGTCTGTTCGCGGCAGTACTGCAGCGCGGCGGCCAGCAGGGTGCCGGTCGACGAGCCGCCCGGCAGGCCTTCCTCGCGCAGCAGCAGGCGGGCGGTGTCGAAGCTTTGCTGGTCGGTGATGGTGTAGGCCTTGGTCACGCCGCTCATGTCGGCGATGGCGGGGATGAAGTCTTCGCCTATGCCTTCGACCGCCCACGAGCCGCTGGTCTCGGCCACGTGGCCGGTGGCGACGTATTCGGCCAGGATCGAGCCCTTGGGATCGGCCAGGATGAATTCCAGCTCGGGCGCGGTGCGGCGGAAGTAGCGCGTCAGGCCGGTCAGCGTGCCGGACGAGCCGACGCCGACCACGATGGCGTCGACGTCGTGGTCCATCTGGCGCCAGATTTCCGGGCCGGTGGTGGTTTCGTGCGCCAGCGGGTTGGCGGGATTGTTGAACTGGTCGGCGAACCAGGCGCCGGGCAGCTCGGCCGCCAGCCGCGCGGCGTAGTCCTGGTAATACTCGGGATGGCCCTTGCCGACGTCGGAGCGGGTGGTGCGCACTTCGGCGCCGAGCGCCTTCAGGTGCAGCACTTTTTCGGACGACATCTTGTCCGGCACCACCAGCAGCACGCGGTAGCCCTTGAGCCGTCCGACCAGCGCCAGGCCGAGGCCGGTGTTGCCGGCGGTGGCCTCGATGATGATGCCGCCGGGCTTGAGCCGGCCGTCGTTCTCGGCCGCTTCGATCATGGCCATGCCGATGCGGTCCTTGATCGAGCCGCCCGGGTTTTGCGATTCCAGTTTAAGGAACAGCCGGCAAGGGCCGGTGTCGAGACGGGTAATCTCGACCAGTGGCGTATTGCCGATCAGGGTGAACAGTGCCGGTGCGCGCATATGGATCTCCTCGCTGCTTTTTGAGCAAGTATGCGCTTTTTCGGCCGATGCGGTTGCGCGCATCGGCAGTCCGGTCACTTTGTGGCGAATCAGCGGACGACTTCAGTATCCTGGTCCGGGTGGCCGTTGCGGTAGGCGGCCAGTTCGGCGCGCACCTGGCCCCGGGTCTTGTGCGTGGCGGCGTCGAACACGCGTTCCGGATATTGCTCGCCGGAGACGACTTCGCCGCGCTGCTGGGCGAGACGCAGTTCATTCCGGACCTCGGCCCGGGTTTTGGTCGAGACGAAGCCGGTGTAGCCGGAATAAGTTTCGGCGGATTGCAGCTGCTCCTGCGCCGACGCAGCGGTGGAGGTGAACAGGGCGGCGATGGACAGGGCGATGGCGATGGTTTTCATGGTGATGCTCCTCAAATGATGGGTCGTATGCGGCTGAGTTGTCGGCAATTGGATCGCTAACTAGTGAATGTATTATAGTTCGCATGCGATTTGATCGCAAGTATATTGAATCTATGCCGCCCATAGGAGAACACAATCGGCGGGCTGGAGCGGGGGCGCTCTTTTGCCGCGCCACGGTTTATAATCGCGCACTTCAGACGGCACATAACATCCGAAGGCTGCAGTGGCAAAACTCTATTTCCGATATTCCGCGATGAACGCGGGCAAGTCCACCGCCATGCTGCAGGTGGCGCACAACTATGAAGAGCAGGGCCAGAAAGTGCGGCTGTTCACGGCCGCCATCGACAACCGCTATGGCGTCGGCCAGGTCACGTCGCGGCTGGGCCCGCAGCGCCAGACCGAAGTGTTCGACGCCGCCACCAATTTCCTCGACAAGATCGATGAAAAGATCGCCTGCCTGCTGATCGACGAGGCGCAGTTCCTCAGCACGGCGCAGGTGCAGCAGCTGCACCAGCTGGCGCAGGTGCGCGGCATCCCGGTGATCACCTACGGCCTGCGCACCGACTTCCGCGGCGAGCCGTTCCCCGGCTCGGCCTATCTGCTGGCGCTGTCCGACGATATCGAGGAACTGAAGAACATCTGCAGCTGCGGCAAGAAGGCGACGATGAACATCCGCGTCGACCAGGACGGCAAGCGCATGAAAGAGGGCGAGCAGATCAGCATCGGCGGCAACGAGAGCTACCGCCAGGCCTGCGGCCGCTGCTTCTACACCGACAGCCACTAACCACTAACCCGGGAGCGCGCTCGATGCCGTTGTCCGTCACCGATGTGCCCGCGCTGGATAACCGGCACGTCAAGACCAGCACCGACGACGTGCTGCTCGACCGCGTGGTGCCGGGCGAGATGCTGGTCATCGCGTTCGGCTTCGTGTCGTGGGAGTCGCGGCCGGAATTCGATTTCTATGGACGGCTGAAAAAGCTGGAGCAAAACAGCGGGCGCCACCTCAACAAGATCCTGGTGCGCGATTCCGGCAACGCCTGGTATCACCGCAAGATAGACGGCCTGGGCACGCATCCCGATGAAACGGCCGCCGGCCTGCGCGCGCTGGTCCAGGCGATCGCGCCCAGCAAGGTGATCACCATCGGCCAGTCGATGGGGGCGTATGCCGCCATCATGTACGGCCAGCTGCTCGGCGCGCAGCAGATCATCGCCTTCGGCCCCTTGTCCTTCCTCGACGTGCAACAGGCGCAGCTCTACCACGAGCGGCGCTGGCTGGCGGTGATGCGCGACCTGGCCCAGGATCCGCCGCCGTCCGGCTATTACGACCTGGCCGAACTGCGCCGGGCGAAGGAGGGCGCGCGGCCCGAGCTGCACATCGCCTTCGGCACGAAACCCGACGGCGCCAACGCCACCGAGTCGGTCAACCTCGACGCCATGCACGCGCACCGGCTGGCCGCCGGCGGCAACTGCACGCTGTATCCGTTCCCGTATTCCGGCCATACGGTGGTCCAGCACCTGATCGACACCAGGCGCATCAACGCGCTGCTGGCCAGGCTGATCGCCGGCATCGACATCGCGTCGGAGGCGATGGAGGTCACGCCCGACTGGCACGGCTGGATCGTCGAAAATCTCAAGCTCGGCGGCGCGCCGGAGGAGCTGGTCGAGATCCTGCGGCATCACGGCTTTTCGCCGGAAAGCAGCCTTGCCGCGGTCACGCGCCTGTCCGGTGCGTAATTTGTGGTGTTCCGTGTTTGTTTGATGTTATAGTTTTCATGCAGATTTGGTAACGTTTCCACTCTATTGTGGAAGCGCTTCCATATCCTGCAGAGCGGTTCTTCATCACAAAAAACGGAGACTACATGAAGACGAAACTGCATCAACGCATCACATCCATGATAGCGCTGGCCGGACTGGCGGTTGCCGCCGCCGGTCCGGCCGGCGCGCAAACCGTCTTGCCGGGCAAGATAGAGGCGGAAAGCTACACCAGCATGAGCGGCGTCGCGCTGGAGGCGACCACCGACACCGGCGGCGGCAGCGACGTCGGCTGGATCGACGCCAACGACACCATGACCTACAGCATCAACCCCAGCAGCGCCGGCTGGTACACCGTGCAGTATCGCGTGGCTTCGGCCGGCGGCGGCGGCCAGGTCGTGCTGACCCAGAACGGCAAGGCGATCGGCGAAACCACAACGCTGCCCAGCACCGGCGGCTGGCAAACCTGGACCACCGTCAGCTCGCATGTGTTCCTGACCGCCGGCGTGCAAAACCTGACGGTGCAGGCCCGCACGGGCGGCTTCAACCTGAACTGGATCCAGTTCACGCCCGAGACCACCGGCGTGACCTTGCCGGCGATCCGCCAGAACGGCAAATACTGGGTCGACACCGCCGGCAACCGCGTCAACCTGCGCGGCGTCAACCTGGGCAACTGGCTGGCGCTGGAGATGTGGATGATGAACTCCAACCTGTCCAACAACGGCGCCGGCATCGGCGACCAGTGCCACCTCGAGACCGCGCTCAGCGGGCGCTTCGGCGCGGCGGAAAAAGAGCGGCTGATGTCGGCCTATCGCGACAGCTGGATCACCAGCCGCGACTTCGACCTGATGAAGGGCATGGGCATGAACGTGGTGCGCGTGCCGTTCCTGTACAGCCTGGTGGAAGACGACGCCAATCCGTACACGTTGCGGCCCGACGCATGGAAATACCTGGACTTCGCCATCAACGAAGCCGAGAAGCGCGGCATGTACGTGATCCTCGACCTGCACGGCGCGGTCGGCGGCCAGGCCGCCGCCAGCGAACAGCACGACGGCTGCGTCGGGGCGGCGCAGATGTGGACCAACAACACCTATCGCGACCGCACCAAATGGCTGTGGGACATGATCGCCAGCCGCTACAAGAACCGCACCTCGGTGGCGGCCTACGACCTGCTGAACGAGCCGTGGGGCACGGACGCCACCACCTTGGCCAACTTCGCCTATGAGCTGTTCAACGTGGTGCGGGCCAAGGATCCTTCGCACGTGATCCTGCTGCCGGGCCACAACTCAGGCATCGACGCCTACGGCAACCCGAACACGCGCGGCCTGACCAACGTGGCGTTCTGGATGCACTTCTACCCAGGCCTGTGGGGATGGAATGAAGTGCAGGGCGCCACCGCGCAGGCCAATATGCACGCCAACTGGCTGCACTGCAACACCAGCGGCACCGGCGAGACCTGCGACTGGAACAACAAGCTGACCGGCCTGGCCACGCCGTTCCTGATCGGCGAATTCCAGCCGTGGACGCTGACCGGCAGCTACGGCGGCCAGATCACGCGCAAGACCTACGACATCTACAATATGTACGGCTGGGCCGCGACCAACTGGGCCTACAAGACGGTCAGCTACGGCGGTTCCAACGGCGATACCAGTTCGTGGGGCTGGGGCATGGTCACCAACAGCAGCAACGGCGGCGGCTTCGGCGGGCTGGACGTGGGCAGCGCCACCAACGCCGCCATCGAGAGCTATTTCCGCGGCTTCGGCACCCAGCCATTGGTGCGCAATGAAAGCATCGCCTACTGGATGAACTGGAAGGCCGAGGCGGGCCAGCGCATCGAGGCGGAAATGTTCAACAACCACAGCGGCATGCGCATGGAAACCACCACCGATGCGGGCGGCGGCTTCAACGTCAGCAACGTCGACACCAACGACTGGATGAGCTATCCGATCAACGTGCCGAAGACCGGCTGGTACAACCTGCAGTTCCGCGTCGCCAGCCCGAACAACGGCGGCCAGCTGGTGCTGAGCAAGAACGCCACCGACCTGGCGGCGCTGACGGTGCCCAACACCGGCGGCTGGCAGAACTGGACCACCATCACCGGCACCGTCTACCTGACGGCCGGCCAGCAGGACCTGGCGATCTTCGTGCGCGCGGGCGGCTGGAACATCAACTGGTGGTCGATGACGGCGCAATAGCGTCCGCCGCGCCGGTGTTGCCGATCTTGCGCAGCACCGGCGTCTTGAACTCGAAGCGCTTGATTTCGCCGACCATCAGCACGTAGCACAGCACGGTGACGGCGGCGTTGGCGCCGACGAACACCAGCGCGCCTGCGAACGAGCCGGTTTCCTGCAGGATGTAGCCGATGACGATGGGCGTGGTGATGCCGGCGGTGTTGCCGAAGGTGTTGAACAGCGCGCCGCTCATGCCGCCCGCTTCCTTGGGCGAGGTGTCCGCCACCACGGCCCAGCCCAGCGCGCCGACGCCCTTGCCGAAGAAGGCCAGCGACATCACCAGCACCACCAGCCAGTCCGCGTCGACGTAGTTACAGACGATCATCGACATCGCCAGCAGCATGCCGCCGACGATGGGCGTCTTGCGCGCCATCGACAGCGACTTGCCGGACTTGATCATGCGGTCCGAGATCACCCCGCCGAGCACGCCGCCGAGGAAGCCCGCCACCGCCGGCAGCGCGGCGACGAAGCCGGCTTTGAGGATGGTCATGTGGCGCTCGGTCACCAGGTAGACCGGGAACCAGGTCAGGAAGAAGTAGGTCAGCGTGTTGATGCAGTACTGGCCTATGTAGACGCCCAGCAGCATGCGGTTGCCCAGCAGCTGGCGGATGCAGGACCAGGTGTCGAGCTCGGTGGTGGCGGCGACCTTGTTCTTGCTTTCCAGGTCCACCAGCGCGCCGCCCGCCTCGATGTAGGCCAGCTCGGCAGCATTGATCCGCGGATGATCCTTCGGCCCGTAGACGGTCTTGCGCCACACCAGCGACATGACGATGCCCAGCGCGCCCATCACATAGAACACGCTTTGCCAGCCGAAACTGTGCACCAGCCAGCCCATCAGCGGCGCGAACAGCACGGTGGCGAAGTACTGGGCCGAGTTGAAGATGGCGGCCGCCGTGCCGCGCTCGGCGGTCGGGAACCAGGCCGAGGCCAGGCGGCTGTTGCCGGGGAAGGAGGGCGCCTCCGCCGCGCCGATCAGCAGGCGCAGCGTGAACAGTGTGGCGACGGCGGCCGCGCCGGTGAGGAAGCCCACCGTGCCCATCAGCATGGTGAAGGTGGACCACAGGAAGATGCTGAAGAAATACGTGACCTTGGAGCCGAAGCGGTCCAGCAGCCAGCCGCCCGGCAGTTGCGCCAGCACGTAGGACCAGGCAAAGGCCGAGAACACAAAGCCCATCTGCACCGGCGACAGGCCGAGCAGCTTTTTCAGTTCCGGCCCGGCGATCGCGATGGTGGCCCGGTCCGCGTAGTTGATGGTGGTGACGGCGAACAGGATGGCCAGGATCAGCCAGCGGACGCGGCTGGCGGCGGGTTGTGGGGTCATGCGGTCTCCTTGCACTACTTGGTTATGATGGCCTATCATAGCTCAGATGTATGACATCGTACAACTGTGTTCTGGGGTGGCAGAGTCAAATTGACGGCGCGCGGCCGCCGTGCGACGATGCGGCCATGAGCAGCCTGTTTGAATGTAGTACGCTCGCGCCCGCGTGGCTGTGCCACCATCGCGACATCTTGCTGTACCTGGCGCCGTCGCTGTTGCTGGCGCTGCTGATCCGCGCCTTGTCGGCCCGCCATCCCTTCTTTTTCCTGTTCACGCTGGCCGGCACGGTGTGCCATGAATTGGCGCATTTCGTCGCCGGCTTGCTGACCGGCGCCCGGCCGGCCGCCTTCACCGTCATTCCGCGCCGCGTCGGGCAGGGCTGGGAACTGGGCTCGGTGCGGCTGACCCGGGTGCGCTGGTACAACGCGGCGCCGTCCGCGCTGGCGCCGTTCGTGGTCGTGGTGCTGCCGTTTGTGGTGGCCTGGTGGCGCACCCGCGCCGGCCTGCATTTCCAGTGGATCGACGTCGCCCTGGCGTTTGCCGTTGCGCCGCAGTTCCTGGCGTGCTGGCCGTCCACGGTCGACTGGAAAATTTCGCTGCGCTCGTGGCCTTACCTGCTGATCGCCGGCCTGGCGTGGTGGGCGATCGCACAGTGGGCGCCGTGGACTTAATGGTGTCCGGCCGCCGCGTTCAGCGGCCGCACCGGCGCCTCGACGGTGATGCTGCTGCGCACGTGGTTGGCGTCCTCCAGCTCCAGCGTTAGCGGCACCTTGTCGCCGTCCTGCATCACCTGCTTCAATTCCAGCAGCATCAGGTGATAGCCGCCCGGCATCAGCGTGACCGCCTGGCCGGCCGGCAGCGGCAAGCCGTCGATCTGGCGCATGCGCATGATGTCGTCGACCATTTTCATCTCGTGCACCTCGACCGCGCCGGCCAGCGGCGAACTGGCGCCGACCAGGCGGCCGCCGCCGGACGAGGTCAGCGTCATGAAGGCGCCGGTGGCGTGTTGCTGCGGCACGGTGGCGCGCACCCACGGCTGGCTGACGGTCACTTGGGCGAAGGCGGGCAGGGCTGCGGCGAGCAGCAGCGTGAAGAATTTTTTCATTGGAACAGTCCTTTCAGGAAGCTGGTGGATTTTGCGGGCTGCATCAGCAGTTTCAGGTCGGCCGCGCATTGCTGGGCGGTTTGCTCGTGCTTGAAGGCGAGACGGATCTTGCCGGCGGCGTCGATCGCGTAGGTGATGGCGGTGTGATCCATCGTGTACGAACTGCCGCTGGGCACCTTGCGGTAAAAGATCTTGAAGTCTTTGGCGGCCTGGGCGGTTTGCCGGGCGTCGCCGCGCAGGCCGACGAAGCGGGGATCGAAGGCGCGCATGTATTCGGCCAGCAGCGCGGCGGTGTCGCGTTCGGGATCGACGGTGATGAACAGCACTTGCAGCTGGTCGCCATCGGCACCCAGCAGGCGCTTGATCTCGACCGCGCGCGACAACGCGGTCGGGCAGACGTCCGGGCATTGCGTGAAGCCGAAGAACAGCAGCACGTATTTGCCGCGGTAGTCGCGCAGCGAGACGGACTTGCCGCTGCTGTCGGACAGGCGGAAGTCCGGGCCGATGCTGCTGCCGGTGATGTCGATGCCGGTGTATGCCGGCGCAGCATGGGCTGCGTGGGCGGTAGGGGCGGCCAGCGGCAATGCCGCCAGCGCGGCGAGTAGGGTACGGCGATGCATAAATGATCCTGTCGATGAAATCCATGGGCGCACGCCGGCGGCGCCGGGATGGCGCGGCCAGTGGGTGCGAAGTCTCGGGAGTGTCAGGACAGGGCGGGCGGCCCGCGCGGCGCGGCGGCGGGCCAGATGTGCAGCGGGGAAGGCGACTGATAATGCAGTGGCGGATAGCGGTCATGGCCGGCCAGCATCATGACCAGTCCGCGCGCGGCGGGCGGCGGCGCGGCGCCGTCAGTGTGGATGGCGCACAGCACGCAATGCTTGATCGCGTGCGTGGCCGGAGGCGCCTGCTTCGACGGCGCAGCGCTGACGCTGCAAATCTCCAGCGCCAGCGGATCGCGCGACAATTGCGCCATCGCGTGGCCGATCGCCGGCGCAAGCAGGTTCAGCAGGATCGCGATGCAAACGATCAGGCTGCAGCTGCGCCGGTGCCGGAGAAATTTAACCATGCGCAAATTATAAAGCAGAACCGACCCGGGTTTTTTACCGAGTATTAGCGGAGCTTGAACACGCGTACCACTTGTTCCAGGTCGGCGGCCTGGTCCTGCAGCGCGTGGGCCGCTGCGGCGGCTTCTTCCACCAGCGCGGCGTTTTGCTGCGTCACCTGGTCCATCTGCGCGATCGCTTCGTGCACCTGGCCGATGCCGGCGCGCTGCTCTTCGCTGGCGCTGCTGATCTCGGCCATGATGTCGGTCACCCGGCGCACGCTGTCGACCACTTCGCGCATCGTCGTGCCGGCCTGTTCCACCTGCTTGCTGCCTACATCGACCTTGCTGACCGAATCGTCGATCAGCACCTTGATCTCCTTGGCCGCCGTGGCCGAACGCTGCGCCAGGTTGCGCACTTCCGACGCCACCACCGCAAAGCCGCGGCCCTGCTCGCCGGCACGGGCCGCTTCCACTGCGGCGTTCAGCGCCAGGATGTTGGTCTGGAAAGCGATGCCATCGATGACCGAGATGATGTCGACGATCTTGCGCGACGACTGGTTGATCGAGCCCATGGTGTCGACCACCTGCGCCACCACCTCGCCACCCCTGGCGGCGATGCCCGACGCGGCCAGCGCCATCTGGTTGGCTTGCGCGGCGTTGTCGGCGTTTTGCCGGACGGCGCTGCTCAGCTGCTCCATCGACGCCGCCGTCTCTTCCAGGCTGGACGCCTGCTGTTCGGTGCGCGACGACAGGTCGAGGTTGCCGGCGGCGATTTCGTTGGACGCGGTGGCGATCTGCTCGGCGCCCAGGCGCACCTGGCCCACCACGTTGGACAGGTTGTTGCCGATGCCGTTGAGCGCGCGCAGCACCAGTCCGATTTCATCCTTGTGGTCGATTTCCAGATGCACGTCCAGGTCGCCCTGGGCGATGCGGGTGGCGGCCGCCTCGGCGCGGCACAGCGGCCGCGTGACATAGGCGCGCACCAGCAGGAACAGCAGCACGGCAAACAGCAGCAGCGCGGCCACGCCCAGCATGGCGTAGCGGTTGCGCAGCTGGCCGGCCTCGTGGGTGATTTCCTCGGTGTAGGTGCCGCCGACGATCAGCCAGTTCCACGGCTTGAAGGTGTGGAACTCGACCATCTTTTCGCGCGGCGCGTCGCCGTCCTTGTCGGCCCAGTCGTAGCGCATGCTGCCTTCCCCGGCCTCGAGCATCTCCTTGATGAACGGGCGGCCGTCGCTGCTGCGGGTGTCGATGACGTTGACGCCTTCCTTGGTCGGGTGCACCAGCTCGGTCCCCTGCGCCTTGCCGGGCGCGGCGTTGACGACGTAGATATAGCCGGTCTCGCCGATCCTGATGGCCTTGATTTTTTCCTTCAGCATGGCCATGTTCTTCGAGATGTCGAGGCCGATGAACAGCACGCCGATGACCTTGCCGCCGCTGTCCTTGATCGGGTCGTACTGGGTGATGTATTGCTTGCCGAACAGCGTGGCCAGGCCGATGTAGCTGCCGCCGGCGCGCAGCAGGCTGTAGCTCGGGTGGGCGTGGTCGAGCTGGGTGCCGACGGCGCGCTCGCCGTTTTCCTTCTTCAGCGACGTGCTGACGCGCACGAACTCGTCGCCGCTGGCGGCAAAGATGGTGGCGACCACGCCGGTGTCGCCGGTGAATTTGTCCGGGATGCTGAAGTCCAGGTTCAGCGTCTTGCCGTCGTGCTTGAGCGTGGGCGTGGGCTTGCCGCCGATGTCGACCGTGGTGTCCGGCTCCAGCGTGAACTTGCCGTTGGCGAAGCCGGCCGCGAACAGGCGGGCGAAGCTCGACGCCTCGTTGGTCATCGCCGCGTTGAACACCTCGACGGTATTGCTGATGCCGCCGAGCGTGCTGGCGACGTTGGCCTTGGCGCGCTCCTTCAGCATGGAAGAGGTGCTGGCGTTGATCAGCGTGAGCAATATCGCCAGGATGACGCAGAGCAGGCTCAGCGTGAAAATGGTTATCTTGCTGCCAACGCCCCAGCGGCGCGGATTCAGGGTAAAGGTTTGCATGTTTTTTTTAGAGAAGGTATTGCTGATTGGGCTTGCTCTGCATCGAGCACGCTCCGGGGGCCGGGGAGCGACTGCTTCACGCTACAAAGCTACGAAACGCCTCGCGCAAGGGAGGCGTGGGGCTCTGCCGGAATACAGGGTGGCGGGGCCGTCAAAATATCAAGGCCGGAATAGTAGCACATTTTTGCTGCAAAGCAACATAAATGTGGCGGCGCCCATTTCAGTCAGCCTTAAGCCAGGGCGGCGACACTGCGTTTTACCACTGTGATTACCAGTGCCGTTCTGCGGCTGCTATCCTGTAGAATGGAATCGCAGCGCCCGGCGCTGCGACTCACCGATCAATTGAATATCACGTTTCGGAGTAAGCCGATGAAGAAGCAAATGCTGTTGGTGGCCGTCCTTGCGGCCCTGTCAGTGCAGGCCGGCGCAGCCGTGCCGGAAAAAGCGGCTGCGGACACCGTCCTCAAGCCCCAGCCGGGCCAAACCCAGGCCGCCCTGTGGGCCTCACGGGTGCTGACCAAACTGCATTACAAATCCACGCCGCTGGACGATGCCATGTCGGAGAAGATCTTCGACCGCTACTTCAAGTCGCTGGACGCCGAAAAACTGTTCTTCACCCAGGCCGACATCGACCAGTACGCCATCGTGCGCACCCGCCTGGACGACGCCATCACCGGCGAGAACCTCAGCGTACCGTTTTCCATCTACAACCAGTACCAGCAGCGCTTCAACGAGCGCATCGCCTATGCGCGCGAACTGCTGAAGACCAAGCCCGATTTCAGCCTCGACGAAAGCTACCAGTACGACCGCGAAAAGGCCGACTGGGTCAAGAGCGAAGCGGAAATGAAGGAACTGTGGCGCAAGCGCGTCAAGAACGACTGGCTGCGCCTGAAGCTGGCCGGCAAGGACGACAAGGGCATCCGCGAAACGCTCGACAAGCGCTACGAGAGCTACGTCTCGCGCTCGCGCAAGCTGACCAATGAGGACGTGTTCCAGATCTTCATGAACGCCTATGCCATGTCGATCGAGCCGCACACCAACTACCTGGGCCCGCGCGCGTCGGAAAACTTCGACATCGCCATGCGCCTGTCGCTCGAAGGCATAGGCTGCGTGCTGCAGACCCGCGAAGACTACACCGTCGTGCGCGAAGTGGTGCCGGGCAGCCCGGCCGCGCTGTCGGGCAAGATCAAGGTCGGCGACAAGATCCTCGGCGTGGCCAAGGACGACAGCTCGCCGATGACCGAAGTGCTGGGCTGGCGCATCGACGACGTCGTCGCGCTGATCCGCGGCCCGAAAGACTCGACCGTGCGACTGGACATCCAGCCGGTCGACGCCGGCGTCGACGGCAAGCACACCACGGTCTCGCTGGTGCGCAAGAAAATCAGCATGGAAGAGCAGTCGGCCAAGAAATCCATCCTGGAGGTGAAGGACGGCACGGCCAAGCGCCGCATCGGCGTGATCTCGCTGCCGACCTTCTACCAGGACTTCGAAGCCCGCCGCAAGGGCGACAAGGACTTCAAGAGCGCGACCCGCGACGTGGCCCGCCTGCTGGGCGAGCTGAAGAAGGAAAAAGTCGACAACGTGCTGATCGACCTGCGCAACAATGGCGGCGGCTCGCTGAGCGAGGCGGTCGAGCTGACCGGCCTGTTCATCGACAAGGGCCCGGTGGTGCAGCAGCGCAACAGCGACAACAAGGTCGAAGTGGAAAGCGACGTCAACCCGGGCATGGCCTGGGACGGCCCGCTGGGCGTGCTGATCAACCGCGGTTCGGCCTCGGCCTCCGAGATCTTCGCGGCGGCGATCCAGGATTACGGCCGCGGCGTCATCATCGGCGAGCCGAGCTTCGGCAAAGGCACGGTGCAGACCATCTTCGGCCTGGACCGTTTCGCGCAGAACGACAAGGTGCATTACGGCGAGCTGAAGATGACGATCGCGCAATTCTTCCGCATCAACGGCGGCACCACGCAGCTGCGCGGCGTCACGCCCGACATCAAGCTGCCGACCATGGCCGATTCGGACACCTTCGGCGAGTCGAGCTACGACAACGCCTTGCCGTGGACCTCGATCAAGCCGGCGCCGTACATCCCGACCGGCGACCTGAAGGACATCGTGCCGCTGCTCGACAAGCGGCATGAAGCGCGCGTGGCCAAGGACAAGGACTTCCAGTACCTGTCGGAAGACATCGCCCTGGTCAAGAAACAGCGCAAGGACAACCTGATCTCGCTCAACGAAACGGTGCGCCGCAAGGAGCGCGAGACCCAGGAAGCCCGCGCCAAGCTGCGCGAGGCGCGTTTGCTGTCGACCACGCTGGGCGCCGACGATCCGGTGCTGATCCCCGATCCGAAGGACGCGCTGAACAAGGCCATCTCGGCCAAGCCTGCCAACGGCAAGGCGGCGCCATCGCCGAAGGTGGCCTCGGTCAAGGGCGCGCTGCGCACCGACGACGGCCTGCAGGGCGACGAGCGCTCGCTGACGGCGGAACTGGACGCGGAAAAAGCCGCCAAGGCCGCCAAGGACGTGCTGCTCAACGAAGCGGTGCACATCCTGGCCGACGAAGTGGGGTTGCTGAAAACCGACACCCGCATGGCATCGCGCGTGCTGCCTTACGCTGCCGACATCAACAAATAAGTCTCTCAGTTAGGCCCCAAGCCCCGCGCCGGTCGCGGGGCTTTTTTTGTGTTATTCACCAATATTATGTCTGCTATTGCCAATATAAATTGGATCTATATGCCGCGATGCAGCATCATTCACCTGTCTCCTCTATTCTCCTCCAAGGAAATAGATTTAGCCCGCTCCCGTAGCGGGCTTTTTTTTGCTCAAAATTAAATGCGTGCATGCAATAATGTCTGCTTCAACATTGCAAGCTGCGAGCGACTGTCGTGAAATCTTTTCTGGTGCGTACGGTGGCCATGCTGTGCCTGCTGTTGGCGGTCGCGCCGGCGTCGGCGCAAAGCCGGCCCGGCCTCGTATCGTTCGAGCGGGTGGCGATGCCCGACGACGTGCCGGCCCATTTGAGCACGGCGATGGCGCAGGACCGGCGCGGCCTGATCTGGATCGGCACCCAGGACGGCGTGGTCCGCTACGATGGCTACGCCTACAAGGTGTTCCGGCCGAAGGCGGGCGACGCCACCACGCCGGGCGGCAGCTATGTGCGCGCCCTGCTGGCCGCGCGCGACGGCCGCGTGTGGGTAGGCACCATCAGCGGCGGGCTGGCCGCGTTCGATCCGCGCACCGACCGCTACACCCAATACCGGCATGACGACGCCAACCCGGCCAGCCTGGGCAACGACCGCGTCGAATCCATCGCCGAGGACCGCGACGGCCGCCTGTGGATCGCCACCGACAATGGCGTCGACCGCTTCGACCCCGCCAGTGGCAGCTTCCGCCATTTCAGCCACGACGAGCGGGATGCGTCCAGCCTGGCCAACAACCAGGTCCGCGCCGTGCTGGTCGACCGCGACGGCCGCCTGTGGGTCGGCAGCCGCGACGGTCTGCAGCGCTGGCGCGGCGACGGCGGTGGCTTCGAGCGGATCGCCTCCGACCCGCGCGACCCGGACTCGCTGGCCGGCCAGCATCTGACCCGGCTGTTCCAGGACGACCGCGGCCGCATCTGGATCGGCACCGCGCAGAACGGCGCGGCGGTGCTGGATCCGGCCGGCGGCCGGCTGCACCGCCTGCCGCCGCGCGGCAAGGGCGGCGGGGTGGGGCTGAGCCACTTCTGGATCTACGCCATCGCCCAGCCGACGCCCGGCGAGATGTGGTTGGGCACCTTCGGCGGCGGCATCGATGTGGTCGACATGGGGACGCTGCAAGTGGTGGACCGGCTGCGCCACGACGGAGGTGACCTGAACAGCATCGGCGGCGACCGCGTCGGCGCCCTGATGGTCGACCGTTCCGGCCTGGCGTGGACCGGCTCCTGGGGCGGCGGCCTGGCCTGGCACGATCCGCGCGGCCGCGCCTTCCTCAAGTTGCGCCACAGTCCCGCCAACGGCGACGGCATCAGCCATCCGGCCGTGGTGCGCACCCTGGAGACGGCCGACGGCATGCGCTGGCTGGGCACCAACGGCAACGGCATCGACGTGCTCGACGCCGATGGCCATCTGCGCGGCGGTTTCCGCCCCGGCCCGGCCGCCGCCGGCGCCCTGTCTGACGGCTCCGTGACCTGCATGGCCCAGGGGCCGGACGGCGTCATCTGGGTCGGCACGCTGGACGGCGTGCTGCACCGCATGGCGCCGGGCCAGCGCCGCTTCCAGCGCTACGGCAAGGACAGCGGCCTGCCCGGCGGCGCGATCCGCGCGATGACCTTCGGCGCCGACGGCGCCCTCTGGTTGGGCTCGCTCAACGGCATGGCGCGCATCGCGGCCGGCCCCGACGGCGCCGGCCGCATCACCGCCTACAGCCACGATCCGGCCGACGACAGCACGCTGTCCGGGCGCGAGGTCGAGTCGCTGGCCTTCACCCCGGACGGTACGCTGTGGGCCGGCACCAATCACGGCGTCAACGCCTTCGACACCGCCACCGGCAAGGCGCGCCGCATCGTGCGCGATCCGTCCCGTGCCGACAGCCTGCCCGACGACTGGGTGCCGGACCTGATGGTGGCGCGCGACGGCAAGCTGTGGCTGGCGACGCAGGGCGGCGCCGCCATACTCGAGCGCTGGGACGGCAAGACCGCCCATTTCGACGTGCTGGGGCCGCGCCTGCGCCTGCCGTCGCACCCGCCGGAGTCGCTGTTGCAGGACGCCCAGGGGCAGGTCTGGCTCGGCGGCCGCGTGCGCATCGATCCGGTCAGCTGGCGTTGGCGCAGCTTCGAGCGCGCCGACGGCAACGCGTTCCGCACGCTGTATATCGCCAGCCGGGTGCTGGCGCGCAACGGCGACCTGATGTTCGGCTCGCCGGAAGGCTTGCTGGTGGTGCGTCCGCAGGCCTTGCGCGACTGGGACTACCAGCCACCGGTGATCGCCAGCGGCCTCAGCATCGACGGCGCCGGCCAGCCGGGCGCCGCCGAACTGGCGCAGCGCAGCCTGCGGCCGGGCCAGAACAACCTGCGGCTGGAGTTCGCGGCGCTGGACTTCAGCGCGCCGCACAAGCTGCGCTATCGTTACCGCCTGGACGGCTACGACACCGACTGGATCACGCTGAACGCCGGCGACCGCGTGGCAGCCTATACCCATCTGCCGCCCGGCCAGTACCGGCTGCGCGTGCAGGGCAGCAACCGCAACGGCGTCTGGAGCCCGCACGAATGGGGCATGGAACTGGCCGTCGTGCCGGCCTGGTACCAGACCTGGTGGTGCAGGGCGTTGGCGCTGGCGCTGGCGGCCTCGCTGGTGGCCGGCCTGTTCCGCCTGCGGCTGCGCCAATTGCGCCGGCGCGGCGCCTGGCTGGAGCGCACGGTGGCCGAGCGCACGGCGGCGCTGGAGGCCGCCTACCGCAGCATCGAGCAGGCCAGCCTGACCGATCCGCTGACGCAGCTGCGCAACCGCCGCTTCCTCGAGCAGGCGATACAGGCCGACCTGGACCTGGCGCAGCGCCGCCACAGCACCGGGCAGCCCGATTCCGACCTGCTGATGTTCATGCTCGACCTCGACCACTTCAAGCAGGTCAACGACACGTACGGCCACGCCGCCGGCGACGCCGTGCTGGTCCAGACGGCCGGCGTGCTCGGGCAGTGCCTGCGCTCGTCGGACTACGTGGTGCGCTGGGGCGGCGAGGAATTCCTGCTGCTGGTGCGTTTTGTCGACCGCAGGCAGGGGCCGCAACTGGCCGAGAAGATCCGCGCCGCCATTGCCGCCCACGCGTTCGTGCTGCCCGACGGCAGCGTGCTGCGCAAGACGATTTCCATCGGCTTCGTCGCCTATCCCTTCGTTGCCGGGCTGCCGACCACGGCGTCGCTGGACACCTTGCAGCGCCTGGCCGACGCGGCGTTGTACGCCGCCAAGCGCGGCTGGCGCGACGCCTGGGTCGGCGTGGAGGCGGTCGCGGCGGGGGAGGCCGCCGCAAACGCCGACGCGGTGGACGCGGCCGTGCGCCGCTTCCTGGCCGATGCCGAGGCGGCCGTCGCGGCGGGCGAGATGCGGGCCATTGTCGCGTCGCCTCATCAGGGGCCGTTGCAGTGGGCCGCACAATAACGGCGCGCGTCGGCCGTATTGTTGGCGCGGCAGTTATCGGCTAAGCTGGTTTTCTTTTGGTCAATTTTTTTAGGCGTGGTGAACGTGTCTCCAAACCAATTCAAATTAGCGGCGCTGGCACTGGCGCTGGGCGGCGCTCTGGGCGGCGGCGGGGCGGCGTATTTGCTGACGCATCAAAGCGGCGGCGACGCGATCGGCACGGTGGCGCGGCCGTCGGCGGCCCAGGGCACGCAGCCGCACTGGAGCGCGCGGGTCACCACCGTTGCCGGCGACGGCATGCCGGGCGTGAACAACGGCAGCAACGGCCGCCGCACGCGCTTCGCCGATCCCTTCGGCGTGGCGCTCGACCAGGCCGGCAACCTGTACGTGGCCGACGGCGGCGACGGCAACAGCATCCGCAAGATCGGCCTGGACGGCGTCAGCACCACGCTGGCCGGCGCGGTCGAGGGCTACGCGGAAGGCAGCGGCAAGGCGGCCGCCTTCCACACCCCGTCCGGCCTGGCGATCGACGCCGCCGGCAACCTGTACGTGGCCGACACCGGCAACAACGCCATCCGCAAGGTGACGCCCGACGGCGTGGTGTCGACCCTGGCCGGCGACGGCATCGCCGGTAACAAGGACGGCCGCGGACCCAACGCGCAATTCAACGGACCGCTGGGGGTGGCGGTGGACGCGAACGGCGTGGTCTACGTGGCCGACAGCTACAACGACCGCATCCGCCGCATCACGCCCCAAGGCGACGTCACCACGCTCGCCGGCGGCGGCCGCGCCGGACTCAGGGACGGTGCGGCGGCGCAGGCGCTGTTCGACACGCCGGGCGGGCTGGCGATCAGCGCCGCGGGCGACCTCTACATCGCCGACACCGGCAATGACGCGATCCGCAAGCTGGACAAGGCCGGCAACGTCAGCACCGTGGCCGCGGCGAAGGAGGACGACCGCAACTCGCTGCTGCGCTCGCCGGTCGCGCTGGCGCTGACGACGGACGGCTATCTCTACCTGGCCAGCAATTCGCACGGCCGCATCGCGCAGATCACGCCGGCCGGTGAAGTCGTCGCCCTGGCCGACGCCGACCATCCGGCCCGGCCGGAAGTGGGCGCCGATGGCGCCGTGCGCCTGTACGCGCCGCGCGGCATGGCGCTGGCCCGGGATGGCTCGCTGTTCGTCACCGACGGCGCCACGTTCCGCCTGCATCATGTGGCGCAGGCGCTGGCGGGGCAGGCCGCCGCGCCGGACGAGCCGCCGGCCGGGCTGCCGGCGCACGGCGCCACGATGCTGTGGCCGGTCAAGCCGCAGGACAAGGCGCACGAGGTGGTCGGCCTGATGGGCGAGGTGCGCGGCAATTTCGACGGCGAAAGCCGCGACCATTTCCACTCCGGCATGGACGTGCAGGCCGCGATCGGCACGCCGGTGCTGGCCGTCACCGCCGGCAAGATCAGCGACCCGCATGCGTCCTGGAGCTATGGCGAATTGTCCGAAGGCCTGGCGCTCGACGGCCTGCGCTACATCCACATGCGCGTCGGCCGCGACGCGAAGGACAAGCTGCTCGACCCGCGCTTCCAGATCCTGAAGAGTGAGAAGGGCGCGCCCGAATCGGTGCGGGTCAAGCGCGGCACCCGCTTCGTCGTCGGCGAAACGCTGGGCACGGTCAACCGCATGGCCCACGTGCACCTGGACTACATGCCGAACGGCGGCGCGATCAATCCGCTGAGCTTGCCATTCATCGATCTCGAGGACACCATCCCGCCGCAAATCCAAAGCATCGCGCTGGTCGACGGCAGCGGCGCGGCGCTGAAGGAAAAGGTCGGCGGCCGCCTGCTGGTCAAGCGCAGCCTGGGCCAGGTGCAGATCGTCGTGGACGCCTTCGACCAGATGAACGGCGACCAGGCGCGCCGGCGGCTGGGCTTGTTCAAGCTGGGCTACCAGCTGCTGAACGCGGACGGCGAGCTGATCCCCGGCATGGAGCAGCCGGTCATCACGCAGCTGTACGACCGCCTGCCGCGCAATCGCGACGCGGTGAAGGTCGCGTACGCGGCATCGAGCGGCATCACCGTGCACGGCGCCGCCGAGACGCGCTTCGCCTACGCCATCAACAACACGCTGATGCACGGCGCGCTGACGCCCGGCGCCTGGAATATCGGCGCCCTTGGCCCCGGCAACTACACCTTGCGCATCATCGCCGAAGACTACGCCGGCAACGCCGCCACCAAGGGGCGCGATCTGGCGATTACGGTGGACTAGTCTTTGACGGAGTAGTGTGCGGGTCCGGGCTCGGTATTATTCGCTTTGCAGACAAGCGCTGCAGGCGGCCTCGGTGTAGCGCGACTGGCAGACGCGTTCGCCCGGGTACTTGCGCTCGTATTCTTTTTGCTGCGTGCAGGTGGCGGGGGAGAGCGGGGCGATGACCGGTTGCTGGTGCGTGACGCCCGCTTTGTCGGCGACGCTCAGGCGCGAGCCGTTGCTGTCGGAGCGCAGTTCGATCGAGCTGCCCGCCGTCCACAGTTTTATCGCGCTGGCCTGGGCCTGATCGGGGCCGGCGACAAACAGCGCGGCCTGGCGGTATTTGGAATCCAGCGTCAGCATGACGTTGCTGCCTTCGTCCTGCGTCACGTAGCCGCCGCGCTCGATGCCTTCCTCGTCGTAGAGCATCACGCCGGCCGCCTTCGAGCCGCGCTTGGACACGCGCCCGCCGGCCATGACGGCATCCGGCAAGTCGCCGCCGAGGCGGGCGCGTATCACGCCTTTGCCATCGACCACCACCACTTCCCTGGCCTTGACGCTGTCGAATACTGCGTTCCTGATGCTGTTGCCGGCGATCGCGCCGCCGCCCAATGCCAGCAGCAATCCCAGCATCCACAAGCCGTTCTGGCGGTTGATTTTCTTGCGCAAGCGGGCGTTTTCCTGCTCGCAGGCGAGGATGCGTTGTTCGAGTTGATGGTCCATGAAAGTCCCTGAGTGGCGGAACGCTTAGTTTACCGGACGTGCACACTGTTGCGCACCGGCGTTGACAAAAAATATTTATCGGAATATATTTTGTGAATGGAATTGGAATCGTTTCCAATTCTAGCAAACGACAGAGCCCGGGCGACGACCTGGCCGGCACGGAGACTGCAGGTACAAGCGAAACGCCTCGTAGCGCGGGGTACTCTTGCGCCCAAAATTTACGCTGAGCCCAGCTTCATTCTCCTCGCCGCAAGCGGTTAAGCCGGCATCACGACGATGCCGGTGAAGGTGCGGGCCGGACGTCCGTCCGGTCCGAAAACGAGGAAGTGTGAATACGAGGGAGTCACTGTGAAAAAACCAAAAATCGTTCTGTCCGCCGTCGCCGCCGGCATCCTGATGGCGTATGGCGCGCAAGTTTCGGCCAGCGTCACCAGTCCGGTCATCGGCGCGCTGTTGTGGTCCGACGAGTTCAATGGCACTACGCTCAACACCAGCGTGTGGACCACGTACGACGGCAACGGCTGCCAGATCAACCTGTGCGGCTACGGCAACCAGGAACTGGAGTACTACAGCCCGAACAACCTGTCCATCGTCAACGTGCCGTTCGAGGGCGGCACGCGGGCGCTGGCGATCAAGGCGCAGAACCAGACGGTGGGCAGCAACGTCTTCACCTCGGGGAAGGTCGACTCCCGCGGCAAGGTGCAGGTGCAGTACGGCATGGTGGAGATGCGCATCGCCACGCCGCAGCTGGGCGTCGGCCTGTGGCCGGCCGCCTGGATGCTGGGCACCAGCCCGCAGACCTGGCCGCGCAACGGCGAGATCGACATCATGGAAATGGGCCACAAGGCCAGCAGCCGCGCCGCCGCCGGCTCGCCGACGCCTGGCATCGACAACTTCACCGGCTCCAACGTGATCACCTGGCAGCAGGCTGCCTGCGTACCGGGTAACGAGAGCTGCGCCGCCTCCACCGCATGGCAGACCAAGAACTGGTACACGCCGGGCCAGTCGCTGGCCAACCGCTTCGTCATCTACCGCTTCTACTGGACCGAGTCGCAGATGCGCTTCACGGTGATCGACAACGGCGTCGAATACGATATGTACAACAGCCCGCTGCCGGTCAACTCGACCGCGCTGCAGGCGCCGTTCTACCTGCTGTTCAACCTGGCCGTGGGCGGCAACTTCACCGACGCCGCGACGCCGGCGCAGGTGACGGCGCCGCTGCCGGGCACCATGTATGTCGACTACGTGCGCGTGTACCAGCTGGACGGCAAGGGCTCGGTCAAGCTGGGCAACCAGACGCCGGCCGAGGTCGGCAAGTTCGGCGTGTTCACCGACAACACGGTAGTCAACAACAAGCTGCAGGCCGGCGTCACGTCGGACGTGTTTGTGTGGAATAACGCCTCGGTATCGGCCGGCACGCTGCCGCCTTACGAGGGCAGCAACTCGATGTCGTGGAGCTACAACACGCCGGGCCAGTGGTTTGGCGGCAGCGTCGAGTCGCGCGCCGCGCGCGACATGAGCAATTTCCGCAACGGCACGATGAAGCTGAAGATCAAGATTCCGGCCAATGTCGCCTTCACGATCGGCGTGCAGGATACCTACACCAACCAGAACTCGGTCAAGTTCCCGGCCAACGCCACCACCTACGGGCTGGTGCGCAACGGCGACTGGGGCACGGCGACCATCCCGGTGGCCGACCTGGCCGGCAGCAAGATCGCGCTGCAATCGATGCTGGACCTGTTCCAGATCGCCAGCGACGGCGCCGCGTTGCCAAGCTCGGCATTCCAGATGGCGATCGACGATATCATCTGGGATACCGGCGTGCCGACGCCTACGCCGACCCCAACCCCAACTCCGACGCCTACGCCCACTCCGACCCCGACGCCCACTCCGACCCCGACGCCAACGCCAACGCCAACGCCGGCCCCAGCCGTCCAGCAAACCAGCGCGACGATGCTGAAGTTCTCGCTGAACTCGACCAGCTGGGCCGACGTGCACTACACCGTCAACAGCGCCGGTCAGCTGAACGTGCGGATGACGCAGAACGCCGGCGTCAACAGCTACACCGCCAGCGGCCTGAAGATCGGCGACGTGGTGAACTACAGCTTCACCTACTGGGATACGGCGCATAACTACGCAGTCGACACCGCGCAGCAAAGCTACACGATGAAGTAAGCCTCCCGGCAGTATCCGGCAGCACCGGGCCGCCGCTCAAGGCGGCGGCCTTTCACAAAATCTCCCATTCCGTCGCCCTATAAAAATGCAGCTATCCTGAACGGGATATGCGGTACAATTATTTGAACGATCGTGCTTTTTTGGCGGATCATAAGAAGACGGAGACAGCATGGATTTGAATTACACGGCTGCGGATCTGGCGTTTCGCGACACGGTACGCGCCTTCCTCGACGCCAACCTGCCGAGCGACCTGCAGAAGAAAGTCCGCAATCACCTGCGGCTGAGCCGCCAGGATTATGTGCGCTGGCACCAGATCGTCGCCCGGCAGGGCTGGGCCGCGCCGGCCTGGCCGGTCGAACACGGCGGCCCGGGCTGGAGCGCGACGCAGCGCCACATCTGGGAAGAGGAATGCGCCCGCGCCGGCACACCGCCCATCCTGCCCTTCGGCGTCAACATGGTGGCGCCGGTGATCATGGCCTTCGGTAACGAGGCGCAGAAAGCCCACTACCTGCCGCGTATCCTCAGCTGCGAGGACTGGTGGTGCCAGGGCTATTCCGAGCCCGGCTCCGGCTCTGACCTGGCGTCGCTGAAAACCACCGCCGAGCGCGACGGCGACCACTACATCGTCAACGGCCAGAAGACCTGGACCACGCTGGGCCAGCACGCCGACATGATCTTCTGCCTGGTGCGCACCGATAGCACCGTGCGCAAGCAGGAGGGCATTTCCTTCCTGCTGATCGACATGAAAACCCCCGGCATCACCGTGCGTCCCATCATCATGCTCGACGAAGACCACGAGGTGAACGAAGTCTTCTTCGACAACGTCGAGGTGCCGGTGCAGAGCCTGATCGGCCAGGAAAACAAGGGCTGGACCTACGCCAAGTACCTGCTGGGCCACGAGCGCACCGGCATCGCGGCGGTCGGCCGTTCCAAGCGCGAACTGTTGTTCCTGAAGAAGATCGCCTCCGAACACTACAAGCACGGCAAGCCGCTGCTGCAGGACCCGGTGTTCGCGGCCAAGGTGGCCAACCTGGAAATCGAACTGATGGCGCTGGAAACCACGGTGCTGCGCGTGATCACCAAGGAATCGCACGCGCCCGGTCCGGAAGCGTCGCTGCTGAAGGTGCGCGGCTCGGAGATCCAGCAGATGCTGACCGAACTGATGGTCGAGGCGCTGGGCCCGGACGCGCTGCCGTTCGACACCGACTACCTCGAAGGCAAGGCCGACCACGCCGTCACCGGCGACGACGCCGCCGCGCCGCTGGCCGGCTACTACTTCAATTTCCGCAAGACGTCGATCTACGGCGGTTCGAACGAGATTCAGAAAAACATCATCACCCAGATGATCCTGGGACTGTGAGAGGGCGCAATGGATTTTAATTTGAAAGAAGAGCAGCAGCAGTTCGCCGATGCCTTGCGCCGCTGGATAGCCAAGGACTACGGCTTCGACGTGCGCCACCGCATCATCCATTCGCACAGCGGCGTCTCGGACGTGGCCTGGAGCACGCTGGTCGAGCTGGGCATGACGGCCTTGCCGGTGCCGGAGGAGCAGGGCGGCTTCAACGGCAGCGCGGTCGACCTGTGGGTGGTGATGCAGGAACTGGGACGCGGCCTGGTGGTCGAGCCTTACTTCGCCACCGTGTGGGGCGCGCAATTCCTCAAGCTGGCCGGCAACCAGCACCATGTTCTGGAGGAGGTCGCCAGCGGCGAGCTGAAACTGGCGGTGGCGCTGGGCGAGAAGCATTCGCGCCACGAGCTGAGCGACGTCAAGACCATCGCCAGCATCAACGGCGAAGGCTACCGCATCGACGGCACCAAGACCGTGGTGATCCACGGCGGCCAGGCCGGCGCGCTGATCGTCTCGGCCCGCAGCGCCGGCGCCCAGCGCGACACCAACGGCATCAGCCTGTTCCTGGTGCCGGCCGACACGCCGGGCGTGATCGTGCGCGACTACCGCACCATCGACGGCCAGCGCGCGGCCACCGTGCAGTTCAGCCACGTGGCGGTGCCGGCCTCGGCGCTGCTGGGCAAGCTGGGCGGCGGCTGGGAGATCCTCGACGAGGCGGCCGACTACGGCGCCAGCCTGCTGTGCGCGGAGGCGGTCGGCGCGATGGACGCGCTGTTTGCCGCCACGCTGGACTACCTGAAGACGCGCAAGCAGTTCGGCACGCCGATCGGCGGCTTCCAGGCGCTGCAGCACCGCATGGCCGACATGTACATCCACCTGGAACAGGCACGCTCGATGGCGATGCTGGCGGCCGCGCGCATGTCCTGCGGCGACGCCGAGGAGCGCCGGCGCGTGGTGTCGGCGGCCAAGGTGCGCATCGGCCACGCGGCCAAGTTCATCGGCCAGCAGGCGGTGCAGCTGCACGGCGGCATGGGCGTGACCGACGAACTGCCTGCCGCGCACCACTTCAAGCGCCTGACGATGATAGAAATGACCCTGGGCGATGTCGACCATCACCTGGAGCGCTTCACCGCCCAGCGCGGCTTCCAGCAGCACTCGTGACGGCCGCGCGCCGCGCTTGACGGACTAGGCGGCGCCGTCGGCGCCGCTGTCGCCGGAGACGCTCAGGCAGTAGCGGTTGCGGCCACTCTGCTTGGCGCGGTACAGATTGTTGTCGGCCGAGCGTATCAGGCCGCTCGAATCGGTGCTGTCCATCGGCGGCAGCACGGTGGCCAGCCCCATGCTGACGGTCACCTGCGGCGCCGTCAGCGAGGCCGTGTGCGGCATCGCCAGCTTGCGCACCTCGTCGAGGATGCGGCGTGCCACCACCTCGGCCCCTTCCAGCCCTTCCTGCGGCAGCAGCAGGATGAATTCCTCGCCGCCATAGCGCGCCAGCTTGTCCTGCGGCCGCGAGGCGCAGCGCGCCATCGCCGCGCTGACCTGCTGCAGGCAAATGTCGCCGGCCTGGTGGCCGTAATGGTCGTTGTACAGCTTGAAATGGTCGATGTCGATCATGACCACCGACAGCGGCAGGCCGGCGCGCGCGCAGCGGCGCCATTCGGCCTCCATGGCGTCGTTGAAGCTGCGGCGGTTGGCCACGCCGGTCAGGCCGTCGGTCATGCTCAGTTCGCGCATGGCGTCGGCCTGGCGCTTGATGGTCAGCTGGCTGCGCACGCGCGCGCGCACCACCGCGACGTTGAACGGCTTGCTGATGAAATCGACGGCGCCGGCCTCTAGCGCGCGTGTTTCATCCTCCGGCTGGCTCAGCGCGGTGACGAAAATGATGGGGATGTCCTGCAGGCGCGGCGAGGCGCGCATCGCCGCGCAGACCGCATAGCCGTCCATGCCGGGCATGACGGCGTCCAGCAGGATCAGGTCGGGTCGTTGTTCCTGGGCGATGTCGAGCGCCTTCTCGCCGTCCAGGGCGAACAGCACTTCGTGCTCGTCGCGCAGCGCGTGGTGCAGGATCTGGATGTTCTCCATGGCGTCATCGACCACGAGTATCCGTCCATTCCTGGCGAGGTCGGTCCAACTCATGCGCTTTCCTTTCGCTGCAACAGGTCTACCACAATTTGGTGCGCGGCGCGGAAATTCAACGTCTCCACCGCTTCGGCCAGGGCCGCGGCTTGTTCGGCCGCCGCCAGCGCCGGGCGCAGTTGCTGGAAGTGCTCCAGGGCCTTCAGGTTGTTATTTTGAAGCAAACTTTGTAACTCCGCCAGCTTTTGCGGCAAGTCGGATTCTACACTGTTGCTTGTGAGAACATCCAATGACGGGGGCGGCGCCGACAGCTGGCGGGCGCCGCCGGCGACCACGTCCAGGGCCTGCGCCAGCTGCGTCAGGGCCCGGTCCAGTGCCTCGTTCAGCGCCGGCGGCGCGGCGCCGTCCGGGCCGGCTCCGGCTTGCCGCAATGCCGTTTCCGCCTCGGCCGCCAGTCCGGCGACGGTGCCCGCGCCCAGGTTGGCGGCCACGCCGCGCAGCCGGTGCAGCGCCTGCGCGGCCTGCGGCAGCCGGCCGGCCGCCAGCAGCGCGCGCACCTCGCCGACGGTGCCGCCCTGCGATTGCTCGAAGCGCTTGAGCAGCGCGACCAGGGCGTCGTAGTTGCCGCCGAGGCGTGCCAGCGCGGCGGCGCGGTCGATGCCGGGCAGGGCTTCCGCCGGCGCGGCGGTGGCCGGAGCGGCGACGGCGGGCACGGCGCTCCGTGCGGCAAGGGGCGCGGACGGCACCAGCCGGGTCAGCACGCCGAGCAGTTCCTCGACGTCGATCGGCTTGGCGACATGGGCGTCCATGCCGGCCTCGTCGGCGAGGCGGCGGTCCTCCTCCATCACGTTGGCGGTCATCGCGACGATCGGCAGCCGCGCCAGCAGCGGGCCGCCGGCGCGGATCGCCACGGTGGCGTCGTAGCCGTTCAGCACCGGCATCTGCACGTCCATCAGCACCACGTCGCAGCGCTCCGGCGCGGCCAGCAGCGCATCGACCGCCAACTGGCCGTTGGCCACCGTCTCGACCACGGCCCCGGCGTGCAGCAGGATGAACTGCGCCACCTCCTGGTTGATTTCATTGTCTTCCACCAGCAGCACGCGCACGCCGTCGAGCCGGCCATGCAGCGGCGACGGCTCGTCCGGCCCGGCGCCGGCGATGCCCTTGCCGGCCAGCACCGCCTGCACCTGTTCCAGCAACGACGCCGGGCTGGCCGGCTTGGCCAGCACGCCCGCCAGGCCCAGGCGGCCGGCTTCGCGCGCCTGCGCGGCGGCCGCGTGCTCGGCCACCATCAGCAGCACCGGCGGCAGCGGCAGCGCCTGGGTCGCGTGGATGTGCTGCAGCAGCGCCGCGCCGTCCATGCCCGGCATGTCCTGGTCCAGCAGCAGCAGGTCGTAGGGACGCTGCTGGCGCACGCTGTCGTGCAGCAAGGCCAGCGCCGGTTCGGCGCCGGCGGCGCCGGCGGTCCGCCAACCCCAATGGCGGCAGGCGCTGTGCAGCGCCTGGCGCACGCTGGCGCGGTCGTCGACGATCAGCACCGACAGCGCGCGCACGGCCTCCGGCGCGGCGGCCGGCGCCACGCATTCGAGCGGGCAGGTGAACACGAACTCGGAGCCCAGGCCGGGCTCGCTGCGCACGCTGATGGCGCCGCCCATCATGTCGGCCAGCTGGCTGCAGATCGCCAGGCCGAGGCCGGCCCCGCCGAAGCGCCGGCTGCTGCTGCTGTCGGCTTGCGAGAAGGCGTCGAAGATATGCGCCAGCGCCTCGGGGGCGATGCCGATGCCGGTGTCGCGCACGCTGAACTCGATCAGCGCGGCGCGGTCGCCCGGACGCGCCGTCTGCGGCGCCTGGCGCACCTGCAGCACCACCTCGCCCTGTTCGGTGAACTTGATGGCGTTGCCGATCAGGTTGAGCAGCACTTGCTGCAGCCGCATCGGGTCGCCCGCCAGCGTTGTCGGCAGCTGCGGATCGATGTCGTAGACCAGTTCGATGCCCTTGTCCCAGGCGCTGCCGCCGACCAGCACGCTGATGCTGGCGAGGATGTGGTCGAGCCGGAACTCCGCATGCTCCAGCGTCAGCTGGCCGGTCTCGACGCGGGCGAAGTCCAGCACGTCGTTGACCAGCCCCAGCAGCGACTGCGTGGCCAGCTGGATCTTGTCGAGGTTGGCGCGTTCGCGCGGCGCCAGCGGCGCTTCCTCCAGCAGCCGGGTGAGGCCGATGATGGCGTTCATCGGGGTGCGGATTTCATGGCTCATATTGGCCAGGAACGCGCTCTTGGCGCGGCTGGCCGCCTCGGCGCGGTCGCGCGCCAGCACCAGTTCCTCGTTCAGCTCCTGCAGGTGCAGCTCGGTTTCCTTCAGTTCGGTCACGTCGGACACCAGCACGAAGAAGCCCTGCACCTGCGACGCCGCGTCGACATCGGGGATGTAGTTGACCCAGGTGTGGCTGACGTCGCCGGACGGCCAGCGCAGCTGGCCGGCAAAGCCCTGCGGTTCGCCGCGCAGCGCGCCCTGCACATAGGGCGCGACGTCGGCGTACTGGTCCGGGCCCAGCACGTCGGGCATCAGCGCGTCCGCCATGGCGTCGGCGCTGCGCTGGTACCATTCGCGGAAATAGCGGTTGGCGAAGCGGCAGCGCAGGCCGGCGTCCCAGTAGGCCACCATGCCGGGCAGGTTGTCGGTCACGGTGCGGACGAAATGCTCGCTTTGCGCCAGTTGCGCCACCGTCGCCCGCAGCGCCTCCTTGGCCTGCTTGCGCTCGGTGATGTCGACCGCCAGGCCCAGCACGTGGGTGGCGGTGCCGTGCTCGTCGCGCAGCGCCACCTTGAGCGTGGTCAGGTAGCGTGTTTCGCCGCTGGCGTTGGTGACCGGCTCCTCGGGGATGGCGGTGACCGCGCCGGGCGCCGAGGCCAGCACCCGCCGGTCCGCCTCGGCAAACATGGCGGCCTGCTCGGCCGGCACGAAATCGGCATCCTGCATGCCGAGCATGCGCGAGCCGTCCTCCATGCCCAGCAGTTGGGCGCCGAAGCGGTTGAACATCTCGTAGTGGAGGTCGGCGGCGCGCTTGACGAAGACCATCGCCGGTATATTTTCCACCACCGAGCTCAACAGCTGGCGCGACTGCCGCAACTCCGCCTCCACGCGCTTCTGCTCGGTCACGTCCAGCAGCAGGCCGGTGATGGCGATGATACGGCCGTCGGTGCCGAACTGCGGATAGTAGCTGACCACCCAGTGGCACAGCTGATCCGGCGACGCCGCCGGATAGCCGGAACGGGGCTGGCCGGTCAGCGGCCGGCCGGTGTCGAGCACGGTGCGGTAGTCGGCCAGCACGCTGCGTCGCACGTCGGCGTCGTCTATCATGTCGGCCACGTGGCGCCCCAGGTGGGCCACCACCGGCTGGCGGTTCAGCGCGGCCAGGTAGTCGTTGATGCGGATCACGCGCAGCTCGCTGTCGACGTAGCTCAGGCCGACGGGCGCGGTGGCGTACAGCGTTTCAAGCTGGGCGCGGTTTTTTTCCAGCTGCACGGTGCGCTCGGCCACCAGCTGCTCCAGTTCCTCGTGATGGCGGCGCAGGTCGTCCTCAAGCGCGCGGAAGGCGGCGCCGACCGCCTCGGCCTCGCGGAAGGTCAGCGCCGGCAGGCTGAACGGTGCGCCGCTGGCCAGCGCCTGCGCGGGCGCCACCAGGCCGCGCACCGAGCCGGCGATGCGGCCGCCGACCCACCACGCCAGCGAAAAACCGGCCAGCAGCACGCCCGCCATGGTCAGCGAGATCATCGTGACGGCGCTGAGCAACCCCTGCAGCGCCTGGTCTTGCGGCGTGGCGATGGCGACCGTGGCGCGGCTGACCGGCGAGCGGCTGAAGCCGAGATAGATGGGCGTGCCGTCCGGCGCCTGATCCTCCAGCAGCGCCTCGTCGGACTGGCGCAGCCGTGCCCGCAGCTTGGGATCGGCCGCCTGGCCCAGCAGCAGGCGCGGACCGCCGGCCTGGGCCACGATGACGCCGTCGGCGTCGTACAGGGTCATCGTCTGCTGGGCGGTGAGCTGCTCGTCGCGCAGGATGCGCGGCAGCCGGTCCGCCTTGAGCACGGCGGTCAGCGCGTACGCCACGCGGCTGTCGATAAACACTGGCACGTCGACCGCCAGCAGCGCGCTGCCCTCGACGTAGACCACCGACAGCTGCTGGCGCGCGCTGGCGAACAGCGGCGCCAGGCGGCGTTCGTTGGCGGCGGCATTGAGGCTGTCGGGCAGCGTTGCGCCGACCTGCATCACGGCCTGGCCGGCGGTGTCGCTGAGGATGAACTGGGAGGCGGGAAACTGCGGCCCCAGCAGGGCGCCGGCCTGCACCCGGACCGTGGCCAGGTCGGTCCCGCGCAGCGCGGGCGCGGTGGCCAGCGCGCGCGTCGCGCTTTCGCTCTGCAGCAGGTCGCGGTCGATGGCGGCGGCCACCATGCGCGCCGACTTTTGCGTGTCTTCCATCAGCGTGGCGCGCTCGCGCTGGTAGAACTGGCGCACCACGGCGCCGAAGCCGATCACCGTCGGCAGCGCGCAGGCCAGCACCAGCAGGGCGATCTGCGAGCGGATGGATGGCAGGCGGTTGCGGATGGTTACTGGCACACGTAAGACCCCGGACGATATCGGTGCATGGGACTGGCAGCACGATAGTAGCCGAGGGCGGCGGTTTCAGAAAGCGATTTGTCCATGACGGCGCGCCGCCGCCACAAGTCTCAGATCGGCTTGCCGCAGGCGTAGGCCCAGCCCAGTTCGGCCATCGGCCGCGCCATCCTGCCCGATTCCAGCGCCTGGGCGCTGGCGGCGGTGCCGTCGACGTAGCGCTTCATGATGCCTTGCATGATACTTGCCAAGCGGAACATATTGAACGCCAGGTAGAAATTGAAGTCTTCCAGGCGGATGGTCTTGCCGGTGCGCTCGGCGTAGCGGGCGATGTATTGCTGCTGCGTGGGGATGCCCAGCGCCTGCAGGTCCAGCCCGGCGATGCCGCGGAACTGGCCCGGCTCGATATGCCAGCTCATGCAGTGGTAGGAGAAGTCGGCGAACGGGTGGCCCAGGGTCGACAGCTCCCAGTCCAGCACGGCCAGGATGCGCGGCTCGGTCGGATGGAACAGCATATTGTCGAGGCGGAAGTCGCCGTGGACGATGGATACGTCCTCGCCCGGCGGGATGTTGTCTGGCAGCCAGGCGATCAGCTGGTCCATGGCGGCGATGGTCTCGGTCTGCGAGGCCAGGTACTGCTTGCTCCAGCGCTCGATCTGGCGCGCGAAGTAGTTGCCCGGCTTGCCGTAGTCGGCCAGGCCGATGGCCGCGTAGTCGACCGTGTGCAGCTGGGCGATCACGCGGTTCAGTTCATCGTAGATGGCGGCGCGCTCGGCCGGCGTCATGCCGGGCAGGGCCTGGTCCCACAGCACCCGGCCCTCGACGAATTCCATCACGTAGAAGGCGCGGCCGATGATACCCTCGTCGGTGCACAGCGCGTACTGGCGCGCGGCGGGGAAGCCGTTCTTGCTCAGCGCGTCCATCACGCGGTACTCGCGCTCGATGGCGTGCGCCGACGGCAGCAGCTTGGCGGCCGGCGCCGGCTTGGTGCGCAAGACGTAGTGCTGGCCGCCGATGCTGAGCTTGAAGGTCGGATTCGACTGGCCGCCCTTGAACTGCTCGACCGTCAATTCGCCGGCCGGATAGCCTTCCACATGCCGGCGCAGATACGCGTCCAGCGCCGCCACGTCGAACTGGTGGCGCGCCGACACCGCCTTGGTACCGATGAATTCCTCGAACATGCTGTCTCCCGCGTTGTGAGTATGCGCTATTCTAGTCGAATAAAAGTACGTGCGTGCTTTTATTTTTGCAGGTCGAGTTCAAAGGTAGCACAGGGGGTGTTGTAGTGGGTTTCGATACCGCGATAGAGCATGCCGAGGCGGCGCATGACCGCGATCGAGGCCAGGTTGCGCGGGTAGGCGACCGCCATCAGCCGTCGTTCGCCGCCCAGGCGCGCGTGCTCGACGGCGGCCTGCGCCGCTTCCGTGGCGTAGCCGAGGCCCCAGCAACTGCGCCGCAGCCGCCAGCCGATTTCCGGCACGCCCCCGGTACGCGCCTCGAGCGGCTGCAGCGCGGCGGCGCCGACCATGGCGCCGTCGTCGCGGCGCAGCAGCGCCCACCACGACATGCCGTGTTCGGCCCAGCGCTGCTGCACGGTGGCGATCATCAGCTGGCTTTGCGGCAGCGACAGCGGCGCGCCGTCGCCGATGTAGGCCATGACGGCGGGATCGCCGTTGATGGCGTGCAAGCCTTCGAGGTGCTGGTCCGCAAGCGGAACCAGTTGCAGGCGGGAGGTGAGCAGGGTGGTCATGAAGGCGGAGACGGTGCCGTTGGTGGAAAACACCGTCCAGCTTGCGCCGGTCAAGTATCCGGCGCATGTCTCCGCTGTGACGTATTGTGACGAGTTGTATGTTATTGCGCTGCGCTACTCGCCGTCCTCGCCGGCGGTTTTTTCCTTGTCCTCTTTAGTCTTCACGCCGCGCCGGGCGAGCCCCTCTCTCAGCAGGAATTCTATTTCCGCATTCACGCTGCGCAAGTCACGCGCGGCCAGGCGCTGCAGCTCTTCCCACAGCGCGGGGTCTATCCGCAAGGGATAGGCTTTTTTACCGGGACTCGCCATGCTGTTCGGCCGCTAGTTATAGAGGGTGCCCGTGTTGATGATGGGCTGGGTTTCCTTGTCCGAACACAGCACCACCAGCAAGTTGCTGACCATGGCCGCCTTGCGCTCGTCGTCGAGCTCGACGATGCCGCGCTCCGACAGCCCGTTCAGCGCATTCTCCACCATGCTCACGGCGCCGTGCACGATCTTGGCGCGGGCGCTGATGATCGCCTCGGCCTGCTGGCGTCGCAGCATGACCTGGGCAATCTCGGGGGCATAGGCCAGGTGGGTGAGCTTGGCGTCCAGCACCTCGACGCCGGCCGCCTCGAATCGCGCCTGCAGCTCGCACTTGAGGGCGTCGGCGACCACATCCATGCCGCCGCGCAGCGTGGTTTCACCCTCGGGCAGGTCCTCGGCCTCGTCGTACGCGTATTGCGAGGCGAGATGACGCAGCGCGGCTTCGGCCTGGATCGAGACATAGCGCTCGAAATCGTCCACTTCAAAGACGGCTTGGGCGGTGTCGCGCACGCGCCAGACGACGGCCGCGCTGATCTCCACCGGGTTGCCGCGCTTGTCGTTGACCTTGAGCGTGGGCGCGTTGAAATTTCGCGCGCGCAGCGACAGCCGGCGCTTGACGTAGAGGGGGAACGCCCAGCGCAGGCCTTCGCTGCGGTCGGTGCCGATGTATTTGCCGAACAGGGTGAGGATCGCGCTTTCATTCGGCTGCAGCATGAACAGGCCGGTCAGGCAGAATATTCCGGCCAGCACCATCAGCACCCCGCCCAATAAAAAGGAATAACCGTCGGCATTCCCCACCCCGGTTTTAACCAGAAGCGCCGCGACCAGCAGCAAGCCAACCCCGGCACAGGCGGCCAGGTAGCCATTCGTCGATGAGAACGCCATTTCGCGGCGAGTGTGTGCACCATTCATGTTCGATTGCTCCTCAGGTAAGTGACATCAAAGTGATATCACTTTGGGCTCGCCGGTAATGATTGTCAAGCAATTTCGGCAAATAAACAGCTTTCGCGTTGTTACACCTCGGAAGTCGCCTGTCGTTGTACGGCAGGCCGACGATTAGCGCATTCGTGCGCAGAAAGCTACACCCGGGGCGCGATGCCGCTCGCAAGCGTGGCATTCTCCACTAGAATGGCGAACAATTGACGTGTGGCACAGAAACAGGGAGCGGGTATGGCAAGGCCGGAGAAGGTCCGTCTGGGGGAAATCCTGGTGCAGCAAAAGCTGCTGTCGGAGGAACAGCTGGGCTTGGCGCTGGCCGAGCAAAAGCGCAGCGGGCGCAAGCTGGGCCGGGTGTTCATCGAAAACGGCTATGTTACCGAGGAACAGATCGCCGGCGCGCTGGCGCGCCAGCTCAACATTCCTTACCTGAACCTGAAGTTCTTCAACGTCAATCCCGAGGTGGTGCGGCTGCTGCCGGAAACCCAGGCCCGGCGCTTCCGCGCGCTGGTGCTGGAAGACCGGCGCGGCTCGCTGCTGGTCGGCATGTCCGACCCGACCGACCTGTTCGCTTATGACGAGATCACCCGCATCGTCAAGCAGCCGATCGAGCTGGCGGTGGTCAACGAGACCGAGGTGCTGGGCGTCATCGACCGGATTTACCGCCGCACCGACGACATTTCCGACCTGGCGCGCGAGCTGGAACAGGATATCGGCGACGTCTCGGTCGATTTCGGCGCGCTGGCGGCCGGCAATCCGAATCTGGAAGAAGCGCCCATCGTCAAGCTGCTGCAATCGGTGTTCGACGACGCCACCCAGGTGCGCGCCTCGGACATCCACATCGAGCCGCAGGAAGGCCGGCTGCAGATCCGCTTCCGCATCGACGGCGTGCTGCACCTGCAGACCGAGGCCGACATCAAGATCGCCCCGACGCTGGCGCTGCGGCTGAAGCTGATGTCCGACCTCGACATCTCGGAAAAACGGCTGCCGCAGGACGGCCGGTTCGCCGTGCGGGTCAAGAACCAGCGCATCGACGTGCGTATTTCCACCATGCCGACCCAGTTCGGCGAGTCGGTGGTCATGCGTCTGCTGAGCCAGGGTTCCACCCAGCTGCGGCTGGACGCGATCGGCATGCCGCGCGGCATCCTGGACAAGTTCCGCGCCATCGTCCAGCGGCCGAACGGGCTGGTGCTGGTGACCGGGCCGACCGGCAGCGGCAAGACCACCACCTTGTATTGCGCGCTGGCGGAGCTCAATTCGGTGGAAAAGAAACTGATCACCGTCGAGGACCCGGTCGAATACCGGCTGCCCGGCATCAACCAGGTGCAGGTCAACGACAAGATCGAACTGAACTTCGCGCGCGTGCTGCGTTCCGCGCTGCGGCAAGACCCGGACATCGTGCTGGTCGGCGAGATGCGCGACCAGGAAACCGCGCAAATCGGCCTGCGCGCCGCCATGACCGGTCACCTGGTGCTGTCGACCTTGCACACCAACGACGCCCGCAGCACGCCGCTGCGGTTGATGGACATGGGCGTGCCGCGCTACATGGTCGGCAGTTCGCTGCAGGCGGTGCTGGCGCAGCGCCTGGTGCGGGTGATCTGCGAAAGCTGCACCACGCCGTACGAGCTGACGCCGACCGAGCGCGAATGGCTGAGCATGGAGCTCAACGACAAGGTCGACAAGGCGCGCTATTTCCACGGCAAGGGTTGTTCGTATTGCAACGGCATGGGCTATCGCGGCCGGACCGGTGTCTATGAACTGCTGGAAATGACGCGCGCCGTGGTCGACGCCGCCAACGATCCCGATCCGGCCCACTTCCTGAAGGTGGCGGCGGCCGAGATGGCCGGCGAAACGCTGCGCCGGCATGCGGTGCAACTGGTGATCCAGGGCCGCACTACGGTGTCGGAAGCGATGCGCATCAGCAACCAGATCGAGGATTGACGTGCCGTTTTTCGCCTACAAGGGCCGCAACGCGCGCGGCGAGCTGATGCAGGGCGTGCTGGAGGCAGCCGACAGCGGCGCCGTCGCCGACCAGCTGTTCAACACCGGCGTGACGCCGATCGAGATCGTGGTGACCAAGAAGGCTGTGACCGGTAACGACGAGGCATGGTGGGTCAAGCTGTTCGAGAAAAAAGTCACGTCGATGGACGTGCAGCTGTTCAGCCGCCAGTTGTACACCCTGCTCAAGTCCGGCGTGCCCATCATGCGCGGCCTGGCCGGCCTGCAGGAATCGGCGGTCAGCAAGTCGTTCGGCAAGGTCATCAAGGATTTGCGTGAATCGCTCGATTCGGGCCGCGAACTGTCGGCCGCGATGCGCCGCCATCCGGCCGTGTTTTCGCCGTTTTATCTGTCGATGGTGCGGGTGGGGGAGATGACCGGCCAGCTGGAGGAAGTGTTCCTGCGCCTGTTCGACCACCTGGAGTTCGACCGCGACATGCGCCAGCGCGTCAAGTCGGCGACCCGCTATCCGACCTTTGTCGTGTTCGCCATGGTGGCGGCGATGGTGGTGGTGAACATGTTCGTGATTCCGGCGTTTGTCGGCGTGTTTGCCAGTTTTCATGCGGAGCTGCCGCTGATGACGCGCATCCTGATCGGCACCTCCAATTTTACGGTGCGCTACTGGCCGGTGATGGCGGTGGCGGCGGCTGGCGCCTTCTGGGGCTTCCGCGCTTGGGTCGGCACTGCCGCAGGCTTATATAAGTGGGACAAGTTCAAGCTGAGCATCCCGGTCGCCGGCAAGATCGTGCTGAAGGCCACGATGGCGCGCTTCGCGCGCAGCTTCGCGCTGTCCAGCCGCAGCGGCGTGCCCATTGTGCAGGCGCTGACGGTGGTGTCGCAGACGGTGGACAATTCCTACCTGTGCGCCCGCGTCGAGCAGATGCGCGACGGGGTGGAACGGGGCGACAGCATCCTGCGCACGGCCGCCGCCGCCGGCGTGTTCACGCCGGTGGTGCTGCAGATGATCGCGGTGGGCGAGGAGAGCGGCTCGATCGACGACCTGATGGACGAGATCGCGCTGATGTACGAGCGCGAGGTCGACTACGAGCTGAAGACCTTGTCGGCGCAGATCGAACCTATCCTGATCACCTTCCTCGGCATCATGGTGCTGGTGCTGGCGCTGGGCATCTTCCTGCCGATCTGGGACCTGGGCAAGGCCGCCTTGCACCATTAAATCGCCCAAACAAGGACGGCCGTGGTCTTTTTATCTACATTTGTGACTGCGAAACAACGGGGCGCCAGCTTGCTTGAGTTTGGCGTCGCCGTCGCGGTCATTGGTATTTTGATGACAATTTTGCTCCAGCGGATATGGTATTACCAAGATGAAGCGGAGCGAACGTCAGTTCAACTAACGGTGGCCAATGTACGTGCCGCCTTAGAAATTAAGGTGATGCAAGGAAAATTGCCCGGGCGCAGCGTGGATTTAACGATTTTGGCCGAACAAAATCCGTTAAATTTGTTAATTGATAAGCCCGCCAATTATGCCGGCGAATATTTTAACCCGCGAGATGGCGAAATCTCCGAAGGAAATTGGTATTTCGACCGGAGCAACAAGACTCTGGTTTATTTGTTAAATATCAGAAATTCTTTTGGAGGTGCTCAATTGAAACGTTTGAAATTCAAGGTAAAATTGCTTCGCTTGCCCCATAGCCCCGCCAAGCCGTCAGGCACACCAGATACCCTCGGTGTGGCCTTTGAGCAAGTCACGGATTAGCGCAACTCGCGCAGACTTACCTTTTGGACGATTTGGAGAAAGTAATGAACAAGCAAGCAATGTACACAATTCGCAAACAGGCACAGTCGGGTTTCACCCTGATCGAATTGATCGTTGTGATCGTGATTCTCGGCATCTTGGCGGCGACCGCCTTGCCTAGATTTGCCAATCTGGGCGGTGACGCCCGTCTTGCCTCTATGAATGCGGTAAGGGGCGCGCTGACATCCACTGCAGCCACTGCGCATGGCCAGTGGCTGATCAATCCGACCTTGGCGAACGTGCAATTTGAAGGTACACCGATCACCTTCACGACCCCAATCGTTTCCGGTTACCCTCAAGCCAACGCAAACTTCGCAATCGCGGCGGGGATCACCAATGCCGACTACACTGTTTATCCAGCCGGCACTACCGGAACAACCACGGTACCAGCTGCGGCGGCCGGGAGCATTTCCATCGTACCTAACAGTATCGTCAACACCACGAGGGCGGTGTCGTGCTTCGTGAATTACGCCGAGCCTGCGGCGGCCAATGGCACGCCGGTCGTAACCCTTACCGCTACAGCTGCCGGTTGCTGATACGGGGCGAACCCTGATTCTCGCTCATGTCCTTGCGATCCGTACGCTGGCGCCGGATATGTGCCGGTTTCACCATGATCGAATTGATCACGGTGATCATGCTAATGGGGATACTGGGTGCGATCGGTGCATCCCGGTTTTTCGATAATCAATTTTTCGAGAGCCGGGTATACGCTGATCAGGCCAAGATCCTTTTTCGCTATGCCCAGAAGTTGGCCATCGCACAGAATCGCGAGGTTTTCGTGCGATCGGAACCAGCCGGGTTTGCGCTGTGCTTTACCTTGGGTTGCCCGGCAGGAAGCTTGGTACCCGATCCCGGCGGTGGCAATAGCGGCACCAGCGTGACGAGAACCTATTGTGTCTTCAACGGCGTTTATGTCGCGAACTGGGCGTGCGTGGGCAGGCCCGGCAACGTAGCCGCTGCCGCCGTTCCCGCTCGTAACGAGTTCGCTGGCGGCGCATTTTTCTTCTTCGATGCTATGGGGCGTCCACACAACAATGGCGATGCCGTGGGTGCTGCGTCCACCTTCGCCACCGCCATGCCGATCACGTTTACCAGCGGCAGTACCGGCTTCAGCGTCACGATCGAGGCGGAAACCGGTTATGTTCACTAGACGCCTTCATCGCCAACGTGGCTTGAGCGTCATCGAACTGGTGCTGTTCATCGTCATCATGGGTGTGGCTGCTGCAGGCATTCTGCGTGTGCTCAATATTGGTGTCACAGCCAGCACCGATCCGGCCCGTCGCAAGCAGGCGATGTTGATCGCTGAATCGTATATGGAAGAAGTGCAACTGGCCCGCTTTACCTTTTGCGATCCGGCCGACGACAACGCCAGTACCGTCGCCGATGCCGCACACTGCAGCCAACCGGAAGCCATCGGACCGGAGACCGGCAATGTCCGTCCCTTCGATAACGTCAACGACTATGTGACTGCCACTAATGTGGCTCAACGCAGCTTCGCGGTCGGCGGCGTGGATACCGACATTAACGGCCGTCCGCTGGGCCAGGATGCGTCGGCCGGCACTCTGGGCAACAGCTCGATGAGCGGCATCATGACGACGGTGGCGCTGGACTACGTGCCCGGGCTGGGGCCGGCAGGACGTGTCATCAGCTCCGACGTTAGTTCCAACGATGCGATGCGAGTGCTGCGTATCACCATCAGGACCACCTACGGAACCGGCCCGAACGACTTCATCGAACTGGACGGCTACCGTACTCGCTACGCCCCGAATTACATGCCATGAAGATCGTCACCCATCGCTTCCGCACTCGCCAGCGCGGCTTCACGCTGGTGGAGGCCATCGTTGTGATGGTTATTACCGGCATACTGTCGGGCATCATGGTGCTGTTCATTCGTCAGCCTGTGAAGAATTACGCCGACGCCGCCGGCCGGGCGGACATGAGCGACACCGCAGACCTGGCATTGCGCCGCATGTCGCGCGAACTTCATTCGGCCTTGCCGAACAGCATACGCGTCACGGTGTCGGGCGGCGTCTCGCTGCTGGAATTCATTCCGACATATGCGGGTGGCCAGTATGTTGCGGTGGAGGATAATGTTAGCGGCGGTTCGCTCACCGCCGCTCCGCTCAGTTTTACCAGCACATCTGCGCTGACATTCAGCATCTCCGGGCCGGTACCGGCCGCACCGTATGCTATCAGGTCGGGCGATTACGTCGTGGTCTATAACCTTGGGCCCGGCTTCCAAGACGCCGACGCTTACGCCGGCACCAACATGGCGCTAGTCGATACGACGGCGATAGACGCGACCACGGGCGGTACTACAGTTACGATAAAAAATATCAATCCGTCTACGCCGGCTATCAACCCGTTTGCAGTGCCCGCCGCAGCTGGTCGCGTGCCGAATGCTTCTCCCGGTCATCGATTCCAGTTGGCGCGCCAGCCAGTTACGTTTCGTTGCCAGAACAATGCGAGCGGACAGGGGACGTTGACGCGTTACTGGAATTACAGCTTCCTTCCGGCGCAGACCGATCCCGCCACCCTGGTCGGCAATCCACTCTATTCTGGTTTGCAATCTGCCATGATGGCCAACAATGTGCTGGCTTGCGACTTCAGCGTGTCCCAGCCCGCCAACCAGCGCAGCGGCCTGGTCGGCTTGACCATCGCATTGGCGCGTTCCAACCAAGGTGGCGCCGCAAACAATCTTGAAACGCTGACGCTGGCAGATCAAGTACACGTGGACAATACGCCATGATCTATCCGACCCTGCGCAAATCCGCTGGCGTGGCCTTGGTGACGGCAATCTTCCTGCTGGTGGTGTTGGCCGGACTGGCGGTGGCTGTCGTGTCGCTGACGACATCGCAGCAAGCTAGTTCAGTGCAAGATGTGCAGGGCGCTCGTGCTTACCAGTCAGCCAAGGCAGGTATTGAATGGGCGTTGTACCAAGCGCTGCAGAACGGAGCTGGCACACCGTCGGCCAATCTGGGATGCGCAAGCGGGGCCAGCTACAGCTTTGGCATGCCCAGCGGCACGAGCTTATCCGCCTTTACCGTGACCGTGACTTGTACGGCGCCCGCTGCTGCATGGGCTGGAGGGGCGGCAACTGATCCAACCGCAGGACACTTCCGCATCACGGCAACGGCGTGCAATCAGCCGGCTGGCGGCGCTTGTCCGAATCCGACGCCGGGGGCCGATTATGTGCAGCGCGTGATCACCGCGCAGCTATAAAGCCGCAAGCCATGTGGAAATGTGTGTATTTTTGCAGCATTGTTGCAATTCTGGGCAGGAAAACGGGGGCAACTTGAATATAATCAATCATCTAGCACGCAAACTTCGCGTGCTGATAACCAATTAGATCGCCGGCATGAGTTTCTTTAAAAGAGCTAAAAAAACGGATGGATGGCTCACGGTCACTTTTCTAAGGGACGGCGTCTGCGCGGGCCGCGTGCAGCGCGTGCGCGACGCCAAGGCGGTGGTCGAGTTGACGGCGTTCTATCCATCCGACACCAGCTTCTCGCCGGAGGCGCTGGAGCGTCTGAACAAGGAATTGAAAGTCTCCAGCTACCGCTGCGGCACCGTGCTCAACGGCGGCGAATACCAGATGCTGACGGTCGATGCGCCCAATGTGCCGCAGGAGGAATTGAAAACGGCGGTGCGCTGGCGCTTGAAGGATATGCTCGACTTCCACGTCGACGACGCTACCATCGACGTGCTCGATATTCCGGTCGACACCAGCAATGCCTCGCGCGGCCATTCGATGTTTGCGATCGCCGCGCGCAACGCGCTGATCCAGTCGCGCCAAACCTTGTTCGCCGAGGCCAACCTGGCATTGACCGTCATCGACATTCCGGAAATGGCGCAGCGGAATATCTCGGCGCTGCTGGAAGTCGAAGGACGCGGACTGGCCATGCTGTCTTTCGATGGCGAGGGCGGCCTGCTGACGATTACCTTCAAAGGCGAACTGTATCTGTCGCGTCGTATCGATGTCACCATCGAGCAGTTGCTGGAACCGGACACCGACAAACAGCAACATTGCTTCGACAAGATCACGCTGGAATTGCAGCGCTCGTTGGACCACTTCGACCGCCAGTTCCATTACGTGAACGTGATCAAGCTGCTGCTGGCGCCGATCGGCGCGCCGGGCCTGCACGAATACCTGGCGGCCAACCTGTACATGCCGGTCGAGGCCATGGGCCTGGAGGATGTGTTTGATCTGAGCAAGGTGCCGGCGCTGCAGGACGTCGAGCAGCAGCGGCGTTTCTTCATGACGCTGGGCGCGGCCCTGCGGCACGAGGAGGTAGTGCTGTGAGCCAGCAGATCAACCTGTTCAATCCGATCTTCCTCAAGCAGAAGAAGATTTTCACGGCATTGCCGATGGCCGAGGCGCTGGGCGTGATCGTGGCTGGCGTGCTGCTGCTGACCTGGTTTGCCGGTCAGCGCGTGGCTGAACTGGAGCGCAGCGCCGCCGCCGGCAAAATCTTAGTGGCGGACCGCGAGCAACGGCTGGGCCGCGCCACCGTGCAATTCGCGCCGCGCCAGAAGAGCGCGGCATTGGACGCCGAAGTGGCGCAGGCGGAAGCGGAACTGAAATCGCTGCATGACGTCGAGTCGGTGCTGCAAGGCGGTTCGCTGGGCAATACGGCCGGCTATGCCGAATACTTCCGTGCCTTGTCGCGCCAGAACGTCAGTGGCCTGTGGTTGACCGGTGTGCACATCGTCGGCGCCGGTAACGATATCGGCGTGCGGGGCAGGGCCCTGCAGCCGACGCTGATCCCGAACTACATCGCCCGCATGACGGCCGAGCGCGTCATGCATGGCAAGACTTTTGCCAGCCTGGATATCTCGCGTCCGGAGACGCAAGCGGCTCCGGCGCCGGCAGCAGGGGCAGCGGCTTCCGCTGTGGCGCAAGTGGCCGCGCCGTCGCCCTACGTTGAATTCAACCTGCAGTCGACTGCTGCGGAGACGACCAAATGAAGCAGCGATTACTCCAGCAGTGGCTCAAACTCAGCACGAAGCTCGATGCGATGACGCTGCGCGAGCGCGCCATGGTGTTCCTGGCGGTCGTGGCGTCCATCCTGTTCGTGGTCTATACCATGACCTTCGAGCCCTTGCTGGTCAAGCAGCGGATATTGCAGGCGCAGATCAAGCAGCAGCAGAACCAGATCGCGGGCATCGACACCGAGATCACAGTCAAGGCGCAGGCGTATGCGACGGACCCGGACACGCCGGCGCGCGAGCGCCTGAAGTCGCTGGGGCAGGAAATCGAACACACCCGTTCCGGTTTGCTGTCCATGCAAAAAGGCCTGGTGGCGCCGGAAAAGATCGCGCCTCTGCTTGAGCAGCTGTTGCGCGGCAACGGCAAGCTGCGGCTGATGTCGATGAAGACCTTGCCGGCAACCGGCCTGACGGAAGCGGTCCAAGCCGCGCAAGCGCCGACCACCGCCAAGCCTGCCGTTGCCGCCGCCTCGACGTCCGCGGCCGCCGCCGCTGCGATGGTTGCCGCCGCGACTGTGCCTCCGGCAGCCGCCGGCGCGCCGGCTGCGCCACCGGCCAAGCCGCAAGAGCTGCTGTACCGCCATGGCGTCGAGATCGTTTTGCAGGGCAGTTACCTGGACATGGTCAACTACATGGACGAGCTGGAACGCCTGCCGGTCCAGCTGTTCTGGGGCAAGGCCAGCCTGGATGCCCAGCAGTACCCGAACTCGCGCCTGACGCTGACCCTTTACACGCTGAGCCTGGATTCGAAATGGATGAAGCTATGAGCCGCCGCTTGCTGATGCTGTGTGCTTGCGCAGCGATGTCTGGTGTCGCGCTGGCGCAAACAATGGCCGACCCGACGCAGCCGCCGCCGGAGTTGCTGCGCCTTCAGGCTACCGGGCCCGATGCCGCGCCCGCCGTCATCAAAGGGCCTCAGCTGCAATCGGTGCTGACCGGCACGCGCGGGCGCCAGGTGGCGGTGATCGACGGCCAGACCGTGCCGCTGGGCGGAAAATTCAACGGCGCTACCCTGATCAAGGTCGGCAAGAACCAGGTGGTACTGAAAAACGGACGGGAGCAGCAGGTGCTGACCTTGTTCCCTGAAGTCGAAGCGGACGCTAAAAACGCCGCTCACAAACGTTAAGAACCCTATGCATAAATTATTGACTATCGCCTCCCTGACACTGCTGTTGCTGAACGGCTGTGCCACGCCGCCCACGCGCGATACCTACGACAAGATCAACGCCGAGATGGCGAAGCAAGCCGCCGCCAAGCCGGCCCCGGCCGCCCAGAGCGACGCCGTCTCCAGCGCCTTGCTGCCGCCGGTGTCGCAGCTGGCCGAACAATTGCCGAAGGCGCGCGCGGTGCTGGAGGAGCGGTTCAATGTGTCGTTCAACAATGTGCCGGTGCAGCAGTTCTTCAATTCCATCGTGGCCGGTACGCGCTACAACATGCTGATCAATCCCGAGGTGTCGGGCAATATCACCGCCAACCTGAAGGACGTGACCTTGTTCGAGGCGCTGGACGCGGTGCGCGAGCTGTACGGTTACGACTACAAGGTGGAGGGCACGCGCATCTACATCCGTCCGCTGACCATGCAGACCAAGATGTTCAAGGTTAATTACCTGACGGCGATCCGCAAGGGCGTGTCCAGCCTGCGGGTGTCGTCGACCTCGGTGGCCAATGCCGGCACCAGCAACAGCGGCAACCAGAACAGTGGCGGTGGCGGGAATAACAGCGGCAACAACAGCGGCGGTGGCGGCGACAATTCCGGCAACAACGGCGGTACTCCCGGCCAGGGCGGCAACCAGTCGCAGCGCGATGCCGCCAATGTCTCCACCACCTCGGCCAGCGATTTCTGGCTGGAACTGAAGACGGCGCTGGACGCCATCATCGAGACCGGCAAGGATGGTCGCAGCGTGACCATAAGCCCGCAGTCGGGCGTGATCCTGATCCGCGCCATGCCGGACGAGCTGCGCAACGTGGACATGTACCTGAAGGCGACCCAGCTGTCGGTGGACCGCCAGGTGATCCTGGAAGCGAAGATCCTCGAAGTGGAGTTGAACAGCAACTACCAGAGCGGCGTCAACTGGGCGGCGTTCGGCAAGTTCGCCGCCGGCGGCAACAACCGCTTCTCGGCTGGCATGCTGCAGCCGGACACCACGCTGACGCCGCTGGGCCACGGCGCGTTGAGCAGCGTGGGCAAGGCCGGCGTCAACGGCACCACCGGTTCGTCGCTGGGCGCCTCGGCCGATGCGGTCGGTTCGCTGTTCGGCCTGGCCTTCCAGACCAGCAATTTCGCCGCGCTGATTTCCTTCCTTGAAGGGCAGGGCACCGTGCATGTGCTGTCGAGCCCGCGTATCGCGACCTTGAACAACCAGAAGGCGCTGCTCAAGATCGGCACCGATGAATTCTATGTCACCGGCGTCAGCACCACCACGACCACCAGCGGCAACGGCGGCGGCGTCACCACGCCGACCGTGACCCTGCAGCCTTTCTTCTCCGGCGTGGTGCTGGACGTGACGCCGCAGATCGACGACCAGGGCAATATCATCCTGCACGTGCATCCGTCGGTGAGCCAGGTGTCGACCGTCAACAAGGGACTGAATCTCGGCTCGCTGGGCAACTTCAGCCTGCCGCTGGCGGCTTCGTCGACATCGGAAATGGACAGCATGGTGCGCGGCCAGGATGGCCAGGTGGTGGCGATCGGCGGCCTGATGCGCCAGGCCACGACGTCGGACCGTTCCGGCGTGCCGGGCGCCAGCGATATCCCCGTGATCGGCGCGCTGTTCCGCAGCACCGGTGATGTGGTGCAGAAGCGCGAGCTGGTGGTGCTGATCAAGCCGACCATCGTCGAGACATCGTCGGACTGGAACCAGGACTTGCTCGACAGCAGCCGCCGCATCAAGGACCTGGATCCGCGCCGTGCCAAGGAGCGCAACTGATATGTACAGCAAACACTTCGGCTTGCGCGAGGCGCCGTTCAGCATCACGCCCGACACGAGCTTCTTCTTCACCAGCCCGCATTCGCAGGAGGCGTTGAATACCCTGCTGGTGGCGGCCAAGAGCGGCGAGGGCTTCATCAAGATCACCGGCGAGGTCGGCACCGGCAAGACGCTGCTGTGCCGCAAATTCATCGCCACGGTGGGGCCGGATTTCGTCACGGCCTACATCCCCAATCCCTACCTCGAACCGCGCACGCTGATGCTGGCCCTGGCCGACGAGCTGGAAGTGCCGCTGGAGCGTGATGTCGACCAGCACCAGTTGCTGAAGTCGATCACGCACCGGCTGATGGAGCTGGCGCGCGACGGCAAGCAGGTGTTGCTGTGCCTGGACGAGGCGCAGGCGATTCCGGTGGAGAGCCTGGAAGCGTTGCGTCTGCTGACCAATCTGGAAACCGAAAAACGCAAGCTGTTGCAGATCATCCTGTTCGGCCAGCCTGAACTGAACCAGCACCTGCAAGCCAATTCGATCCGCCAGCTGGCGCAGCGCATCACCTTCCATTACCACCTCGGTCCGCTGTCGCGCGACGACATGGACTATTACCTGGCGCACCGCCTGCGCGTGGCCGGCTACACCGGCAGCCGCTTGTTCAGCCGCGGCGCGATCGCGCGCTTGTACAAGGCCAGCGGCGGCATACCGCGGCTGGTCAACATCATGGCGAACAAGGCATTGATGCTGTGCTTCGGCGAAGGCAAGCAGCAAGTTTCCAGCCGGCATGTGAGCCTGGCGGCCAATGACACCATAGGCGCCGCCGGCAGGCGTGTGCGCTGGCCTTGGCTGGCAGGCGGCCTGAGCTTGCTGATTGCCGCCTGCGGCCTGACCTGGGCGCTGACCAAATGAGCCTGATCAATAAAATGCTGCAGGACCTGGACGCGCGCGGCGGCGGCGCGGACAGCGCATTGCAGCAGCAGGAATTGAAGGCCGTGCCGCTGGCCGAGCGCGACCGCAATCCGCTGATGCTGGCCGGTGGCGGAGTGGCGCTGGTGGTGCTGGCGGTCGGCGGCTGGTTTGGCTGGCAGTACTGGATCAGTCATCATATACCAGTGGGGCCGGTGCCCAAGGTGGTCGATAATTCGGTGCCGCCTGGTGCGCGCAGCGAGCGGTCCCCGGTGCAACCGCAACCGCAACCGCAACCAGCCGCGCCAGCCGCCATGTCGCCCGACGAAATCAAACCGGCGGCGGCCGACTTGACGCCGGCAGCCGTTGTGCCGCGAACCGAGCTTGCCGGCAATGCGCCGGCACCCGCCGCGCCGGCCAAGCGCCATGTGGCCGCCGCCGAAGCCGAAGCGGCGGCCGAGCAGGGCGCCGTTGTGCCCACCGCCAAGGAACGCAGGGACGCACGCCAGGCCGCCAAATCCACCGCGGTGCCGGCCAACGAGGGCACCATCACACACGATATCAGTCCGCAGCAGATGGCGGAAAACACCTACCGCCGCGCGCTGGTGGCGCTGCAGGAAGGGCGCGTCAACGCCGCGCTGGCCGACCTCGAGCGCGCGCTGGACATCGACCCGCGCAACGAAGCCGCCCGCCAGACCTACATCAGCCTGTTGCTGGAAAACCGGCGCAGCGACGACGCCGTGCGCCAGCTGAGACTGGCACTGGGCATCGATCCACGCCAGCCAGGACTGGCGATGGTGCTGGCGCGATTGCAACTGGAAAAAGGCGGCCCGGCGCTGGACACGCTGATGAAGACCTTGCCATACGCCGGCGGCAGCGCCGAATACCAGGCCTTCCTGGCGGGTGTGCTGCAACGCGAACAGCGCCACACCGAAGCGGCGGATCATTATCGTGAAGCGCTGAAGCTGTCGCCGCAAAACGGCGTGTGGTGGATGGGGCTGGGCATTTCGCTGCAGGCCGACCAGCACCTGCCGGAAGCGCGCGAAGCCTTCAAGCGCGCCCGCGCCACCGCCGGCCTGACGCCCGAACTGCAAGCCTTCATCGACCGCAAGCTGGAGCAACTCTCAAGATAGATCCGGGGTCAGATCCGGGGTCAGATCCTAATGCCGTTAAGTTAAGCCTGTTTTTGACCGCAAACCGATGAGTCGTCATTCCCGCGCATGCGGGAATCCATAGGGCGCGTGGTTGTAGGCTCAGCATGGATTCCCGCTTACGCGGGAATGACGGCTCTTAACTTAACGGCATTAGGGTCAGATCCGACATTCGGACACGAGCTCTGCCGTAACGGAAGCTACGGCAGAGCTCGTGTCCGAATGTCGGATCTGACCCCGGATCTACCGGGTTTTAGAGGCTGGCCTGGAGGCCCCAGATTTGCTTCATGCTGAAGCGGATCGAGGCTTGGTCTTCGCTCAGCGCTTCGGTGATGGCGCAGGATGCGTCGCCGGTGCGGCGCAGCTCGGCCGGCGACAGCGCGGCGCCCGACGGCGTGCGCAGGCAATGCACTTGCAGGCAGTCGCCCGCGCGCCGGCTGACCACGCCGATCTCGCCATTCTGCAAGCGCACCAGGCTGCCCGGCGGGAAATCGCCCAGCTCGCGCTGGAAATGCTCGATCAACGTCGGATCGGCCGGCGCCGCCTTGTCGTCGATCAGGTTGCGCAGCGCCAGGTTCGGCAGTATCGAGCGCCGGTAATTGCGCGCCGATACCTGCGCGCAGTAACGGTCCGCCAGACTCAGCAGCTTGGCGTTCAGCGTCACTTCCGGACTGGCGATGCCGGCCGGATAGCCGCTGCCTTCGTCGTTTTCATGGTGCAGCAGTACGCAGGATATCCACTCGGCATCCTCGATGCCGGCGCTCTTGAGCATGTCCGCGCTTTCCTCCGGATGACGGCGCACGATCGCCATTTCCTCGCTGCTCAGCGGCGTGTTTTTGTTCTGGAAGACTTCGTTGTGGCGCAGCATGCCGACGTTCATCGTCAGCGCGGCCGCCGTCACGGTCAGCGTGTCGGCCGGACTCTTGTCCAGGCTGCGCGACAGCACCACCACCACCACCGCCGTTTCGATGCAGTGGCGCACCGCGTAGCTGCCGGCGATCTGGCACAGGAAGATGCAGGCCAGCGCGATGTCCGGATTGATCTCCACCGCCTGGATCACGTCGCGGGCGATGTCGCGCAGTTCGCTCTCTGCGTTGCGTTCATTGCGCAGGTTTTGCAGCAAGCGTTCCAGTCGGCGATTCGACTGGTTGAGCAAGTGCAGCACCGATGGCGGTGCCTCGACCTGGTTGGTATCGGCCATCATTACTATCCCCACAATTAAACTTTGCCCAATCGCTCCAACGCGAGCGCCAGGGTCTCGTCTTTCTTCGCAAAGCAGAAGCGCACGATGCCGGACTCCTTGCCTTGCTGGTAAAACGCCGAAACCGGGATGGCCGCCACCTTGATTTCAGTGGTCAGCCACTCTGCAAACTCCGCTTCCGTTTGCGATGAAATTTTGTCGTAGCGCACGCACTGGAAATAGGTGCCGTCGGCCGGCAGCAATTCGAAGCGCGTGTTGGCCAGGCCGTCGCGGAACAGGTCGCGCTTGCGCTGGTAAAACGCCGGCAGTTCCACGTAGGGCCTGGGATCGGCCATGTAGCTGGCGATGCCGTGCTGCATGGGCGTGTTGACGCTGAACACGTTGTACTGGTGTACCTTGCGGAACTCGGCCGTCATGCCGGCCGGCGCGGCCACGTAGCCGATCTTCCAGCCGGTGACGTGGTAGGTCTTGCCGAAGCTCGACACGACAAACGCGCGCGCCGCCAGTTCCGGATGGCGGCACACCGATTCGTGCCGCTGGCCGTCGTAGACCATGTGTTCGTACACCTCGTCCGACAGGATCAGCACGTCGGTGCCGCGCACGATGTCGGCCAGCGCCTGCATGTCGGCTTCGCGCAGCACGCTGCCGGTCGGGTTGTGCGGGGTGTTGATGATGATCAGCCGCGTCTTGCCGTTGACGGCGGCGGCGACCTTGGCCCACGGCACGGCATAGCCGCGCTCGCTTACCTCCATCTCGACCGACACCGGCACGCCGCCGGCCAGCGTGATCGCCGGCACGTAGCTGTCGTAGACCGGCTCGATGACGACCACCTCGTCGCCCGGGTGCACGCAGCACAGGATGGCGGTGGTCAGCGCCTGCGTGGCGCCGGCGGTGACGGTGATGTCGGTGTTGGCGTCGTACTGGTGGCCGTAGATGGCGGCAACCTTGGCGACGATGGCGTTGCGCAGCACCGGCGCGCCGGTCATCATCGGATACTGGTTGAAATCGGCCTGCATGGCGTCGTTGACGGCTTGCAGCAGGCTGCGCTCGCAGGAAAAATCAGGGAAGCCCTGGCCCAGGTTGACGGCGTTCGCTTGCGCGGCCAAGGTGGACATGCGGGTGAAGACAGTGGTCCCGACAGCCGGCAGGCGGCTGGTCAGGATGGGTGTAATCGGCAGATTGTTGCGGCTGTTCATGGCGGCTGTGTAGTGGACAGATAGCCTATTCTAGCTCAGCGCGCCGGGTTTGGTGTTGCGAAAAAAACCTTAAGCTTCAAGGCTCCACGCTTCCGGCACCATGACCTTGAACATGCCGGCTTTGGCCAGCCGCCGCGCCAGTTTCAGCAGCGCCTTGTCCTTGGTGATGAGGACGGCGGCCTGGGCGTCGCGCGCCACTTCGAGGAACTTCTGGTCGTCCTTGTCGGTGCAGACCGGCAGCCGCACGCCGGACTCGGCCGGCGCGACCACCTTGATCAGCTGGTCGAAGCGGGCGGCCGCCAGCGGACGGGTATCGTCGTCCAGCGGCAAGTGCTTGTAGTGCAGCACGATGTTGTATTCGTCGCGGCAGTCCGAGCGCGTGACGGCCTCGACCGCGCCGCTTTCCAGCGCCGCCAGCAGGCCGGCCCAGCGCGGGTCCTTGAAGACGAACAGGTCGAGGCAGACATTGGTGTCGATGACGATGACTTTTGGTGGAACAGGTATCATGTGGGCAGTTCTGTAAATATGTTTATCTGGAATCTTATGCTGATAGTGCTTTCGCCTGCAAAAAGTCTCGACCTGGAGACGCCTCCGACCACCAAGCTGCACACCCAACCCGACTTTCTCGACCATTCCGCCCAGCTGATCGCCCGCCTGCGCGAGTTTTCGCCGACCCAGATCGGCGAACTGATGGACTTGTCCGACAACCTGTCGGCGCTCAACGTTGCCCGCTACGCGTCGTGGACCCACGATACCGCCGAAGGCCGCCAGGCCGTGATGGCCTTCAACGGCGACGTCTACGGCGGACTCGACGCCCGCTCGCTCAAGCCGGCCCAGCTGGCTTACGCGCAATCGCGCATCCGCATCCTGTCCGGCCTGTACGGCATGCTGCGGCCGCTGGACCTGATTCATCCGCACCGGCTGGAAATGGGCACCCGCCTGAGCAACCCGCGCGGCAAGGACTTGTACGCGTTCTGGGGCGAGACCATCACCCGCGCGCTGAACCAGACGGCGGCGGAGCAGGGCGCCGAAACGCTGGTCAACCTGGCGTCCGAGGAATACTTCAAGTCGGTCAAGCCCAAGCTGCTGGACGTGCCGGTGATCACGCCGCAGTTCGAGGACTGGAAAAACGGCAAGTACAAGATCATTTCCTTCTACGCCAAGCGGGCGCGCGGCCTGATGGCGCGCTTCGCGGCGGTCAAGGGCATCACCGACCCGCAAAAGCTGAAGAAGTTCAACGTCGACGGCTATGCCTACGTCAAGAAGGATTCGGACGACAGCACCTGGATTTTCCGCCGAAAAGTAGCGGAATAAACTGCGGCGTAAAACTGTGTAAATAATAAAAAACCGGGACCTGGGTCCCGGTTTTCACATCAATTCCAGAGTTTCCACCAGTGACGCTCGGCTTTCTTGCCTTCGTCGAGGAACTTGCTGCTCGGGTAGTTCAGCTTGAACACGCGCATCGTGTCGTCGCGCAGTTCGGTCATGCCCAGCTTGTCGTAGCTGCGTATCATGATGAACAGCGCTTCCTCGATCGCCGGCGAGTCGCGGTAGTCGTTCATGATGCCCATGGCGCGGTTGGCCGCGGCCAGGTAGGCGCCGCGACGGTAGTAGTAGCGCGCCACGTGCACTTCGTACGACGCCATCGCGTTGAGCAGATAACGCATGCGGTCCAGCGAATCCGGGGTATACTTGCTGTTCGGGAACTTGTCCACCAGCTGCTTGAAGGCCGCGTAGGCTTCGCGCGTGGCTTTCGGGTCGCGTTCCGTCGCGTCCTGCTCGTAGATGAAGTTCAGGAAGCCGATCTGGTCGTTGAAGTTGATCAGGCCGCGCAGGTAGTACATATAGTCCACGTTGGCATGGTTCGGGTGCAGCTTGATGAAGCGCTCCACGGCCGCCAGCGCCTGGGCCTGGTCCTGGGATTTGTAGTAGGCATAGGCGATTTCCATCTGCGCCTGCTGGGCGTAGGTACCAAACGGATAGCTCGATTCCAGCTTCTCGAACAACTGAATTGCGCGCTCGTAGTGCTGACCGTTCAATTCCTCGGTCGCCTCCGAGTATAATTTCGTAGCGCTCCAACCTTTAGTCTCGTCGATTTTCTCCGAGAACAAACCGCAAGCGGACAAACTGAGCAGAACCAACGTTGCTGCGACTACTTTCAATTTTTTTTGCATATGTTTTGCAAGAAGCTGTTTAACCAAAGTTTTACAAAGGCTGATTATAGCCGATAGGAATGCTGTGATATTAACTCCAAAGCCGAATTTGGCTGAATCTTCCTCCGAACACGAATCCGAGGCTGTCCTGCTGGTCGAGCAGGACGGCGATTTCGGCGACGATGAAGACGGCCTGGCTCCGATCGAACTGGAACTGACCCCGGAATTCTGCGGCCAGCGCCTCGATAAAGTCATTTCCGGCCTGGTCCCGCAATTTTCGCGCGGCCGGCTGCAAATGTGGATCACCGACGGCTTCGTCACGGTCGACGGCAAACCGGCCAAAAGCACCAAGGAAACCGTGTACGGCGACGAGAAGATCGTCATTCTGCCCCAACCGGCGCCGGAAGACGAGGCTTTTAAGCCGGAAGCGATGGAACTCAACATCGTTTATGAAGATGAGCACCTGATCATCATCAACAAACCTGCCGGGATGGTGGTCCATCCGGGCGCCGGCAACTGGTCCGGCACCATGCTCAACGGCCTGCTGCACCATTGCCCGCAGCTGTCGGGCGTGCCGCGCGCCGGCATCGTGCACCGGCTGGACAAGGATACCAGCGGCCTGATGGTGGTCGGCAAGACGCTGCCGGCCCAGACCGACCTGGTGCGCCAGTTGGCCGCGCGCACCGTCAAGCGCGAATACTACGCAGTCGTGTGGGGCATGCCGCGCATCAGCGGTACCATCGATTCGTCGATGGGCCGCCACCCGAAGGACCGCATCAAAATGGCGGTTTCGACCGGCATGGGCTCGAAGCCCGCCATCACGCATTACCAGGTGCTGGGCGGCGGCAAGCTGGGCGAGGGGCGTCCCGTGACGCTGGTGCAGTGCCGTCTGGAAACTGGCCGCACCCACCAGATCCGCGTGCACATGATGTCGATCGGCTTCCCGCTGGTCGGGGATACGACCTACGGCAAGCAACACCTGGCCGATTATTTCCCGCGCCAGGCGCTGCAGGCGCGCCGGCTGGGCCTGGTCCATCCGGCCACCGGCGAGCAACGCGAGTGGCAAGTGCCGCTGGCCGAAGACTTCGCCGCGCTGTTGGTGCGGGCGGGCATAGAGGAGCCGGAACAGATTTGATGACTACGATGCAGCAACAATGGCTGATCCCGCACTGGCCGGGCTTGCCGGACCATGTGGGGGCGCTGTCCACCACGCGGCGCGGCGGCGTCAGCCCGGCGCCGTACGGCGACGGCATGGGCGGTGGCGGCCTGAACCTGGGTACCCACGTCGGCGACCAGCCGCACAATGTGGCCCGCAACCGCCAGATCCTGCGCGCCATGCTGCCGGACGACCCGGTCTGGCTGTCGCAGGTGCACGGCACGACGGTGGTCGACGCGGCCAAGGTGCGGATGCAGGAGGTGCCGGAGGCCGACGCCAGCCTGTCCTCCACGCCGGGCAAGGTGTGCGTCGTCATGACGGCCGATTGCCTGCCGGTGCTGTTTTGCGATGCCGAAGGCAAGACCGTGGCGGCGGCCCATGCGGGCTGGCGCGGCCTGGCGTCCGGCGTGCTGGAAAATACCGTGGAATCGATGCGCGCGGCCGGCGCCGGCGAGCTGATGGCCTGGATGGGACCGGCAATCGGCGCCTATCAGTTCGAGGTGGGGCCGGACGTCAGGCAAGCCTTCCTCGGCGGGGCGTTCGACGAGTCGAGCGTGCGCCACGTGGAGGCGGCGTTTTCGCCCATCGAAGGCAAGCCGGGCAAGTACCTGGCCGACATGTACGCGCTGGCGCGCCATCTGCTGCACCGGGCCGGCGTGGCGAAAGTGTACGGCGGCGAATTCTGCACCGTCTCCAACTCCGGCCGTTTCTATTCCTACCGCCGGGATGGCGTCACGGGCCGTCAAGCGGCATTGATCTGGATCAAATGACTCGTGCCGCCGCGGGCTTAGTCTTCGCCTTCGGCCGGTTTTGCCGCCTGGCGCGCCTCGTGCGCGGCCAGCTCTCTCTTGCGACGGCGGGCTTTGGTGCCGGAAATATAAATCAATGTGCCAAGCGGCAGCACGCAATAGAACAAAAACGTTACAATTCCCGCAACGACACTGGTTTCCGTCAGAGCCATCAGCCCGACCACGTAAATCCACGCTACAGCAACGATCAGCATAAAAAAACCAGCATAGAGAAGTCCACGTAAAGATATTTAACTATTTTTAGGGAAACAAACATGAATTTGCCCGATCCTCAAGCCATTGCCAACGCCTGGATGTCGCAGATGAGCGACCCCGGACAGTGGCAATCCTGGTTCAACATGGCGCCGACCACGGACGCCAACCCGCTGGCCGCCATGATGCAGGACGTAGGCGCCGCCGTGAAACCGGAGGCCATGGAGCAGTTGAAGAACCAGTACCTGCAGGATTTCGGCGGTTTGTGGCAAGACTTTCTCGCCGGTAAAACGCCGGAAGTGGGCGACCGCCGCTTCACCTCGTCGGCCTGGCAGGGCAATCCGATGTCGTCCTTCAATGCCGCATCATACCTGCTGAACGCCAAATTCCTGACGGCAATGGTCGACACGGTGGAAACCACGCCGCAGCAAAAGCAGAAAATCCGCTTTGCCGTGCAGCAAATCGTCGACGCCATGTCGCCGGCCAACTTCCTGGCCACCAATCCGGAAGCGCAGCAAAAGCTGATCGAAACCAAGGGCGAGAGCCTGACCAAGGGCATGGCCAACATGCTGGCCGACATGAACAAGGGCCACATCTCGCTGTCGGACGAATCGGCGTTCGAGGTCGGCCGCAACCTGGCCACGACCGAGGGTACGGTGGTCTACGAGAATCCGCTGTTCCAGCTGATCCAGTACAAGCCGGCGACGGAGATGGTGCACCAGCGCCCGCTGTTGATGGTGCCGCCTTGCATCAACAAGTTCTACATCCTCGACCTGCAGCCGGAAAACTCGCTGGTGCGCTACGCGGTGGAGCAGGGTAATACCGTGTTCATGATTTCGTGGAGCAATCCGGACAAGTCGCTGGCCGGCACCACCTGGGACGATTACGTCGAGAAGGGCGTGATCGAGGCCGTGGGCGTGGTGCGCGACATCACCGGCCAGGACAAGATGAACCTGTTCGGCTTCTGCGTCGGCGGCACCATCGTGTCGACCGCGCTGGCGGTGCTGGCGGCGCGCGGCGAGAATCCCGCTTCCAGCCTGACCTTGCTGACCACCTTCCTCGATTTCAGCGACACCGGCGTGCTGGACGTGTTTGTCGACGAGGCGCAGGTCTCGATGCGCGAGCAGCAGCTGAAGGATGGCGGCCTGATGCCGGGACGCGACCTGGCCAGCACCTTCTCCAGCCTGCGTCCGAACGACCTGGTGTGGAACTATGTGCAGTCGAACTACCTGAAGGGCAACGAGCCGCCGCCGTTCGACCTGCTGTACTGGAATTCCGACAGCACCAACCTGCCGGGCCCGATGTTCTGCTGGTACCTGCGCAACACCTATCTGGAAAACAAGCTGAAAACCGGTCAGCTGACCGTCGCCGGCCAGAAGGTCGACCTGAGCAAGATCGACGCGCCGGCCTTCATCTACGGCTCGCGCGAAGACCATATCGTGCCGTGGACGTCGGCCTTCGGCTCCATGAATATTCTTAATCCAGGCAAGGCCAAGGCCAACCGCTACATCCTCGGCGCCTCCGGCCACATCGCCGGCGTGATCAACTCGCCGGTCAAGAACAAGCGCAGCTACTGGACCAACGACAAGCCGCTGGGCCGCGCCGCCTCCAAGCCGCAGGACGCCGAAGCATGGATCGCCGGCGCGACTGAAAACAAGGGCAGCTGGTGGCCCGAATGGGCCAAATTCCTGGCCGATCACGGCGGCAAGGATGTCAAGGCCAAGGCCAAGCCAGGCAACGCCACCTACAAGGCGATCGAGCCGGCGCCGGGCCGTTATGTGAAGGTACGTGCAGACTAGATGCACCGGGGAAAATGTTGTGATTGTTCGTCTGTAAAATTGGTTGCGTTGCAATAAAACCTAAAAGTTATAACAGATGGTGCAAGATATTCATTTTCCCCTCTATAATGGAAGTAGTAGGCAAGTGGGAAAGCGGACCGAAGTTCGCTTTTTTTTCGAATTGTTAGAGTACGCGCTGCGGCGCAATAAACGGACTTGTGATGAGTAGTGCGAAAAAAAATGCTGACCGCCTGATTAAAAAATACCCGAACCGCCGTCTGTACGACACGCAGACCAGTTCCTACATCACGCTGACGGACGTCAAGCAGCTGGTGCTGGACAACGAAGAATTCACCGTGGTCGACGCCAAGACCAATGAAGACCTGAGCCGCAGCATCCTGCTCCAGATCATCCTGGAGGAAGAGGCGAGCGGGGCGCCGATGTTCTCCAGCGACGTGCTGGCGCAGATCATCCGTTTCTACGGCCACGCCATGCAGGGCATGATGGGCTCCTACCTGGAAAAGAACGTGCAGGCGTTCACCGACATCCAGCGCAAGTTCACCGGCAGCGCGGTGGGCGGCATGGAAGGCAAGCCATTCAGCCCGGAAATGTGGACCCAGTTCATGAACGTCCAGGGCCCGATGATGCAGGGCATGATGAATAACTACATCGACCAGAGCAAGAGCCTGTTCGTGCAGATGCAGGAACAGATGCAAAGCCAGAGCAAGAACATCTTCGGTACCTTCCCGTTCGTTCCCGGCGTGCCACCAGCACCGACCGACAAAAAGTAATTTCCCTACGCTTTAAACCCGGGGTCAGATCTAAAAATTGGACACGGGCTCTGCCGTAATGGTCATTACGGCAGAGCCCGTGTCCAATTTTTAGATCTGACCCCGGATTTGTTTGTAGCCAAATTACAAAAATCCGCAATTTACGTTGACACCCGAATTTCTTCAGTAGTACTATCGACAACAGTTGTGGAAGCGCTTCCACACAATTTCAAAATGCGGTCTGAACGAAGGAGTTTCCGTGGTTGTCGATGCATCAGTTTCACTGGAAGAGACGTTTTCCCCACCGGCCGACTCGGTGTTGTGGAGTAAGGATTTCCTGCTGGGCGCCGCCACCGCGGCTTATCAGATTGAGGGCGCAGTTGCCGAAGATGGCCGCATACCATCGATCTGGGACACTTTCTCGGCCACGCCGGGCAAGACACTGGCCGGCGACACCGGCGCCGTCGCCTGCGACCACTATCACCGCTGGCAAGACGACGTCGAGCTGCTGGCGGCCCTGAACGTCGGCGCCTACCGCCTGTCGATTTCCTGGCCGCGCGTGATGACGCAGGACGGCCAGCCGAACCAGAATGGCATCGCGTTCTACCGCAAGCTGCTGACAGCGCTGCGCGCCAAGGGCTTGAAGACCTACGTCACGCTGTACCACTGGGACCTGCCGCAGCACCTGGAAGACAAGGGCGGTTGGGTCAACCGCGACACCGCCTACCGCTTCGCGGAATACGCCGACATGATCAGCCGTGAGCTGGCCGGCCTGGTCGACGCCTGGGCCACCTTGAACGAGCCATGGTGCTCGGCCATGCACGGCTACGGCACCGGCCACCACGCGCCGGGCAAGCAGGACGTGGTGTTCGCCACGCAGGCCATGCACCACCTGCTGCTGGGCCACGGCCTGGCCGTCAAGCATCTGCGCACCAACGATCCGGCGGCGCAAGTGGGCATCGTCGCCAACGTGGGGCGCGGCACCAGCACCGACAGCAGCGCCGCCGGCCAGCGTGCCGCCTGGCTGTTTGAACTGCAGCACAATAACTGGATCCTCGATCCGCTGCTGAAGAAGTCCTATCCGTCGGCGCTGTGGGAACTGTGGCCGGGCGCCGAACCGATGGCCCTCGACGGCGACATGGACATCATCGGCACGCCGCTGGACTTCCTGGGCATTAATTACTACTTCCGCACCAACGTCGTCAGCGACGGCAAGAACGGCTACATCGAAGTGGACCTGGAAGGCGTGGAGCGCACGCAAATGGGCTGGGAAGTGTACCCGGACGGCCTGCGCCACCTGCTGGTCGGCTTCCACCGCGACTATCCGAATCTGCCGCCGATCTACATCACCGAAAACGGCATGGCCACCGACGACGAAGTGGTGGACGGCGAAGTCGACGACCGCCAGCGCATCTCGTTCCTGAACCGCCACCTGGCGGCGGTGGATCAAGCAGTCAAGGCCGGTGTGGACATACGGGGCTACTTTATCTGGTCGTTGATGGACAATTTCGAATGGGCCTTCGGTTATGAGCGCCGTTTCGGTATTATCCATGTCGACTATGCAACGCAAAAGCGCACGCTGAAACGCAGCGCAAAACTGGTAACCCAATTTTTGGCCGAGAGATCCGCAAAAAGTTAAACATCCAGCAAAGTTATCCGAATAAAATGGGCGCTCGACGCCCACAGGGAGACAGAATGTTCAAGGCCTCAAAAATGGGGAGCGCGGTCGCGCTCACCCTGGCGGCATGCAGCGCAGCGCAAGCCCAAACACCGTTGAAAGCGACCGTTATCCATTGGTGGACGTCGGGCGGCGAATCGCAGGCGGTCAAGCAGTTTGCGGATGCATACAACAAGGCCGGCGGCCAGTGGATCGACAACGCCATCGCCGGCGCCGACCAGTCGCGCGCCACAACCATCAACCGCATCGTCGGCGGCAACGCGCCGACGGCCGCGCAGTTCAACACATCCAAGCAGTTCCGCGACTTCGTCGAACAGGGCCTGCTCAATAACATCGACGACGTGGCCTCAGCCGGCAAGTGGGACCAGATCCTGCCGCCGGCCATCATCCAGTCGATCAAGATCAACGGCCACTTCTACGCAGCTCCGGTGGACATCCACATGCCGGCGTGGTTCTTCTACTCGAAGGCCGCCTACAAAAAGGCCGGCATCGCCAATGAACCGCAGACCTGGGACGAGTTCCTGGCGCAGCTGGCCAAGCTGAAAGCAGCCGGCGTGGTGCCGCTGGCCTTCGGCGGCCAGGTGTGGCAGGAGAAGATCACCTTCGACGCCATCTTCGCCATGGTCGGCGGCGCCGACCTGTATCTGAAGGTCTACCGCGACCGCGACCAGAAAGCCGTGATGTCGCCGGCCTTCAAGCAGGTGCTGGTCGACTTCAAGAAGCTGAAGGCCTTCGTCGATGCCGGCTCGCCGGGCCGCAACTGGAACGACGCGACGGCGATGGTCGTCAGCGGCAAGGCCGGCGTGCAGATCATGGGCGACTGGGCCAAGGGCGAATTCGCCGCCGCCAAACAGACTGCGGGCAAGGAGTACGGCTGCTTCCCCGGCTTCGGCCCCAAGGCGCCGTACATCGTCGCCGGCGACGCCTTCGTCTTCCCGAAAACCACGGACGCCAACGCCATCAAGGCGCAGAAGCTGCTGGCGACCACGGTCACTTCGCCGGCCGCGCAGGTGGCCTTCAATATCCGCAAGGGGTCCATCCCTATCCGTAGCGACGTCGATGAATCGCAGCTCGACATCTGCGCGCGCCAGGGACTGGCCATCATGAAGGACAAATCGCGCCAGCTGCCGAACACCGAAATGCTCGCAACGCCGGATACCACGGGCGCGCTGCAGGACGTGCTGACCAGCTACTGGAACAAGAACCAGTCGCCGGACGACGCGCAAAAAGCCTTTGCCCGAGCGCTGAAGGATCAATAAGCCATGGCCAAGAAGCGTCAAAGCGTTTCCTTCGCGGCCTACATCGCCATGATACCGATGGCGTTGACGGTGCTGCTGGCCTACCTCGGCACGATGCTGTGGACGGCCCGCGTATCGGTCAGCAGCTCGCGTACCTTCCCGGCCAGCGATTTTGTCGGCGCCTCGCAGTACATCCGCCTGTTTAACAACGAGCGCTGGCTGCTCTCGCTGCAGAATGTGGTGGTCTACGGCGTGTTGTTCATCACCGCGTGCCTGGTCATCGGCTTCCTGCTGGCCGTGTTCATCGACCAAAAGGTGATGGCCGAAGGCGCGCTGCGCACTATCTTCCTGTATCCGTACGCGATGTCGTTCGTGGCGACGGGCCTGATCTGGCAGTGGATACTCAATCCCGAACTGGGCATCCAGGAAGTGCTGCACAAGCTGGGCTTCGCCGACGCCAAGTTCGACTGGATCGTCGACCAGGACATGGCGATCTACACCATCGTCATCGCCACCGTGTGGCAGGCTTCCGGCCTGGTGATGGCGCTGATGCTGTCCGGCCTGCGCGGCGTGGACGAGGAATTGTGGAAGGCCGCCCGCATCGACGGCATTCCGCGCTGGCGCGTCTACGTCAGCATCGTGCTGCCGATGCTGGGCGCGTCGGTGTCGACCGCGTTCGTGCTACTGTTCGTGATGGTGGTCAAGGTGTTCGACTCCGTCGTCGCGATGACGCAGGGCGGGCCCGGAACGGCCAGCGAAGTGCCGGCCAAGTTCATCATGGATTACCTGTTCGGCCGCGCCAATATCGGCCTGGCATCGGCCGCGTCGATCGTACTGCTGACCACCGTGCTCGCCATCGTCGCGCCGCTGTACTTTGTGCGCAACCGCCGCGCGGCGAAGGGGGCGTGATGGGACAAGTCGTCAAACTCGACAAGGCCGCAATGGAAAAGGCAGCAAGCGCTGCGCAAGCCCGCGCAGCGAACGACAGCAATATCAATCCAGCGCCGCCGGCCATCAAGCCGCGCCGCAAGCTGGCATGGACGCCGGCCCGCATCGGCGTCTACGGTTTCCTGATCGTGGCCGCGCTGTTCTTCCTGCTGCCGCTGTACGTGATGCTGGTGACGTCGGTCAAGCCGATGGAAGAGATCCGCCTCGGCACGCTGTTCGCGCTGCCGGTGCATGCGACGCTGGAGCCGTGGCTGCAGGCCTGGCAATCGGCCTGCACGGGCCTGGAATGCAACGGTATCCGCGGCGGCTTCTGGAACTCGGTGGCCATCGTCGTGCCGAGCACCATCCTGTCGATCGCCATCGGCGCGGTGAACGGCTATGCGCTGTCGTTCTGGCGTCCGCGCGGCGCCGGCCTGTTGTTCGCCATCCTGATGATGGGCGCCTTCATTCCGGTGCAGGTGATGGTCTATCCGCTGGTGCGTGTGCTGGCCGCCGTCAACCTGTTCAGTTCCTTGCCGGGCATAGTGCTGATCCACACCATCTTCGGCATGCCGGTGATGACGCTGCTGTTCCGCAACTACTACGCGGCGCTGCCGATGGAGTTGTTCAAGGCCGCGCGCATCGACGGCGGCGGCTTCTGGCGCATCTTCTTGCAGCTGATGCTGCCGATGTCGACGCCGGTCATCGTGGTCGCCGTCATCATGCAGGTCACCGGCATCTGGAACGACTTCCTGCTTGGCCTGGTGTTTGCCGGCTCCGAGCACCTGCCGATGACGGTCCAGCTGAACAACATCATCAACACCACCACCGGCGAGCGCCTGTACAACGTCAACATGGCAGCGACCATCCTGACGTCGGTCGTGCCGCTGGCTCTCTATTTCATCTCCGGCCGCTGGTTCGTGCGCGGTATCGCCTCTGGCGCTGTGAAGGGTTAATCCATGTCTAACGTAGCTATTCGTAATCTGCAGATCCAGTTGGGCGGCAACAAGGTCATCGAGTCCCTGAACCTTGACGTGAAGGCAGGGGAGTTCGTGGTGTTGCTGGGGCCATCGGGCTGCGGCAAGTCCACGCTGCTGCATTCCATCGCCGGCCTGATCGACACCACCTCAGGCCAGATTGAAATCGGCGGCAAGGACATGACCTGGGCCGATCCGAAGGACCGCGGCATCGCGCTGGTGTTCCAGTCGTACGCGCTGTATCCGACCATGAACGTGGAAGCGAATATGTCCTTCGGCCTGCGCATCAACGGCACGCCGAAAGCGGAGATCGCGCGCCGCGTCTCGCGCGCTTCCGACATGCTGCAACTTGGCCCGCTGTTGAAGCGCAAGCCGGCCAACCTGTCCGGTGGTCAGCGCCAGCGCGTAGCGATCGGCCGCGCCATTGTGCGCGAGGCGGACGTGATGCTGTTCGACGAACCGCTGTCCAACCTCGACGCCAAGCTGCGCACCGAACTGCGGCGCGAGTTGAAGCAGTTGCACAAGCAGCTCGGCGCGACCATGATCTACGTGACCCACGACCAGGTCGAGGCGATGACGCTGGCGCAGCGCATGGCCGTGATGAAGGGCGGGGTGGTGCAGCAGTTCGACACGCCGGCCAATATCTACAACGAACCGGCCAACCTGTTCGTCGCCACCTTTCTCGGTTCGCCGGGCATGAACCTGTTCAAGGGCTGGCTGGAGCAGAAGGATGGCCGCACCATGTTCAGCAACGAGCACATGGCCGTCGACGTGACGGACTACCCGTTCAAGCAGCAGCCGTCCGGCAGGCACGAATGCGTGCTGGGCGTGCGGCCCGAGGACATCGACGTCGGCAATTGCGACGGCGTCGACAGCGTGTTGTGCGCATCGGTCTCGCTGGTCGAGGCGATGGGCGCGCATCGCGTGTTGTGGCTGGACTTCCACGGTACCCAGGTCGCGGGCATCGTGCAGGACCAGCAGACTATCGAAACCGAGAAGGACATCAGCTTCTCGGTGCGCACCAAACGTATCTCCCTGTTTGATGGGGCCAGCGAACAGCGGCTCTGATTCATAGCTAGCAGTGCTGTAAAAACCGGGCGCCGCCGCATGGCTGCCCGCTGGATCGGTGCATCCTGCGGTGGAACCGGTTCCACTTGTGTATAGCAAGCCACTCAGAGCGGGCATGCACGCCAACTTGAACGATGGACGAAGCGAGGACAGACAAATGAAGAAAACGATTTTAGCCCTGAGCATTGCGCAGATTGCGCTGACCGCCGGTGCGGCATACGCGCAGCAGGCAGCAGGCGGCGACGTGGAAAAGATCATCGTCACGGCCACCCGCCGCGACACGCTGGTGCAGGACACGCCGCTGGCGATCACCGCCTACACGCAGGACACGCTGGCCAACAACCAGGTCAAGGATCTGGCGACGATGACCGCCATGGTGCCCAGCCTGGTGGTGGAACCGCACAGCGACTCGGGCGGCGTGCACGTCTACATGCGCGGCGTAGGCTCGGCCAATCACACGGAGCTGGGCGATCCGGCGGTGGCGTTCTACGTCGACGGCATCTATGTGCCGCGTCCGCAGGGCGCGACGGCGCTGATGTATGACCTGAACCACGTCGAAGTCGCGCGCGGTCCGCAGGGCACGCTGAACGGCCGCAACTCCACCGCCGGCGCGGTCAACCTGGTGTCCGGCGCGCCGAGCACCGCCAAGACCTTCGGTTCGGCCAGCGTCACGCTGGGCGACTACCATCACATCCAGACGCAGGCGATGATGAACATCCCGCTGAGCGACGACATCGCGCTGCGCATCGCCGCCATCAAGGACCAGCACGACGGCTACGTCGACTTCCGCAAGGGCTCGAACGTGCAGCCGGGGACGAAGAAGTACGGCGCAGGCGACCAGCAGGGCGCGCGCGCCTCGCTGCTGTGGAAGTTCACGCCCGACCTGAAGGCCACTTTCATCGCCGACTACTACAGCGACACCGGCGCCGGCAACATCTACCTGGCCGCCGAGCCGAAGCCGGGCCAGGACCTGCGCTCGGCGCTGATCGACACGCCGGGTACGCTGGACCAGTCCATCATCACCGCCAAGACCAAGGTGCAATGGCGTCCGGTGGAAGGCATCGAGACCCAGTACCTGGCCGCGTGGAGCCGCTTGAAGCGCACCAACGGCAGCGATGCGGACGCCGGTTTCTACCCTGGTTTCAAGGCCGAGAACCGCACCGAATGGAGCCAGTTCGACAGCGTCTCCAACGAACTGCAGGTGCGCTCGGATACCGAAGCGCCGCTGCAATGGGTGGGCGGCCTGTTCTTCTTCCGCGAGAAGAACAAGATCCGCTTCGACATCGACCGCAGCCAGATCTCGCAGGCCATGCTGGACCAGGATATCGCCAACGGCAGCGTGATCTTCGTGCAGCCGACCGTCGGCCAATATGCATCGGCGATGTCCTTCATCCAGGGCGACCGCGAGCTGCACTCGAAAGCCGTGTTCGCGCAGTCCAGCTATGACATCGATCCGCTGTGGAAGGTCACCGGCGGCGCGCGCTACACCAAGGACCACAAGTTCGACGTCGGCGGCCAGAACTGGGCCTGCCCGAACTGGCCGGACAACGCGCCGCGCGGCACCGTCACGCTGACGCCCAACCAGATCGCGCAACTGGTCACGCCGGGCGTGGGCACCATCAACACCCACAACATCGGCCCCGGCGGCGTGGTGAACCAGCAGACCTGCGGCAATACGTACGGCGACAACACGGCAGACCTGCAATACGGCCAGTCGACGTGGCTGGGCCGCGTGGAATACAAGCCGGCCAAGGACATCCTGACCTTCGCCTCGGTGACCACCGGATTCCACTCGCCGGCCATCGGCGACGGCGGCGCGACCACCAAGCCGGAGCGCCTGACCAGCTATGAAGTGGGCTTCAAGTCGGACCTGCTCAACCGCCAGCTGTCGCTGAACCTGGACGCGTTCTGGATGAAGTACAAGGACAAGCTGGAATCGCAAGTGGTGAACAACACGCTGCAGAACTTCAACGCGGCCGGCGCCTCGGTGAAGGGAGTCGAGGCCGAGTGGATCTATCGTCCGACCAGCATCGACCGCTTCAGCGGCAACGCCACCTGGCTGAAGGCGCGGTATGACGACTTCCTGTCCTGCGACGTCGATGCGGCGCGCGCAAACAACCAGTCCTGCGGCACCACCGCGCCCGCAGTCAATGTCGGCGGCGCCGTGTTGAAGCACGCGCCGACCTTCGCCGCCACGCTGATGTACGAGCATGACTTCGACACCGGCAAGGGCCGCATCACGCCGCGCGCCTCGGCGCACTACGAGTCGGAATCGTTCGTCGGTTCGGGCGCGTTCAACACCGACGTGCCGGGCCATCCGGGCGTCAAGCAGCAGAAGGCCTACACCACGCTGGACCTGAGCGTGCGCTACGAGCCGCTGAACAAGGCCTACACGGCGGAACTGTTCGTCAACAACGCGACCGACAAGGCGGTGAAGTACGACGCGATCGAGGTCTGCACCCAGGTCGGCGCGCCATGCCAGCCGACGCAGCAGATCTGGGCCGCGTACTACAACAACCCGCGCACCTTCGGCGGACGCGTGTCGATGAAGTTCTGATAGAACCAGGGAGTAAGTGGTCTTTGGGCCGGCAGCGATGCCGGCCCTTTTTTAATCCGTAATCCGGGGTCAGGTCTGACATTCGGACACGGCCTCTGCCGTAACGTCCGCTACGGCAGAGGCCGTGTCCGAATGTCAGACCTGACCCCGGATTACGGATTACGGGTTATCGGCGGGCGACCGAGCCGCGCTTGCTCACCGTGACGGGGAAGTCGCGGGCGATTTCGTGCTGGGTGCCGTAGCACAGGTTGAGCAGCCAGCGCACGGCGTTCTGCGTCAGCTGCTGCATCGGGATATGCACCGACGTCAGCCCCGGCGACGAGAACTCGGCCGAGTAGTCGTCGTCATAGCCGACGATGGAGACGTCGTTTGGCACGCTGATGCCGGCGCGGTGGAAGCAGGACAGGGCGCCGACCGCCATCTCGTCGTTCGCGCAAAACAGGCCGGTGAACCTGCGGCCTTCGGTGATCAACTGCTGCGTGGCGCCGAAGCCGCCTTCGCGCGAGAAGTCCGAGGCGATCAGCGGCACGCTGTCGCGGGCGATGCCGTTGCGCGCCAGCTCGTCGAAAAAACCGTCCAGCCGCTGCTTGTTGTCCGACGTGCCGGACGGGCCGGAGATCACCGCCAGCTCGCGGTGGCCCGCTTCCAGCAAGGTTTGCGCCGCCAGTTCGCCGCCGTGGTAGTGGTCGGGACAGAACGACGCTTCCGGCAGCTCCGGGCTGCGGCGGTTGAGGAAGGCCATCTTCGGATGCATCTTCTGCAGCGAGATCAGGTCCTCGTCGTATAGATCGTGGCCCAGAACGACGATGCCGTCGCAATCGCGGCCGATCAGGAACTTGACCGCCTCGATGGCCTCGTCGCGCGGCGTGCCGTCGCCGCAGCCGGTGGCCACGACCACGTGCCGGCGCATGGCGCGCAACTCGATGTCGGTCTGCTTGAGGATGGTGCCGTAGTAGGCGCCGAAGAACGAGGGCGCAAAAATCCCGATCATCCCCAGCGACTGCGCGGACAGCGAGCGGCCGATGGAGGAGGGACGGAAGTTGAGCTGTTCTATCGCCGCCTGGACTTTTTTCATCGACTCGGGGGATACCGGACCGGCGCCGGAAATGGCGCGCGATGCTGTCGACATGCCTACACCGGCGAGCACTGCGACGTCTTTCAGCGTTGCCACAAACTCTCCTGAATTGAATGATGCGGCCTCTCGAGGCGGGCCGCCGGGTCAAACGCTATCCTATCATGATCTCCCTATGGCCAATGGGGTATAATGCTCGATTGCCCGCAATTTTCATGGCGCATTTAGCAACCTAAAGCAACCTATCATGCAATCGCAACCACTCACTCGTCTCCCCAAGCCAGCCGCCGGTGCGCCAGCACCCAAAGTGGGCTTCGTCTCGCTCGGCTGCCCCAAAGCGCTGGTCGACTCCGAACAGATCCTGACCCAGCTGCGCGCTGAAGGTTACGAGACCGCCAAGTCCTACGACGGCGCCGACCTGGTCATCGTCAACACCTGCGGCTTCATCGACGCCGCCGTGCAGGAATCGCTGGACGCCATCGGCGAAGCGCTGGCCGAAAACGGCCGCGTGATCGTCACCGGCTGCCTGGGCGCGAAAAAAGACGCCGCCGGCGACGACATCATCATGAAGGTGCACCCGAAGGTGCTGGCCGTGACCGGCCCGCACGCGCTGGCCGAGGTGATGGACTCGGTCCACCTGCACCTGCCGAAACCGCACGAGCCTTTCCTCGACCTGATACCGGCGCAGGGCGTCAAGCTCACGCCCAAGCACTATGCCTACCTGAAGATCTCCGAAGGCTGCAACCACCGCTGCTCGTTCTGCATCATCCCGTCGATGCGCGGCGACCTGGTCTCGCGCCCGATCGCGGACCTGATGCTGGAAGCGGAAAACCTGTTCAAGTCCGGCGTCAAGGAACTGCTGGTGATCTCGCAGGACACCTCGGCCTACGGCGTCGACGTCAAGTTCCGCACCGGTTTCTGGAACGGCCGTCCGATCAAGACCCACATGACGCAACTGATGGAAGCGCTGGGCGAGCTGGCCAAGTCCTACGGCGCCTGGGTGCGCATGCACTACGTGTATCCATACCCGCACGTCGACCAGGTCATTCCGATGATGGGCGAGCACATCCTGCCTTACCTGGACATCCCGATGCAGCACGCGCATCCCGATGTGCTGAAGCGCATGAAGCGTCCCGCCAGCGGCGAGAAAAACCTGGACCGCATCCTGGCCTGGCGCGCCATGAATCCGGACCTGACCATCCGTTCGACCTTCATCGCCGGCTTCCCGGGCGAGACCGAGGCCGAATTCGAATACCTGCTGGACTTCCTGAAGGAAGCGCAGATCGACCGCCTGGGCTGCTTCGCCTATTCGCCGGTCGAAGGCGCCACCGCCAACGAGCTGGCCAATCCGGTGCCGGAAGAAGTGCGCGAAGAGCGCCGCGGCCGCGTGATGCTGCTGCAGGAAGAGATCTCCAAGGCACGCCTGAAAGCCAAGGTCGGCAAGACCGTGCGCGTGCTGATCGATGAAGTCAACCGCAGCGGCGGTGTCGGCCGCTCCAGCGCGGACGCGCCGGAAATCGACGGCGTGGTGTATGTCAAGCCGCCATACGAGCCGCACAAGAAGCTGGCGGTCGGCCAGTTCGTCGACGTGAAAATCACCACGTCCGACGCCCACGACCTGTGGGGCGAGGCGCTGTAGGGCGATGCACTGTAAAATGAAGGCGGACGGCATGTCCGCCTTTTTTTTCGCCTGAAATTACCATGACCATCAAAAAATCCCCGCAGACCGCACTCGTTCACACCGACTACCAGGCGCCGGAAGGCTTTGCCGCATTCCCCAGCGCGATCCACCACGCCTCGACGGTGCTGTTCAAGAACGTCGCCGCCATGCGCTCGGGCGACTGGAAAGAGAAAAACGCCTATACCTACGGCCTGCACGGCACGCCGACCACCTTCACGCTGGAAGCGCGCCTGGCAGAGATCGAGGACGGCAAATACTGCCTGCTGGCGCCGAGCGGCCTGGCCGCCATCGCGATGATCGATTTCGCGATGCTGAAAACCGGGGACGACGTGCTGCTGCCCGATAACGTCTACAACCCCAACCGCGAGCTGGGCCGCTGGTTGACGGCCGACTACGGCATCACCGCGCGCTACTACGATCCGCTGATCGGCGAGGGCATCGCCGCGCTGATCCAGCCGAACACCAAACTGATCTGGACCGAGGCGCCCGGTTCGGTGTCGATGGAAGTGCCGGACCTGCCGGCCATCTGCAAGGCGGCGCACGAGCGCGGCGTGGTCGTCGCGCTGGACAATACCTGGTCGGCCGGCCTGGCGCTGCGCGGCTTCGACCTTGGCGTCGACATCATCATGCAGGCGCTGACCAAGTACCAGTCCGGCGGCTCGGATGTGCTGATGGGCGCCGTCATCACGCGCGACCAGGCGCTGCACGACCGCATCAGCCTGTCGCATATGCGCCTCGGCATGGGCGTGGGCGCGGACGATGCCTATCTCGTCTCGCGCGGCCTGCCGACGATGCGCATGCGCTTCGACGCGCACGACGCGGCGGCGCGCAAGCTGGCGGCGTGGCTGCAGGCGCGGCCGGAAATCACCAAGGTGCTGCACCCGGCCTTCACTGATTGTCCCGGCCACGAAATCTGGAAGCGCGACTTCAGCGGCGCCGGCGGCCTGTTCTCCGTGCTGTTCGACGAACGCTTCACCGAGGCGCAGACCGACCGCTTTGTCGACTCGCTCAAGTTCTTCAAGATCGGCTACAGCTGGGGCGGCGCCAACAGCCTGGTCATGCCTTACCGTATTCAGAACATGCGCAAGGACTGGCCGGATAAGGGTGTCCTGGTGCGCTTCAACGTCGGCCTGGAAGACGTCAACGACCTGATCGCCGACATCGAGCGCGCGCTGGGAGAAATGCAATGAGCCGCTTCTGGAGCAACGTCGTCCACGGCCTGACGCCGTACACGCCGGGCGAGCAGGTGCAGATGCCCGGCCTGGTCAAGCTGAACACCAACGAGAACCCGTACGGCCCGTCGCCCAAGGCCATCGCCGCGATGCAGGCCGCCGTCGGCGACCAGCTGCGCAAGTACTCCGATCCCGGCAACGCGGCGGTCAAGGATGCCGTCGCCCGCCGCTTCGGGCTGACGAGCGGGCAGGTCTTCGTCGGCAACAGCTCGGACGAAGTGCTGGCGCACACCTTCCACGCGCTGCTCAAGCACGAGTTGCCGCTGCTTTGCCCGGACATCAGCTACAGTTTTTATCCGACCTACTGCAGCCTGTATGGCATCGATGCGGTGCAGGTGCCGCTGAACGAACGCTTCGAGATCGACGTGGCGGACTACCAGCAGCCTTGCGGCGCCATCATCATCGCCAACCCCAACGCGCCGACCGGCATCGCGCTGCCGCTGGAGCGGATCGAGGCGCTGCTGGCCGCGCATCCGGACCAGGTGGTGGTGGTCGACGAGGCGTATGTGGACTTCGGCGCGCAAAGCGCGATCCCGCTGCTCGGCCGCTACGACAACCTGCTGGTGATCCAGACGCTGTCCAAATCGCGTTCGCTGGCCGGCCTGCGGGTCGGCTTCGCCGTCGGCCATCCTGACCTGATCGCCGGCCTGGAGCGCGTGAAGAACAGCTTCAATTGCTATCCGCTGGGGCAGGTCGCGCAAGCCGGCGCGGTGGCCGCGCTGGACGACGTGGCCCACATGGAGCAGACCTCGCAAGCGATCATCGCCACGCGCGCATGGCTGACGGCGCAGATGCAGGTGCTGGGCTTCGAAGTGCTGCCGTCGCACGCCAACTTCATCTTCGCCCGCCACCCGCGGCACGACGGTGCCCAGCTGGCGGCAAGCCTGCGCGAGCGGGCCATCCTGGTGCGGCACTTCAAGCAGGCGCGCATCGATCAGTTCCTGCGCATCTCCATCGGCACCGACGAGGAGTGCGCGAAACTGGTCGATGCACTGAAAGCGGTACTTCCTTAAATCGTTCTGATATACTGTATATAAACACAGTATATCGGGGCGATGATGGAATTGACGGACAAGCTGGAAATTCTCGCCGATGCGGCAAAGTACGACGCCTCGTGCGCCAGCAGCGCGGCGCCGAAGCGCAACTCCATCGGCAAGGATGGCTTCGGCGCCACCACCGGCATGGGTATCTGCCACAGCTACACGCCGGACGGGCGCTGCGTCTCGCTGCTGAAGGTCCTGCTGACCAATTACTGCCTGTACGATTGCCAGTACTGCGTCAACCGCCGCACGTCCAACGTGCCGCGCGCGCGTTTCACGGTCGCGGAGGTGGTCAAGCTGACCACCGATTTCTATCTCCGCAATTACATCGACGGGCTGTTCCTCAGTTCCGGCATCATCCGCTCGGCCGACTACACGATGGAGCAGCTGGTGCAGGTGGCGCGCGAGTTGCGCGAGGTGCACCAGTTCCGCGGCTATATCCATCTGAAGACGATACCGGACGCCGATCCGGCGCTGATCGCCGCCGCCGGCCGCTATGCCGACCGCCTCAGCGTGAACATCGAGCTGCCGACGCAGGACAGCGTGCAGAGGCTGGCGCCGGAAAAAAGCGTCCACACCATCAAGCTGGCGATGGGCTCGATCCGCCGCAAGCTGGACGAAAAGGCCGAGGAGCCGAAGTCGCCGCGCTTCGCGCCGGCCGGGCAAAGCACGCAGATGATCGTCGGCGCCGACGCCAGCGACGACCAGCAGATCCTGTCGACCGCCGAAACGCTGTACGGCAGCTACAAGCTCAAACGCGTGTACTACTCGGCGTTCAGCCCGATTCCGCAAAGCCCGAAGAGCGTGCCGCTGGCGCCGCCGCCGATGCTGCGCGAGCACCGGCTGTACCAGGCCGACTTCCTGCTGCGCAGCTACGGCTTCCAAGCCAATGAGCTGCTGCCGGCCAGCGGCGGCAACCTGGCGCTGGATATCGACCCCAAGCTGGCCTGGGCGCTGGCGCATCGCGAGCATTTTCCGCTGGACCTGAACTGCGCCGAGCCGCACATGATCGCGCGCGTGCCCGGCATCGGCTTGCGCAACGCGCAGCGCATCGTCGACCTGCGCCGGCTGCGGAAGGTGCGCTATGCCGATCTGTCGCGGCTGCGCTGCAGCATGAAGAAGATCTCGCCGTTCATCATCACGGCCGACTATTTTCCGGCCCGCGACGCCAGTCCGTCCGAACATCTGCGGCGCGCCATGGCCGACACGCCGCAGCAGATGAACCTGTGGCCGGAGCTGCAGGCGGCATGATGCGCATGGTCGTGCAGTCCTTCGACGAGTGGCGGGCGGCGGTTCGGGAACTAATTGCGCGCCGTGTCGCGCCTGAATCCGTAGAATGGACGTCCGGGCTTGGCGGCGGCGATTTATTCTCGTCCGCTGCCGACGACCTGCCCGCCGCGCCGTCAACGGCGACGTCGACGTCGCTGCGCGTGTCGCGTGAGCTGCTGGACTTGCTGGACAGCGCAGCCTGTTTCAGCGCGTGCGACCGCTGGGTCTTTCTCTACAAGGTGGTCTGGCGCTGGCAGTTGGGCGAGCATGACGTCATCTCGCCGGCAGATCCGGACGGCGCCCGTTTGCACGCCATGGTCAAGGCTGTTCACCGCGAGGAGCATGATATGCACGCCTATGTCCGTTTTCGCGAACGCTCCGAGGCTGACGGCGCGCCGCGCTTTGTGGCGTGGTTCGAGCCGACGCATGAAGTGTTGCCGCAGGTGGCAGGTCATTTCGCGCGCCGCATGGGCGGCATCACCTGGATGATCGCCACGCCGTCGGCAACGATGATGTGGGACGGCGCCAACCTGCACGCCGGCCCGGCTGTGATGCGCGGCCCGGCGGACATCGACGATGCCGGCGAATCGATGTGGCTGACCTACTACCGCAGCATCTTCAATCCGGCGCGGCTGAATGCGGACCTGTTGCGCAGCCATATCCCGTCGCGCTTCTGGAAGAACTTGCCGGAAGGCGCCATCGTGCCGCAGATGATCAGCGCCGCCGCCAACGGCGAGCGCCGCACCGGCCAGACCGAAACGGTAGGGCGCCGTGCCGGCGCCACCACGATACCGATCAGCGCCGAACGCGCCCAGCCGCAGCGCGAGCATCCCAGTTCGCTGGACCAGTGCCGCCGCTGCGACCTGTGGCAGAACGCCACGCAGGCCGTGCCCGGCGTCGGGCCGAAAAAGGCGCGCATCATGCTGGTGGGCGAACAGCCGGGCGACCAGGAAGATCTGCAGGGCCTGCCGTTTGTCGGACCCGCCGGCGCGCTGCTGGACCAGGCGATGGACGAAGCGGGCCTGGACCGCGGCAGCATCTACCTGACCAACGCCGTCAAGCATTTCAAGTGGGAGCTGCGCGGCAAGCGGCGCCTGCACAAGACGCCGGCGCAAAAGGAAATCAGCGCCTGCCATCTGTGGCTGGAAGAGGAGCTGGAGCGCGTAAGGCCGGAGGTGATCGTCGCGCTGGGCGGCACCGCGCTGAAGTCGGTGCTGCAAGACGGCAGCGCGACGATGAAGTCCGTGATGGACGCGCCGTTCCAGCATGAAGGGCGCTGGGTGATCGCGGTCTACCATCCATCCTACGTCCTGCGCGCGCCGGACGAGGCCAGCCGCCGGCAGGCCTACGAGGTGATCGTGGACGGCCTGCGGCAGGCGCTGCGCCTGCTGAAGGACTAAGGGACTAGACGGCGGCAGCCTCGTTGCGGTTCAGCCGAACGATGCCGCTGATCAGGCGGTAGGCCTTCCACAGCCAGGCGCCTACCCACACCACCCAAGCCAGCGGAATGCCGATGATGGTCACGAACAGCGCCGCGCCGACCACGATCCACACGACGTACCACCAGAAGGAGCGGATCATCCAGGTGTGGTGGCTGTGGACGAAAGTGCCCTCGGTGCCCGGCCGCTGCACGTAGTTGAGCACCAGCGGAATGAAGGAAAACGCACCCAGCGAAAACACGAAGCTCACCGCGTGGATGACGTACAGCCACCACGCGGTGCTTTTTGCCGACTCGAGGCGGCCATCCAATACCAGTTCTTGGGACATGGTGATTCCTTTTTTTAAAAGCTACAACTTAGTATAACGACAAGCAGGACTAAACGGCGCACAGTGTCCGCGTCAGAAAAGCGGTGATGTCGGCGAACAGTTCGGGCTGGATCGCCTCGCGGTCGAAGCCGGGCAGGTCCTGCGAAGGCTGGAAGTTCGGCCGTGTCATCTCGGGCGGGAACTTGCTCATGAAGGCGAAGTGGTTGGCGCCGGGGATATCCTTGTGCTCCACCAGCGACGCGTCCGGGACGCCGTCTATGACCCTGTATGCATGCTCGAGCGGCGTGAGTTTGTCCTGCTCTCCGGTGCGGATCAGGATGGGAACCCGCACCTCGCTGAATGATCCGGCCACGTACCAGGGCGTCGCTGGATTGAGCAGCACCAGCGCGCGCACGCGGCTGTCCGCGCGGACCTTGACGGGACTGGGCGGCGCGCCCTTGCTTTCGTGCGGGCCGGTCCAGGGCTGAGCACCGGCAACGGCCAGCGCAGTGTAGGCGCCGATGGAATGGCCGATCACCGCCACGCGTGCGTCGGCGATATGCGCGCCGAGCACGGCGTCTCCCAGCGCAGCATCGATGCTCAGCGAGATGTGGCGCGGCCGGTTTTCCAAATTGGCGGCGGTGCCGGCCAGCGTATTGTCCAGCCGCGTATTGCCGGTATGGGCCGGCAGCGCGACCACGTAGCCTGCCTGCACAAGGTGCTTGGCCATCTGGCGGTACGCCCACGGCGTGCCCGAATTGCCGTGCGAGATAACGACCAGCGGCCAGCTCCCCGCAGTCGGCGGCGAGTCCTTCGCCACCTCCAACGGGTACGGGCCGAAGTGCTCCTCGCTCTCCGCGCCGACGGCTGGATACAGCAGGGCCAGGGGAATGGCCGCGCCCTGGACAGCGTCTTGGACGCTGAGCAGGCGGCAACCGCAGGATAGGTTTGGGTCAGTGTTGGTCATTTTTCAATTATAGCAATGTGCTTCCATCTGGCGTACGGTAGCTGCTTCTCCAGATTGACTGAGTGTTTTCATGGGCAAGCCAATTTCGGTTCTCTTCGTATGCATGGGGAACATCTGCCGTTCGCCGACGGCTGAAGGCGTGTTTCGCCACCGGGTGGAGGAGGCCGGCCTGGCCGGGCGCTTCGTCATCGATTCGGCCGGCACGCACGGCTATCACGTGGGCGAGCCGCCGGACACGCGTTCGATGGAGTTCGCAGCCAAACGCGGCTACGACTTGTCGGCGCAGCGCTCGCGCAAGGTGGCCGCCAGCGACTTCGAGCAATTCGACCATGTGCTGGCGATGGACCACGACAATCTGCGCCTGCTGGAGGCGGCCTGTCCGCCGCAGCATCGCCACAAGCTCGGCCTGTTCATGGCGCATGCCAGCCGCAGCGGATCCGACGTGGTGCCCGATCCGTACTACGGCGGCGGCAAGGGCTTCGACCTGGTGCTCGACTATATCGAGGACGCTTCCGACGGCCTGATCTCCGCGCTGAAGGCGAAATAAGGTGGCGCTGAATAACCTGCTGCGGCGCCTGGACCTGACGACCCTGCAGCTGTTCCTGGCCATCCACGAGGAAGGCACGCTGACCAAGGCCGCCGAGCGCGAGGCCATCGCCGTATCGGCCGCCAGCAAACGCCTGCTGGAGCTGGAGCAGGCCATCGGCGTGGCGCTGTTCGTGCGCAAGGCGCGCGGCATGGACCTGACGCCGGCCGGCGAGACGCTGCTGACCCACGCGCGCCGCATGCTGCTCAGCGTCGAGAAGATCGGCCTGGAACTGGCCGAGCATGCGCAGGGCGTGCGCGGCTACGTGCGCATGGTGGCCAACCTGTCGGCCATCGTCGAGTTCCTGCCCGAGGATCTGCGCGGCTTCCTGCAACAGCACGAGCAGGTCAAGCTCGACCTGGAAGAGCGTCCCAGCGGCAGCGTGGTCAAGGGCGTGGAGGACAGCTGGGCCGATATCGGCATCTGTTCCGGCGACGTCGACACGCGCGACCTGCACACGGAGCTGTACCGCCGCGACCAGCTGGTACTGGTGGCGCGCGCCGATCATCCGCTGGCCGCGCGCGCCAGCGTCGCGTTCGAGGAGTCGCTGGACTACGACCATGTCGGCCTGCATACCGACAGTTCCATCAACGCCCGCAGCCACCTGGCCTCGCGCGCGGCGGGCAAGCTGCTGAAGGTGCGCATCCACGTGCCGGGCTTCGATGCCGTCTGCCGCATGGCCCAGGTGGGCATGGGCGTCGGCCTGATCCCGCGCGACGTGTTCAACGCCATCGGCCGTCCGCTGGGGCTGGCCGCCGTGGCGCTGGACGACCAATGGGCCGAGCGTGAACTGAGGATCGTGGTGCGCGATCCGGCCGGCCTGTCGCCGGCAACGCAGGCGCTGTTCCAGCATTTGCGCAGCGCCGAGGCGCGCGCCGCCGCGTAACGCCGAGCGTTCGCGTTTCGCGAACGCTGCTTGCGGATTTGCGGTTGGACGCCGGCGCCGCCATTTCCTATCCTGTCATTCATTAGCTAAAACGACAGGAGACAATCATGAGCGGACCGCTCACCGGAATTCGCGTCATTGAAATCGGCACCCTGATCGCCGCGCCGTTCGCCGCGCGGCTGATGGCCGAATTCGGCGCCGAAGTGATCAAGATCGAGGCGCCGGGCGACGGCGACCCGATACGCAAATGGCGCAAGCTGCACGAAGGCACCTCGCTGTGGTGGTATCTGCAGTCGCGCAACAAGAAATCCATCGCCGTCAACCTGAAGTCGGCCGAGGGCGTGGACATCATCCGCCAGCTGGCCTGCAATGCCGACGTGCTGATCGAGAACCTGAAGCCGGGCGCGATGGAAAAGCTCGGCCTGGGCTGGGACGTGCTGCACGAACTGAACCCCAAGCTGACGATGGTGCGCATCTCCGGCTACGGCCAGACCGGCCCGTACAAGGAGCGTCCCGGCTTCGGCGCCATCGGCGAGGCGATGGGCGGCATCCGCTACACCACCGGCGAACCCGATGGCGCGCCGGCCCGCGCCGGCATCAGCCTTGGCGATTCGCTGGCCTCGCTGCATGCGGTGATGGGCGCGCTGATGTCGCTGTTGCGCGTCAAGAGCGGGCAGGGCGATGGCCAGATGGTGGACGTGTCGCTGGTGGAAAGCGTATTCAACCTGATGGAAAGCCTGGTGCCGGAATACGACCTGCTGGGCCATGTGCGCGAGCGCAGCGGCGGCGCCTTGCCGGGCATCGCGCCATCGAACACCTACCCGACCCGCGACGGCGCCTACATCGTCATCGCCGGCAACAGCAATCCGATTTTCCGCCGCCTGATGCAGGCCATCGGCCGCGCCGACCTGGCCGACGATCCCAAGTTCGCCCACAACGACGGCCGCGTGGCGCGCGTGGCCCTGCTGGACGCGGCCATCGCCGGCTGGACCTCGTCGCTGCCGATCGCCGATGCGCTGGCACAGCTGGAGCAGGCCGGCGTGCCGGCGGGACGCATCTATTCGGCCGCCGACATCGTCGCCGACCCGCACTACCTGGCGCGCGACATGGTGCTGCAGGCCGAGCTGCCGGGCGGCGTGCGGGTGAAGATGCCGGGTATCGTGCCCAAGCTGTCGGAGACGCCGGGGCAGGTCAACTGGCAAGGTCCGTCGCTGGGCCAGCATACGGCGTCGGTATTGACGGAGTTGGGCATGAGCGCGCAGCAGATCGCCCGCCTGCAACAGGAAGGGGTGGTGCAATGAGCGCGGACCGCCTGATCGTCCAGGAAGTCGCCCCGCGCGACGGCCTGCAGATAGAACCCGTCTGGGTGCCGACCGATGAAAAGGTCAGCCTGATCAACCAGCTGTCCGGCGCGGGCTTCTCGCGCATCGAGGCCGGCTCCTTCGTGTCGCCGAAGGCGATACCGGCGCTGCGCGACGGCGCCGAGGTGTTTTCCCGCATCCGCCGCGCGCCTGGCGTGATCTATGTCGCGCTGATTCCGAACCTGAAGGGCGCCCAGCGCGCGCTGGAGGCTGGCGCCGATGAGCTCAATCTGGTGCTGTCCGCCAGCCAGACCCACAACCGCGCCAACATGGGCATGAGCGGCGACGATTCGATGACGGCATTTGCGGCGGTGGCATCGCTGACGGCGGCCGTCAACCGCGACGCCGCCAGCGCCTATAGCGTCGACGGCTTCCGTACGGCGGTCACGCTGAACGGCACCGTCGCCACCGCCTTCGGTTGCCCGTTCGAGGGCGCGATCGCGGAAGACCGCGTGCTGAAGCTGGTCGACCGCTACCTGGCGCTGGGCGTCGGCGGCATCACGCTGGCCGACACCACCGGCATGGCCAACCCGCGTCAGGTGGCGCGGCTGGTGCGGCGCGTGCTGGAGCGGGTGCCGGCCAAGGCACTGACGCTGCACTTCCACAACACGCGCGGCCTCGGCCTGGCCAATGTGCTGGCGGCCTATGAAGCCGGCGCGCGGCGTTTCGACGCCGCGCTGGGCGGCTTGGGCGGTTGCCCCTTCGCACCGGGCGCCTCGGGTAACATCTGTACCGAGGACCTGGTGAACATGTGCGAAGAAATGGGAATCGCCACCGGCATCGACTTGCCGCTGCTGATCGCGATGTCGCGCCGCCTGCCGCAACTGCTGGGCCACGACACGGCGGGGCAGGTGGCCAAGGCCGGCCGCAATTGCGACCTGCATCCGGCGCCGGCATCGATATCGGCAACGCGGCCGGCTGTACCGGCGGCGGCCTGAATCACCGCCGCATCATCCTTTTAAAACAATAGCCGGCGCCACGCAGCGCCGGATCAGGAGACTTACCATGCAAAGCCACACCACACTGGCCGCCCGCAACGCGGCCGCACCGGCGGTACTCGACGAAGCCACGGTTGTCCGCAAGGCGGCCTGGCGCATCATGCCGCTGATTATGATCTGCTATCTGTTCGCCTTTTTCGACCGCATCAACATCAGCTTCGCCAAGTTCCAGCTGCAGGGTGACCTGGGACTGAGCGACACCGCCTACGGCCTGGGCGCGAGCCTGTTCGTGGTCGGCTACGTGCTGTTCGAAGTGCCGAGCAATATGTTCCTCTACAAGGTCGGCGCGCGGCGCTGGATCGCCCGCATCATGATCTCGTGGGGCCTGGCCACGACGGCGATGGTGTTCGTGTCCAGCGAATGGCAGTTCTACGGCCTGCGCTTCATCATCGGCGCGATGGAGGCGGGCTTCGCGCCCGGCGTGCTGTACTACCTGACGCTGTGGTTCCCAACCACCTTCCGCGGCCGCATCACGTCGATGCTGTTCCTGGCTTCAGCCTTCGCCGGATTGTTCGGCGCGCCGGTATCGGGCCTGATCCTCGGCCACATGGAAGGCGTGGCCGGCATGCGCGGCTGGCACTGGCTGTTCATGCTGGGCGGCCTGCCGTGCATCGCGCTGGGGCTGGTGGTGCTGAGCCAGCTGAAGGACCGCATCGAGGACGCCGGCTGGCTGTCCGCCGACGAGAAGGCCCTGCTGCGCAGCCGCATCGAGCAGAGCGCGCCGCAGCAAGGCGGCCATTCACTGCTGAGCGCCATCAAGACCCCGGGCTTCCTGACGCTGGGACTGGTGTACTTCCTGATCCAGGTCGCGTCGTATGGCCTGAACTTCTGGGCGCCGCACCTGATCCGCAGCGCAGGCACGCAAAACCCGACCATCATCGGCCTGCTGACCGCCGTGCCCTATATTTGCGGCGCGATCTGCATGGTGGTGGTGGGGCGCATGTCGGACGCCAGCGGCGAGCGGCGCAAGTTCGTCACCGGCCTGCTGGTGCTGGCGGCGCTGGGTTTCTTCAGCGCCGGCATCTTTGACAAGCAAACCGGCTTGCTGATCGTGGCGCTGGGCGTGCTGGGCGCCGGCGTGGTCGCCGCGATTCCGGCCTTCTGGGCGCTGCCGCCCAAGCTGGTCACCGGCGCCGGCGCGGCGGGCGGCATCGCGCTGATTAACACGCTGGGCCAGCTGGGCGGCATCGTCAGCCCGGTGATGGTGGGCCGGGTGCGCGACCTGACCGGCAGCACCACGCCGGCGCTGTACGTCATCGGCGGCTCGACCTTGCTGTGCGCGCTGATCGTCATGTACGGCCTGCCGCAGCAGCTGCGCGAGAACGAGAAAAAATAAGCGTTGCTATAAAAATAAGTTGATGGCAGCATATGCCGGTCGATCGCCACTTGAGCGCGATCCGCACCGGGAGAACATATGTCGCAACACCGCAAGTGGATGCATGCCGCCGGCCTTGCCGCGGCCCTCACGTTCAGCGTCGTGGTTCAGGCGCAGGACGTCAAGCGGCTGGAAGCCGTCGCCGATTCCTTTGCCGCCACCAGCAAATTCTCGGGCACCGTGCTGGTGGCCAAAGGCGACCGGGTCTTGCTGGACAAGGGCTACGGCTCCGCCAACCTCGAATGGAACATCCCCAACGCGCCCAGCACCAAGTTCCGGCTGGGCTCCGTGACCAAGCAGTTCACGGCGGCCGGCGTGCTGCTGCTGGAGGATCGGGGCAAGCTCAAAGTGTCGGAGCCGGTCAGCAAATATCTGCCTGACCTGCCGGCCGCCTGGAGCAAGATCACCATTGCGCAGCTGCTGAACCACACTTCGGGCATCGCCAACTTCACGTCGCAGAAGGAGTACCAGTCGATAGAGCCGTTCACCAAAAAGCCGGCGGAAATCGCCGCGCTGGTGCGCGATCTGCCATTGCGGTTCGAGTCCGGTTCCAAATTCGAATACAGCAATACCGGCTATGTGCTGTTGGGCCAATTGATCGAACAGGTGAGCGGGGACAGCTACGCCACCTTCCTGCGCAAGAATATCTTCGAGCCGCTGGGCATGAAGGACACCGGCTACGACTGGAACGCCGCCATCCTGCCCAACCGCGCCGCCGGTTATGCACGCGGCAAGAGCGGCATCGCCAACGCCGGCTTTATCAACATGAGCATTCCGCACGGCGCCGGCGCGCTGTATTCCACCACCGCCGACCTGCTGCGCTGGCAGCGCGCGCTGTACGAGGGCAAGCTGCTGTCCGCCGGCGCGCTGCAGGCGATGACCACCGCCTACGAGTCCGGCTACGGCTACGGCCTCGCGGTGCGCGAAGCGCCGGGCAGCAAGGAACTTGCGCACAATGGCGGCATCGAGGGCTTCTCCACCGAACTGCATTATCGCGTCGCCGACAAGATCAGCGTCATCGTGTTGAGCAACGTGGAAGGCAGTCAGCTCGATCCATTTAGCTATGCCTTGTCGGCGGTGGCACGCGGCGACACGACGCTGCTGCCGTCCGAGCGCAAGGCGGTCGCGCTGACGCCGGAGCAGGTCTCCAGCGTGCTGGGTGCCTATGCGATGCCCAATGGCCGCCGCTTCTGGGTGCGCGAGCGCGGTGGGCAGATGACGGCGCGGCTGGACGGCCAGCGCGCGCTGCCGGTGTATGCGGAGTCGCCGGACCGGTTCTTCGGCCGCCTGATCGACGCGCAAGGCGAAATCAAGCGCAACGCCGCCGGCGCGGTCGAGTCGATAACGCTGGTGCAGGGCGGCCGGCGCATCCCCATGCTGAAGGTGCCCGATGTGGAACCGGACTACGATACGGCCGCGCTTTATCTGCGCGGCGACATGAACGAATGGGGCATCCGCGACCGCCTGCAAAAGACCGGGGCCGGCAGCTACGCTGCCACCATCGAACTGGCGCCGGGACGCTACGACTTCAAGGTCGGCTCGGAGGATTTCAAAACCGTCGACCTGGGCGGCCTGGAGGACGACCAGCAGGTGGCGCTGGGCGCCGCGCAGGTCATGGATGCTGTCGGCCCGAATCTGTCGGTCGAGATCCCAAGGCCGGGCAAATACACTTTTATTTTGAATGTCGCCAACGCGCAGGAGCCGGTCATCAATGTCGCGCCAGCCGCACCATAAGGGGAAATCATGAAATCTATTTTGTTCGCAGCCATCGCCATCGCATCCTTCCCGCTGCACGCCGAGGAAACGGCGCAGCAGCAGTTGCTGAAACTGGTGCAGGCTTATACCGAAGCGCAGCGCGACTTCGAGCCGTCGAAGATCGACGCCATCGTCACGCGCGATTTCTACGAGATATCGCCGGTCGGCGAAGTCGATCCGCGCGAAAAAGTGCTGGGCTTCTATCTGTCGGCCAACAAGCGCGAGGCTCCAACGATGGAAGTCTCCGAACCGGCCATCCGCACCTACGGCGGCACCGGCACCATCCTGGTCAAGCTGAGCGGCACCATGACCATGGGCGCCGAGAAGCGCAGCTTTGCCTTCCGCGCCGGCTACGTGGCGGTGAACGAGGGCGGCAAGTGGAAGCTGGCGTCGGCGCAATACACCGGCATCCGCCCGCCCAAGCCGCAATAGGCGAACCCGGGCCTCCCGTCCATCCCTCCATAACGACCTTTCATCGCCGTCGCGGCGGTGTTGGTCGGATTTCGCGCGCAAGCCGTGATTATTTTGTCTAAAGTGTGCATGTTGCCATCCACATTGTGAGCGATGGCGATCTTGACCTGGATGGAAAATATCATGCGTACTTTAGTATTGGCTTTGGCGCTGGGCTGCTGCATGGCCGGCGCCGCCGGGGCTGCCGAAAAAACGCTGCCCGCGTCGGACCTACAGGATTATCGCGGCCAGTACGAACTGGCCGACGGGCGGCTGTTGACCGTCACACAGCGCGGCAATAAATTGTTTGTGCGGATGAACAACGACACGCCGATCGAGGTGGTGCCGGCCGGGGACGGCGTGTTCGTCACGCGCTGGGGAGGCGTGCGGGTGGAGTTCGACCAGCGCGACAACGGCAGCGTGGCGGGCGTCCGCCTGCGCGGCCCGGACCGGCAGGTGGCGCGCAGGCAGGAATAGAAGTGCAGGCAGGGCGGCAACGGGGCCGCCGCGCCGCTCAGGTCAGCAGTGGCAGGATGCCGTCGAGGCCGACGAAGTTCAACGCGACGTTGGCCTGCTCGCGCACCACCGGCTTGGCGCGGAACGCCACCGACATGCCCGAGATGCTCATCATCTTCAGGTCGTTGGCGCCGTCGCCCATGACGATCGCCTGCGATGGCTTGATGCTCAGTTCCGCGCAGACGCGTTCCACCGTGCGCTTCTTTTCGTCCGCATCGACAATGCCGCCGACCACGCGGCCGGTGAGGCGGCCGTCGACGATTTCCAGTTCGTTGGCGTGGGTGTAGTCCAGCCCCAGACGCTCTTTCAGGCGCGAGGTGAAGAAGGTAAAACCGCCCGATACCAGCAGCGTTTTCAAGCCGGCCTGCTGTACCGCCTTCAGCATCGCCTCGGCGCCCAGCGACAGCTGCAGGCGCTCCGTGTACACGCGCTCCAGCGCCGACGCATCCAGGCCTTCTAGCAGCGCCACGCGCCGCTTCAGGCTCTCGGAGAAATCGAGCTCGCCGCGCATGGCCGCCTCGGTGATCTCGGACACCTGCGGCTTCAGCCCCTGCATGTCGGCGATTTCATCGATGCATTCGATGGTGATCAGCGTCGAATCCATGTCCATCGCCACGAGCTTGAATTCGCTCATCTTGTGGATGCCGATGGAATAGGTGGCGTCGAGTTGCGCCGCTTGCGCCGCCACTTCGATGGTCTGGCGCAGCGCGGGCGAGAAAGCGATGCCTTCGCAACGGACGGCGCGGTCGCTCAGCCATGTCAGGCTTTTGGGTGCGGTGAGCGCGGCGATACGCTCCAGTCGGGCCTTGCAATCGTCAAGCCCCTGCAGTACTAAATTCATGGTGTTTTTCATAAAAGGCATTAGCGTTTTTTGGGCTAAGTGTTTAAATTACGTGGTATGCGTCAGGCGGTCAACTGTTTGATGGCGCCTTTGATTTGCGCGACACGCGCCGCCAGGTCCGGCATGGCGGCGGTGATCTTCAGTTTGTCCTGGCCATTGAGCTTGATCTGGCGGTTTTTCTGTATCAGTTCGATGATGCGCATCGGGTCGATCGGCGGCTTGGCCATGAACTGCAGCGTGGCCGCTTCGCCATGGGCGTCGATCTTGATGATGCCGACCGTCTTGGCGGCGATGCGCAGGCGGTGCGTTTCGATCAGCGCCTTGACCGCGTCCGGCAGCTTGCCGAAGCGGTCGATCATCTCTTCCTGCATGTCGTCGATTTTGTCCTGGACGGTGCAGTTGGCCATGCGCTTGTAAATCGATAGCCGTTCGTGCACATCGCCGCAGAAATCGGCCGGCAGCAGCGCCGGCACGTGCAGGTTGATCTCGGTGGTGGTGGCCAAAGGCGCCGCCAGGTCCGGCTCCTTGCCGGCCTTGAGCGAGCGCACCGCCTCGTTCAGCATGTCCGAATACAGCTGGAAGCCGATCTCGGTCATCTCGCCGGACTGGCTGTCGCCCAGCACTTCACCGGCGCCGCGGATTTCCAGGTCGTGCATCGCCAGATAGAAGCCGCTGCCCAGTTCCTCCATCTGCTGGATCGCGTCCAGCCGGCGCTGCGCCTGCTTGGTCAGCGACAGCAGGTCGTGCACCAGCAGGTAGGCATAGGCCTGGTGGTGCGAACGGCCGACGCGGCCGCGCAGCTGGTGCAGCTGCGCCAGGCCGAACTTGTCGGCGCGGTGCATGATGATAGTGTTCGCGGTCGGCACGTCGATACCGGTTTCGATAATCGTCGTGCACAGCAGGATGTTGAAGCGCTGCGCCACGAAGTCGCGCATCACTTTTTCCAGGTCGCGTTCGTGCATCTGGCCGTGAGCCACGGCGATGCGCGCTTCCGGCAGCAGTTCGGTCAGCATCGCCATGCGGTTCTGGATGGTCTCGACCTCGTTGTGCAGGAAGTACACCTGGCCGCCGCGTTTCAGTTCGCGCAGGCAGGCTTCGCGGATGATCGATTCGCCTTCGCTGCGGACGAAGGTCTTGATCGCCAGGCGCTTTTGCGGCGCGGTGGCGATGACGGAGAAGTCGCGCAGGCCTTCGAGCGCCATGCCCAGCGTGCGCGGGATCGGCGTGGCGGTCAGGGTCAGCACGTCGACCTCGGCGCGCAGCGCTTTCAGCGTTTCCTTCTGGCGCACGCCGAAGCGGTGTTCCTCGTCGATGATGACCAGGCCGAGGCGGGTGAACTTGACGTCGTCCGACAGCAGCTTGTGGGTGCCGATGACGATGTCGAGCGTGCCGTCGGCCATGCCTTTGATCGCCTGCGTGATCTCCTTGCCGCTGCGGAAGCGCGACATTTCGGCGATGCGCACCGGCCAGTCGGCGAAGCGGTCGGCGAAGGTTTGCGCGTGCTGTTCGGCCAGCAGCGTGGTCGGCGCCAGGATCGCCACCTGCTTGCCGCCCATGACGGCGATGAAGGCCGCGCGCAGCGCCACCTCGGTCTTGCCGAAGCCGACGTCGCCGCAGACCAGCCGGTCCATCGGTTTACCGGACGTCATATCCTTGATGACGTTGTTGATCGCTTCCTGCTGGTCCGGCGTTTCGTCGAAGCCGAAGCTGTCGGCGAAGCGCTCGTAGTCGTGCGCCGAATATTCGAACGAGTGGCCCTGGCGCAGCGCGCGGCGGGCGTACAGGTTGAGCAGCTCGGCGGCGGTGTCGCGCACCTGCTCGGCGGCTTTTTTCTTGGCCTTTTCCCACTGGCCGGAGCCCAGCGAGTGCAGCGGCGCGTCGTCCGGCGAGGCGCCGGAGTAGCGCGAGATCACGTGCAGCTGCGACACCGGCACGTACAGCTTGGTGTCCTTGGCGTATTCCAGATGCAGGAACTCGGTCTCGCCTTCGCCCAGGTCCATGCTGGTCAGGCCCATGTAGCGGCCGATGCCGTGGTTGATGTGCACCACCGGGTCGCCGATCTTCAGCTCCGACAGGTCGCGCACCATCGATTCGACCTGCGTGACCGCTTCCTGCTTCTTCTTGCCGACGCGGCGGCCGGAGCCGGCATACAGCTCGGTCTCGGTGATGAAGATGATGTTCTCGTCCGGCGTCGACAGCTCGAAGCCGGCGTGCAGCGGCGCCACGCCCAACATCAGCTTCGCATCGGACGTGACGAAGCCTTGGTAGCCCTCGACCGGCGTCAAGGCCAGGTTGTATTCGTTGAAGTACTGCTGCAGCGTTTCGCGGCGGCCGTTCGATTCGGCGCAGATCATCACGCGGCGGCCGGCCTGCAGCAGGTAGGCGCGCAGGTTGGTCAGCGGGTCGTCGGTGTGGCGGTTGACGGCGATGTTGGGCACCGGCGCGGACAGTTCGGAGGCGCTGCCGTCGTTATCTTTCGATATCACCAGCCGGCCGTAGGGCTTGGCCAGCGTGAAGAACTGCTCGTCCGACAGGAACAGCGCTTCCGGCGCCAGGATGGGGCGGTCGCGGTCGGCCTTCAGGAAGCGGTAGCGCGAACCGGTGTCGGTCCAGAAGCGCTTGATGGCGGCGTCGATGTCGCCCACCAGTGCCAGCGCTGCGCCTTGCGGCAGATAGTCGAACAGCGTGGCCGTCTCGTCGAAGAACAGCGGCAGGTAGTACTCGATGCCGGCCGAGGCGATGCCGCTCTTGATGTCCTTGTACACCACCGTGCGCGAGGGATCGCCTTCGAACTGCTCGCGCCAGCGGTTGCGGAAGGTGGTGCGCGCCGCTTCGTCCATCGGGAATTCGCGGCCCGGCAGCAATCGCACCTCGTTGACCGGGTACAGCGAGCGCTGGGTGTCGGCGTCGAAGGTGCGGATGGTTTCGATGGTGTCGCCGAACAGGTCGAGGCGGTAGGGCAGCGCGGAACCCATCGGGAACAGGTCGATCAGTCCGCCGCGCACCGAGTATTCGCCGGGCGACATCACCTGCGTCACGTGGGTGTAGCCGGCCAGGCTCAATTGCGACTTCAGGCGCGCTTCATCGAGCGACTCGCCTTTTTTGAAGAAGAAGGTGTAGGCCGCCAGGAACGACGGCGGCGCCATGCGCACCAGCGCGGTGGTGGCCGGCACCAGCATCACGTCGCACTGGCCGCTGGAGATTTCGTGCAGCGTGGCCAGGCGCTCGGACACCAGGTCCTGGTGCGGCGAGAAGGCGTCGTAGGGCAGGGTCTCCCAATCGGGCAGCAGATGGCAGCGCAGCTGGTCGCCGCCGAACCATGGAATCTCGTCGAGCAGGCGCTGGGCGTCGCTGGCGCTGGCGACGATCACGGCCAGCATCCGGCCCTGGGATTTCAATTCCAGCGCGGTGAGCGCCAGGGCGTAGGCATCCGACGAGCCGTGCAGCGCGGGCAGGGCGAAGCGGGTGCCGGGTTTGGGGAGGGATTTTTTTAAGACCAGGGACACAACAGCCATTCAACGGTAGGGGGAGTGAGGGACCTGCCGACATTATAGTCGAAGCCCCGCTCCGCCGCCGCCTGCCGTTCACGCCGGCTTGGGCGGCCGGTTGGCTATGCCGAAGGGCACATGCACCATCGGTATATTGCCGCCGGCCGACTTCAGGTGGCTGAGCTGGTCGTCGAAGAATATATGCGGCTTGAAGATGCCCAGCACCCGCGCCTTTTCCATGCCGCCGAGGAAAAAAGTTTCATTGGCGGAAACGCCCCAGCTCTTCAGCGTGGTCACCACCCGCTCGTGCGACGGCGCGCTGCGGGCCGTGATGATGGCGATGCGCAGGATCTTCCTGTACGACGGATCGCGCCGCTGCGCGCGCTCCTCCAGCCGCTGCATCAGCGACAGCTTCTGGAACAGGTCGGCCAGTGGGCCGGGCTGGTGCGGAATCGCCACCCGCTCGCGTTCGTGGGCGTGGAATTCGTCGACGTCGTTGTTGCGCTTGAAGACGGTTTCCGATTCGTCGTCGGCGATCACGCCGTCGAAGTCGAAGGCCACGCGCAGCTCGGCGTCGCTGTCGTCGTCCTCGGTGCGCGACGGCAGCACCAGCCCGGCTGGATAGTTGGCCGCCAGCGCGTTGCGCACGTCTTCCTCATTGGCGCTCAGGAACAGCGAGGTATTGAAGGCCGGCAGATAGGTGTACGGCGATTGGCCGGTGACGAAGCAGGCGCGCGAGATGTCCAGCCCGTAGTGGGCGATGGAATTCATCACCCGCAGCCCGGTTTCCGGGGAATTGCGCGAAAACAGCACCACCTCGACCGGCGCCGATTGCGCGTAGTGCTTGTTGATGCCGAGAAAGCGGCGGATGAACGGAAACGCCACGCCCTTGCCGAGGATGACGTCGATATTCTGTTCCTGGTATTTGCGGTACTCCTCGGCGCCGCCTTCCAGGTAGATCTTGTGCGATTCGGTGAGGTCAAACAGCGCGCTGGAGGCGATGCCGATGACCAGCTTGTGCTCGATAGGGTAGGCCATGGCTGAAATGGATAAATTGCTATAAGCGCCACTTTAACCGATATGCGCGGTTTCCTCCGCGAATTTGACCGGCCGTCTGCGGTTTTTTGTTTCTATTTTGCATGAGCGATTGCCACCTGTGTTGCACTGAGATACATTGTCACATCATCAGGACGGACCTCAGCGTGCTCAATTTCGACACCTTATTGCTGGTTCAAGTCTGCATCACGCTGTTGACGACGGCGCTGCTGATTGCTTCCGCATGCTATTCCGGCAGTCCGCCCGAACTGCGTTGGTGGGCGGCGGGCAACCTGCTGGTGGCGCTCGGCCTGGCGATGGCCAACCTGGACAGCGCCCCGCCCATCTTCAACGCTATTCTCGGCTATGGCGTGATCGCGTTCGGCAATATGCTGGTGCTGCGCGGCCTGCGCGTGCATGGCTCGGACACGCTGCCATGGCGCACCGTCGCCATCGCCACCGCGCTGGCGATGTTGATACCTGCTTACTTTACCGTCATCGTCCCCAGCCTGCGCGCGCGGCTGTGCTTTAGCGGTTTTTATTTTGCCCTGCTCAACTGGTGGTGTGCGGCGACGATCGCGCGGCATGGCGGCTGGCGCGGCATCGCCATCAGCCTGATCGGCTTCACGGTGCTGGGCCTGGCCATGTTCCTGCGCGGCGCGCACATGCTGCTCAACGCCGATGCGGGCGACGTCGCCAGTTCGCGGGTGATGGGCATGACCTTGCTGGCGATTCCGCTGTCGCAGGTCTGCATCGCCTTCGGCCTGATCCTGATGGTGATGTGGCGCTATGCCGAACGCCTGCGCCACCTGTCGACGCTGGATGCGCTGACCGGTGCGCTGAACCGCGCCGGGCTGGAAATCCACGGCAAGCGGGTCGCTTTGCGCGCACTGCGCGCCTCCCGCAGCATGGCGCTCATCATGGTCGATGTCGACCATTTCAAGCTGATCAACGATACCTATGGACACCCGGTCGGCGACGAGGTGCTGCGGCATATCGCGCAGGTGCTCAGGCTGGAGCTGCGGCCCTACGACCTGCTGGCGCGCTTTGGCGGCGAGGAGTTCGTGCTGGTGCTCGACGGCCTGAATCTGGACGGGGCGACCAAGGTCGCCGAACGGCTGCGCGCCCGCATCGAACTGGAACTGGTGGAGATCGACGCGCTGTCGGTGCGCTACACCGCCAGCGTGGGCGTGGTCTCTTCGGACGAGCACGGCTACGACCTGATACGCCTGATCTCGGCCGGCGACGCCGCCATGTACGAGGCCAAGCGCTCCGGCCGCAACCGCGTGATCGGCGGGTGAGCTCTTAGGACAGCAGCGCGATCAGCGAGTCCGGGTGCAGGCCCCAGCCGGCCAGGCCGGACAAGCCCATCAGCACGCCGAAGGCGGTCGGCACCAGCGCCGTGAAGTACAGCGCCCACAACTGGGTCAGCGCGGTGATGGCCAGCAGGGAAATGGCGATCGCCAGCAGGGCGTCGGACAGGTCGAACTGGTCGTCCTTGAAATTGGCCGCGTCGTAGGTTTTCTGGTCCTCCTCGGCCTGCGCCTTGGCTTCGGCCTTCTTGCTGGCCTGATCCTGCGCCACCTTCTCATATTGCTGGATCGCTTCCTGATACGCCGCCTGTTCCGCCGCCGGCTTGCCAGCCGCCGCCAATCGCAGTTGCACCACGGTGGATTTGGCGACTTCCTCGCGCACGTTGCGGGCCTGGTAGAACGCCCAGTGGTCGACCCGGTTGGCCTGGGCCTGTTGCATGCCCTGGTTGATGTTGTCGTCCTTGACCTTGCAGATGCCCATGAAGGTGGCCAGCAGGGCGACGGTGATGGCGACGGTGGCGTTGAGTTTCTTGCCGGTGGCGGGGGTGTCGTTCTGGGTGTCGACGATGTCCAGTGGTTCCATGTTTCGGTGTTCCGAGTGTCAAAACCGCAAGCTTAACCTACAACTGTGCACTCGGCGCCACAGACTGAAAGAATGTGATTGACGGTATCCCGACGGAGCATCATATTGACCGACGAGAACCAACAATAAAGCAAGCCACTATCTGGCGCAGTAGTACAGTAAGGCAGCCCTAGTGGCTGCCTTTTTTTATTCGTATGCCGCCAGCCGCTTCTGCTCGTCGCTGGTGAAACCATTGTCCCGCAATTGCTGCAGTGCGGAAGGGTCGGTGCGGTTTTGTTGCTGCAGTTGTTGCCGTTGCGCCTGGTAGGCGGCGATGCGGCGCTGCCAGTCGGCTTCCTCGCGGTCGACGTTGGCCAGCCGCGCGGCGGCTTCGGGCGACAGGGCGCTTGAGCGCATGCGGTAGATCTCATTGTCGCCAGCTCCTTGCGCGCGCGCCTGCGCCACCGATTCCTCCAACCGCAGCACCTTGGTCGGCGCTTCGCGTTCCTCGCGTACTTTTTGCGGCAGCCGCGCGTCCAGCGCGGCGATGCGCTCCTTGCGCTGCGCGCTGGTCAGGCTCTTGTCGTTGTTGATTTCCAGCCGTACCAGCGCATCGAGGTCGTAGGCGTCGGTCGCGCTGAAGAGGCCTTCGGCTTCCTCCGCGCTGAAGTAGGCAAGGCGCAGGCGGCGCATCGCGTCCATCCGCTGGCGCGCGCCCTGCGCCTGATCCGCCACCACCGGCAGGCCGCGCTCGACGTCGACCAGCGCGCGCTTGTAGGCCAGATAGGCGTCCAGCAACCGCCTGGCCTGGGCCGCCGGCTTCGCGCTCAGGCGGCGATCCAGCTCACGGCCGATTTCGGTGCGTATCGCGTCCAGCGGCTTCTCGCCCAATCCGGCCAGGTAGTAGTCGAACAGGTAGGCCAGTTCGGCGTTGACGGCCAGCTTGTCGGCACCGTCCTGGCGGATATCGCCGTCGGGACGCGTGCCCTCCATCGAGCGCACAAACGCAAAATAGTTAGCATCGGCGGGTTTGGCCGGCGCCGTTGGCGCCTCGTTGCGCGCCTGCGTCAGATACAGGCCGGCACCGAGGACGGCGGCCAGCGCCATGAGCCACGACAGTTTTGCGTTTGTGTTCATTGCCGCTCCTTACAGTCCCAGGCCCTGCAGGCGATTGGCCTGTTGGCGGAAGATGGTCACCGGGCTGGTCTCGAACAGATTGGTGATGCCGATCAGCTGATTGACTTCATCGAGATGGTTCAATGCGTAGTCGTCGCGGATCACGCGGCCCAGGTGGCTGGAGCAGCTGCTGACCAGGCCATCGTTCTTGGCGCCGTCGAAGGCGATCGCGGTCAGCGCCAGCACGGGATCGCTGGCGTCGAGCACGTTGGTGTACGGCTGGGCGCCGCTCCACGAGAAGTAGGACACGCCGTTCACCTGGTACGCGCCTTCGCCGCAGGCGGACGTCGGCACGCCTTCCGGATGGCGGCTGTTGAACGCCAGCGTGCCGGCGGTGCTCAGCGAGGTCGCCGCCGCGCGCGCGTTCTGCGGCAAGGTCGGGCTGCCGGACAGGAAGCTGATCAAGCCCGATACCGCGTTGGCCAGGCTGTAGGTCACGTTCGGCACGGCGCCGATCAGCACATCGGCCACCTTGGAGCCTTTGTTCACGCCGCCCACGCTGCTGACCGACGCCACCAGGTCCGGCCGCACCGATGCCACGTAGCGCGCGGTCGGGCCGCCATGGCTATGGCCGATCAGGTTGACCTTGGCGGCGCCGGTGGCGGCCAGGATCTGCTTGACCTGCACCAGCAGCTGCTCGCCGCGCACCTCGGTGCTGTTGGCCGCCGACACCGACGTCACGTAGACATCGGCGCCGCCGCTGCGCAGCGCCGAGGCGATGCCGTAGAAGTAGTCGACCGGGCCCACGCTGTCGAAACCGAACAGGCCGTGCACCAGCACGATCGGGTATTTGGTCTGCGTGTAGCCGGCGGCCCAGGACGGGGCGGGCAGTGAGGTGAGGGCGATCAGACAAATCGCGACGATCTTCCAGAAGCGTTTTTGCATTTGTGGTCTCCGATTATTTTGTGATCCGGATATGCGTCCCGGTCAGTAAAATGTAGCACCGAGCCGTTGGCCTTGCAGTCCGCACGCTAGGCCTGCGGAGCCAAATTGCATTCCTGCTGAGCGGAGTTGTTTTCCTGCGCTATAATCGGACCAAAAATCACATCGAGACAACCTTGCAGGCACAATTCGACTTCCAACAATTCCAGGCGATGACGCCGCTGGACGGCGAAAATATCTGGGCCTATCTGCTCGACCACAATGCCGGGCGCATCACGGTCAAGCGCCGCAAACCTGCGCTGGAAAATCTGGAAAAGATATTCCGCGCCACCTTCAAGCTCGCCAACGACGTCGGCTTCCGCGCGATGAACCTGCGCGACCTGTGCCGCGAGACGGGGCTGTCGATGGGCGGCCTGTATGGCTACATCAGCGGCAAGGACCAACTGGCGGAAATGATCGAGGACGTGGTGCGCCACGCCACCCACGAAATGCCGCGCATGTTCGAGGACGTCACCGATCCGCTGGACAAGCTGGAAGCGCTGGTGCGGGCCTCGATCTACGTGTCTGAGATCTTGCAGCCGTGGTTCTACTTCGTCTTCATGGATTCGCGCGTGCTGCAGGCGGCGCAGCGCAACACGGCCAAGGAATCGGAGCTGCATGTGCAGGCGCTGATCGCCGGGGTGATCGCGCAGATGCCGCGGCGGGCGCAAGGCAAGCCGGAACTGCTGGCCGCGCACGTGATGGCCATGTTCCAGGATTGGTATGTGAAGCGCTGGAAGTACCGGGCTGCCGATGTCAGCCCGGACCAGTTTGCCGATAGCGCCGTGCGCATGATGCGCGGCTATCTCGCCCCTTAGTTGGACGGTGGTGGCGGTGGCGTTGCGCCCGTAGGCTGCGGCGTGACGTTCTCCGCTCCCGGCACCGCGTCGGCTTCGTCCATGTCCAGCGAGTGGCGCGCGGCGTCGCCGGTGAACTCGTCGTACAGCCATTCGCCGCCCACCTGGGTCAGGCCGGTCGGCACCTGGCGTTCCTGCGCCGGACGATTCTGCATCGCCACCTTCATGTAGTCGATCCAGATCGGCAGCGCCGCCGTCGCGCCGAACTCCTTGCCGCCCAGCGATTTGGAATCGTCAAAGCCCATCCACGACACCGCCACGATGCCGCCGCCGTAACCGGCGAACCAGCCGTCGACCGCGTCGTTGGAGGTGCCGGTCTTGCCGGCCAGGTCGGCGCGGCCAAGCTTGCCCACGGCCGCGCCGGTGCCCGAGCGCGTGACCTCGCGCAGCATGCCGTCGATGACAAAGGCATTGCGCGGATCGAGCACGCGGGCGTCGTCGGGCAGCGTGGTGCGCGGCTTGGCCTCGGAAATGAGCTTGCCGTTGCCGTCGACGATCTTGGCGATCAAATAGGGTTCCACCGTGTAGCCGCCGTTGGCAAACACGGCGTAGGCGCCGGCCAGCTGGTTGGGCGTGACCGAGCCGGTGCCCAGCGTCATGGTCAGGTTTTTCGGATGCTTGGACAGGTCGAAGCCGAACTTGCCCAGGTAGTTATGCGCAAACGGCACGGTGATCGAACGCAGGATGCGCACCGACGCCACGTTCTTCGATTCCGCCAGCGCGCGGCGCATGGTGATGGGGCCGTCGAACTTGCCGTCGTCGTTTTTCGGGCTCCACGGCTCGTTGCCGGTCTCCGCGCCGGTCAGGTCCAGCGGCACGTCGTTGATCATCGTCGCCGGCGAGAAGCCTTTTTCCAGCGCCGCCGAATACACGAAAGGCTTGATCGACGAACCGGGCTGGCGCCAGGCCTGCGTCACGTGGTTGAACTTCTGCAGGTTGTAATCGAAGCCACCGACCATCGCATGGTAGGCGCCGCTGACCATGTCCATCGACACGAACGCCGCCGATACCTGCGGCACCTGGGTGATGCTCCATGTCTTCTTGTCCTGCATGATGCGGATCACCGCGCCCGGACGCAGGCGCACAGTGTCCTTGGCCTTCTCGCTCAGCGCGTTGGACGCCAGTTTCAGGCCGTCGCCGGTGATGGTGATTTCCTCGCCAAACGGGTTCTGCACCTTGACCGCCTTGGGGCCCGCTTCCAGCACCACGGCCGGTATCAGGCGGTCGCTGCCCGGGCGGCGCTGCAGCGCTTCCTCGATGGCGTCGTCGCGCTCGTCCTCGCCGGCCGGCAGCGTGATGAAGGCTTCCGGGCCGCGATAGCCGTGGCGCTGGTCGTAGTTCAGCACATTGCGGCGCATCGACTCATAGGCGGCATTCTGGTCGGCCTTCAGGATCGTCGTGTAGACGCTGATGCCCTTGGTGTACGAATCTTCCTTGAACTGCGCATACACCACCTGGCGCGCGAGCTCGGCCACGTACTCGGCGTGGGTGTCGAATTCCTGGCCCTTGTGGCTGACGTGCAGCGTCTCGTGCAGCGCCTTCTGGTACTGGTCTTCGGTGATGTAATTCAGCTCGCGCATGGACTTCAGCACCACGTGCTGGCGTTGCTTGGCGCGCTTGGGATTGACGGCCGGGTTGTGACGGGCGGGATTCTGCGGCAGGCCGGCCAGCATCGCCATCTCGGCGACATCGAGGTCCTTCAGCGACTTGCCGAAGTAGACCTGCGCCGCCGCGCCGAAGCCGAACGAGCGCTGGCCCAGGTAGATCTGGTTCATGTACAGCTCGAGGATCTGTTCCTTGGTGAGCGCGGCCTCGATCTTATAAGCCAGCATGACTTCATTCAGTTTGCGGCCGTAGAACTTCTCGCGCGTGAGGAAGAAGTTGCGCGCCACCTGCATCGTGATGGTGGAGCCGCCCTGGCGCATGGCGCCGCCGAGGTTGGCACGCGCGGCGCCCAGCGCGCGGCGCCAGTCGATGCCATTATGTTCATAAAAACGCTTGTCCTCGATCGCCAGCACGGACTTCTTCATCATCTCGGGGATGTCCTTGATCGGCACGAAATCGCGGTGCTCCTCGCCGAATTCGCCGATCAGGGCGTTGTCGGCGGTGTAGATGCGCAGCGGGATCTTGGGCCGGTAGTCGGTGATGACGTCGAGCGACGGCAGGTTGGGGGCCACGTAGAGCAGCAGGTAGCCCAGCAGCAGGGCGCCGGCCACCAGCGCGGCGACGCCGGCCAGGATGAAGCCGCGGATGGCATTACGGCGGGTGAGCCACTTGGAGAAATCGATGGGGGAAGCAGTCAAAACTCAGTCTCACGGTTGCATCGGTTACCGGATTATAGACCATCAAAATTTGGCCACACTTAAAGAGAAACTGATAATTTGTGCAAATTTGGCCGCTCAGCCCTATGACTAATGGTGATTTTGTCGTAACGTACTAGGTATCTACATCTATTTGCTCTACCGGGGAAGACATGGCGGAACCGCAGCACACTCTCGATTGCGATGTCCTGGTGGTGGGAGGCGGCATCAATGGCGCCGGCATCGCGCGCGATGCGGCGGGGCGGGGATTGTCGGTGGTGCTGTGCGAGAAGGACGACCTGGCTTCGCACACGTCGTCCGCTTCCACCAAGCTGATACACGGCGGCCTGCGCTATCTGGAGTACTACGAATTCAACCTGGTGCGCAAGGCGCTGATCGAGCGCGAAGTGCTGCTGCGCGCCGCGCCGCACATCATGTGGCCATTGCGCTTCGTGATGCCGCATGCCGAAGGCCAGCGCCCGGCGCTGCTGATACGGGCCGGCCTGATGCTGTACGACCTGCTGGCCAAGCGCGAGCTGCTGCCCGCGTCGGCCGGCATCAACCTGCGCTGCCACCCGGCGGGCAAGCCGCTCAAGCCGGAATTCCGGCGCGGCTTTATCTATTCGGACGGCTGGGTCGACGACGCGCGGCTGGTGGTGCTGAACGCCATCGACGCCTGCGAGAAGGGCGCGACCATCCTGACCCAGACCGCCTGCACCGCGCTGGTGCGCAAGACCGGCGGCTGGGAGGCGGCGCTGCACAAGGCCGGCTGCGGCGACATCCGCGTCAATGCCCGCTTCGTGGTCAACGCGGCCGGGCCGTGGACGGCGGACTTCCTGCATGCGGCGGTGCCGAAGGAGGGCGGCGGCCACCTGCGGCTGATCAAGGGCAGCCATATCATCGTCAGGCGCATCTTCGAGCATGACAATGCCTACATCTTCCAGCACCGCGATGGCCGCATCGTGTTCGCCATTCCGTATGAGCGCGACTTCACGCTGATCGGCACCACCGATCTCGATTATCACGGCGACGCCAACCAGGTCGCCATCAGCGCGGATGAAATCTCCTACCTGTGCCAGCTGGCCAGCGAGTATTTCGTCCAGCCCATCGTGCCGGACGACGTGGTGTGGACCTACTCGGGCGTGCGTCCGCTGGTGGAGGATGGCGCGGACGCCAAGGCCGTCACCCGCGACTACCGGCTGGAGGTCGACAGCGACGGCGCACCCATCCTCAGCGTTTTCGGCGGCAAGATCACCACCTTCCGCAAATTGGCCGAGGAGGCGGTCGACCAGATCGCCAAGGCGCTGGGCAACCGCCACGGCGGCTGGACCCACAACGCCTGCCTGCCGGGCGGCGACTTGTTCGGCGCCGAACCGCAGAACCGTTCGGTCAAGGAATTCGACACCTGGGTGAACGGGGTCTGCGCCCGCTACAGCTGGCTGCCGCCGCTGCTGGCGATGCGCTATGCCCGCGCCTACGGCACGCGCATCCACACGCTGCTGGCGCAGAAAGAGGGCATCGATGGGATGGGGGACGAGATCGCGCCGGGATTGTACGCGGCGGAAGTGGAATACCTGCGCCGCTACGAATGGGCGCGCACCGCGCAGGACATCCTGTGGCGGCGCTCGAAACTGGGCCTGCACCTGCCGCAGGACGCCGGCGACACGCTGCAAGCCTGGCTGCTTGCGCATCCGATCAAATAAAAAAACGGCGCTTGAATCAAGCGCCGTTTTTCATAGTCTGGCTTTTTACTTCACGCCGTGCATCAGCTTCTGGATCAACGGTGCGAGCAGGAACAGCAGCACGCCGCCCGCCATCAGCGACCAGAAGCCGAAGGTGTAGCCGGACAGCGCCGACGTCACCGACATGCCGCTTTCGCCGCTGACCGCCGAGGCGAAGATGCCCGACAGGTTGTTGCCGATACCGGTCGACAGGAACCAGCCGCCCATGCCCAGGCCCACCAGGCGCGTAGGCGCCAGCTTGGTCACCATCGACAGGCCGATAGGCGACAGGCACAGCTCACCGACCGATTGCAGCACGTAGACCATGAACAGGGTCCAGAACGGGATCTTGTTGTCGATATCGACCAGCATCGACAGCGCGTACATCAGCAGGCCGAAGGCCGAGCCGTTGAACAACAGGCCCAGGCCGAATTTGCGCGGGATCGAAGGGTTGTTCTTGCCCAGCATGACCCAGATGAACGCGATCACCGGAGCGAAGGCGATAATGGCCAGCGAGTTCACGGTCTGGAACCACGCCACCGGGAAGATCCAGTCGCCGAACATCTTGCGGTTGATGATGTTCTCGGCCAGGAAGGTAAACGAGCTGCCCGCCTGCTCGAAGAACATCCAGAACATGATATTGAAGAAGAAGATCACCAGCATGGCGATGACCTTGTCGCGCGCCACTTTGCCGTTCCTGATCCCTTCGACCATCAGCATCACCGACAGCAGCACGAACAGCACCGACAGCACGGCCTGCAGCTTGTTGGCGCCGGCGGCCAGCAGGAAGTACACGACCGGAATCACGAACAGCGAACCGACGATCACGTACAGCAGGCGCTTTGGATCGGCGTTGGATGCGTCCGGGGCGCCGATGCCTTTGAGGTTGCGGCGGCCGATGAAGAACCATACAAGGCTGATCAACATGCCGACGCCGGCCGACATGAACACCACTTTGTAAGCGGGCATGCCGTTGTGGCCGAAGACGGTGGCAGCCAGCCACTCGGTCAGCACCGGTGCGACCAGCGCGCCGGAGTTGATGCCCATGTAGAAAATGGTGAAGCCGGAGTCGCGGCGGGTATCGGCCACGCTATACAGCTTGCCGACCATGGTCGAGATGTTCGGCTTGAACATGCCGTTGCCGACGATGATGGTGGCCAGGCCGAACTGGAACACGGTCTCGTTGGGGAAGGCGATCATGAACAGGCCGGCCGACATGAAGGCGGCGCCGACCAGGATCGAGCGCTGGTAGCCCAATACGCGGTCGGCGACATAGCCGCCGAACAGCGCGGCGGCGTACACCAGCGCGAGGTAGGAGCCGTACACCAGGTTGGCGGCGGATTGGCCGGATGGGTCGCCGTTGTGGAACTGGGCGACGACGTAGAGCACGAGCGCCCAGCGGATGCCGTAGAACGCGAAGCGCTCCCAGAATTCTGTCATGAACAACATCCACAGCGGAGCAGGGTGGCCCATGATCTGCTTGAATTCGGGAATGGCGACTTCCGTATTGGTGGTGGTAGCACCGCTCATGCGGCTTCTCCTAATTTTATGGATCTGTGAAAAGGGGATCGAGACTCCCTTGTGGGGAATCCAAATTGGGCGCCATTTTAATCTACAAACGGTTCCTGTCCAGCTTTTTGAGGCCTGTCCTGCACGATTGTGTCAATTGTGCTAATAAATGTGGCGATTCCCGCTATTGCAATCTCCGACCCAAAAAGTGCCGAGTTGTCGTATATTGGCACTGCAGGCTTACCTGTTATGCATCGAATTTGAATAAGGATTTACGCATCATGGAACATGACGTTGTCGATACCCTGATTTCGCCCGAAGGCCAGCTGGAGGTCCTTTCGAAGGCGGAAGTGAACAAGCTGCTCGACACTAGCCAGGGCGGCCTCTATAACATCTTCCGCAATTGCGCACTGGCCGTGCTCAATTGCGGCAGCACTATCGACGATGGAAAGGAATTGCTGGAACGGTATAAATCGTTTGACATCAGCATCGTGCAGCGCGAGCGCGGCATCAAGCTCGATATCAAGGGGGCGCCGGCGATCGCTTTCGTCGACGGTAAAATGATCAAGGGCATCCACGAACACCTGTTCGCGGTGCTGCGCGATATTGTCTTCGTCAGCAACGAGGTGACCGACAATCCCAAGTTCGACATGAGCGCCACCGAAGGCATCACCGACTCGGTGTTCCACATCCTGCGCAACGCGGGTGTGCTCAAGCCGATGCTCAATCCTAACCTGGTGGTGTGCTGGGGCGGCCATTCGATCAACCGCGCCGAGTACAACTACTCGAAGGAAGTCGGCTATCAAATGGGCTTGCGCGACCTGGACATCTGCACCGGCTGCGGTCCCGGCGCGATGAAGGGCCCTATGAAGGGCGCCACCATCGGCCACGCCAAGCAGCGCCTGCACAAGGGGCGCTATCTGGGCATCTCGGAGCCTGGCATCATCGCGGCCGAATCGCCGAACCCGATCGTCAATGAGCTGGTCATCATGCCGGACATCGAAAAGCGGCTGGAAGCGTTCGTGCGCACCGGCCACGGCATCGTCGTGTTCCCGGGCGGCGCGGGGACGGCCGAGGAGATCCTCTATATATTGGGCATCCTGCTGCACCCGGATAACGCGGACATCCCGTTCCCGCTGGTGTTCACCGGGCCGGAGACGTCGCGCGAGTACTTCGTGCAGATCAACCAGTTCATCCACGACACGCTGGGACCGGAGGCGCAGCAGCGCTACAAGATCATCATCGACGATCCGGAACTGGTGGCGCGCGAGATGCAGGCCGGGATCAAGCAGGTGCGCGAGTTCCGCAAATCCCGCAGCGACGCCTACTACTACAACTGGGGCCTGAAGATCGACCAGGAATTCCAGAAGCCGTTCGCGCCGACGCACGAGAACATGCGCAACCTGAGCCTGCACAAGAACCAGGAAGTGCACATGCTGGCGGCGAACCTGCGCCGGGCGTTTTCGGGCGTGGTGGCCGGCAACGTCAAGGACGAGGGCATCCGCGCCATCGAGAAGTTCGGCCACTTTGAAATCCATGGCGACAAGGAGATCATGGGCCCGATGGACGCGCTGCTGGCATCGTTCGTGGCCCAGCACCGCATGAAGCTGGCCGGCAAGCAGTACACGCCTTGCTATCGGGTGATCCAGTAAGCGTGTTATAGCGCGTGTTAACCTGAAAATGCCGCTCCCACCGAGCGGCATTTGTTCTGGCGAGCGCGTCGCGATCGATGTCAGTGCGGCTTTGCGGCAAAGTCGAGCACGATGCGACCTTCAATATCGCCCTCACGCATGCGCTGGAAAACATGGTTGATATTGTCAAGGCTATCGGTGGCGACTGTCGCCTTGACCTTGCCCTCGGCGGCGAAAATCAACGACTCCTGCAAATCAAGCCGGGTGCCGACGATCGAACCGCGTACGGTGATGCCGCCCAGCACCATGTCGAAGATCGGCAGGGGGAAATCACCCGGCGGCAGGCCGTTTAACGCGACCGTGCCGCCGCGGCGCACCATGCCCAGCGCCTGAGAGAAGGCGATCGGCGAGACGGCGGTCACCAGCACGCCATGCGCGCCGCCGATCTCTTTTTTGACCATGGCCGCCGGGTCCGTGGTCTTCGCGTTGATCGTCAGGGCGGCGCCCAAACGTCGGGCCAGCGCCAGTTTGTTGTCGTCGATATCGACCGCGGCCACATTGAGTCCCATGGCGCGGGCATATTGGACCGCCATATGGCCGAGCCCGCCAATTCCTGAGATGACCACCCAGTCGCCGGGTTTGGTATCGGTCATTTTCAAGCCCTTGTAGACCGTGACGCCGGCGCACAGAATGGGCGCGATATCGATGAAACCTATATCCTTCGGCAAGTGGCCGACGTAGTCGGCATCGGCCAGCGCGTATTCCGCGAATCCTCCGTTGACCGAATAGCCGGTATTTTGCTGCGACTCGCACAATGTCTCCCAGCCGCCCAGGCAATGCGTGCAGTGCCCGCAGGCCGAATACAGCCATGGAATGCCGACCCGGTCGCCGCTTTTGACATGCTTGACGCCGGCCCCGACCTCGACCACATAGCCCACCCCCTCGTGTCCGGGAATGAACGGCGGCGCTGGCTTGACCGGCCAGTCGCCTTGAGCGGCGTGCAGGTCCGTATGACAAACCCCGCAGGCCTCGATCTTGACGAGGATCTGTCCTGCCCCCGGCGTCGGCACCGCGACGTCCTCGATTTGCAGCGGCAGGCCGAACGCGCGCACCACCGCAGCCTTCATCATTTTGCTCATTGCTCGCTCCAGTTGGAATATATGATCTGATGTGGGACTGTTGGTATTCATACTATGAATCGACGTTCGAAAAACCTTTGATCTGGATCAAAATCATCCCCATCTTTTCAAACTAGCCCTCACACGGCGTCGTGTGGGAATCCGGAACGCTCCGTGGCATCAGGCTGGCTTTCCGCACAAATCGGGCCACCGTTCTCGGCAAATCGGCCTAAAATATCAAGCACTTGGCCGCGGTTGAGGAGGGCGCGCGCGATGGCATGGGAATTGCGAAGTACCGGACCACCATTAAAACAACCAAGGAGACATGCATGCGCAAATTTTTCTACCTGGCCCTGGCCATCCTTACCTTCAGCCTGGGCACCAGCAGCTGGGCGGCCGATTCCCACGGCACCCCCGAAGAGGCGGTGGCAATGGTGAACCGGGCCATCGCCGCCATCAAGACCGACGGGTTCGACAAGGTCGTTGCCGAGATCAACGAGGGCAAGCCGGGCCGCTTCAGGGACCGCGACCTCTACATCACGATCAACGACTTAAACGCGAAGAATATCGCGCACGGCGCCAATCCCAAGATGCAGGGCAAGGATTTGATCGAGTTGAAGGATGCCGACGGCAAGTACTTCATGCGCGAACGCATCCAGCTGGCCGTGGCCAAGGGCAAAGGCTGGCAGGACTATAAATTCGTCAATCCCGTCAGCAAGCAGATCGAAGCCAAGTCGATGTATTTCGAGCGTTATGGGGACCACATCATCAATTGCGGCATCTACAAGTAGACTGCGGAAACGCAGCCTGGCCGCCGGCGCCGAGCCGGCGGGCGCCAGGCTAAGGCTGCCCGGCCTGGGTCAGCGCGGCCACCTCCGGGCGGCCGGTCAGTATGCCGACATACCCGGTCAGCGCCTCGCGGATGGCGATGCCGTCGGACGTGATGTCGAAAAAGCGGATCTCCTTGCTATGGTCGCTGGCGCGTATCTTGATTACTGAAATCACACGCTTGAACTCGCCCTCCAGTTCAACGTAACGCTGCATGACGATGGCGTCGGCCAGGAAGGCGTTGCCGTAGGAGCTGAAGCGCAGCATCTCGTAACGGTCTTCCAGTTCGGCCGTCATCAGCACGGTCACACCCATCGCCGTCAGCACCGCCACCATGCGGTACAGCGATTCGCGGAAATCGTCGCGGAACGACGACGCCAGCGCCAGCTCGAAGCCGGACAGCGAATCGATCACCACCCGCTTGGCCTGCATGCGCTTGATCATGCCGACCAGGTCATGCAGTATCTCGTCGATCGACAGGTCCAGGGTGCGGGTATTGATCATGCCGACCTGGCCGCTTTCAAGCAGCGCGTTCAGCTGATGGCTGAGCAGCTGGTTCGGACTCTTCTCAAACGCCGCGATCACGCCGGTCTCGCCGTTGCGCACGCCCTCAGCCAGGAACTGCGTGGCCAGCACCGACTTGCCCGATCCCGACGGCCCGACCAGCAGCAGCGAATAACCGGCCGGCACGCCGCCGCCCATCATCGCGTCGAGTTCCTGCACGCCCATCGACAGCCGCTGCTGGCCGTCGATAATGACTTTGGCGGTGGTGGCGCTGAGCATCGCGCGCGGGAAGATATCGACGCCGCTGTCGCTGATGCGGAAGGTGTGCACGCCCAGGCTCTGCGCCTGGCCGCGCATCTTGACCACCTGGATCTTGCGCACCAGCGCGTCGCGGTGCACCAGCTGCGACATCCAGATGATGCCGTCGGCCACGGTAAACACCGGGCTAGACTCCGCCTCCGGCGCCAGGTATTCGCCGATCAGGAAGGTGGTCGCCAGCCAGCTGGTCATCTGCATGCCCAGCTGCTGCACAAAGTGCTGCAGGCCGGCGGCGCCGCGGTCCATGCCCTGGGCCGACTGCACCACCGAGCGGAACGAATCGACAAACACCAGGCTCGGCGCGAAATTGCGCACCTCGTCGGCGATGCGCGCCAGCACGCGGTCGAAATCGCCGTCCAGCAGGTCGGACGCCAGGTTGATGAACTTGATCGACTGGTTGACCTTGCTGACGTCGAAGAACGGGAACTGCTGCTGGTAGCGCAGCATTTTCAGCGGCGGCTCGCCCAGCACGGTGAAGAACAGCGCGCGCCGGTCCGGGTTGGCCAGCGAAAACATGATCTGGTGCGCCATCGTGGTCTTGCCGCTGCCCGGCGTGCCCGCCAGCAAATTGAATGAAAATTCCGGAATGCCGCCGCCCAGCAGTTCGTCCAACCCCGGCACACCCGTCGCCAGGCGCTGAATGTTGACTTTATTGCTCATTGTTGAATTCCCTTAGCGGCAGTGTCCGCAGTATCCTGGCCCCAGGCCGATTGGAGTATGGCAGTGGTCAATGACTCGCCGATCAGTTGGATCAGCGTGTCGGTGAAAGTAGTGAGCAGGGCGATGCTGGCGGTGGCCGCGGGCACCTGTTGCTGGCCGTCCAGGCTGGCCCTGAGTTTCTCGAAACGCGGGTCGCCGCCTTCAGTCAGCCACGGATGCTGCACCCGCACCAGGTGGATGCTGCGCGCATACAGCGTGTCGAAACCGCTGTGCCCGATAATGGCGACCAGTTCGACGGCCAGCCGTTCCCATAGCACGATGGTGTCGGCCTTGGCGGTCTCGGGGCGGCGCATCACGTTGCGCTCGATCATCTGGTGCCGTTCGTCGTTAGTCGCCATAGTTAAATATCAATACAGTAAAGCGATAAGGATGGTTGCCGCTTGCGCACCGGTGTGGGACGTCAATGCACATGCAGCTCTATCAATGCCAGCAGCATATCGATCGCCACCGGCTTGACCAGATAGTGATCGAAGCCGCTGCGGATGGCGCGCGCGCGGTCCTGCGGCTGATTGTAGCCGGATGTCGCGATGAAAAACGGCGCCTTGCCCGGCAGCCCTGCGCGGATGCGCTCGACGACGACAAAGCCGTCCAGGCTGGGCAAGCCGATGTCGCAGATGACCAGGTCGTAGCGTCCCGCCAGCGCCAGGTCCACCGCGGCGGCGCCGTCGTGGCACGACACCACCGTATGGCCGCCCAGCTCCAGCAGCAGGCACAGCGTTTCGGCGGCGTCCAGATTGTCCTCGACCAGCAGGATCTGCAGCGGGCGTGGGGTGGGCAGCCGCGGCAAGGGCAGGGCGGGCGCCGTGGCGACCTCGGTGCTCAGCGGCAGCAGCACGGTAAAGGTGCTGCCGAATCCTATGCCGTCGCTGTGCACGCGCGCCGTGCCGCCATGCATTTCGACCAGCGAACGCACCAGCGTCAAGCCTATGCCCAGTCCGCCTTGCGCCCGGTCCAGCGACTGCAGGCCTTGCGTGAACAGGTCGAAGATGAACGGCTGCAGCTCGGCCGCGATGCCCATGCCGTGATCGCGCACCGACACCTGCACCATGTTGCCCACCACTTGCGCGGCCAGCACGATGACCTGCTGCTCCGGCGAGAACTTGGAAGCGTTGTTGAGCAGGTTGGAAAACACCTGCGCCAGCCGCATGCGGTCGCCATAGACCAGCACCCTGATCGGCGGCAACACGATACTCAACTGCTGCTGCCTGGCGTCGAGCCGTTGCTGGCTGCCTTCCACCGCCAGCGCCACGATGTCCTCGAGCAGCAGCGCGGATTTGTCCAGGCCGATCTTGCCGCTGCTGATGCGCGAGGCGTCGAGCAGGTCGTCGATCAGGCGCGTCAGATGGCTCATCTGGCGTTCGATGATGGCGTGCAGGCGCGGCAGTTCCGGATGGCCGTCGGCCAGCTTGCCCAGCAAGGTATTGGCGTAGGCAATGGGTTGCAGCGGATTGCGCAGCTCGTGCGCCAGCATCGACAGGAAGTTGGTCTGGCGCTGCATCGACGCTTCCGCGTTGGCTTGCTTGTCCTGCGCGCTGAAGGTCGCCAGCACCAGGTGCTCGTTCGCCTCGCGCAGCTGTATCACGTGGCTCTCCAGCGTTTGCGCGCTGGTATGCTGCTGCTGCAGCAGCTCCATTTGCATCAGCAACTGGGCAATCAGGGCGCGCAGGTCGCCGAGCTCCTTGTCGTGCAGGGCCTGCTGGTACGGCCCGTCCCGCTCGGATGGGGCCGGTGATGCGGCGGCTGCATCGGATTCCGCGTTGTCGTTCATGATGGGGCAGGCCAGTCTTGATAAGTAAATCGGAACCACGCGGCGCACCGCTATGACGGCACAGTCTTACACCATACTCCGGATTGCCCTCCAGCGGGGGGAATACCGGGCATGGCAGGCCGTTTTAGCGGTCCAGACCCTGTCTGAGCAGCGCGGCAAATCCGGGCGCTGGCGATGGGTAGCGCCTGCAGAACATCCCAGCGCACGAATGCCTGTTACGATGAGCTTTCCGCTACGGAGGTGCTATGTCGATTTATCGTCCGGAAGGACAGTCCGAATTTACCGACCTGGCCACGGCCCTGGCCGAAGAACATGCCGCGGTGCATGAGTTGGCGCAGTGCGCCAAGATCGAGGTCTACCACCTGCTGGCGGCCGAACTGTTCGAACGGGTCACGGCGGCCCACAGCAAAACGATGGCGGCATTCAAGAAGATCGAGCCCTTTAAACAGTGATCCGCACTGGACAGGCGGTCTTACCATAAACCTATATTTCTTTATATGTGTTACGCTGCGGGACGGTCATCGTTTACCGTCTTAGCCTAACGCCTAGTTGACGACTGGAAAACAAGGAACGTTTTTCCATGCGTCTGAACGACCCCAATCAAAACCATTTGCTGGCAGCGCTGCTCGATGCCGAATTTCATCGGTTGTCGCCCCATCTTGAACCGATCATGATGCGCCTGGGCGACGTGCTGTATGAGTCCGGCGGCCAGCTCAATTACGTGTACTTCCCGACCTCGGCCATCGTCTCGCTGCACTACGTGCTGGAGAACGGCAGCTCGTCCGAGATCGCCGGCGTCGGCAACGAGGGCATCCTCGGCATCTCGCTGTTCATGGGCGGTAATACGACGCCGAGCCGGGCCGTGGTGCAGACCGCCGGCCACGGCTACCGCCTCAAGTCGCACATCCTGATGGAGGAGTTCAACCGCGCCGGGCCGGTCATGCGCCTGCTGCTGCGCTACACCCAGGCCTTGATCACGCAGATGTCGCAGACCGCGATCTGCAACCGCCACCACACGGTGGACCAGCAGCTGTGCCGCTGGCTGCTGCTGACCTTGGACCGCCTGCCGACCAGCGAGTTGACCATGACCCAGGAACTGATCGCCAGCATGCTGGGCGTGCGGCGCGAAGGCGTGACGGTGGCCGCCGGCCGCCTGCAGAGCCAGGGTTATATCAGCAGCCGGCGCGGCCATATCTCCGTGCTGGACCGCGTCGGTCTCGAAGCGGATGTCTGCGAGTGCTATGAAGTGGTCAAAAAAGAATTCGCCCGCCTGATGTCGGACGTACGTCAACGCCAGGGAGTGAAATGAAATCCGTCCGACCATCCGCAGCGCCGCTGCTCAAGGCCGATGCGCTGCAATTGGCCATCCATAACAGCGCCAATTTTTCCAGCATCGCCACCGACGCCCAGGGCGTGATCCAGATCTTCAACGTCGGCGCCGAGCGCATGCTGGGCTATAGCGCTTCCGAGGTGGTGAACCAGATCACGCCGGCCGGCATCTCCGACGCGCAGGAAATCGTGGCGCGGGCGGCCGCGCTCAGCGTCGAGGTCGGCATGACCATCCGGCCGGGCTTCGAGGCGCTGGTGTTCAAGGCCTCGCGCGGCATCGAGGACATCTACGAACTGACCTATATCCGCAAGGACGGCAGCCGTTTCCCGGCGATCGTCTCGGTCAGCCCGCTGCGCGACGCCGACGAAAAAGTCATCGGCTACTTGCTGATGGGGACGGACAACACGGCCCGCAAGCGGGTCGAGCAGGAGCAGGCGCTGTTGGCCCAGCGGCTGCACGAACAACAGCTGGCGCTGCAGGAAACCAACGTCGAACTGGAGGCGGCCCGCGCGCTGGCCGAGACCGCCAACCGCGCCAAGTCGGAATTCCTGTCTGCCATGAGCCATGAGCTGCGCACGCCGCTGAACGCGGTGCTGGGCTTTGCGCAATTGCTGGCGTCCGACAAGCCGCCGCCGAGCCCGTCGCAACAGCGCTCGCTGGACCAGATCCTCAAGGGCGGCTGGTATCTGCTGCAGTTGATCAACGAGATCCTCGACCTGGCCATGATCGAATCGGGCAAGGTGACGATGTCGCAGGAATCGATGGGCTTGTCGGAAGTGCTCAAGGATTGCCAGGCGCTGATCGGGCCGCAGGCGGAGAAGCGCGGCATCCGGCTGTTCTTCGCGCCGATGAGCGAGCCGTTCTTCGTCCACGCCGACCGCACGCGCGTCAAGCAGGTGATGATCAACCTGCTCTCCAACGCCATCAAATACAACCGCCGCGACGGCATGGTGACGGTCGAGTGCACGGCGGCCAGTGACGGCATGGTGCGCGTCAGCGTGACCGATACCGGTGCCGGCCTGTCCCAGGAACAAGTCGAACAATTGTTCCAGCCCTTTAACCGCCTGGGCCAGGAGGACGGCGCGGAAGAGGGCACCGGCATCGGCCTGGTCGTGACCAAGCAGCTGACCGAGCTGATGGGCGGCGTCATCGGCGTGCACAGCGAGATCGGCGTCGGCACCACATTCTGGATCGAGCTGGCCGCCAGCAGCGAACCGGTGCTGGAAATCGCGGCGTTCGGGCGCCCTCTGTCGCTGCGCGACTTCGACAGCGCGCCGCTGAAGACGCTGCTGTACATCGAAGACAACCCGGCCAACCTGAGCCTGGTGGAGCAACTGGTGCTGCGGCGCAGCGACCTCAAGCTGTTGACCGCCATTGACGGCTATGCCGGCATCGAGCTGGCGCGCACCTACCAGCCCGATGTGATCCTGATGGACATCAACCTGCCCGGCGTCAGCGGCTTCGGCTGCCTGAAGATATTGCAGGACGATCCGACCACCGAGCACATTCCGGTGGTGGCCCTGTCCGCCAACGCCATGGCGCGCGACATAGAGAAAGGCGTGGACGCTGGCTTCTTCCGCTATCTGACCAAGCCGATCAATGTAGTCCAGTTCATGAGCGCGCTCGATCTAGCGCTTGAATTCGCCGCAACGCACGGCAGCCTGCATCCAAATACCGAGGGACCCGCATCATGATAGAACCAGCCGAAATGCTTGCCGCCGAGATCCTGATCGTCGACGACCAGGAAGCCAATGTGATGCTGCTGGAACAGATGCTGGCCAACGCCGGTTATACCAACGTCAGCAGCACCATGGATCCGTTCGCCGTGTGCGAGCTGCATCGCCGCCATCACTATGACCTGATCCTGCTGGACCTGCAAATGCCGGGCATGGATGGCTTTGCGGTGCTGGAAGCGCTGCACGACATCGAACCGGACGGCTATGTGCCGGTGCTGGTGGTCACCGCCCAGCCCAATCACAAGCTGCGCGCGCTGCAGGCCGGCGCCAAGGACTTCGTCGGCAAGCCGTTTGAGCTGATCGAAGTGGAAACGCGCATCCACAACATGCTGGAGGTGCGCCTGCTGCACCGCAAGCTGCGGCGCTACAACCAGCAGCTGGAATACACGGTCCTGGAGCGCACGGCGCAGTTGCGCGCGAGCGAGGCGCGCTTCCAGCGCTTCGCCGAATTGTCGACCGACTGGTACTGGGAACAGGATGCCGAAGGAACGCTCAGCAACTGGTCCGGCCCGGTGGCGGACATGGTGGGCATAGGCGGCCGCGACACCGGCGGATGGGATATCGCCGAGCGCGCGCTGCTGGAATCGAATATCGCCGACCGCAAGCCGTTCCTCGATTTCGTCTACAGCCGGACCACCGCAGCCGGCGTGGTTCAGTATCTGCAGGTCAGCGGCGAGCCGATGTTCGACGAGGCCAGCCGCTTTGTCGGCTATCGCGGCGTCGGCCGCGATGTCACGGCGATGGCGGCGATGTTTGCCCGTTCGCCCTGAGCGATCACGGCGCGGCGCTCATTTAGCCAGTTGCTCGGCGCGGGGCGCGTAGTTGTCGTAGCCGTAGTTGCCGTAGATGCGCTTGACCGTGCCGTCGCGGTGCATGGCGCGCAGCAGCGCGTTCAGGCGCGCGACCTCGTGGTTGTCCATCGCCTTGTTGCAGGCCATGTACATGTCGTAGTGGGCGAAGGTGAGCACCGCCTCGACGTCGGTGATGCCCATCTCGCGCATCATGTACAGGCCGGGCAGGCGGCCTTCCGACCATAGCTGGATGCGCTGCATCTTCAACTTGGGCCCATTGGTGCGGTTGTACGGGACGATGCTCAGCTTGAGCTGGTTCTCGCGCAGCAGCGGGATCACGGCGTCGCCGATGATGGTGCCGACTGTGTAGGGCCTGGCGTCGGCCAGGCTGGCGAGGGCGATATGGTCTTCGCGGCGCGCATACATCACCCATTCATTGCGGCCTATCGGGCCGACCCAAGCATAATTGGCCTCACGTTCCGGCGTGCGCGCCATCGAGAACAGGCAGCTGTTGGCATTCTTGTTGGTCAGCGCCATCGCGCGGGCCCAGGGCATCACGGCCGCGGCGCTGACCGGGATTTCGGCGCGCCGCATCAGCTCAACGACGATGTCGTGCGACAGCCCGGTGGCGGTGCCGGTGGCCTTGTCGTTCCAGTTGAAGGGTGGGTATTCTTCGGTGTAGAGCGTCACCATGTCCGTCGCGTGCGCGGCGAGGCATGCGGCTGCCGTCACCAGCGCCGCACCAAGGCGTAGCAGCGTATGGCGGCGAGCCATGTCGCTTCCTTTCCATTTAATAGTCGGTGTTCTGAAGACTACTCGCTTTATCGAGGGCGGTCGAGCAAAAAGGTTCTTGGCAGATTACTTGTAGTAGGCAAAATTTAACCTGACGCGATACGGGCTCGACCGGTTGAATCCGCAGTCGGGAACTGCCAGCTATGGGGATACCCAGTGCGTTTTTTTTAATATAGTTCCAGTCGAACCAACTTCAACTGACCATGCCTCAAACCCTTTAAGTATCGGATGTTCCCACCAAAGCCGTCTCACACATGGGAGATGGCACGGTTCGGATGCGTACCTAAAAAAAGGAGAAGTGAAGGTCTCGACAATATCAGGTGTGCCGAGTTTTTTTACTGCGTTGTTTTCTGGGGCACCATCATCGATCAACTCAAACTCCCGCTCCGTTTCAGCAACCCGGTAGGTACATGCAGAAATTCCGCAGAGAATAACTGCGCTGACAGCTAACGAAATGTATCTAATCTTCACTATCCACCTCTGAAATTCAAGGTCTGTATATGGACTCCTCCTCGTTTGCAAACATTCCGTCAAAGTTCGTATTGCGCTCCTTGATTTGAGCGTAACAGAAATCGCATACTACTTTGAAGTCGTTAAACTCCCTGAACGCTTCGGTCATCTCCTCTTCTTGCAGGAAGAGCTGCTCACACTCGTCGCACCAAGCTTGCAAATCGTCGGGGTCAGAGCTGTTCTCGACAAAGCCAACGATGCGGTCACGGATGTTGACTTGGTGGCAGCAGACAACTGCTGGTGTTCGGCTTCCATGAGTTCCGCATTTGATTAACGATTTATCATCCGGCATTTTTTCTCTCGATTTTCTCAGTCTGCTTTTGGCCGACCTCAGCCGATCAAAATATTATTTCTCAAGTGATGTACACGCTCAAACATAGCGCGATCACGGGTGACAAAGAACAGGTTAGGCCACCGAGACGTGGCATCCTACATGGTGGAGTTCGGGATTCCCCAGTCCGTTTTCGGCATCGGCAAGCCATTCGGTGGGGGACATCACCTTGCCCCAGTTATACACTTTCCCTCCGACATCGCGGTAGACCCAATGCACCAATTCATTTTTACTGTTCATGATCCCCAGGATGCCTTGTCCGCCAGGATCGGCATCGGCAGTCAGGGTTGCCGTTGGTATGCCGCATATCACCTGCAGGTAAAGTGTCAGCGCTTCCGGTGTCATCGCGCATTGGAAACGATTGCTGTCTCCAATTACTCGCTGTTGGCGTACGAACCGATCAGCAAAAAGCATGAAACTCGCAATACCATGACGCATGACAGGCGACTGGAGTCGCCTGTTCAATACTTCGAGGTCCGGAAGCAGGTCGGTCCGGAACGCGCACACGTATTTCAGAAATGTCAGCACCTCAACCAATAGGCCCAGCCGAATGGCGTGCGGGGTTTTCGTGTCGATCCGGTTCCGCAAGCGTACGTCCGAAGTGTAGAGGTGAGTTAGAGCAGACGTGAAGCCGCATATTCCCCACGTCGAGTTGTACTTGCTGATGCTTTCCGCCGGCATAATGTCTCCTTTCCATGAAACGACATTGTTCGATCACTGATGCCCATGCACTGAGTTCATCCACACTTCACGATAATCTAGCAAGCACGTCTATCACTTCGGCTTTAGGTACATCATCAAGTCATACGACATGCGAATCTCCAAAGAGTAATTGCACGGGGGGTGTTTATTCTTGTCTGCTGCTGGCCGAACTCGGCCGACGGCGTTCAGGATAGCAGCTTGCTTATCTGCAAAACTCACGAATTCTCACTTCAGGCTGAAGCCGCTCCGTTGCGGACGGTCGAGAATTGAAGGAGCTGCCGGCCCTTTTGAGGGGCTGCTCGACGGAAGGGTTACCGTACCTCAAAAGTGTCAACCTATTCCAGGACGGGGCAGGGAGCAAAAAAAAGCCGCTCAGTTGAGCGGCTTTCGGGGCGATTACTCTTCGCGTCGCAAGTGCGGGAACAGCAGCACGTCGCGGATGTTCGGCGAGTCGGTGATGATCATCATCAGGCGGTCGATGCCGATGCCGCAACCGCCGGCCGGCGGCATGCCGTATTCCAGCGCGCGGATGTAGTCGGCGTCGTAGAACATCGCCTCTTCATCGCCGGCGTCCTTGGCTTCGACTTGCGCCAGGAAGCGGGCCGACTGGTCTTCCGCATCGTTCAACTCGGAGAAGCCGTTGGCGATCTCGCGGCCGACCATGAACAGCTCGAAGCGCTCGGTGATGCCTTCGCGGTCGTCCGACGCGCGCGCCAGCGGCGACACTTCGACTGGATAGTCGATGATGAAGGTCGGTTCCCACAGCTGCGCCTCGGCGGTTTCCTCGAACAGCGCCAGTTGCAGCGCGCCCAGGCCGGCGGTGGCGAACGGCTTGACGCCAAACTTCAGCAGTTCCTTCTTGATGAATTCCACATCCGTCAGCTGCTCCGGCGTGTAGCCCGGCGCGTACTTGTTGATCGCCTCGACGATGGTCAGGCGGTGGAACGGCTTGGCCAGATCCAGCTCGCGGCCGCCGTAGGTCAGCGTCGCCGTGCCGTGCGCATCGACCGCGGCCTGGCGGATGATCTCTTCGGTGAAGTTCATGATCCAGGTGTAGTCGGTGTAGGCCGCGTAGAACTCCATCATCGTGAATTCAGGGTTGTGACGGATCGACACGCCTTCGTTGCGGAAGTTGCGGTTGATCTCGAACACGCGGTCAAAGCCGCCGACCACCAGGCGTTTCAGGTACAGCTCGGGCGCGATACGCAGGAACATCTGCATGTCCAGCGCGTTGTGGTGGGTGATGAAGGGCTTGGCTGCGGCGCCGCCCGGAATGGCGTGCAGCATCGGCGTTTCCACTTCCATGAACTCGTTCTTTTCCATGAAGCGGCGCATCGACGAGATGGCGGCGGTACGCGCCTTGAACGTGCGGCGGGTGTCCTCGTTCATGATCAGGTCGACGTAGCGCTGGCGGTACTTGGTTTCCTGGTCGGCCAGGCCGTGGAACTTGTCCGGCAGCGGGCGCAGCGACTTGGTGATCAGGCGCAACTCGGTGACCTTGATGGTCAGCTCGTCGGTCTTGGTCTTGAACAGCGTGCCGGTCACGCCCAGGATGTCGCCCAGGTCGTAGTGGTGCAGCGCGGCCATCGCGGCTTCGCCGGTCAGGTCCAGCGTGGCGTAGATCTGGATGCGGCCGTCGGCTTTCGGGCCGGAGGCGTCCTGCAGCGTGGCGAAGGCGGCCTTCTTGCCGGCTTCGCGCTTGAGCATCATGCGCCCGGCCAGCACCACGGTGACCGGAGCGGCTTCCAGCTCTTCGCGCGACTTCTCGCCGTACTGCGCGTGCAGGTCGGCCGCCTTGTGCTGCGGCTTGAAGTCGTTCGGGAAGGCGACGCCCTGTTCGCGAATCGCGGCCAGCTTGGCGCGGCGTTCGGCGATGATCTTGTTTTCGTCTTGTGGCGCAGGCGTGCCGGCTTGGTCTTGAAGATCCGTAGTCATGGTCTGTTCTTTTGTTGAGGTGATGATTAGTTGGTGACGGAGGCGAAGAGCTCTTCGACATCCAGCTCGCTGAAGTCGCGCGCCATGGCGATCACGTTGTCGAATTCGGCAAACGCTTCGGCCGGCAGGGTGGTGGTCAGCACCACCGCGCGCATGCCGGCGCGGCGCGCCGCTTCCACGCCCAGGGGCGCGTCTTCGAACACGATGCTGTTGACGGGCAGGGCGCCGGTGCGTTCGGCGGCCAGCAGGAACACGTCCGGATTGGGCTTGCCGCGTGCGACGTCGGCGGCGCCGGCGATGGCGTGGAACTCCTTGCGCAGGTCCAGGCCATCGAGCGTGAAGTCGATGTTTTCGTTGGGCGCGGCGGTTGCCACGGCCAGCTTGACGCCGGCGTTCTTGGCGCGGGCGATGAAGTCTTCGAAGCCGTTGACCGTCGCCAGGTGCGGCGCGTACAGCTCGCGGTACAGCGATTCCTTCTCGAAATCGAGCGCGGCGCTTTCTTCCTTGGTCATCGGCTTGCCGAAGTAGGTGCTCATGATTTCATGGCCCTGGCGGCCGGCCGTGGCGCGGAAGAATTCGTCCGCGTCCAGCACGTGGCCGCGACGTTCGAAAAAGGCCAGCCACGATTTGGTGTGGAAGGCCATGTTGTCGACGATGGTGCCGTCCATGTCGAAGATGAACGCGCGCTGCGATTGAGAAGTCATTGGTTATACGCCTTGCTTGAGCGATGCGGAGATGAAGTCGTCCAGGTCGCCGTCCAGCACGCCCTTGGTATTGCCGGTTTCGAAGTTGGTGCGCAGGTCCTTGATGCGGGACTGGTCCAGCACGTAAGAACGGATCTGGTGGCCCCAGCCGACGTCGGTCTTCGAGTCTTCCAGCTTCTGCTGCTCGCTCATGCGCTTGCGCAGTTCCATCTCGTACAGCTTGGCCTTCAGCATTTCCATCGCCTCGGCCTTGTTGCGGTGCTGCGAGCGGTCGTTCTGGCACTGCACGACGATGCCGGACGGGCCGTGCGTCAGACGCACCGCGGAGTCGGTCTTGTTAATGTGCTGACCACCGGCGCCGGACGCGCGGTAGGTATCGATGCGCAGGTCGGCCGGGTTGATCTCGATGTCGATCGAGTCATCCACTTCCGGGTACACGAACAGCGACGTGAACGAAGTGTGGCGGCCGTTGGCCGAGTCGAACGGAGACTTGCGCACCAGGCGGTGCACGCCGGTCTCGGTGCGCAGGTAGCCATAGGCGTAGTCGCCTTCGACCTTGATGGTGGCGGTCTTGATGCCGGCCACCTCGCCGTCGGACTGTTCCATTACTTCGACCTTGAAGCCTTTGCGTTCAGCATAGCGCAGGTATTGACGCAGCAGCATCGACGCCCAGTCCTGGGCCTCGGTGCCGCCGGCGCCGGCCTGGATGTCGATGAAGCAGTTGTTCGGGTCCATCGGATTGTTGAACATCCGGCGGAACTCCATGCCTTCGATGACTTTGCGGACTTCTTCCGCGTCAACGATCAGCGCTTCGAGCGTGTCGTCGTCGCCTTCTTCCTTGGCCATGGCGAACAGGTCGCCCATGTCTTTGAGGTCGGTGTCGGCCTTGGTCAGCGCGAAGACGATGGCTTCGAGCGATTTTTTCTCTTTACCGAGGTCCTGGGCCTTCTTCGGGTCGTTCCAGACCGTCGGGTCTTCCAGTTCTTCGTTTACTTGTTCGAGTTTCTCTGACTTTTTATCGAAGTCAAAGATACCTCCGTAGTTCGGCTTCGCGCGAGGTCAGATCGGCGAGCAGGGCGGAGAGGGCGTTGATGCGTTCGGCTTCCATGGTTTTCTTCTTTTCTATGCTGAATTCAAACCTTAGATTATACCGTAACCGGCTACGGTCTCCCAGCGCTGTGCTGCAACCGCAAAATACTGCCTAATTTGCCACGGAAAGTTTAAAATATCGTGCTCAAGACTTAAGTGACTTGATTCAAGGAAACACGCTGCGTATGATGTGGCGCAGTGCCCGTTGCCCAGAAAATTGCAACTTTATTCATAGATCATTCATGCGTCCAGCGTATCTCGTGTTGCCCATCATGCTGCTCGGCTGTTCCAGCCTGCCGCAGGGCGGTACGACGCCCGTCGGGACCGAGGCCACGCTGGCGCTGCTGGAAACGACCGACCTGCACGCGACCGTGCTGAGTTATGATTACTACAAGCTCAAGGCCGATCCGGCCATGGGCCTGGAGCGCACCGCGACGCTGATCAAGCAGGCGCGCGCCGAATTCCCCAACAATCTGCTGCTCGACAACGGCGACGCCCTGCAGGGCACGGCGCTGGCCGACTACCAGGCGCTGGTCAAGCCGGTCGATTGCGGCCAGCCCTTGGCGATCTACAAGGCCATGAACCTGCTGCGCTTCGACGGCGCCGGCATCGGCAACCATGAATTCAACTACGGCCTGGCCTACCTGAACCAGGTGACCGGCAGCCATTTCGACGTGGACGGCGTGCCAGCCGACGCGCCGCGTTGCGCCGGGCCGGCGTTCCCCATCGTGCTGGCGAATATCTACAGCGCCAGGACCCGGCAGCCGCTGTTCCAGCCTTACCGCATCCTCACGCGCCGGATCGGCGCCACCGGTCCAGACGGCAAGCCGCTGACCGCCACGATCAAGGTCGGCATCATCGGCTTCGCGCCGCCGGCCGTGCTGTCGTGGGACAAGCGCTGGCTGGACGGCAAGGTCTACGCCGAGGGCGTGCGCGAGACGGCGCAAAAATACATCCCGCAGATGCGCGCCGAGGGTGCCGACCTGGTGGTGGCCGTGTCACACGGAGGTCTTGATGGTGCGCCATACTCTGCCCGGATGGACGACGCCAATTACTACCTGTCGCAAGTGCCGGGCGTGGACGCGATGCTGATCGGCCACTCGCACCAGCAGTTCCCCAACGCGGCCAGCAAGCTGCCTGAATTCAACCTGCCGGGCGTCGACAAGGCGGCGGGCACGGTGCACGGCGTGCCGGCGGTGATGGCCAGCCTGTGGGGCAAGCACCTGGGTGTGATCGGCCTGCGCCTGACATACGACGGCAAGGCCTGGGTGGTGGACAAGCGCCGCACCACGGTGGAGGCGCGTGGTACGCAAAATCCCGACCGCAGCTACGTGGCCGCCGATCCCGCCATCGCCGCGCTGGTCGCCGCCGAGCACGAGGCCACCATCCGCTACGTGCAAACGCCGGTCGGCACCAGCGACTTCCGCATGACGACGTACTTCGCCGACGCCGGCGACATCAGCGCCATCGAACTGGTGAACCAGGCGCAGACGGCCTATGTGCAGGACTACGTCAAGGCCAACCTGCCGCAGTACGCCGGCCTGCCGGTGCTGTCGATGGCGTCGCCGTTCAAGACCGGCGCCGGCGGCGTGGGCGACTACACCGACGTCAAGCCTGGCGGCCTGGCGCTCAACAACGCCGCCGACCTGTATCTGTATCCGAACGCGCTGCATGCGGTCAAGCTGAACGGCGCCGGGCTCAAGGCCTGGCTGGAAAAATCGGCCGAGCGCTTCAACCGCATCGACCCGGCCAGCGGCGCGCAGCAGGAGCTGGTCAACGCCGCCTTTGCCGGCTTCAACTTCGACATGCTGACCAGCGCCGACGTCTCCTACCAGATCGACGTCACCAAGCCTGTGGGCCAGCGCGTCGTCGACTTGCACTATAAAGGTGCGGCGTTGTCGCCGTCGCAGGAGTTCCTGGTGGCGACCAATAACTACCGCGCCAGCGGCGGCGGAGGTTTCCCCGGCCTGGATGGCGGCAAGACCGTGCTGGCGGCGCCCGATTCCAGTCGCGACGTGCTGATCGCGTATATCCAGCGGCAGAAAAATCTCACCCGGGCGCGCAACGGCTCCACGCGCAGCTGGCGGTTCGCTCCGGTGGCGACCAGGGGCGCCGTGGTATTTCACTCGGCCCCCGGCATGATGGAATTGGCGAAGGAGGCCGGCTTGAAGTCGGTCTTCCAGGTTAAAACGGACGATGGCGGCGGCAAGGGCTTTGCCCTGTACGCCATCGATTTGTCGATATGAATGGAGGGCGCATGAAGCTCATGCGGAAAATGGCGGCGGTATCGATGTTGTTCGTTTCGGTCGGAATGGCTCACGCCGGGCCGGTCGACGAGGCGCGCTTGTACCTGCGCGGCGGCGAGGGCGTGGCCGTCAACCTGCCGAAGGCGTTCTCCCTGTTCAGCGGCGCCGCCAAGGCGGGCGATCCGCTGGCGGCCTACTACCTGGGCTTGATGTACAAGAACGGCATGGCCGTGGCGCGCGACGCCAGGGCCGCCGCGCGCTGGCTGCAGTTCGCGGCCGATCGCCAGATGCCGGCGGCGATGTTCGCGCTGGCCAAGCTGTATCTGAGCGGGGACGGCGTCAAGCGCGACGAGCAGGCCGCGCGCCATCTGATAGAAAAGGCCGCCGACCTGGAGTATCCTGACGCGGTGATGGCGATGGCCATCGGCCTGCGCGACGGCTCGATGGGCTTCGACCGCAACGAGGCGCTGTCCGAAACCCAGATGCGCTTCGCCAATCGCGCGCTGGCGCAACGCGGCAGCAGCCGTGTAACTCCGGGTATGTAAACGTTCCCGAAAAATCCACTGAATTCTTACTGTTTGCTTACACGCGGCAGGGCTTTGCGCCTTGCTGCGACGCGGCATATCTATCTGTTGCTGCTGTCGATGTAGTCACCTACAATGGCCCATCGATGGGATGGCTATCCGGCTGAGTTTCCAACGTAACGACTATTAAAAAAATGTTGTAATACAGGAGATGACAGATGAACTTCAAGTTGAAATTGCTCGTTGCAAGTGTAGCTTTCGGTATCTCGGCTTCCTCCATGGCGGCCGATCCCATCAAGATCGGCGTGGCCGGTCCGTTCACCGGCGGTTCCGCGCCGATGGGCGTGTCGATGCGCGACGGCGTCAAGCTGGCCGTGGCGGAGATCAACGCCAAGGGCGGCGTGCTGGGCCGCCAGATCCAGCTGGTCGAACGCGACGACGAAGCCAAGAACGAACGCGGCGTGCAGATCGCCCAGGAACTGATCAATAAAGAGAAGGTCGCCGCCACCGTCGGCTACATCAACACCGGCGTCGCGCTGGCCTCGCAGCGCTTCTACCAGGAAGCCAAGATCCCGGTCATGAACAATGTGGCCACCGGCTCCATCGTCACCAAGCAGTTCGCCGACCAGCCGGAGAACTACATCTTCCGCAACGCCGCCAACGACACCATCCAGTCGGGCATGATCGTGCACGAGGCGGTCGAGAGCCGCAAATTCAAGAAGGTCGCGATCCTGGCCGACTCCACCAACTACGGCCAGTTGGGTCGCGAAGACCTGGAAAAAGCGCTCGACAAGAAAGGCCTGAAAGCGGTCGCCGTCGAGAAGTACAACCTGAAGGACGTCGACATGACCGCCCAGCTGCTGAAAGCCAAGCAGGCCGGCGCGGAAGTGGTGCTGACCTACGGTATCGGCCCCGAGCTGGCGCAGATCGCCAACGGCATGGAAAAGCTGGGCTGGAAAGTGCCGCTGATCGGCAGCTGGACGCTGTCGATGGCTAACTTCATCGACAACGCCGGCAAGAACGGCAACGGCACCCGCATGCCGCAAACCTTCATCCAGGATCCGACCACGCCCAAGCGCAAAGCCTTCATCGACGCTTACGTGAAGGCCTACCATCCGCCTGGCGACCGCATGCCGTCGCCGGTGTCGGCCGCGCAGGGCTACGACTCGATCTACCTGCTGGCCGCCGCCATCAAGCAGGCCGGTTCCACCGACGGCCCGAAGGTCAAGGCCGCGCTGGAAAACCTGAACGAGAAGATCGATGGCGTGGTGACCTCGTACAGCAAGCCGTTCAGCAAGGATAACCACGAAGCGATCACTGCGGACATCACCGTCTTCGGCGAGGTCAAGGACGGTAAAGTAGTCCTGGCCAAGTAAGCTCGCGAGTCTTTGCACTGGCCAGTCTTGACGAGTCAAGCCTGGCCATTTTCTTGCCGTCTTCTGTAGACCTCACTGGTGGTGGAAATCATGGAAATCTTATTGCAACTGGCGTTCAGCGGCATCGCGCTCGGCATGATCTACGCGGTGATCGCGTTCGGCTACCAGCTCACGTTCGCCACCTCCGGCACGCTGAACTTCGGCCAGGGCGAATCGCTGATGCTGGGGGCGCTGGTCGGGCTTAGCCTGGTCGGCAATATCCACGGCGGGCCTTACATGAGCTACCTGCTGATGATACCGCTGGTGATCGTGTTCGGCGCGCTGCAGGGCATGTTCGTCGAATGGATAGGCGTGCGGCCCGCGATCAAGATCAAGTCCGAATTCGGCTGGATCATGTCGACCATCGCGCTGGCCATCATCTTCAAGAACGTGGCCGAGAACATCTGGGGCAAGGACGACCTGACTTTCCCTTCGCCTTTGAGTTCGACGCCGTTCCAGGTGCTGGGCGCCAACGTGCAGCCGATGCAGGTGGCGGTGGTGGTGGGCGCGCTGGCCATCATGGCGGCGGTGGAGATCTTCAACCGCAAATCGATCTACGGCAAGGCCGTGGTGGCCACCGCCAACGACCGCGACGCGGCCGGCCTGATGGGCATCAACACCGGCATGGTGATCACCTTCTCGTACGCGCTGTCGTCGGCGGTGGCGGCGTTTGCCGGCGTGCTGGTGGCGCCGCTGACGCTGACCGGCGCCACCATGGGCGCCTCGCTGGGCCTGAAGGCGTTCGCGGTGGCCATCATCGGCGGCCTGACGTCTGGCGTGGGCGCCATCGTCGGCGGGCTGATACTGGGCATCGCCGAGACCACCACAGGCTACTACATCTCGACCGGCTACAAGGAAGTGCCGGGATTGCTGCTGCTCCTGCTGGTACTGGCCGTCAAGCCGTCCGGCCTGTTCGGCAAAGCCGCCATCAAAAAGGTCTGACCCATGAACAAGAAACTCCTGGCTGCGAGCATAGCGGGACTGGCGGTGCTGGTGCTGTATCCGGTGCTGATCCCCAATCCGTATTACATCCACCTGTTTGAAACGATCCTGATCTACGCCATCCTGCTGTTCGGGCTGGACATCGTGGTCGGCTACACCGGGCAGGTGTCGCTGGGCCACGCCGGCCTGTTCGGCATCGGCTCCTACGCCACCGGCGTGCTGGTGTTCAAGCTGGGCGCGCCGTTCTGGATCGCCATCCCGGCCAGCGTGCTGGGGGCGGCGGTGTTTGGCGCCATCCTCGCGCTGCCGGCCTTGCGCGTCACCGGTCCCTACCTGGCGATGGTCACGCTGGCCTTCGGCACCATCATCCAGATCCTGATCAACGAGATGACCTTCCTCACCGAAGGCCCGATGGGCATCAAGATCGCCAAGCCGATGATCGTCGGCCAGAAGCTCAATGAGGTCAGTTACTACTACATGGTGGCCGCGTTGATGGTGCTGTCGCTGATCGTGGTGCACCGGATCCTGAAGTCCAACCTGGGGCGCGCCTTCGAAGCGCTGCGCGACAGCCCGATCGCCTCCGACTGCATGGGCGTGTCGGTCTACCGCTACAAGGTGTACGCCTTCATCATCAGCGCCGGCTTTGCCGGCCTGGCGGGCAGCCTGTATGCGTATTCGGAAGAGTACATCTCGCCCAACACCTACAACTTCGAGCTGACCATCCTGTTCCTGCTGGCGGTGATCATGGGCGGCCGCAAGACCCGTTCCGGTTCGCTGATCGGCGCGCTGATCGTGGTCATGCTTCCAAGCCTGCTGGCCGACATCGAACTGTTCCGCCAGATCGCCACCGCCGCCGCCGTGCTGGGCGTGGTCGGCTCGGCCTACATGCTGGCCAAGAAGCGTTCGACGCCGCGCGACGTGATCGTGCCGCTGATCGCCACCATCGGCATGGCCGCCTTCTCGTACAAGCTGGAAAACATCGTCGACTGGCGCCTGACCGTGTTCGGTTTGATGACGCTGTTCGTGGTCTACTACCTGCAGGACGGCATCGTCGGCTTCCTGTTCAGCCTTGTCGGCAAGGGTGCCGTGCATGCGAAGGCGGTGGCGGCCAGCGGCGTCGAGCCGTTCGCGCGCGCCAAGGGCGGCAACGCCGGCGACACGCTGCTCAGCGTCGACCAGATCCTGATGCAGTTCGGCGGCCTGAAGGCGCTCAACCAGGTCAACCTGAACGTCGTGCAGGGATCGGTGCACGGCCTGATCGGCCCCAACGGCTCGGGCAAGAGCACGATGATGAATGTGCTGACGGGGATCTACAAACCGACCGACGGCAAGGTGTCGTTCAGCGGCGCGGTGATCTCCGGCCGCACGCCGTCCGAGATCGCGTTGGGCGGCGTGGCGCGCACCTTCCAGAACGTGCAGCTGTTCGGCGAGATGACGGCCACCGAGAACGTGCTGGTCGGCCTGCACAACACCTTCGAATCGAACGTGCTGGACGTGATGCTGCAGACGCCGCGCTACAAGCGCGAGGAGAAGGCCGCGCGCGAGCGTGCCGCCAGCATCCTGGAGTTTGTCGGCCTGTCGGCGATGGCCGACGAGGAAGCGCGCAATCTCCCTTACGGCAAGCAGCGCCTGCTGGAGATCGGCCGCGCGCTGGGCCTCAGTCCGCGCCTGCTGCTGCTCGACGAGCCGGCGGCCGGCCTGACCGCGCCGGACATCAAGGAGCTGATGGCGATCATCCGCAAGATCCGCGACCACGGCATCACCATCATCCTGATCGAGCACCACATGGACGTGGTGATGGCCTTGTCCGACACGGTGACGGTGCTGGACTTCGGCCAGAAGATCGCCGAAGGCGTGCCGTCGGCCGTGCAGAGCGATCCGAAGGTGATCGAGGCCTACCTGGGCGGCAGCAGCGAAGAACATGGCGGCACCAAGGCGCCGGCGGCGCATTAAAAAGGACAGCACATGCTATCGATCACCAATCTGCAAGCGTCGTACGGCAAAGTCGAAGTCCTGCACGGCATCTCGCTGGAGGTCCCGAAGGGCAAGCTGGTGACGCTGATCGGCTCCAACGGCGCCGGCAAGACCACCACCATGCGCGCCATCTCCGGCATGCTCAAACCGAAGGGCGGCAAGGTCACGCTGGACGGCAAGGACATCACGGGCCACGACTCGCACAAGATCGCCCGCGCCGGCCTGGCGCATTCGCCGGAAGGGCGGCGCGTGTTCGCCTCGATGACGGTCGCCGACAACCTGCTGCTGGGCGCCTTTCCGCGCTTCACGCGCGCACGGCCCAAGGGCGACATCAAGCACGACCTGGAACAGGCGCTGGAACTGTTCCCGCGGCTGAAGGAGCGCCGCACGCAGCTGGCCGGCACCCTGTCCGGCGGCGAGCAGCAGATGCTGGCGATGGCGCGCGCCGTCATGCTCAATCCGGAAGTGGTGCTGCTGGACGAGCCGTCGATGGGCCTGGCGCCGATCCTGGTGGAGGAAGTGTTCCGCATCATCCAGCGCCTGAAGTCGGAGGGCGTGACGATGCTGCTGGTGGAGCAGTTCGCCGCCGCCGCGCTGAACGTGGCGGACTATGGCTACGTGCTGGAAAACGGTAGTATCTCGGTTCACGGTCCTGCCGAAAGCCTGAAAACCGATCCGAAGGTGATCGCAGCCTATCTGGGCGGAGGCCAGGGCCACTGATCTATCGGAGGCGGCAATGAAGACGATAAGTTTCCCTTCGGGGCGGCAGGTTCCCGTGCTGGGGCAGGGCACCTGGGCCATGGGCGAACAGAGCGCCCGCAAGCACGATGAAGTCCGGGCCCTGCAGCTCGGCCTCGATCTCGGCATGACGCTGATCGATACCGCCGAGATGTACGGCGAGGGCGGGGCGGAGGAGGTGGTGGGCGAGGCCATCGCCGGCCGGCGCGACGAGGTCTACCTGGTCAGCAAGGTCTACCCGCACAACGCCGATTTCGAAGGCACGCAGGCGGCGTGCGAGCGCAGCCTGCGCCGCCTGAAGGTCGATTGCATCGACCTGTACCTGCTGCACTGGCAGGGACACTACGCCATCGACGAAACCTTTGACGGCTTCGAGGCGCTCAAGAAAGCCGGCAAGATCAAGGAGTACGGCGTCAGCAACTTCGACCTGGAGAGCATGCGCGACGCCGTCGATTGCGGCACCGTCGCCACCGACCAGGTGCTGTACAACCTGATCAAGCGCGGCATCGAATTCGACCTGCTGCCGTGGTGTCGCCAGCAGGGCATGCCGTTGATGGCTTATTCGCCGCTGGAATCGAACGGCCGCGATCAGGCCGCGCTGCTGGGCAATCCCGGCCTGCGGACCGTCGCCGACGCGCACGGCGTGACGCCGGCACAGATCGCGCTGGCCTGGGTGCTGCATCAGGATGGCGTGATCGCCATCCCCAAGGCCGTCGATCCTGTACACTTGCGCGCTAATCGCGCCGCCGCCGATATCCGCCTCTCGGCGGAGGACCTGGCGGCGCTGGACCGTGCGTTTCCACCGCCGCGCCGCGCCCGCGCGCTGGACATGCGTTAAACATCGAATAATTTATGCTCAACCGAATCAAGCAACTGTTCTTCCCAAAAGATACCAGCAACCACATCCTGATCAACGCCTACTGCACGGTCGCCGACGTTCCCAAGCCCGGCTTCCCGCATGTGCTCAATGCCCGGCGCGGCCTGTCCGATCCCGAATTGCCGCCGCATCTCAACGGTTTCATGAACCACCTTGCGCAAGCTGGCCAAGGCCAGATGACGCAGCTGCGGTACCACGTGATCCGCCATCTTCAGCGGGTGCAGCAGCATGTCAGCCTGTCCATCGAGCCCGGCGCCATGGACAGCTTCGGTGCATGGGCGGAAGCGGCAAACGCCGTCGTGTTCATGGAAGACGGCAGCGTGCGCGATCCGCAGGGGCGCATCCTGCTCCCCGCCGCTGGCGACAACGGCGACCCGAAGGCCGTCGTGCCGTACCCGCCGCAGGCCTGGCGGCGCAAGGCGCGTTCCGACGAGCTGCTCGCCGCGTACAAGATCATGGTGCCGGCCACGTTGCCGCCGCTGGTCTCCGAGCCGGAACTGCGCCTGCGTGCGCCGGAGGATGTACTGCGCCGTATGCTGGCCCTGTTCGTGGTTGCGATCCGCGCGGAATCGCTGGCTGGCGGCCGGCCTATCGCTGTCGATGATCTGCAAGAACGCTTTCCGCCCGCATTCGCCGGCCTGACCGACGCGGAGCGCGCCTATCTCGCGCAGGAAGAACCCAGCGAGCAGGAGACCGCCCAATTCCTGTGGCGCTACGAGGCCATCCTGGTGCTGCAATGGGTATTGGGCCTGCAGGATGCGCTGCCGTTCGCCGACGCGATCTGCGACGTGGCAGCGATTTCGCGCACCGTCATCGAGCGCGGGACCGACGGCTTGCGCAAGCAGCTGGCCATGCGTCCGGCCGGCGAGCTGCTGGACGCGCTGGATCTGCACTACCGGCTGCATTGGGCCACGCGCCAGGCGATACTGAAAAAGACCCCGGCTCCGGCAGGTCTCAACGATGGCGTGCTGCAGGAGCGCCACCTGGCGCTGAACTGGCTGGTGCGCTTTGAAGACCGTGACTGGGACGACGTCGATACACCGACCTGAGCAATGTACGTTACCGTACGGAACGATGGCGACCGGCGCAGTATATTGGATCATCGAAGCGCAACCCAAGGGAGCTGAAATGAACAAGAATATGATTATCGCCGCCATATTGGCTGCAAGCGTTGCCGGCATCGGCTCCGCATCCGCGCAGGACCGTCACGACAACGGCCGCCGCGACGCGCCTGGGCAGATGAAGAAGGATGATCGTCACGACAATCGCAACGACAATCGCTATGATCGCAGCGACGAACGCCGCAACGACCGCGCCGACTACCATTACGACGACCGCGGCCCGAATCGCGGCGCCGGACCGCGCCATGACCTGCGCAAGGGCGGCCGTCTGCCGAATGAATATCGCGGCCATCAATACGTGGTCGACGACTGGCGCGGCCATCATCTGAACGCGCCTCCACGCGGCTACCATTGGGTGCAGACCGGCGGCGATTACGTGCTGGTCGCCATTGCCACCGGCATCATCGCCAACCTGCTGCTGAATAACTAAAAGAGCGTTCGCCGCTCTGCTACACTGCTGGACAGTTCAAACTGTCCAGCATTTTTTTTATGAGCCTGCAATCGGTACGCGAATTCTTTCTCTCCCGCGATCTTCATCCGCCCATCATGGAGCTCGACGTCAGCACCGCCACGGTGGCGCTGGCGGCTGAAGCGCATGGCGTTGAACCCGGCCGCATCGCCAAGACCTTGGCGTTCCGCGTCGGCGAAGGCCGCGTGATCCTGCTGGTGGCCAGCGGCATCGCCCGCATCGACAACCGCAAGTTCAAGCAAGCCTTCGGCAAGGGCAAGATGCTGGCGCCCGAGGAAGTCGCCGAAGCGACCGGTCATCCGGTGGGCGGCGTCTGCCCGTTCGGCCTGGCGCAAGCGCTGCCGGTCTACCTCGATCATTCGCTGAATAATTTTGATGAAGTGCTGCCCGCCGCAGGCTCGGTCAACAGTGCCGTGCGCATCACTCCGGCGTTGATGGCGTCTGTCACGCAAGGGCAGTGGGTGGACGTGTGCTAAGGAGCGCGAGGATGAAGAAGCTGGCAATGGGTGCCGCGATTGCGGTCATATCGTTGAGCGCACAGGCGGCGGTCGAGCGTATCGAGATCAAGGAACGCACAGCGTTCGCGCCCGGTGTCAGCTTTGGCGAGGCCGGTGCCTACGAAAAAATACGCGGCGTTGCCTACTTCGCGCTCGATCCCAAGGCCGCCGCCAACGCCGCCATCGTGGATCTGAAACTGGCGCCGCGCGATGCGCGTGGCCGCGTGCTGTTCTCCAGCGAGTTCGTGCTTTTGCGGCCAACCAGCGGCCAGCCATCTACGTTGATCTACGACGTCAACAACCGTGGCGGCATCGCCATGCTGGGACAGATCAACGGCCGCAGCCCGGCTCATAACGATCCGACCACCGCGGCCGATGCCGGCGATGGCTTCCTGATGCGCCACGGTTTTTCGCTGCTGTTCTCCGCCTGGACCTGGGACGTGGCGCCGCCGCCGGCCGGTGCGCGGCCGCTGGTGTTTGCGCCGCCGGTGGCCAAGGGCGTCAAGGGCAAGGTGTACAACGAATTCACGGTGAACGCGGCGGCCGATGTCGCCACCTATGCCGGCATGCGCGGCCTGACCTATGAGCCGGCCAGGCCGGAAGACCCTCATGCCCAGCTGACCGAGCGCGCACGCCCGCAAGACAAGCGCCGCCCGATCCCGCGCAGCAGCTGGCATTTCGTCGCGCCGGAACAGGCGGGCGGGCCGGGGCGCGTGCAGCTGGAAGGCGGCTTCAAACCCGGCACGATCTACGAGCTGACTTACGTGGCCAAGGATCCTTACGTCACTGGTGCCGGCCTGGCCGGCATACGCGACCTGCTGTCCTACTTCCGCGACAAGCCGTTTGAGGGCGCGGCCGCACCGAAGAACGTGCTGATGTTCGGCATCAGCCAGTCCGGCCGCGTGATCGGCCGCATGCTGCACGACGGTTTGAATGTCGATGAATCCGGCCGCCTGGCCTTCAACGGTGCCTACCTGCATGTGCCGGGAGCCGGCGGCAGCGCGGGCTTCAACAGCCGCTTCGCGCAGCCGACCCGCCATCCGTCGATGATGGAGGAGCACGAGTATCCGGCGGACGCCTTCCCATTCACCACCGCGCCGTCGCGCGACCCGGTCAGCGGCAAGACGGCTTCCTTCCTCGACAAGGCGCGCGACAAGCAGGGCAGGCTGCCCAAGCTCTTCTTCGCCAATACATCGACGGAGTTCTGGAACCGCGGCGCCTCGCTGATCGCCACCACACCCGATGGCGCGCAGGATGTGGCGCCGGCCGACAATGTGCGCATCTACGCCTTCATGGGTGCCCAGCATTATGTGGGCCGCTCGCGCACCGTGGCGCCTTTCACGGCCTGTGTGTCGACCAGCGACCACTACCTGCCGATGCGCGCGCTGGTGCTGGCTTTGGATGACTGGACCGTCAAGGGCAAGCAGCCGCCGGCCAGCGCCTATCCGCAACTGGCGGACGGCACGCTGACCACGGTGGCGGACTATCGCGCCATCTTCCCCAAGGGTTTCGGCCTGACGCCTCCTGAACAGAATCTGCGAGAGCCCCGCCTGGACTTCAGCCGTGGCGCGGGCCTGCCGAAACGCGGTGACGACTACGAAACCCGCGTGCCGGTGCCCGATGCGGACGGCAACGACAAGGGCGGCGTGCGGCTGGTGGAAGTGCAGGCACCGCTGGGCACCCACACTGGCTGGAATCTTCGCGCACCGGAAACCGGCTTCGCCTGGGCTACTTCGCGCTTCGACGGCAGCTTTGTACCGTTCGCGCGCACCGAGGCCGAGCGCCTTGCCGCCGGCGACCCTCGTCCGAGCCTGGAGGCGCGCTATCCCAAGCGTGACGATTTCGCTGCCGCCGTCCGTGCCGCCGCCGATCGCCAGCTCGCTGCCGGGCTGCTGTTGCCGGAGGACGTGGAGCGCACGATGGCCGGCAATCTCGGACTATACGACCGCATCATGGCGCGAGATCCCGCCGACAATGGTTGCGGCTACCTGTACGCCACGCCTTAAAGATCCAGCGTCAGGGCAGGGCCATTGGCGCGCGAGACGCAGATGCACATGCGGCCTTGGGCGCGCTCTTCGGGCGTCAAGGCATCGTCCCGATGGTCCGGCGAGCCTTCCAGCACGTTGACCGCACAGGCACCGCAGTTGCCGATGCGGCAGGAGGCGGGCGCCGCGACGCCTGCGGCCTGAACGGCGTCCAGGATGCTGGTGCCGGCCGCTACTTCCACCACTTTGCCGCTGCGTCGCAACGTTACGAATACCGGCTGGTCGCCGGCGCGAGCCGTGTTCGCGGCAAAGCGCTCGAAGTGCACTCGCGCGGCGGGAATGCCGGCGTTGACTGCCTCGCGCCGTACCGCGTCTATCAGCCGCTCCGGTCCGCAGGTGTAGATCACGGTGTCCGGGCCGGCGAGGGCGATCACGCTGGCCAGGTCCATGCGGCTGTTTTCATTGGAGGCGTGGATGATCAACCGGTCGCCGAATTCCGCCGCCAGTTGGTCGAGATACGGAGCCTCGGCACGTGAGCGCACAGCGTAGTGCAATACAAAGTTTCGTCCCTGCGCCGTGAGCGTATGCGCCATTGTCTTGACGGGCGTGATGCCGATGCCACCGGCGATCAGCAGGACTGGTGCGGGCTCGTCCGACAACGCGAAGTCGTTGCCGGGCAGGGCGCACCGCAGTTCCAGTCCAAGGATGTATTCGGCGTGCACGCCTTGCGAGCCGCCGGCGCCGTCGTCCTCACGCAGCACGGCGATTTCGTAGCTGTTGGCCAGCAGCGGATTGGATGCGATCGAATAGCGGCGCGTGGCGCTGACGCCGTCGGGCAGCGTGACCGGCACGTCGATGTGCGCGCCGGCCTGCACCGGCGGCAACGGTGAGCCGTCCGCGCTACGCAGCTCGTAGGCGCGCACGCGGGGCGTCAGCTGGCGCACGCCGGTAATGGTCAGTGCCAGCGGGCCATTGCCAAGGACGGAGCGCTGCACCGCGCGTGGCGTGGCGTCGGCGGCTGCCAGTTGCTCTTTCAGGCGCTTCACCTGCGCGTGCAGCGGCGCCGACATCCGGGTGACTTCCGCCTCGGTGAAGCGTGGCGTGATGTGCTGCGGGCAGTTCCAGTCGTAGCCTTCCACGGTGATGATGAAGGCCCGTTCGATGCGCGCCGGATAGCCCGGCATGCGCAGCCGCTCCATCAGTTCCGGATCGTCGGCCGCTTCCACCGTCCGCGCGCGGCCGATGATCTTGAGGCGTACCTGTTCCGCATAATCGATCAGTATCATCGAAATGCGGTCATCCTTTTTCAGGTTGCCGACGCTGAGGTACTGCACGTTGCCGCTGAAATCGGCGAACGCCAGCGTTTTGCCGTCGATAACGCGCAGGAAGCCCTGGGGCCCGCCGCGATGCTGGACATATGGCCACCCTGTCTCGCTGACGGTCGCCTGGAAAAAGTGATCGCGCTCTTCGACGAAGGCGATTTCCCTCCTGCCCAGGCTGTCCTGCCGGTTTTGCATCTCGTCGAGGAAGGCATATTGGGCGCGGCTGCCCATGCTGCTCTGAACCTCACGCACGGTGGGCGTAAAGGTGATATCGGAATAGGCACGTCCCATGATGCTCTCCTCGATTGAAATGAATCAGGCGGCGATTTTCAGCTCGACTTTCGGGAAGTCGATTTCAACGCGGCTGGCTTTGCCCAGGATGTTGGTCAGGAAGTTCATGCCGACATGGGTGATGATTTCGACGATGTCGGATTCGCTGTAGCCCGCGCCTCGAATCTCGGCCAGTTCCACGGCGCTGATCTCGCCTTTCTTTTCCATCAGGCTTTGCGCGAACTTCACCGCCACGGCGGCTTGGGCATCTTCGCTGCCGCCATTGCGGGCAGCGGTCATCTCGTCACCGCTCAAGCCGGCTTTGCGGCCGATGGCCGTGTGGGCCGAAACGCAGTATTCGCAGCCGTTTTGCTGTGCCAGCGCCAGCGCGATGCGTTCGCGGGTCGGCGCGTCCAGTGTGCCACCGTTGGCGATGCCGTGCAGGCCGAGGAAGGCGCGCAGGGCGACCGGCGAGTTGGCGAAAACCTTGAGGAAGTTGGGCACCATGCCGAGCTGGCCCTGGATGGCGTCCAGCAGGGCTTTCTGTTCTGCGTTGGCGGTGGCGGTTTCGATTGTGGCGATACGGGTCATGGTGTTTCTCCTTTGGGTTGGGTTGTTTGTTCAGCGAACAATTGCAGTTTCATCGATATGGCGGATAATGAGAATCCATTGAATTTGCAATGAACTATTTCTAAATCAGGAATAATATGGACAAACTCTCTGCCATGGCGATCTTCGTGGCCATCGTCGATGAAGGCGGTTTCGCCTCGGCCGCGCGCAAGCTGCGGATCTCGCCCCCTGTGGTCACGCGCGCCGTCACCGAGCTGGAAGACAGCATGGGCGTGCGCCTGCTGGTGCGCACCACGCGCGTGGTGCGGGTGACCGAGGTCGGCGCGCGCTATGCCGCCGATTGCCGCCGCATCCTGGCCGACGTGGCGGAGACGGAGACCTCCGCCGCCGGCTCGCACGGCGCACCGCGCGGCAAGCTGGTGATCACCGCTTCGGTGATGTTCGGCGCGATGTACGTCACGCCCATCGTCACCGAATACCTGCGGCGCTATCCGGAGACGGACGTCGAATGCCGCTTCCTCGACCGTGTGGTCAACATGATGGACGAGGGCGTGGACGCGGCGATCCGCATCGGCGCGCTGCCCGACTCGAGCTACCAGGCGGTGCGTGTGGGACAGGTGCGGCAGGTGCTGTGCGCTTCGCCTGCATATCTGGACGCCCGTGGCATCCCCACCACCCCGGAAGACCTGGGGCGCCACGACCTCATCGCGGCCACGGCGGTGGTGGCCACCAACGATTGGCGGTTCGAACGGGACGGCAAACCGGCGACGGTAAAGGTGCACCCGCGCCTAAGCAGCACCAGCAACGACGCCGCCTTGCGCGCGGCGCTGGACGGCTTCGGCATCACCCGCGTGATCTCCTACATGGCGGCGCCGCACCTGGCGGCCGGCCGATTGAAGACGGTACTGGGCAGATACGAGACGCCGCCGGTGCCGGTCAGCGTGGTGCATCACGAAGGCCGCCAATCCTCCCGCAAAGTGCGGGCCTTCCTCGATATGGCGATCGCCGCGTTGAGCGCCGACAGTGCGTTGAACTAGCAATACGCATTCAAAAATTGTATACAAAATTCGTTGACAATGTATCCGGCGAGGTGCAATATCGTCCTCAATAAAGCGCTCGGTCACAAGCTGCAGCGTTGCTAGGCACGATTTCTACGCACGGTTAAGGGCAGGCCGCGCGGGCAGTAGTTGCAAAGTAACGCCCATATAAAAGAGACTGACGGAGACGCGCTTATGAATCATTTGTTATTTCAGGTCGAGGATCGACCACCCTTGTTTATGACCGTACTGCTGGCGGCGCAGCACATGCTGGCGGCGCTGGGCGGCATCATCGCCGTGCCGCTGGTGGTGGGCGCCGCGCTCAAACTCCCGGCGGACCAGATCATCACCCTGATCAACGCCGCGCTGCTTGGCTCCGGCATCGTCACCATCATCCAGTGCAAAGGCGTGGGCCCTGTCGGCATCAGGCTTCCTTGCGTCATGGGCACCAGCTTCGCTTTTGTCGGCGCGGCCATCAGCGTCGGCCTGGAACACGGCGTGCCGGCCATCCTCGGCTCCTCGCTGGCTGCTTCGCTGGTGATGATCGTCGGCAGTTGCTTCATGCCGAAGATACGCAAGCTGTTCCCGCATGCCGTCACCGGCGTGGTGGTGACGATGATCGGCCTGTCGCTGGTGCCGGTGGCGGTGGACTGGGCGGCGGGCGGCCATGCGTCGGGCGCCGTCTACGGTTCGCCGCTCAACCTCGGCATCGCCGCGTTTGTGCTGGTCACGGTCATCATGCTGGTCCAATTCGGCAAGGGTATCGTGTCGGCGGCGGCGGTGGTGATCGGCATGTTCATCGGCTACATGGTATGCGTTTCGCTGGGCATGATCGACTTTTCTCAGGTCCGGAATGCGCCGGTGTTCGCGCTGCCGCAGCCGCTCCATTACGGCATGAGCTTCCCGATCAGCGGCATCGTTGCAATGGGCATCGCCTACCTGGTGACGATGGTGGAAACCACCGGCACCTTCATGGCGCTGGGTGCCGCCACCAACACCAAGATGCGCGGCAAGACGCTGGCGCGCGGCATCCTGTGCGACGGCGTCGGCTCGGCCTTCGCCGCGCTGATGTCCAGCCCACCGGTGTCGACCTTTGCGCAGAATGTCGGCGTGGTGTCGCTGACGGGCGTGGCCAGCCGCCACGTGGTCGCCTTGACCGGCGTGATGCTGTTCCTCGCCGGCCTGTTCCCGATATTGGGAGCGGTGGTCGTGACGATTCCGCAGCCGGTGCTGGGCGGCGCGGGCCTGATGATGTTCGCGATGATCATTTCGGCCGGCGTACAATTGCTGAGCCATGTCGAGCACACCAAGCGCAATGGCATCATCATGGCCGTGGCGATCGGCTGCGGACTGGCGGTGACGGTGCGGCCTGAGTTGCTGTCCAAGTTGCCGGCGTTCGTCAAAGAGGTGTTCGGCTCGGGCATCACGGTCGGCGCGCTGGTGGCGGTGGCGTTGAACCTGGTGCTGCCGGAACGTCCGGTCGAAAAGACCGATGACGATGAAGAGGAAGATGTGCCGCAGGCTTTTTTAACTTCCGAGCGTGAAGCGGCTTAAAATACTTTCATTATTAACCCCGCTGTTTCCGCAGTGCCCGCGCATTGTTTCCGCAGTGTTTAATCATCATAGAACTTATGACTAAAACCCTACTGATCAAAAATGCGCGCGTACTGGTGACGATGGACGACGAGCGCCGCGAAATCGCCGATGGCGCCGTCTTCATACGGGACAACGTGATCGAGCAGGTCGGCAGCAGCGCCGATCTGCCGAAGGAAGCCGATGAAGTCATCGACGCCGCCAGTCACGTCGTGATGCCCGGCCTGGTCAATACGCACCACCATATGTACCAGAGCCTGACGCGCGTGATTCCCGCCGCTCAGAACGGCGAGCTGTTTAACTGGCTGACCAATCTGTATCCGATCTGGGCCAACCTGACGCCGGAAATGGTCAACGTGTCGACGCTGGCGGCGATGTCGGAGCTGATCCTGTCCGGCTGCACCACCAGCAGCGATCACCTCTACATTTATCCTAACGGCTGCAAGCTCGATGACAGCATCGAAGCCGCCCGCAAGATCGGCATGCGCTTCCACGCGGCGCGCGGCTCGATGAGCGTGGGCCAGTCCAAGGGCGGTTTACCGCCGGACCGGGTGGTCGAGGAGGAGGGCGCCATTCTCAGGGATACGCAGCGCCTGATCGAAACCTATCACGACGCCGGCCGCCATGCGATGCAGCGCATCGTGGTGGCGCCATGTTCGCCGTTTTCCGTCTCGCGCGATTTGATGAAGGAGTCGGCGGCAATGGCGCGCAGCTTCGGCGTGTCGCTGCATACGCACTTGGCGGAAAACGCCAACGACATCGCCTACAGCCGCGAAAAATTCAACATGACACCGGCCGAATACGCCGAGGATTGTGGCTGGGTGGGCCACGACGTCTGGCACGCGCACTGCGTGCAGCTCGACGACGACGGCATCTACATGTTCGCGCGCACCGGCACCGGCATCGCGCACTGTCCGTGCTCGAACATGCGGCTCGCTTCAGGCATCGCGCCGATCCGCAAGATGCTGGACCGCGGTGTATCGGTCGGCCTTGGCGTGGATGGTTGCGCCTCCAACGATTCCGGCCACATGATGGGCGAAGTGCGGCAGGCGATGCTGCTGCAGCGCGTGGGCTTTGGCCCGGATGCGATGACGGCGCGGCAGGCGTTGGAGGTGGCCACGCTGGGCGGCGCCAAGGTGCTGAACCGCGACGATATCGGCGCGCTCAAGCCGGGCATGGCGGCCGATATCGCGATGTTCAAGCTTGACGGCATAGGCTTTGCGGGCGCGCTGCACGATCCGGTGGCGGCGCTGGTGTTCTGCACACCGCCGAACGTTTCGTACAGCGTGATCAACGGCCGCGTGGTGGTGCGCGAGGGTGTGCTATGCACGATCGATCTGCCGGTGGTGATCGAGCGCCACAACGCGCTGGCGCATCAATTGGCCTTGGCCGCCAGTTGATTAAGGGCTTGTCGCATGTGCTGGTCGTGGCGCGCCTGGTCGTCCTGGTTGGCGGCGGAAGGCGGCGCCTGGCCGCTGCCGCGCTGGCGCCATTCGTCCAGCGCTTGCACCGCGTAGGTCTCCTCGTTGCCGAACCATTCCAGTGCGATGCGCTCGCCCAGCATGCGGACGCGTAGTTGCTGGCGTTGCTGTTGCCAGCTGCTCAAGCGGTTGAGGTCCAGCGACGCGACGTCTTCGGAGGTGAAGTTCTGGGCTGCCAGCAGCTCGTCGTGCACAACGAGATAGGCCTGGTAGCGTATGGCAATCTGTATGGCTTCTGCGGCCGCGTTGGCGGGGAGCGTGCGGCGCAGGTGGTCGATAAGGGCTTGCATCCGGCTTGCATCACGTCGGTTCAGCAGAAAGCTGTCCATTAACGCATGCAGCGCGAAGTCTGCAATCAGTTCCTGATTGTCGGCGAGCGAGAGTTCGGGCGCGGGCGGGGCGGGAGCCTGGGTGCCGAGTTGGCGGAACAGGCGCTGTGCGGCGGCGTCCGCGATCGGCGGCCGGCCGGCTTGGGCTGCGGCTGCCGCCGAGGTGGCATCGGCTTCACCGGCGGCAGGGCGCTGCGGCGCCGGTGCGTCATGCCACGCCAGCGCCGCCAGCAGCATCGCCGCCAGCGCAGTCAATGCCACCAAGGCTTTCATCAGTAAGTCGGCCAGCCGTTGCTGAAGGTCAGGTCGTTGATGAACAACACGCCGTTGTAGTTGTTCTGGCTGTCCAGCTCATGTCGCACCATCACGCCGTTCGCCACCGACTCGCCGCCCGGTGCGATGAAGCGTCCGCCGCCCGCGTCCAGCGTGGTGCCACCGCCATTGAGCATGTTGACGCCGTTCTTGTCGAGATACGGCCCGGTCACGCTGGTCGAGCGGCCGTAGGAGATGTGATAGGTGCTGTTGGCGCCGGCGCAGCAGCTGCCCTTCGAGACGAACAGGTAGTAATACGAGCCGTTGCTCATGATGAAGGAGTTCTCGATGCCGCTGCTGTCGGCGGCCAGGTGATACCAGCTGCCGGTTGGCTTGAGCGTGTTCGGATCGACCCGCGTGGTATAGATCCCGGTCCAGAAGGAGCCGAACGACAGCCATGGCTGGCCCGCTTTATCGACGAAGAAGTTGGGATCGATGGCGTTGTAGTTGTTGCCCGGTGCCGACGTCAGCACGGCGCCCTGGTCGGTCCAGTTGCCTTGGGCGATGCTGCTGGCCGTCGCCAGGCCGATGGCCGATTTCTGCGAGCCGAAGGTCGACACGGCGTAGTACAGGATCGCCTTGCCGTTCCATACGTGGATGTCCGGCGCCCATACGGTTTTGCCGTTGCCGTTGTACTGCGTCCACCACGACAGGCCTCCGCCGAAGATGCTCACGCCCTGCGTCCACGCGTGGCCGTCCGGCGAGTACTTCACGCCGATGCCGGTGTCGCTGGTTTCGGTGATCCACCAGGTGCTGTTTTCCTTGTAGACGCTGGGGTCGTGCGTGATCAGCGATCCGGTGAGTGTCCAGGTGGTGGCATGTGCGTTGATGGCGCCGATGGCGCTGAAGGCCATGGCTGTCGCCGCCGCCCATCGCTTGAGTAGCTGTTTGTTCATGTCGTCTCCGCTTTATGTGTTTTTGTGTCTGCTGGATGCAGGATTTCATGCTGCGGGAGGTGCGGGCGGGCGTCTAATGAATTTTTATGGCGTACCGATACTGCGAATCGTATCGCTACATGAGCAGCGCGGAGACCAGGTCCTTCTTGGCGGGGCTGGTGCTGACGTCGAAATTCAGCGCCGCTTCGACGTGGCTCAGATGGTGCAGCATCAGCTCCGCCGCCTTGTCCGCGTCGCCCGCGCGGGCGGCGGCGAGGAAGTCGCTGTGCTCATCGGATGAACAGACTGCGTCGCGTTCGGACTGGTACAACATGGTGATCAGCGTGCTGCGGCCGACCAGCTCGCGCACGATTTCCTTCAGCACCTGGTTGCCGACGACATCGGCCAGCAGCACGTGAAAATCGCCCAGCAATTGCTGGCGCATTTTCGACGGCGCCTGCGACAGCAGGCTGCGTTCTTCCTTCAAGTGCTTTTCCAGCATGCGGTAATCGGCTGCCTTGGCCTTGGCGGTGAACTCGCGCGCCAGCGCCACTTCGATGATGCGGCGTGCCGCGAAAATCTCGCGCGACTCCTGCTCGCTCGGCTGGCTGACCACGGCGCCCTTGTCCGGCACCATGTCGATCAATTTGTCCTTCGACAGTATCAGCAGTGCGGCGCGGACCTTGGTGCGGCTGACCGAGTACAGGCGGCACAACGCTTCTTCCCTCAGCTTGGTCCCGGGCGGCAGTTTGCGTGCCGCGATGGCTTCGGCGATGTTGTTCGCGATGTCGTTGGCGCTGTCGGCGGAGGCGGTGGTGGGCATGAAGTGGCTTGCGGTGGCGAAGTGTCGTTTTTTTGCCATCATACAGGGACCGTGGAAGATTGACTACGTAGCAGTGCCGCCGCCGTAATTGCATTACATCTGTGTCTCAATGGGAATTAATGGAAGCGATTCCTGTAGTGAATTGTCAAAAATGAAGAGAATTCCACTTGTTGTTTACTGTAGTTCTGCTACATTTTATTCGGGATGCAGTATTTCCCAAAACATAAAACAAACAACACACGGAGACAGCATGAAGAAAACCTTATTGGCCGCCGGCATCCTTGCCGGTGCCGCGCTGGCGCCTGCGCACGCCGCTTTCAACGCCGCCGACACCTCGGTGCAAATGTTCCGCTGGAAGTGGAACGACATCGCCAAGGAGTGCACCAACTGGCTCGGACCGCAGGGCTTTGGCGCGGTGCAGGTATCGCCGCCGCAGGCATCCGCCAGCCTGGGCGCGTGGTGGGATGTGTACCAGCCGGTGAACTTCGTTACGCTCAAGAGCAATATGGGCACCGAAGCCGAGTTCCAGGCCATGATCAACACCTGCCACACGGCCAAGGTGCGGGTGTATGCGGACGTGGTGGTCAACCACCTGGCGGCCGGTTCCGGCACCGCCACCGACGGCTCGACGTGGAATTCGACGACGCTGGCGTACCCGTATTTCAGCAGCAGCGATTTTCATCCGGCCTGCGACATCGCCGGCGGCGATTACGGTTCGCCGGGCAACCGCTACAACGTCATGTTCTGCCGCCTGAGCGGCCTGCCGGACCTGAAGACCGACGGCGCCTACGTGCAGGGGCAGGTCAAGAACTACCTGACCAAGTTGATCAACATGGGCGTGGACGGCGTGCGCTTCGACGCCGCCAAGCATATGCAGCCGTCCGACCTGCAGGCGATCATGGGCGGCGTGACGCACACGACCACCTCGGGCGAAACGCTGTGGGTCACGCAGGAGGTCATCCCGGACAGCAATGTGGTGCGCTCGGACTACTACAGCGTCGGCACGCTGAACGAGTTCCAGTACACCTTCGCCATCAAGGCCATGTTCCGCAACGAGAACGGCGCCAATATCTCGCAGGTGCGCTCGATCATGGGCACGCCGGGCAACTGGGGCGGCACCTGGGGCTTCATCCCGAGCGACAAGGCGACGGTGTTCGTCAACAACTGGGATACGGAGCGCAATGGCAGCTCGCTGGTGGCCAGCAATTACGTCTCCGGTACCACCAACGACACGCAGGGCACCAAGCGCTACGACCTGGCCAACATCTTCATGCTGGCCTGGCCGTACGGGAACGCGCAGCTGCACTCGGGCTTCCGCTTCACCAATTACGACCAGGCGCCGCCGAGCGCCAGTCCGTTCGATGCCAGCGGCAATCCGTTGATCAACCAGAACTGGGACTTTATCCACCGCTGGAGCGACATCTCCAACATGGTGGCGTTCCGCGCGGCGACGTCGGGGCAGGGCGTGGACTACTTCACCAACGGCACCGTCAACCAGATCGCTTTCGGCCGCGGCGCCAAGGGCTTCGTGGCGATCAACAATGAGTACTCGACCTGGAGCGCGTCGCTGCAAACGCTGCTGCCTGCCGGGACGTACTGCAACGTGGTGCACGGCACGCTGAACGCCGGCGGCACCGCCTGCACCAGCGACAGTGTGACGGTCGGCAGCAACGGCATGATCACCGTGAGCATTCCGGCCAACGGCGGCTCGACGGTGCCCGCGGTGGCGCTGCACATCAACCAGAAGATCGGCGGCAGCGGCGGCGGTGGCACCTGCACCACGGTGCCGGTGACCTTTCGCGTGGCGAACGCCAACACCGTGGTCGGGCAGAACGTCTATGTGGTCGGCAATCGCGCGGAGCTGGGCAACTGGGTGCAGGGCGCCAGCAATCAGCTGAATATCGAAGGCAGCGGCGCCAACGTGCCTTGGTCGCGCACCTTCCAGCTGCCGCCGTCGACGGCGATCCAGTACAAGTTCATGAAGTACGGCGTCGCCACCGTGTGGGAGAGTAATCAGTCCACCGCCAGCGGCAATCGTGAGGCGACCACGCCGGCCTGCGGCGGTTCGGTCACGCTGGATGCGGGCAGCTTCAAGTTCTGACGAGGTTTAGTGCATGCTCGACGGTACGGCTTTTTCCTGCTGTACCAGGATGAACGGGCTGACCACCACCGCCCACAGTTCGGCGTTGGTCTCGAGCCAGCTTGCCGCCTGCTCGTCGCTGACCTTGGCGAGCAGGCCGGCGTTCATCCACTGGCCGATGTTGGCCTTGTCGTCGTGCGAGATGCGCACGGCCACGTCGACCAGGTCCAGCGAATTGGCGATCCACACCACGTTGCCGGCGGCGAAATGCTTGAGCAGTTCGGTCCATGGCAGGCGCGCGGTTTCGCGGTTCACTTTAAGGCGCAGGTCGGTGTCGTTTTCAGGTTTGGTTTGCATGATTCAGATAATTTCGATAATCGGTACAGGGCTGCCCCGCCATGTTAACCGATAGGCCGGTCCTTTGCGCACATTGCCCACCAGCGCGGGCCGGAAGCAGGCCAGGTTGGTGCCGCCTTCGCGCCGCACGCTGGGGTAGATCACACCCAGCGAACCGCCGTCCAGCAGGCGCTCGGCCAGCGTTTGCGATGCGATGTAGCTGTCCGGGGCCAGGCATGCGTCGTAGCGCGGCTGGTTGCGCAGGTCGTGAAACGGTGCGGTGAAATCGGCCAGCATGGCCTGGTATTGGACGCTGTCGTCGAAGCGGTTGATCTCCGCGTATTCGACGGTTTTGTGGAAGCTTACTTCGGCCAGCGCGGTCTCGGCGTCGAAGGCGCAATACCATGCGCCGCGATCGCCGCCGTTGAAGCGACTGCCTTCGGGGCGTGCGTAGGTAAAGGCGGCGTTGACGATGCGGAAGTTCGGCACGCCGAACACCAGTTCATCCATCGTGATGCCGGCTGCGCCGCCGTTTTGTGCGTGCAGGCGCGCGTTGGTGGCGTTATCCAGTTCAAACAGGTCACGCAGGTCCTGGTCGTTGTCGGCCAGCGGCGCGAGAACGGAGTCTTCAAGATCGGCAAAACGCGAGGGCAGCAATCGAAAAGTGTCAAACTGGCGCAGCGTGGTTAAGGGCGGAATCAGGCTGACCGGCACTTACAGTCCTCCGCGGCGCGCGTCCAGCAGCTGACGCAAGGTTTGCATGGCGGGCAGGCCGCCCGCCGAGATGTAGGCCAGCGGCGAGCGGCCGCCGAAGATCAGGTTGGTGTTGGGCAGGGCCATCCATTCGTCGGCCAGTTTGTCGCCGTAGAGGATGTGCAGCGCCTTGTACACGCCCAGCAAATAGGAGATGCGCGTGATGCAGTCCACCTCCAGCGTGCGCTCGGGGTGCTTTTTCCACTCGTAGTAGGCGCTGCTGGAAATGCCGCCCAGCAGTTCGCGGGCGTCGTCGTCGCGCAGTTTCCAGGCGGCGGCCAGCTTGAAAAAGCCCTTCAGGGCTGCCTTGGACAGCCGCTCGCGTTCCGCCTTGGCGTTCAGGTCGACAAGAATGGTAGGCTCGAAGCGGCTGCGGGGGTAAGCATAGGTAAGATTCATAAATCCTCCGTTTATGGAGTACTTATACTCCTTTTTCGGGAAAATGGCAAATGTGAGTTCAACTAAGCAAGGGAGGCTGGACATGAAATGGATGAATCTGGCGGTGGCGGTGGCGGGGCTGCTGGCGGCGGCATCGGCCGTGGCGGCGGCTGGCGCAGGTGCTGCGCCGGCTTTTACCGGGGTGCAGGAGCAGGTGGCCAATGTCGAGCGGGCGTTCGCGGCCACGATGAAGGCGCGCGACCATGCCGCTTTCGTCAATTTCCTGTCCGAGGAGGCGATTTTCGAGGCCGGCGACAAGGCCCAGCGCGGCAAGAAGGTGGTGGCTGCCGAATGGGCGAAGTTCTTCGTCAAGCCGGACGCGCCATTCTCGTGGGAGCCGGACCAGGTGGAGGTGCTGGCCTCGGGCACGCTGGCCAAGACTTCCGGTCCGGTCTACGCGCCGGACGGCAAGCTGATCGCGCGCTTCAACTCGGTCTGGCGGCTGGAAGCGCCGAACACCTGGCGCATCGTGTTCGACGGCGGCAGCGAGGTGTGCGGCATCAAGTGATCACATCCGATCACATCGCCTCGGCATGCTCCACCATCAGCTGGACCTTGGTGACGCCGTTGTATTCGTTGGCGTCCAGGCGGAAGGCGACCTTGGCGCGGTCGCCCAGCGAATCGACGTGGCCGAACCAGATGGCGTCGTAGCGGGCGCCGTTTTTCTCCAGCAGCAGCTTGAGGTGGCGTTCCTTCAGGATGCGCTGGCTCACCACGCGGAACTCGTCGCAGAACACCGGCGGCGCAAAGCCCTGGCCCCAGACCTGGCCGTCCATCAGGCCGATGAAGTCGGTGGTGTAGTAGGCGTCTTCCAGCGGGCCGTCGGTTTCGATGACGCGCTCCAGCTGCTGCTTGCTCAGCCACGCGCGGCCCACTTCCTCGAAGGCGGCGGCGAAGGCGTCGAAGGCGTCGGCGCGCAAGGTCAGGCCGGCCGCCATCGCATGGCCGCCGAATTTGTCGATCAGCGACGGCGCCTTCTTGTAGACCAGATCCAGCGCGTCGCGCAGGTGGAAGCCGGGGATCGAGCGGCCGGAACCCTTGATCCAGCCGTCGGCGCCGGGCGCGAAGGTGATCGTCGGGCGGAAGAACTTCTCCTTCAGGCGCGAGGCGACGATGCCGATCACGCCCTGGTGCCACGATTCGTCGAACACGCAGATGGTGCTGCTGTTGGCCGGCTCGAACGCGTCCAGGTGCAGCAGGGCGGCGTCCTGCATCTCGGCCTCGATCTCGCGCCGTTTCAAGTTGATTTCGTTGAGCTGCTGCGCCAGTTGCCAGGCGCGGCCCTCGTCGTCGGTGATCAGGCACTCTATCCCGAGCGACATGTCTTCCAGCCGTCCGGCCGCGTTCAGGCGCGGGCCCAGCGCGAAACCGAGATCGAAGGGATTGGCGGTGCGCGGCTCGCGGCCGGCCACGCGGAACAGCGCCGCCACGCCGGCGTGCATGCGGCCGGCGCGCATGCGCTTCAGGCCCTGCGCCACCAGGATGCGGTTGTTCGGATCGAGGCGCACGACGTCGGCCACGGTGCCCAGCGCCACCAGGTCGAGCAGGTTGTCCAGCTTGGGCTGGGTCTGGGCGTCGAACACGCCGCGCTTGCGCAGTTCGGCGCGCAGGGCCAGCAGCACATAGAACACCACGCCGACGCCGGCGATATGCTTGCTCGGGAAGCCGCATTCCGGCTGGTTCGGATTGACGATCACGCGCGCGGCCGGCAGCGTGTCGGCCGGCAGGTGGTGGTCGGTGACGACCACTTCGATGCCGCGCCGGTTGGCCTCGGCCACGCCGTCGATGCTGGCGATGCCGTTGTCGACGGTGATGATGATGTCGGGCTGTTTCTCGCGCGCCGTCAGTTCGACGATTTCCGGCGTCAGGCCGTAGCCGTACTCGAAGCGGTTCGGCACGATGAAGTCGATGTTGGCGCCCATCGCGCGCAGGCCGCGCAGGGCGACGGCGCAGGCGGTGGCGCCGTCGCAGTCGTAGTCGGCGACGATCACCATGCGCTTGCCGGCGGCGATGGCGTCGGCCAGGAACACGGCGGCGACGTCGATGTGGAGCAGGCCCGATGGCGGGATCATGGCCGCCAGCTCGCTCGACAGCTCCTTGGGATCGGTCAGGCCGCGCGCCGCATACAGGCGCGCCAGCACAGGATGGATGCCGCCCTGGCGCAGCATTTCGGATTCACGGAACGGGCAAGGGCGGATGGCGATACGGGTCATGTCAGGTGGGGCTCAATAAGGTGTTCAGGTTCGGCTTGCGCCAGAATTTTCGCTGCGCCATTTTACTGGTGCTGATTTCACGCCAGCCGTCGCGGTGGCTGGCCACCAGCGTCAGCTGGCCGAGGCTGCCGTCGTTCAGCGCGGCCAGCAGCGGCGCGAACCACTGCTGTTCCAGGCGCTGCATGATGGCCAGCCAGGCGGCCCAGTCGCCGGCCACGGCGTCCGGTATCAGGTCGGCCAGCAGGACGGTGGCCTGGCCCTTGTCCTTGGCCTGCGCGATCAGCGTGGCGGCGGTCGGCTGGCTGCCGGATGGCTGCGCCAGCGCCTGCATCCAGGGCGGGCCGCCGCCGATGGCGACGGCGTGGCATTCGGCCGGCGTGCCGCCGGCGGCGGCGCCGCCCCACAGCCAGAAGGCGTTGACCGGCTGCAGTCCGCGCGCGGCGCGGGCTTCGTTGACCGGGTGTTCGTGCCACAGCATCTGCGCCTCGTTTTGCAGCTTGCGGTAGTTGCGCGAGTGTTCGCCTTCCGGCAGCCAGTCGCTCATGCTCTGGCCGAGGACGGCGTCGACGGTGGTGGTCTTCAGGCCGGCCCAGTCGTCGGCGCGCATCAGCCACAGGCTGGCGTCGGCGTAGACCATGGTCTTGCCGAGTTCCTCGGCGTAGGGCTGGACCAGGTCGAACAGCGCGCGCGAGTCGGCGGCATCGAGGCGCAGCTGGCGCGGATCGGACAACAGCATGTGGGTGCGCGAGATCTGCACGTGGGCCGGTTGCAGCATGAACCAGTAGCCTTCATCGACGCCGAGGCCGAAGCCGCGCAGCACGGCGGCGGCCAGCGGCGCGCCGGCGTCCGGGCTGTTTGGCGCCGGCGCCAGGCCGAGGGCATGGGCCAGCCAGGCTTCATGCGGGAGCACGCGGCCGGAGTTGTCAAAATTGAAGGTGGCCAGTTTGCTGTGGCGCGACAGCAGGGCCGCCAGCGCCGGCGTTTGCATCACGCGCTGCAGGTCCGGGGCCATTTCCGGCGGGGGCAGGGCGAAGGGCAGGGCGAGGGTAATCTGAGTCATCCCGGGATTGTAGGGCATCGCGGCCCTGCGGGACGAATTTTAGTGCACCAGCTTGATCCGTAGTGCCGAGATAAGCGCGGCAGGCGACTTCTTCGATACCGGCTGTGGCGGCTTAATCGGCACTTAAGTGCCGGCCTTTCTGGCGGCACAGTGCGGTGTTTCACCCATGAAATCCTCATTGTGTGGCAAACTGCGGGCTCACCAATGTTGATTGCCTCCGGAGCCCATGAGCATTATCCAGAATCTGCCCTTTGAATGGCTGGTCGGCCTGCGTTATACGCGGGCCGGCAAGCGCAGCGGGCGTAACAGTTTCATCTCCTTTATCTCCCTGATTTCCATGGCCGGCATCGGCCTCGGCGTGGCCGCGCTGATCGTCGTACTGTCGGTGATGAACGGCTTCCAGAAGGAAGTGACCGACCGCATGCTGTCGGTCCTGGCCCACGTCGAGATCTTCGATGCGCGCGGTTCGATGCCGGACTGGCACGCCGCCGCCGCCGAGGCGCGCAAGAATCCGGAAGTGATCGGCGCCGCACCGTTCGCCGAAACCCAGGGTATGCTGGTGCGCGACGACGTGTTGCGCCCGGCCATCATCCGCGGTGTGCTGCCGGAGCAGGAGCCCAGCGTTTCCGACGTCGCCAAGCAGACCAAGCGCGGCAGCTTCAACGCGCTGCAGCCGGGCAGCTACAACATCGTGCTCGGCATCGAGCTGGCGCGCGCGCTGCGCGTCAACCTCGGCGAGAAAGTCACGCTGGCGCTGGCGCAAGGCCAGCCGACGCCGGCCGGCGTGCTGCCGCGCCTGCGCTCGTTCACCGTGGTCGGCATCTTCGAGGCAGGCCATAACGAGTTCGACTCGGCGCTGGCCTTCGTTCACCTGACCGACGCCGAAAAACTGCTGCGCATGGACGCGCCGGCCGGCCTGCGCCTGCGCCTGTCGGACATGCACCGCGCGCCGCAAGTGGCGCAGGACCTGAAGGCCAGCATGTCGGGCGACCTGATCATGCGCGACTGGTCCAAGCTCAACGCCAACTGGTTCGCCGCCGTCCAGACCGAGAAGCGCATGATGTTCATCATCCTGACCCTGATCATCGCGGTGGCCGCCTTCAACCTGGTGTCGACCCTGGTGATGACCGTGACCGACAAGCAGGCCGACATCGCCATCCTGCGCACGCTGGGTGCCTCGCCCCGTTCGATCATGAAGATCTTCATGATCCAGGGCGCGCTGGTCGGCATCCTCGGCACCTTCATCGGCGTGGCCGGCGGCGTGCTGGTGGCGCTCAACATCGACGTCATCGTGCCGTTTATCGAACATTTATTGGGAGTGCAGTTCTTGTCGAAGGATATTTACTACATCAGCACGGTGCCGTCCGATCTGCGCTGGCCGGACGTGTTCAAGATCGGCGGCGTGGCCGTGGTGCTGGCCTTCGTGGCGACCATCTATCCAAGCTGGTGGGCCGCCCGCGTGAAACCTGCGGAGGCGCTGCGCTATGAGTAACCTCGAACCCGTCGTCCTTTCCTGCCGCGGCCTGGGCAAGACCTTCACCCAGGGCGCCTACTCGGTGCCTGTGTTGAACGGCATCGACATCGATGTGCGGCGCGGCGAACGCGTGGCCATCGTCGGCGCCTCCGGCTCGGGCAAATCGACGCTGCTGCACCTGCTGGGCGGCCTCGATACGCCGACCAAGGGCAGCGTCACCCTGCTGGGCAAGGACTTCGCCAGCCTGAGCGAAACGGCGCGCGGCGATTTGCGCAACGCCTCGCTGGGCTTCGTCTACCAGTTCCACCACCTGCTGCCGGAGTTCAGCGCGCTGGACAACGTGGCGATGCCGCTGATGATACGGCGCGTCAAGCGCGCCGAGGCATCCAGCGTCGCGCAGCAGATCCTGGCGCGCGTCAACCTGGCCAAGCGCGTCACGCACGTGCCGGGCGAGTTGTCGGGCGGCGAACGGCAGCGCGTGGCGCTGGCGCGGGCGCTGGTCACACAGCCGGCCTGCGTGCTGGCCGACGAACCGACCGGCAACCTCGATCACGCCACCGCGCAGCAGATTTTCGAGCTGATGCTGGAGCTGTCGCGCACCCTCGGCACCGCCTTCGTCATCGTCACCCACGATATCGAACTGGCACGCCGCTGCGACCGCGTGCTGCGCCTCACCGACGAAGGCCTGCAGCCATACCAGGAGTAAGCCTGATGTGGATCGACACTCACTGCCATCTGGACGCGCACGAATTCGGCGGCGAGTCCGTCGCGCAAGCCGCGCTGGCGCGGCAGCAGGGCGTGGGCATGATCGTGATCCCGGCGGTGGAGACGGCCAACTTCCCGGTGGTGGCGCAGCTGGCCGCCAGTGTGGACAATGGCTGCTACGCGCTGGGCATCCACCCGATCTACGTGCCGCAGGCTGCGGAGGACGACTTGCGGATGCTGCGCGAACAGGTCGCCGCCGCGATGGCGGATGACCGCTTCGTGGCCATCGGCGAGATCGGCCTCGATTTTTTCATCCCCATGCTGACCGAACCGACCATGCGCGAGAAGCAGGTGTTCTTCTTCCGCGAGCAGCTCAAGATCGCCCGCGACTTCGAGCTGCCGGTGCTGATGCACGTGCGCCGCTCGCAGGACGTGGTGCTCAAGCACGTGCGCCAGATCCGCCCGGCCGGCGGCATCGCGCACGCATTCAACGGCAGCTTCCAGCAGGCGCAGGGCTATATCGAGCTGGGGTTCAAGCTGGGCTTCGGCGGCGCCATGACATTTACCCGCGCGCTGCAGATACGCCGCATGGCGGCGGAGCTGCCGCTGGACGCCATCGTGCTGGAAACCGATGCGCCGGATATTTCACCCAGTTGGATCCATCCGGGCCGCAACAGCCCCGACCAGATTCCCCGCATCGGCCAGGTGCTGGCCGAGTTGCGCGGCCTGTCGCTGGCCGAAGTGGCCGCCGCGACCACCGCCAACGCCCGCGCCGCGCTGCCGCGCATGGTGAGATTTGGTGAGAATTGACGGAACTTTAATAGTGCATAATTTTAAATCTTAATTTTAAAATAATTCACTGGAAAGTGCCGCATGAAAAATATCTGCCTTGCATCGCTGCTGGTCGTGCCCATCCTCGGTTTTGCTGAAACCAGCCAGGTGTCCGAGCGCGAAATCGCCGTACCGAAGTGCGCCAATCCCGCCGCCAAGGTGGTATTTACCGAATTTAAATGCAAATCGGCGGATTGCTCGTCGGGCGCCGGCCAGCAGGATCCGCGCCAGTACCGCTGGTGGGAGCGCCAGGGCAACGTGGCGCAGCCCAGCTACACCGGCGTCGGCACCGGCATGACCGAGATGCTGGCGACCGCGCTGACGCAAACCGGCTGTTTCGACGTGCAGGAGCGCGCGGAGATGGAAGAGATCAACAAGGAACTGGCGCTGATCGGCAAAAAAGTGGAGGCCGAGGCGGCCGACTACATGATCACCGGATCGATCACCTCGCTCGGCTTCGAGCAGAGCTCCACCGGCCTGGGTGGCCTGGGCTTCCTGAAAGGGCCGTTGAGCCTGCTGGCCGGCTCGGTCGACTTCAAGAAATCCAAGGTGCACATGAACATGGACATCCGCGTGGTGGACGTCAAGCGCGCCAAGATCGTCGCCTCCAAGACCTTCCAGGCGAATAACGAGAAGAACGGCTTCGGCGTGTCGGCGCTGGGCTGGGGCGGCGGCGTGGGGCTGGGCGGCAGCCACGCCAGCATCAGCGGCTCGCCGCTGGAGGAGGTGGCGCGCGACCTGCTGGTCAAGTCGACGTCCTTCCTGGCCGAGACCATCGCGGCCAAAAATATCACCGAACACGTCGCCATCAAGGCGACGGACGTCTCGGTCAAGTAGGCGGCTGGCGCCCGGCGAACCCGGGCAGGCGCAGTGTCCGGCGGCGGGCCTGGCGGTAGCGAGGTGGCGTGATGCGGATGGCGATAATCGGCTTTGCCGCCGGCGCGGCGCTCCTGCAAACACAGGCCGCGCTGCCTGAGGCTTCGACTATCGGGCTGGCCGCCGTCGCGGTTTTGGCGTTGCCGCTGGCCTTGGCCGCATGGCGCAGGCGCGGCGGGCAGGGCGGCTGGTCCGCCACCATGCGTGGCGCGGCTGCCTTGACCCTGGCGGCGCGTCTCGCCGCGATGCTTGCCGGCTGCGCCGCCGGATTCCTTTGGGCCGCCTGGCTGGCCCATTGCGCGCTGGCGCCGCAGTTGGCGTCCGCCGACGAAGGACGCGACTTCACGCTGGTGGGCACTATCGACAACCTGCCGTATCGCTTCGACCGGGGCGTGCGCTTCAACTTCGCGGTGGAGCGGGTAGTCGGCGGCGTGCAAGGCCAAGTACCGCCGCATGTCGCGTTGTCCTGGTATGCCGGTTTCCGCGACCAGGTGACTGAAGTGGGCGACGTCCAGCCGGGCGAACGCTGGCAGCTCACGGTGCGGCTGCAACGACCGCACGGCAACGCCAATCCCTACTGTTTCGATTATGAAGTCTGGCTGCTGGAACAAGGCCTGCGCGCGACCGGCTATGTGCGTGCGGACGCGGGCAACCGGCGGCTTGACGGCTTTGTCTTCAGCATCGGCAACGTCGTCGAGCATGCCCGGGCGGTACTGCGCGCCCGCATCCTGGCCGCGCTGCCGGACCGGCCCTATGCCGGCGTGATCGTCGCGCTGGTAGTCGGCGACCAGCGCGGCATCGACCAATCCGACTGGGCGGTGTTCAACCGCACCGGCATCGGACATCTCATTTCCATCTCTGGGTTGCACATCACGATGGTGGCGGGACTGTTTGCGCTGGCCGCATTCAAGCTGTGGCGCTGGTCGTTCTTCACGCGCGCGCAGCTGCCGTTGCTGCTGCCGGCGCAGAAGGTGGCGGCGCTGGTCGGCATGGCGGTGGCCTTGCTCTACGTGCTGCTGGCTGGATTCGGCGTGCCGGCGCAGCGCACCTTGTACATGCTGACGGTGGTGGCCGCCGCGCTGTGGCTGAACCGGATCACCAGCGTCTCGCACGTGCTGTGCACCGCGCTGGGTGTGGTGGTGCTGATCGATCCGTGGGCCGTGCTGTGGCCGGGCTTCTGGCTGTCGTTCGGTGCGGTCGCCGTCATCCTGTACGCGACGGTCGGCCGTACCACGCTGCGTCCAGCGCGCGGCCGGCACGGTCCCGCGCCCGCTGCGGCGGCGCAGGCGCCGTCGCGCCGCGAGCAGCTTTGGCAGGCGTTGCGGCTGGGCGCGCACACGCAGTATGCGGTGACGTTCGGGCTGGTGCCGCTGTCCATGCTGCTGTTCGCGCAAATCTCCGTGGTCAGTCCCCTGGCGAACGCTGTGGCGATTCCCTTGATCAGCCTTGTGGTCACGCCGCTGGCTTTGGTCGGCAGCATGCTGCCCGCGCCGCTGGCCGGACCGGTGCTGGGGCTTGCGCACTGGCTGGTCGCGCTGCTGGCGGCGTGCCTGCAGTGGTTCAGCGGCCTGCGCTATGCCGTCTGGAGTGCGCCGACACCGCCGTTCTGGCTGTTCTGCTGGGCCATGTTCGGCACTATCTGGCTGCTGGCGCCGCGCGGCTGGCCGGTGCGCTGGCTGGGCCTGGCGACGTGGATACCGTTGCTGGCGGCGCAGCCATCGCATCCGGCGCCGGGCCGGATGACGGTCACCGCGTTCGACATCGGGCAGGGCATGGCGCTGCTGATCGAGACCGGGCACCACCGGCTGCTGTACGACACTGGTCCGGCCTATGCGCCCGACTCCAACGCCGGCAACCGCGTCATCCTGCCGTACCTGAAGGCGCGCGGCATCGCGGCGCTGGACGGCATGATCGTCAGCCACAGCGACGCCGACCACTCCGGCGGCGCGCTGACGCTGCTCGACGGGATCCGCATCGGTTGGGTTTTATCCTCGCTGTGGCCGAATCATCCGATCGCGCTGGCCGCGCGCCAGCACGTGCATTGCGCGGCGGGGCAGGGCTGGAGTTGGGACGGCGTGCGTTTCGAGATGCTGCATCCGCTGCCGTCCAGCTACGCCGATACCGCGCTCAAGCCGAACGCGCGCGGCTGCACGCTGAAGATCACGGCGGGCGGCAAATCGATGCTGCTGGCGGCCGACATCGAAGCCGCGCAGGAAGCCGCGCTGCTGGAGCGCGATCGTGGCCGTTTGCAGGCCGACGTGCTGCTGGCGCCGCACCACGGCAGCGGCACCTCGTCGACGCCGGCTTTCCTGCTGGCCGTGCAGCCATCGGTAGCCGTGTTCCAGGTTGGCTACCGCAACCGCTATCACCATCCCAAGCAGGAAGTGTATGAACGCTACGGCGTGCAGGGCATACGCCGCTTGCGTACCGACGAAAGCGGCGCCGTTACCATCGATTTCAGCAACGGCGCCGGCCAGGGTATCGGCATTGCCAGCTATCGCACCGAGCACCGGCGCTACTGGAACGGCCGCTAGTTGGCTCCGGCGCCGCTGGCCTGCAATACGGACGGCTTGATATTCAGCGTGACGATTTTTTCCAGCGGAGTGTTCTTCCGCGCGCCGTTGCCGACCTGGTCGACCGGCTGCACGGCAATCTGCTTGACGACGGCGACGCCGCCGGTCAGCGGCAAGCGCATCACAGGCTGGTTTTCCTGCTCTGCGGCGCAGGCTGCGCCTTCGCAGTTCCATTGCCTGAATCCCGACTTGTCGTCCTTGGCCACCAGTACCAGATCGGGTACGCCCTCGAACACCGTGCTGTTGACGGCGGGATCGTCGCACGCCAGCTTGAGGTCCGCCAATTGCACGCTGCATTCGAAGGATGGCGCCACGGTGTCGACTTCCAGCCGTGTCGTGGGCTTGACCTGGAAACGCTTCAAGGTGGCATCCCGGACCGCCAGCTCCAATTCAAACGGACCCTCGTCGGCAAGGGCCGACAGATTAATCGATAGCGTCTGGCCGGCCGCGTCGAACGAGCACTTCGCGCCCGGGCTGCGGTACGACGTGCTGGATCGGGCGCCTGAGCACAGCGTCCTCGCGCCATATTTACGGGAGAACGCGGTGACGTCCGGATAGACAGTCCGTATATAGGCGGTCGTGTCCCGTGCCGGATCGAGCGAGCTTCCAGCGAGCTGGAAATTTGCGGTGCCCGGCACGAACAGCGTGGCTCCATCGGCCGATAGCGCCGACTGCGCAATGGCGATGGCGGGAGCCTTGCCGCGTTCCGCCATGGCGGAATACAGCACCGCCATGTAGGCCTCGTGGCCGTTGGCGCTGGGGTGCATCGCGCCGCTTGATAATATCGGGTCGCCGGGGATTTCCGCCTGCAAGTGGAAGGAGTCTGCCAGCGTGCGCATCCAGCGCTGGTCGTCGGCCGCACACCAGGCGTGGGTATCGAACTCGCGCAGCGCGTGGGCGACCTTGCGCGATAAATCGTCGGTGCTGGCATCGGTCAGGAACGGATCGGTCTTCAAACCATGCACGAAGTACCAACCGTGTTTGCCCGCGGCCGCGGCCAATTCGCGGTTCAGCCGCAGCACGATGTCGTTGGAGGCATACTCGTTTTCCTTTTCATCCATGCAGAATTTCTGGTCGATTCCAGAGATATTCAGGAAACCGCCGGCGCTGCAATCGCAATATCCGTAGGCAGCTTTATCGTCCGCCGGCAGCGTCAGGCGCGTTGGGTCCGGGTAGGACATCAGGTAGACGTTGGCGGGATTGAGTTTCTGCTCCAGCTGATCGAACAGCTTCGGAAACGCGGTGCTCAGTTTCTTGATTTTTTCTTCCCGCTCGATGCGTGCTTCGGCGGTCGGCAGGCCTTTGCGCATCATCATGTCGATGACAATGGAGCCGAAGCCTATGTCGTTGCCGCCTATCGAGATGAGCGCGGCGTCGATTTCATTGGGCGAGGCCGTGTCCAGCAAGTCAGTGATTTCCTTGATCTGCGGCTTGAGCGTTTCCCACTCGTTTCCCACGGCTGAAAACAAGGGCAGTTTCTCCCAGCCATAGTGGTCCACATGCGCGGTTTTCATCTGTCCGACAGTCTCCCGGCCTGCATATCCTCGGTCCTGGTCGGCGCCGATCAGCAAGTCTGCCAGCTCGGCACCTGAACAGGCTGCACTGAGGACGGTGATGGCGCCGCCCGTTGTGATCCGCACGCCGTTCTCTACTGCGCTGGTAGATGCTGCCATTTTCAGTCCGGCACGCATCGGACCGGCCCAGAACGACCGGTGGCAGCGCTCGCTCATCCAGATCGCGCGGTTGTCGATCGGAACCAGCTCCGGCTCGACAGCACTCTTTTGCCGTACGCCCGCCTCGCCGAGTTGAAGATCAGGGTTGCCTTCACCTGAAGCATAGGAATCGCCCAAGACCACGATCAATTTATCGGCCGGAATGGGGAAGTCGACGACCTGGTCGCCAGCCGGCAGATGAACTACCACCTGGCCATTGCCGCGCGCATTGCCGCGTTGGGTCGTTTCTATGAAGCATAGTCGCTTAGGATCCTTTATTTCTTTGTCATCGAGGGTCCAGGTGCACGTGCTGTTCTCGCCAAAGCCGTCCGCCTTCAATATGAGCTGGCGGCTGGCGAGGTTGCCACACAAGGTATGCGGGTCGGAGTTGCTTTCCGCGCATTCGCTGACTGTTCCCGTTTTGGCCTTGGGAAATACCGCAGTCCATTTTCTCTGCGGCGCGGCGTAGCGGGAAACCAGCGCGTCGGCCGGCAAGCGTGCCAGATAATCCGCGCGGCTGCGATAGAGCAGGTCGTCAAACAATCCCAGCCGGGGGAGAACATCGACAGACACGGCGGGGCCGGTCTTTGGCGGAACAGGCGCCGCCTCCGCCGGAGGAGGCGGGTAGTACAGCTTCATGGTGCTGCCGCATCCCGCCGACAGCACGCAAAGCAGGATAGCCAGTATTTTGTCGGATAGTTTGTGCCACGCCGCCATGTCCACCTCCGTCTGGATTTGTAAGATTAATCCTACATCAATTGCTATTTTGATCTTTATTTTTAGAAAAAGTCTCTCCAATAGTCACAACAGCCGGTGCTCGGTATTAGAGCCTTTTCCCCATATCCCCGGAGCAAACTGCCCTTACAATGGGCCGAAACCATCATACGGAGACCGCTTGTGAGCAAGCCCAAGCTGCATTTCGCCCACGCCAACAGCTATCCGGCGGGCGTGTACCGCCAATATTTCGCGTTGCTGGCCGAGGATTTCGACATCCAGGCGCTCGACATGCACGGCCATAGCCCGCGCTACCCGGTCAGCGACTGCTGGCCTAACCTGGTCGACGAATATATCAACGAACTGACCGCCCGCTACGACGAGCCGGTGATCCTGGTCGGCCACTCGCTGGGCGGCATGCTGAGCCTGATGGTGGCGCACGCCCGGCCCGACCTGGTGCGCTGCGTCGTCATGCTCGACGCGCCGGTGGTGGCCGGGTGGCGCGCGCTGGCCTGGCGCCTGATCAAGATGACCGGCAGGGCCAACAGCGTGCCGCCGGCCAAGTTCTCCATCCGCCGCCGCAACGTGTGGCCGGACGCGCAGGCGGCCTACCAGCATTTCGTCACCAAGGACCTGTTTGCCGCGTGGGCGCCGGGCGTGCTGGCCGACTACATGGAAAGCGGCCTGAAACCGCACCCGGAGGGCGTGCAGCTGCGCTTTACCCGCGAGGTGGAGACGGCGATCTACGCCAGCCTGCCGCACCACCTGCCCAAGCTGGTGCGCGGCCGCTTCCCGGTGCCGATCGGCTTTATCGGCGGCACGGATTCGTGGGAAACCAGCCAGTCCGGCCTCGGTCACACGCAGGCGCTGGTGGGGCGGCACTTCCGCATCGTCAAAGGCGGCCATTTGTTCCCGATGGAGTCGCCGCAAGTGGCGGCCGAGGCGACGCGGGAGATGATAGTCAATCTCGTGGGCATATCGAGCAAAAAAGTTCTTAAAAGCGGGGCTTTCGCGTAAAATCTCGGGCATCCGGCGCGGTTGCGCCGCCCCCTGAACTTTAGGAATGCCTTGCGATGACGATTAAAAGCGATAAATGGATACGCCGGATGGCGGAGCAGCATGGAATGATCGAACCGTTCTTCCCGGACCAGGTGCGCCAGGAAGAGGGCCGCAAGGTGATCTCCTACGGTACCTCGTCGTACGGCTACGATATCCGCTGCGCCGACGAATTCAAGGTCTTCACCAACATCAACAGCACCATCGTCGATCCGAAGAACTTCGATTCGAATTCCTTCGTCGATATCAAGAGCGATGTCTGCATCATCCCGCCGAACTCCTTCGCGCTGGCGCGCACCATCGAGTACTTCCGCATTCCGCGCAACGTGCTGACGGTCTGCCTGGGCAAATCGACGTATGCGCGCTGCGGCATCATCGTCAACGTGACGCCGTTCGAGCCGGAATGGGAAGGCTACGTCACGCTGGAGTTCTCCAACACCACGCCGCTGCCGGCCAAGATCTACGCCGGCGAAGGCTGCGCGCAGGTGCTGTTCTTCGAGAGCGACGAAGTGTGCGAGGTGTCGTACAAGGACCGCAACGGCAAGTACCAGGGCCAGCACGGCGTGACCTTGCCGAAGGCCTGAGGTCCAGGGCCGATAAGGCTTAGCGCTTAATCGGCAGCAGCATTTCCACGCACAAGCCACCACCCGTACGGTTGGTGGCTTTTATACTTCCGCCGTGCGCCTGGATCACATGCTGGGCGATGGCCAGGCCCAGGCCGTGGCCGTCGGCGCTGGCGGTGCTGGAGCGGAAGAAGGGCTGGAAGATGGTTTCCAGATCGGCCGGCGCCACGCCTGGGCCGCGATCGAGCACGCGGATGCACAGCTGGCGCGCGTCCTGCACGGTGCGCGACTGCAGCTGCACCACGCCGCCCTCGGGGCTGTGCTTGATCGCGTTGCGCACCACGTTCTCGATGGCGCGGCCCAGCAGGTCGGCCTGGCCGGCGACCAGCACTTCGGCTTCGCCTTCCTGCACCACGCTGCGCTGCTGGCTGGACGCCTCGTAGCTGGCGTCGTCGGCGATCTGGTCCAACAGTTCCGCCATGCTGATTTCTTCCTGGCTGGCGCGGATGGCGCCCGCTTCCAGCCGCGCCAGGGTCAGCAACTCGCCCACCAGTTTGTCCATGCGCACGCTTTCGCGCTCGATGCGCTCCAGCGATGCGCCCAGCTTTTCCGGCTGCTGATGGGCGAGGCCGATCGCCGCCTGCAGGCGCGCCAGCGGCGAGCGCAGTTCGTGCGAAACGTCGTGCAGCAAACGGGTCTGGCCGTCGATCAGGCTGCGCAGGCGGGCCGTCATGCGGTCGAAGTCGCGACCGAGATCGTTCAATTCCGAATTGCCCTTGCCGTTGCCGAAGCGCGGCGCCAGATCGCCGCCGGCGGCGGCGTCGAACGCCTGCCGCAGCGCGCGGATGGGACGGGAAAAATACCACGCCAGCAGGAACGAGAACAGCAGGCTGGCCAGAGTGGCCGCGGCGATCGGCACCCACGGCGTCAGCGGCTGGAAGCGCTGGCCGCGCATCTCGCGCGGTTCGCCCGGGCCGCCGGGACCGCCCGGACCACGAGGGCCGGCGGCATCGCCCGGCCCGCCTGGGCCGCTGTCGGGTGGCGGGTTCGCATGGCCCGGGTCGAAGCGGTGGTCGGGCATTGGCGGCTGGCCGTTCGGGCCGTGGGGCTGGTCGCCGCCGGGCGGCATCGCCGGGGCGCCTTGCAGCGCCATCTGCGCGCCGCCGAGACCGGCCATCAACTGGCGGCCGCCATCGAGGCCGCGCAGGCGCTCGGCCGTCGGCAGGAACAGCGTGTGGCGCAGGCCGTCCGGATCGGTCACCTGGCGCACCACGTGGCGCTTGCCTTCCTGCTTGAGCAGGGCGCGCGATTCGCGCAGCATGGCCGGCGTGACGACGCGGCCCAGCAGTTCATGCCCCTGCTCGTCGACCACGAAAACGCGATGGCGCTCGAGGCCATCGAGCATCTTCCGCAGCGCCTTGGTGCCGCCGAATTCCAGCGTGGCCGCCGCCGCGCCGATCGCCATTTCGGCCGGCGGACTGGTGTCCAGGTCGGATGCCGCGGCGTTTTGCTGACGGAGGTTCTTGAGCCAGACGGCGCCGCCGATGCCGACCGTCGCGGTCAGCTGCGCCAGCAGGATACAGACGAAAAACTTCCAGAACAAACGGCCCACAGGCTTACTCCTTGATCAGCTGATAGCCCAGGCGGTACACGGTTTGCAGGCAGGAGCGGCCGTCGGCGATGGTGCCGAGCTTGTGGCGCAGGCTGCTCAGGTGAACGTCGATATTGCGGTCGAAGCGCGCCAGCGGCCGGCCCAGGCCCTGTTCGGACAAGGTGTTCTTGCTGACCGGGCGGCCGGCGTTACGGGCCAGCACTTCGAGCAGGTTGAATTCGGTGCTGGTCAGCTCCAGCTTGTCGCCGGCCCACGCGGCGCGGCGCTGCTCCGGCCACATGGTCAGCTGGCCGACCGTCAGCGCGGCCGGTGTGCCGCTGTCCGCCGGCGCGCTTTGCGCCCGGCGCAGGATGGCGCGGATGCGGGCGGTGAGCTCGCGCGGCGTGCAGGGCTTGGCGACGTAATCGTCGGCGCCCAGTTCGAGGCCGACGATGCGGTCGGTGTCGTCGCCGCGCCCGGTCAGCATCAGGATCGGCAGCTGGCTGTTGGTGCGGATGCGGCGCAGCGTCTCCAGGCCGTTCATGCGCGGCATCATCACGTCCAGGATGGCGATCGAATACATGCCGGTAAAGGCTTCGGCGGTGCCGGCTTCGCCGTCGTGCACGGCTTTGACATCGAAGCCTTCGCGCTCCAGGTACTCCTGGAACATGCCCACCAGTTCGATGTCGTCGTCTATCAGCAGTACTTTGCTCTTCATTGCAGCGTGGTTCTTTCTATATCGAGAAGCCGATCATAGCAGCCCTCCGGCAGCCGCCGGCATGCTTTTACCCCGTTTTACAACGCGTTGCCCTGTGCCAATCAAGTGTCAAATCGACCATCTTTACATCGATTTACCCCGGGCTAACAGCGCTTTACACGGGGTGGCAAGAAAATGGCTGCTCCCTACCAACCAAGGATTGTTTGCATGAAAACTCCAAGAAACAGCGTACACAATGTCTTGCTGGCGGCCGCCATGGCGCTGCCGCTGTTTGCCATGACCGGCGCCGTCCGCGCCGGCAACGACGATGGCGATGTCGACGGCGGCCGTCCACCGATGATGATGCGGGAAGGCGACGCGCCAGCGCACGGCGGCGAGCGCGGCCCGAACCATGGCCCCGGCTTCCACGGCGGCATGGCCCCGTTTGGCGGGCCGGTCATGGGCGGCCCCTCGCGGTCGCTGCGCGGCGTCGAGCTGAGCGAGGCCCAGGACGACCAGGTGTTCGCCATCCTGCATGCCCAGGAACCGTATCTGCGCGAGCAGGGCAAGGCGGCCGCCAAGGCCCACGAAGCGCTGCGCGCGCTGGCTGCAGCCGACAAGTACGACGACGCCAAGGCCGCGGCGCTGGCGAAGGAAGCGGCGACGGCGATGGCCAACATCGCGCTGCAGCACGTGCGCACCGAGCAGAAGTTGCGGGCCGTGCTGACGCCGGAACAGCGCAAGAAGCCAGCCGAAGACGATGCACGGCGCGCACCGCGCTCCTGAATCAACCTCAACCACTCACATGAACGGAGAACGCCATGTCGATCAGCGCCCTGAGTTCCAGTAACGTCAGCCAGCTCAGCTTTCTGAGCCGTTTGAGCAGCACCAATGCCGGCAGCAGTGCCGAGGCGACGCGCGGCGCGCCGCCACCTCGGCCACCGGAAGGCGGCGGCTTCGCCTCGGCCATCGCCGACGCGCTGGCGGCGATCGGAATTACCGACGCCAGCATCACCGGCGGCACCACCGACACCAGCACCGGCACCGCGGCAGCGGCCGGCAGCACCGACAGCACCGACAGCACGGGCGACGGCACCGACAGCGGCACGCTGGCCGATGCGCTGGGCAGCTTCCTGCAAAGCCTGATGGGCGCGCTGCACGCGCAAAACAATGGCAGCGAAGCGCCGCCGTACAGCGACGCGCAGCAGGGCGGCGGCTTGGGCGGTCCGGGCAAGCTGCAGTCCGATCTGCAGAGCCTGATCGCCAAGCTGACATCGGGCAGCACCACTTCGTCGACCACGAGCACCGACAGCACCGACGGCAGCGACGCCGTCAGCGAACTGGAAAGCACGTTCGCCAATCTGCTGGACAAGTTGAGCGGTGGTAGCGGCACCGGCAGCACCGATGCCAACGCCAAGCTGGCGGACTTCCTGCAAGCGTTGTCGTCCAAGGTCGGCGGCAGCGGCACCAGCGGCAGCCTGGTCAACACCAGGGTATAAGGAGAAATGTAAATGACAATGCACGACGATCAACACGAGCACAGCCTGGCGGCCGACCTGGGCGCCATGCTCAACCTGGCCAGCGACCGGCGCCAGACCCTGCGCTGGCTGCTGGCCGGCGCATCGGCCTTGCCGGTGCTCGGCTGCGGCGGCGGTGGCAGTGCCAGCGACAGCACCAGCGCGACCACCTCGACCGGCAGCACTACTACCACCACCACGACAACAACGACCACCGGCTCATGCGCGGTGATTCCCGAGGAGACCGGCGGCCCTTATCCGGGCGACGGCACCAACAGCAACGCCAGCGGCGTGGTCAATGTGCTGACGCAGACGGGCGTGGTCCGCAGCGACATCCGCAGCAGCTTCAACGGTCCGACCGGCGTGGCGGCCGGCGTGCCGTTGACGATCAAGCTGCAGATCGTCAACGCCAACGGCAGCTGCGCGGCCTTGTCCGGCTACGCGGTGTACCTGTGGCATTGCGACCGCGACGGCAACTACTCGCTGTATTCGAGCGGCGTGACGTCGGAGAACTATCTGCGCGGCGTGCAGGCCAGCGACACCAGCGGCAACGTCACGTTCCAGACCATCTTCCCGGGCTGCTATTCGGGCCGCATGACGCACGTGCACTTCGAGGTGTACCCGACGCTGGCCAAGAGCACCAGCGCCGCCAACCGCATCAAGACCTCGCAGTTCACCTTCCCGATGGCGACGCTGAACGAGGTCTACGCCACCAGCGGCTACAGCGCGAGCGTGCGCAACCTGGCGCAGATCAGCTACGCCACCGACAACGTCTTCAGCGACGGCACCACGCTGCAGATGGGCGCCGTCACCGGGAACGTCACCGACGGCTACGTGGTGACGCTGACCGTGGCCGTGGCGGGGTGACCGGCGCAGGCGGGGCCAGCGTATCCCTGACGGCCTTCAGCCGCGCATAAAACTGATCGCTGCTATTGGAAATTTCATCGAACAGCAGCAGGGCGCCCACGGCAATCCTGCCCATCTGGTACTGGTGATTGAATAAGGTTTCCTCATTGCTTTCATGTAGGCGGCGCGAACCATGCGAGATGTGGCAGCGTTGCTTGTACAGTTCCTTCAAGTCATCTTCGATGGCTGCCCACTCCTGTTTCATGTCGCTGTCGACAACAGGGTGGGCCTGGGACGCCAGATCCGGGTGAGCAGCGATGACGGCGAACGTTGCACCGAACTCGCGGAACTTCGCCGACACACCGCCCGTGCCGCCGGCCTGGTTGGTCAGGGCCTCGACAGCGGTGGCGCCCCGGAGGAAGCAGTCTCGCAGATTGGTCTCTTCCATCATGGCACCGAACTGGATCATGCTGGCGCCGATGATTTCATGCAGCGGCGTCACGTGCTGGCCTGTGTGGGAACGGTAGACCGTCGCTGCCAGCGTCTCGAAATTCCAGGCCAGTATCCACAGGTCAATGTCTTTCTGATGGAGCGGCACATCGTGGATGCGGGTGCCCGGCAGCAGATCCTCGGAATAGGATTTGCCGCTATCCGTCACGCCGACGACCGTAGAGTAATGTGGCAGGTGCTGAAGGCTGATGAGATTGTGGGCAGGCATCTGGCCCCGATGGCCAATAAAGATAAACAGGCGCAGCAGCGACAACATGTCTTCGAGAAGCGGCAAGGCCATGCCAATCACATCGGTGGGTTCGCCGCCGGCTATCGTTGCAATACAAATGCATTCCTTGTTCCTGAGTGTGACGACATCGACCATCTGGCCGTCAATCAGACGAGGCTGTGTTTGATCGGTTTTGTGTCTGGCACATCGGCGACACCGGTTTTGTTCAGGCACTACATGGCCAGGGATTTTTACGGACAACACAGTACTGCACCAAAAGTCCTCCTTGAGGCGCAGCTGATGTTTTTCGCGCAGGTTCTCCATGCTTGCATGGCGGAGCGAAAACGGACCGAATTCGACGTCCGTCTTAAACTTTACGCCTATGATGGGCAACAGGATTTCCCATTCCACCGTTTGCATTGCGGTATTCATAAGTTGAGATGTTACGACGTAGGTTTACATGAAAAATGCAGCCGAAGCTGCATTTTTTGCCGGGATTAACGACGCTTACTGTTTGACGCAGTCGACAAAGTAGCCCCGCTTGCCGTCCACTTCGCGCTTGACCAGCCCGTGCACGTCGGTTTCGAAGCCGGGGAAGCGTTCGTTGAAGTCGCGCGCGAAGCGCAGGTAGTCGACGATGGTCTTGTTGAAGCGCTCGCCCGGGATCAGCAGCGGAATGCCCGGCGGGTAGGGGGTCAGCAGGATGGATGTGATGCGGCCTTCCAGCTCGTCGATGGCGACGCGCTCGATCTCGCGGTGCGCCATCTTGGCGAAGGCGTCCGACGGCTTCATCGCCGGGATCATGTCCGACAGATACATCTCGGTGGTCAGGCGCGCCACGTCGTAGGCCTTGTAGAAGTCGTGGATCTGCTGGCACAGGTCGCGCAGGCCCATTTTTTCGTAGGTCGGGTTGGCGGCCGCGAATTCCGGCAGGATGCGCCACATCGGCTGGTTCTTGTCGTAGTCGTCCTTGAACTGCTGCAGTGCGGTCAGCAGCGTGTTCCAGCGGCCCTTGGTGATGCCGATGGTAAACATGATGAAGAACGAGTACAGGCCGCACTTCTCGATGATCACGCCGTGCTCGGCCAGGTACTTGGTGACGATGGACGCCGGAATGCCGGACTCGGCGAACTGGCCGTCCAGCGACAGGCCCGGATTGACGATGGTGGCCTTGATCGGGTCCAGCATGTTGAAGCCCGGCGCCAGCTTGCCGAAGCCGTGCCAGTCGTCCTCGGCGCGGATGACCCAGTCTTCGCGCGAGCCGATGCCTTCCTCGGCGAATTCCTGCGGGCCCCAGACCTGGAACCACCAGTCCTTGCCCCATTCCTGGTCGATCTTCTTCATCGCGCGGCGGAAGTCCAGCGCCTCGAGGATGGACTCTTCCACCAGCGCGGTGCCGCCCGGCGCCTCCATCATCGCCGCCGCCACGTCGCAGGAAGCGATGATCGAGTACTGCGGCGAGGTCGAGGTGTGCATCAGGTAGGCCTCGTTGAAGGCGTCGCGGTCCAGCTTGACCGTTTCCGATTCGCGCACCAGCACCTGCGAGGCCTGCGACAGGCCGGCCAGCAGCTTGTGGGTCGACTGGGTCGAGAAGATCATCGACTCCTTGGCGCGCGGACGGTCCTTGCCGATCGCGTGCATGTTCTTGTAGAAGTCGTGGAAGGTGGCGTGCGGCAGCCACGCTTCGTCGAAGTGCAGCGTGTCGATCTGGCCGTCCAGCATCTCGCGCAGGGTTTCCACGTTGTAGACCACGCCGTCGTAGGTCGACTGGGTGATGGTCAGGATGCGCGGCTTCTTGTTTACCGCTTCGCGCGCGAACGGGTTGGCCTCGATCTTGCGCATGATGCTTTCCATCGTGAACTCTTCCAGCGGAATCGGTCCGATGATGCCCAGGTGGTTGCGGGTCGGCATCAGGAACACCGGAATCGCGCCGCACATGATGATCGAGTGCAGGATGGACTTGTGGCAGTTGCGGTCGACCACGACGATGTCGCCCGGCGCCACCGTCGAGTGCCAGACCATCTTGTTCGAGGTCGACGTGCCGTTGGTGACGAAATAGCAATGGTCGGCGTTGAAGATGCGCGCGGCGTTGCGCTCGGACGCGGCCACCGGACCGGTGTGGTCCAGCAGCTGGCCCAGCTCTTCGACGGCGTTGCAGACGTCGGCGCGCAGCATGTTTTCGCCGAAGAACTGGTGGAACATCTGGCCGATCGGCGACTTCAGGAAGGCCACGCCGCCCGAGTGCCCGGGGCAGTGCCACGAGTAGGAGCCGTCGTTGGCGTAGTGCACCAGCGCGCGGAAGAACGGCGGCGACAGGCCGTCCAGGTAGGACTTGGCTTCGCGGATGATGTGGCGCGCCACGAATTCCGGCGTGTCCTCGAACATGTGGATGAAGCCGTGCAGCTCGCGCAGGATATCGTTGGGGATGTGGCGCGAGGTGCGGGTTTCGCCGTACAGGTAGATCGGGATGTCGGCGTTCTTGTAGCGGATCTCTTCGACGAAGGCGCGCAGCGACTTCAACGCGACATCGGTTTCCTCGGCCGAGCCGGCGCCGAATTCTTCGTCGTCGATCGACAGCACGAAGGCCGACGCGCGCGATTGCTGCTGGGCAAACTGGGACAGGTCGCCGTAGCTGGTCACGCCCACCACTTCCATGCCTTCTTTTTCCATCGCATCGGCCAGGGCGCGGATGCCCAGGCCAGACGTGTTCTCGGAACGGAAATCCTCGTCAATGATGACGATGGGGAAACGAAATTTCATGCATGTCTCCAAAAAAGCAAGCCGCCCCGGCAAAGGTGCAGGGGCGGACAGGGCGCGACCCTTCAGATGAACGGGCCGCAAAAAAATAAGAACGGGATTCTCGCAGAAATAGTGCCGCTGCGGGAAAAAATTATCGTAACAGAATGCATGAGTAGCATGACGCCCCTGTGACAGGCGTCATGCCGTTCATATAATGTTGCTTAGTGACCGCCCAGCAGCGCGCCGATCGGATCGACGTGGAACCAGGCGAACGCGCCCAGCGCGATGCCGACGCCGGCCACGCCGTAGGCCAGGCCCATCATCCACTTCTTGCGGGTCAGCAGCGTGATGGCCGCCAGCGAAATGGCGATCTGCTCGGCCGTGGTCGCCAGCGCCCACTGGTGGTGCTGGTGCATGGCCTCGTCCGATTTATGGTTCCATTCCTTGGACGACTCTTCCCACTTCTCCGCATCCTTCTTGATGTCTTCCTTTTCGCCCTTGTAGCGGGCCACCTCGGCCTCGTAGCGTTTCGGGTCGACGCCCGGCAGCGTCATCGCCAGCTCGGCCAGGTTTTGCTTGCTGGACTTGGCCTGATAGTAATTCCAGCTGTTGGCGGCCTGGGTCTTGTCGATCGCCGCGTTGTTCTTGAACAGCGCCGCGTCATTCTGCGTGGCGCCGCCCAGGTAGCCGAAGGTGGCGCCCACCGTGGCCAGGATGGCCGTCATGACGGCAATGTTGTTCGAAAAGCCATCGCTGCCGTGGGCTGCGTGTTCGACCGCGTGATCGTGCGGTCCGTGTACGTGAAAACCATCGCCTGACATTGCTGTTGATTCCTTGATGAAGTTGAAGATAGGACTTACGCCTTGCGGCGCAGTGTAACAAAAGCGTAGGACAAACCGGCGGATTCCGAAACGTGCGGCTCGCGGGCGGTCTCTTCCCACTCCGACGGCGCCAGGGCGGGGAAGAAGGCGTCGCAGGCGAAACTGCCGCCGATTTCAGTGATGACCAGCTTGTCGGTCGCCGGCAGCGCCTGCTTGTAGATCTCGGCGCCGCCGATCAGGTAGCCTTCGGCGCCGTCCAGCAGCGCGATGGCCGCGTCGATGGAGCCGACCGCTTCCACGCCGTCGTGGCGCCAGTCCGCGTTGCGGGTGATGACGATGTTGCGGCGGTTCGGCAGCGGCCGGCCGATGGAATCGAAGGTCTTGCGGCCCATGATGATGGGATGGCCGGTGGTCAGGCGCTTGAAATGCGCCAGATCCTCCGGCAGCTTCCACGGCAGGGTGTTGTTGATGCCGATGCCGCGCTGGGCGTCCATGGCGACGATGATGGTTAGTGTGCTCATTTTTCGATGCTATCCGATGCAGAGCCAACATTATCGTTCAAATTGCCATGCTATTGGGCGGCCGATTGCGCCACCTTGTCGTGCAGCAGGCGGGCGAATTCCGCCAGGTCCTGCGGATTCATATCCGACACGGCCGAGTACCGCATGCCGTCCTGCGACCAGCGCAGCAGGTGGAAGCCCTGGCGCGTGCCGGCGCGCGGCGCGCTGTCGCGGCCGCCGGCGTCGGGCCAGACGTACAGGTTCATGATGTGCTGGCGGTGGCGGTAGACCAGCGCCGCCACCGGACGCCGCTGCAGGTAGTCCAGCCGGCCGCCGACCAGCGTATAACCGTGCTCCGCCAGGTCGTAGACCGGCGGGGAAAAATCGAGCTTGCCGGCGAACCAGGGCTTGACCGTGTGCTGGTCGGTCGAGGCGACGTCCGCCAGGTGGTCCGGCATCAGCGCGCGGAAGTGGCTGGCGACCAGTTCCTGTTCCATCAGCTCGTTGGCCGACGGCTGGCCCAGGTACAGCGTCAGCGTGACGGCGAAGGCGGCCGTCGCGGCGCCGGCCAGGCCGAGGTTGATCCATGCCCACGGCCAGGCGCGCCGGCTGCGCTGGCCTTGCGTATCCGCCTGGCGCGGACGCTCGGCCTGCAGCGCCGCGTGGATGCGGTGCTTCAGGTGTTCGGGCGCGGCGTGGCGCGTCGCCTGCGTCGCGATCTGGTCCTGCAGCGCCCGCAGTTCCGCCAGCGCGGCCTGGCAGGCGGCGCACGACGCCAGATGGCCCTCGATCTGGCGCAGGTCGGCCGCGCCGAGTTCGGCGTCCAGATAGGCCGACATCATTTCCTGGCTGTGCTTACAGTCCATCCTGTTCTCCGTGCTTCAGGTAGGCCAGCAGCAGCTTGCGCGCGCGGGCCAGCCGCGACATCACCGTGCCGATCGGCGTTTCGGTTACTTGCGCGATCTGCTTGTACGACAGATCGTCCATCTCCTTCAGTACCAGCACCTCGCGGAACGCCCGCGGCAGCTGCGCCAGCGCGGCGTTGACGGTGCGGCAGGTGTCGCGGCTGGCGGCGATGGCGGCCGGGTCGCCGGCGTCGTCGTCCTGCTCGCCGTCGCCATGCAGTTCCTCGTCGTAGCTGACGTCGCCGCGCTGGGCCTGGCCGTCGCGCAGCGCCGTGTAATAGGTGTGGCGCACGATGGTCAGCAGCCATGCGCGCACGTCGCCGCCGCGAAAGCCGTCGGCAAAGCGGAAGGCGCGCAGATAGGCGCTCTGCACCAGATCATCGGCGTCGTGCTCGTTGCGGGTCAGCCAGCGGGCCAGGTTGTAGGCCGCGTCCAGGTGCGGCATGGTCATCGCCTCGAACCGCGCGGTTTTGTCGTCGTCGCCCAAATACTTGTCCATCGTAGTGATCCAGTGGATGAAGACTCGGTGGGATGCGGTTTTATTCCCGGTTCAAAAATAAAAAAATAAACGGGAATAATCCCGCTGCGCTCCGGGTTTTAGCCGGTACGAGCGACGCCCGCAGATTATGCCATGGGCGCCGTCTTTTCAATCTGACCACGGAGCACATCATGATGGATCGCAGGGGATTTATACGGTTGACGGCAGTCGGCGGGGGCGCCGTTTTCATGTCCGGCCTGTACGGCACGGCGCTGGCCGACACCGGCTATGAGGATTTTTACTTCGTCCAGCTGTCCGATTCGCACTGGGGCTACAAGGGGCCGGCCAATCCGGACGCGCAAAACACGCTCAAGCTGGCGGTTGACAGCGTCAACGCGCTAACGGTGCCGCCCGAGTTCATCGTCTTCACCGGCGACCTGACGCATACCACCGACGATCCTGCCGAGCGCCGCCGGCGCATGGCGGAGTTCAAGCAGATCGTCGGCGGGCTGAAGGTGAAAACGGTGCATTTCCTCGCGGGCGAGCACGACGCCTCGCTCGACAACGGCGCCGCGTTCCAGGAATTCTTCGGACCGACGCACTACAGCTTCGACCACAAGGGCGTGCACTTCATCGCCCTCGACAACGTCTCCGATCCCGGCGCGCGCATCGGCGAGGCGCAGCTGGCGTGGCTGAAGGCGGATCTGGCCAAGCAAGCCAGGGAAGCGCGCATCGTCGTGCTGACGCACCGCCCGCTGTTCGACCTGGCGCCCAAGTGGGACTGGGCCACGCGCGACGGCGAGCAGGCCATCGCGTTGCTGATGCCATATTCGAACGTGACCGTGTTCTACGGCCATATCCACCAGGAGAACCATCACATGAGCGGCCATATCGCCCATCACGCGGCCAAGTCGCTGATCTTCCCGCTGCCGGCGCCGGGTTCGCAGCCCAACCGCGCGCCGCTGCCATGGGACCCTGCGGCGCCGGGCAAGGGCCTGGGATTCCGCGAAGTGGAAGCGGAAGCGAAGCCCGTGGGCTACCAGATCACCGAATTCCCTGCGATGAAAGGATAAGTCATGGTGTCGACAAAACGAAGGCTGCTGGTTAGCGCGCCGCTGGCGCTGGCGGTGCTGGGCGTGGTGCAGGCCAAGGCGAAGGAACGCGTCATCAAGATCGAAGCGCGCAAATTCCGCTTCGCGCCCAATGTGATCGAGTTGAAGAAGGGCGAGGCGGTGGTGCTGGAGCTGACCGCGTTGGACTTCCCGCACGGCTTCAGCCTGCCGGACTTCAAGATCCGGGCCGATCTGGTGATGGGCAAGCCGGTGCAGGTGAGATTGAAGCCGGACCAGGTGGGGCAATTCGGCTTCTTGTGCGATAACTTCTGCGGCAGCGGCCACGAGGAAATGGCCGGCACGATTATCGTCAAGGCCTGACGGCGAGCCGTTTCATGCGGCGTCGTGGAAGGCCAGTATGTCGGCGGCCAGCGTCTGCGGGATCTCCAGCGGGATCATGTGGCCGCTGCCTTCGTGCATGCTCAAGCGGGCGTGGGGCAGGCGGGCGTGCATGTCGCGCAGGATGGCGGCATCCACCAGTTGGTCGCCTTCCGCGCCGACGATCAGGACCGGGCAGGCGATCTCCGATAGCCGGTCCATCAGGTCGGGGCGCTCCATGGAGGCGGTGAACTGCGCCAGCAGCACGTCCTTGCCCAGGTCCAGCGCCATCTGCTGGATGACGTCGACGATGGACTGGTCTTCGAAGTGGTCCGGATGCAGCACTTCGCGCAGACGCTGGCGCGTCATGCCGCTGTAGGCATTGCGCTCCAACATGGGGATGATGCGCCGGCGGGTCTGGATTTCAGCGTCGCTCAGCCCACGGGCGGAATTGGCGATCAGCACCAGCGACTGGACCCGCTCCGGATGCGCCAGCACGTGTTCAATCGCCAGGTAGGCCCCCAGCGAGAACGCCACCAGATGGGCGGACGGCGCGCTATGCGCCGAAATCAGCTGCTGCATCTGGGGACGCGTGCGCGCCTTGTGCAGCGGAACGTGATTGAATTCGAAACCGCCGCCCAGCAGCGGCGTCAGGCGGGACCACATCCTCTCGTCGCACAAGGTGCCGGGGATGAAGTCCAGCCGCGTCATACCGCCATCGGCGCGGTGATCGGCGCGTGGTGCTGGTAGCCTTCCAGCGAGAAGTCGGACGGCTCGACCTTTTCCAGCCATTCCGGCTCGTACTTGCCGGTCTTGGCGAAATCCGGCACGCGGTCGGAGATGATGAAGCGCGGCGCAGGGAACGGCGTGCGGGTCAGCTGTTCCTTGACCATGTCCATGTGGTTTTCATAGATATGGGCGTCGCCGATGAAGTAGGTGAACCAGCGCGGCGTGTAGCCGGTCAGGCGGCCGACCAGGTGCATCAGCGCGGCGCCTTCGGCCAGGTTGAACGGCGTGCCCAGACCAAGGTCGTTCGAACGTACGTAGAGACACATCGACAGCTCGCGCGTGGCCGGATTGGGAATGAACTGGTACAGCAGATGGCAGGCCGGCAGCGCGACCGAGTCCAGCACCGCCGGATTCCAGCCGTGGAACAGGATGCGGCGGCTGGACGGATTGTTGACGATGGTGTCCAGGCACTCGCGCAGCTGGTCGATGGCCTTGTGCAGCAGGACCTTGGTCACGCCTTCATCCTCGATTTGCGAAATCAGGCGGAAGCCGTTCTTCTGCGCGTCGGCGATTTGCGCCGGCTGGTCGACGGCGATCAGCTTGAAACCCGGCCATTGGCGCCACTGCACGCCGTAGACCGGGCCGAGGTCGTCCTCGCCGAGGCGGTAGGGATTGTCCAGCCATTGCTTGTTCTCGTTGGCGTTCTGGTCCCAGACCTTGCAGCCCAGCGCGCGGAAGTCGGCGGCGCTGCGGGAGGCGCGCAGGAACGCGCACAGTTCGCCGACCACGGACTTGAATGCCAGCTTCTTGGTCGTCACGGCAGGAAAACCGTCGTTCAACAGGTCGAAGCGCATCATCGCGCCCGGCACGCTCAGCGTGCGGATGCCGGTGCGGTTGTTTTGCCAGCTGCCGGTGTCGAGGACGGTCTGGATCAGTTCCTGGTATTGCTGCATTCAATTCTCCAACGTGTGCGGGGCGCGAAAGACAGCTATTTTATCAGGCCCCCGGCAGTCAGCGTCCGCCCGGCTTGCCTTTGCGTCCGCCCGGCTGGGCGGTGGCCTTGCCGGCGGCGCGCGCCAGCGATTTGGCGCCGCGGCCGCCGGTGACGACCACGGCGCCTTTCGGTGCTGCGGCCGGCTTGCCGCCACCCCCGTAGATGCGGCCTTGGGCGGATTTGCCGCCACCGGCGGAGCGTGCGCCGCCAGCCGGCTTGCCCGATGGCGCGGGCGGTATCCAGGTGCCCAGCGACGCGTCGCCGCCTGCGGGGCGCGCCGCCACAGCCGCCTTGGCGCCCGCTGCGGCGTTTGCGACCGGCGCAGGCTTGCCGCCGGCAGGTCCGGTGAACGGGCGTTTCTTTTTGGCCGGCGCCTCGGCCGCCATCTTCCTGGCTGCGGCGATGGCGGCGCCTTTGGGGCCGGTCTCCGGCACGCGGTGGTCGGCCTCGAAGCCCGGTTCTTCCTGGCGTGCGATGACCTGGCGGGTCAACGTTTCGATCGCCTTCAGCAGCTCGACCTCGTCGGCACACACCAGCGACACCGCTTCGCCTTCCATGCCGGCACGGCCGGTGCGGCCGATACGGTGGATGTAATCCTCCGCCACGGTCGGCAGATCGAAGTTCACCACCTGCGGCAGCGCCTCGATATCCAGCCCGCGCGCGGCCACGTCGGTGGCCACCAGCAGCTGCACCTCGGCCTTCTTGAAGCGGGCCAGCGCCTTCAGGCGTGCCGGCTGCGTCTTGTCGCCGTGGATGGAGTCGGCCGAAATGCCGTGCTCCTGCAAGGTCTTGACCAGCGTTTCAACGCCTTTGCGGGTCTTGACGAATACCAGTACCTGGCCCCATTGGAGCTTGTTCAGCAAATGCAGCAGCAGCTCGGGCTTGCGGCGCTTGTCGGTCGGGATCAGCCACTGCCTGACGGTCTTGGTCGCGGTATTGCCGGCGCTGACCTGCACCGATACCGGGTCTTTCAGCATACCGCCGGCCAGCTTGCGGATCTCGTCCGAGAACGTGGCCGAGAACAGCAAGGTCTGGCGCTTCTTCGGCAGCGCCGCCAGCAGGATGTCCAGGTCACGCTCGAAGCCGAGGTCCAGCATGCGGTCCGCCTCGTCCAGCACCAGCGTTTGCAGCAGCGTGAAGCTGATCGCGCCCTGGTCGTGCAGGTCGATCAGGCGGCCCGGCGTCGCCACCAGCACGTCCAGGCCCTTGCGCAGCTTGGTGATCTGCGGTTCGATCGGCACGCCGCCATAGGCCACGGCGGACTTCAGCGGCAGGTTGCCGCCATAGGTGCGGAAGCTTTCGTAGACCTGCTCGGCCAGCTCGCGCGTCGGCACCAGCACCAGGCAGCGCACGGCTTTCGGCTCGGTCACGCCGTCCATGGTCAGGCGCTGCAGGATGGGCAGGGCGAAGCCGGCGGTCTTGCCGGTGCCGGTTTGCGCCGCCGCCATCAGGTCGCGACCCGCCAGCACTGCGGGAATGGCTTGCTTCTGGACGGGCGTAGGCTGCTTGTAGCCCAGCGTGTCCAGCGTGCGCTGTATGGGGTCGATCAGGCCGAGGGCTTGGAAAGTCATGGTATGTGCAGTAAAACGAAAAGAGGGCGCAGTGTAGCCGGTTGGCCCGGCTTGTGCGAAATTAGTTGACGAGCGCTGCGGACCACAAGGCCAGGATTTCACGCACGCGGTCGTCCGGCATGTTCAGCAGGTTGTCGCCGATGTAGAGCTCCACCGAGCTGCGGCCGGGCAGCGCGGCGTGGCTGGCGGCGTTAAACAGCCACACGCCATGGCGCTCGGCGATGCTGTTGCGGAGTTCGTTGGCGCGCTCGCGGCTGACCGGCAGATGCAGGTGCAGCATGCTGGCCTGCGGCTGTGCCGGATTCGGCACCAGCAGCGGAAAGTCGCGCAACTGCTCGTACAGCCACCGCGTGCGGCGGAAGTAGTCGGGCATTGCCTTCAGCCGCGCATCGAACTGCATCGCCGCCGCCACCACGTACGGCGTGCGCTGGTAGACGTTGCCGCCCTGGCGGCGGAACCACTCCTGCGCCTTGGCCACGAAATCCGCGCTGCCCAGCAGCATGGCGCCGCCCATGCCGCCTATGCCTTTGTACATCGAGACGTAGACCGTATCGAAGCCGGCCGCGATCTCGGCGGCGGGGCGGCCGTATGCGGCGGTTTCCCACAGGCGGGCGCCGTCCAGGTGCAGGTGGATGGCCCTCTCGCGGCAGTAAGCCTTGATCGCCGCCAGCTCGTCCCAGCTCGGGCACTGGCCGCCGATTTCGCGCATCGGCAGTTCCAGCGTGGCCGCGCCCAGTTTGTCCGGGATGCCTTTCAGCTCCTCGAGCGTCCACGGACGGTGCTGGTCGCCGATCTGCAGCGCGTGAAAATGGTCGAACAGCTGGTGGTTGCCGCGCTCGTGGCGCAGGATGTGCGACGTCGGATGCAGCGCCACCAGCTTGCTGCCGCGTTCCGCGCAGGCGATGCGCAGCGCAGTCGCCTGCGCCATCGTGCCGGTGATGCAGAAAAGCGCCGCCTCGAAGCCCAGCAAGCCGGCCACCTTCTGCTCGAATTGCTGGATCAGCGGGCCGTTGCCGTAGGTGTCGTGCGCCACGCCGTTGGCCTCGCACCATGCCGACATCGCCGCAAACAGCTGGGCGGGCGACGGCTGGCGATGGCCTGGAAGATGGGTTGTGCAGCTGAGCCGCAGTTCGGCGTCGGTCAAGGCGTTCTCCTGAAAGAGAGAATGTTACCGGCTTTTTGCCTCGGCGGCCAAAAAACCGGCTTTGCGATAGTGTTCATCATAATCCGGCGACAGGGTGCCCATCATCCGGTCCCAGAACAGGAAGTACCAGCCATAGTTGTAGCGGCCCCGCGCGTGGTGTGTGTTGTGCGCCGTGGAGGTGTTGATCCACCGGCCCAGCCAGTGCCGCGACAGTGCGCGCGGGAACAGCTCGTAGCCCAGATGCGTGTACACCGCGAAGATCGTATTGAGCCACATGAAGATGAACAGCGACCAGAACGTCACCGGCAACAGCAGCAGCATCACAATGCTGGCGCCGCTGTCGATCACCGCTTCCAGCGGGCTGATCGAGTAGGTGGACCAGGGGCTGGTGTTGGTGGACAGGTGGTGGGTGCGGTGCGTCCAGCGAAACAGCCGGCGGTGGTGCATCAGCCGGTGCGTCCAGTAGAACCAGGTATCCTGGATGAGCATCATCAGCACGACCACGGCGGCGATAAAGCCCCATCCCCGACCGTAGGCGTGCACGCTTTGGTAGAAGTGGGTATGTCGGCCCAGGCCCAGCGCGAAGGCGACCGGCATCACGCTGCCGAGCACCGCGATGCTGACGATGGAGGTCAGGACTTCGCGCCGGATCTGCGGAACGCCGATCGCCTTCGCTTGCAGGCGCTGCCGGCGGCCCGGCCGGAAGCGCCACCACAGCCAGAGCGCGGTGAAGACGCCGACCACCACCAGGTAGTGCCAGGCCGTCTGCAGGATAGTGCGCGCAAGGTTGTCCAGCATGGCGTTCCCTTAAAATTAAGATAACCCGATGCTAAGGCCAGTTGCGCCGGCCGTGCTTATGATTTGATTAACGCGTTGATTAATGCGGCTGGTGCTCGATGTGGACGTTGTGGAACTGCAGCGCCGCCAGGTTGGCGTAAATGCCGCCCAGCGCCACCAGCGACGCGTGGGTGCCGGTTTCCACAATCTGGCCGTCTTCCATGACGATGATACGGTCGGCGCGCTGCACTGTCGCCAGGCGGTGCGCGATGATGACCGTGGTGCGGCCGACCATCGCCGCTTCCAGCGCTTTTTGCACCAGGCGCTCGGATTCCGCATCCAGCGCGCTGGTCGCTTCGTCCAGCAGCAGCAAAGGCGGATTTTTCAGCAAGGCCCGCGCGATCGCGATGCGCTGGCGCTGGCCGCCGGACAGGCGCACGCCGCGCTCGCCCAGGAAGGACTGGTAGCCCTGCGGCAGACGCTCGATGAATTCATGGGCGGCGGCCAGCTTGGCCGCCTGGATCACCTCGGCGTCGGTGGCGCCGGCGCGGCCATAGCGGATGTTTTCCATCGCGTCGGCCGAGAAGATCACCGTATCCTGCGGCACGATACCGATGGCGCCGCGCAGCGTGTGCAGCTCGAGCTGGGTGATGTCCACGCCATCGAGCTTGATGCTGCCGCTCTGCGGATCGTAGAAGCGCAGGAACAGCTGGAACAGCGTGGTCTTGCCGGCGCCGGAAGGACCGACCACGGCCACCGTTTCACCCGGCTTGATGTCCAGCGACAGGTGGCCCAGCGCCGCCGTATCGGGGCGCGAAGGATAGGAGAAGGTCACGTCGTGCAGGCTCAGTGCGGCGCCGTTGGCGGCGCGCGGCGGCAACGCCAGCGGCTGGGCCGGCGACTGGATATTCGATTTGACCGACATCAGTTCCAGCAGGCGCTCGGTGGCGCCGGCGGCGCGCTGCGCTTCGCCCATCACTTCGGACAGCGCGCCAATGGCGCCGGCGACGATGGAGGCGTAAAGGATGAACTGGCCCAGGTCGCCCCCGGTCATCGAGCCGGCCAGCACGGCGTGCGCGCCCAGCCACAGCACGAAGACGATGGTGCCGAACACCAGCACGATGGCGATCATGGTCAGCAGCGCGCGCGCGCGGATGCGGCGCATGGCGGTGCCGAACGCGCCTTCGACCGAGGCGCCGAAGCGGGTCGATTCGATTTTTTCGTGCGTGAACGCCTGCACCGTCGGCATGGCGTTGAGGATTTCGCCTGCCATGGCCGAGGCGTCGGCGATGCGGTCCTGCGAATCGCGCGACAGCTTGCGCACGCGGCGGCCGAACATCACGATCGGCAGCACGGTCAGGATCAGCAGGCCGATGATGATGGCCGACAGCTTGGCGCTGGTCACGAACAGCATCACCAGGCCGCCGATGAACAGCAGCACGTTACGCAGCGCCATCGAGATGCTGGTGCCGACGACCGCCTGGATCAGCGTGGTGTCGGTGGTGATGCGCGACAGGACCTCGCCGGTCTGCGTGGTCTCGAAGAACTCCGGGCTCTGGGTGACGACGTGGTCGTACACCGCGCTGCGGATGTCGGCGGTGACGCGCTCGCCCAGCCAGGAGACGGTATAGAAGCGCGCCGCCGTGGCCAACGCCAGCACGGTGGCGACCGCGAACAGCGCCAGGAACACCAGGTCCACGTGCTTGATGCTCTTGGCGCCGGTGCCGCCGAAGCCCAGGTCGATCATTTGCTTGAAGGCGGCGGGGATCGCCAGCGTGGCGCAGGCGGCGACCACCAGCGCGATGCCGGCCATGACGAATTGGCGCTTGTACGGCAGCAGGAAAGGCGTCAGCCCGCGCAAGGTGGCGAGGCTGCCTTTCTTGGCTTCCCTGGCGGTGTTGGGGGCGGTTGCGGACGGGGTGCTGGCGGTGGTGCTGTTGGTCATCGTGTGGCTGCGGTTTGTAAGTATTCTTTGTTGACGATTCGGGTAGCGCTATATTTTACAGTTTCATCTTTTACAGTTTCATCGGCCGGACGTAACCCGTCATTTCCAGGTAGGCGCGCCCGGCCGGCTTGCCGTCGCGCTCAAGCGTGACGGCGCCCTCCCAATAAACGGCGCCGGTCGAGCGGCGCGAGTCCAGCTCCTGGTCGTCCTGCAAGGGGACGATCCGCCAGACCGTGCTGCCTGTGGTGAGCTGCGTCGCGACCGGATACTCGGCATTGGTGCGGGGCGAACGCCACCGCCTTTGCGGGGTAAAACTGACCTGGTCCGGCGAGAACTGCGTGATCTTACCGGATGCATCGCGCCATGTCGCGTGCGCCCATAGTTTAGCACCTGTCTTGCTGCGGACCTGGAAAGCCATCAGCGCGCCGCCGTCGGCCAGGTTGGCGCCCACCCAGTCCCAGCCGCTGGCTGCCGGATCGAGGGCCTGGCTGGACCATTCGTGATCGAGCCAGCTGGCGCCGCTGACGGCGACGGCCTTGCCGGCGCGGGTCACCGTCCCGCTGGTGGTCAGTTGCGGCTCGCTGTAGTAGTAGCTGCTTTGCCGTGGTTGCGGTCCTTTGCGCGAATACCCTTGTTCCCCTTGCAGCAGCACCGGCTGCGACGGTGCCAGCTTCAGGTCCAGCTTGAATTCGGCGGCGTCGAGATGCACCTGGTAGCTGCCGTCGGCGGCGCGCATCATGCGCCAGTCTTCTAGCTTGACGTCGGTGTCGCCGACCTTGGCGTAGGACAGGCCGAAGCCTTCGCGCGCGCTGCGCTGGTCGTGCAGCAGCTTGCCGTTGGCCGGATCGGACACGGCGGCATGGCCGATGATCAGCTGCTTGGGTGCGAACTGGCTGGGATTGGCAAGGTCATGCCCGGTGGCGCTGCGGAAGAAGGTGACCTGGAAGCCGAGCGGCTTGCCATCGGCCGTGTTCAGCCAGCCGGTGACGTACCACCATTCGGTCTTGTAGTCGGGGTGGGCGCCGAAGTCTGCGGGGAAGCGCAGCGCGGCGCCAGCCGCCAGCGGAACGACGGTCTTGAATTCCGGCGCGGCGGATCGGGCCGGGGCGGCGGCCAGCAACGGCAGGACCAGAGCGGCGACGGCCCATTTGCGAATACGGCTGAGCATTACCAGTCCTCCCTGACTGCGCGTATCGGTCCGCCCGACAGCGATTGGCGGCCCGCCAGCAGCGCAGTCAGCGCGGCGGCGGCCAGCAGCAGGCCGGCCACGGTGCCCAGCAGCGGCCATGGCAGGTGCAACTGCATGGTCCAGTGGAACGATTGCGGGTTGACGATAAAGACCAGGATCAGGCTGATGACCCAGCCCAGCACGAAGCCGGTGCCGATGCCAAGCGCCGTCAGCGCGCCGCCCTCGATCGCCAGTATCGACAGGATCTGGCGGCGGGTGACGCCGACGTGCCGCAGCATGCCGAACTCCTTGGACCGCGCCAGCGTCTGCGCCGAGAACGTCGCCGCCACGCCGAACAGGCCGATCACGATGGCGATCGCCTCCAGCAGGTAGGTGATGGCGAAGCTGCGGTCGAATATCTTCATGCTCATGGCGCGGATCTCGGACGGCGCGCTGGTTTCCAGCGAGGCCGCAAACGGCAGCCGCTTCAAGGCCTGCGTGGTGTCGGCGGGCTTGGCGCCCGGCTTGAGCCACAGCGCGGCATTGCTGGCGTCCTGGTCGCCGGTGATGGCGCGGTAGTCGCTCAGCCGCATCTGGATGGTACCGGTCGGCCGCGCATAGTCGCGCCAGACGCCGGCCACCTGGAACGCATGCAGCTTGCCGTTCAGCGGCAGGTCGATGCGCTGGCCGACATGCATGTCGTACAAATCCACCATCGCTTCCGATACCCACACCGGCGGCGGAGCGTCAGGCCCCGGCACTTGCGTCGCGCCGACGATGGCCAGCGATTTGCCGGGATCGGCGGCGTCCACGTTGCGCGCCATCAGCGCGACCGGTGGACGGGCGGCGGCCAGCGAGATCGCCCGCACGCGCAGGAAGTCGGCGCTGGCCACGCCGGGCAGGGCGGCGATGGCGGCTTGTTCCTGCGGACGCAATCCGGCAGTGGTGCCGCCGCTGGTGGTGCTGACGTAGATATCGGCCGGCAAGATGTGCAGCAGCCAGTCGTCCAGCGACACGCGGAAGCTAGCGACCATGATGGCCATCGCCACCATCAAGCTGAAACTCGACAGCACGCCGCCCAGCGCGATGCCGGCTTGGCTGGATGCGTTGGCCAGGCGTGACAATGTCAGCGTCAGCACCGGCGACGCACCCGGCCTGTTGGCGTTGGCCGCGCTCCAGCGCAGATGGGCCGCGCGGAACACGATGGCTGCAAGGCGGGGCATCAGGGCGATGCTGCCGATCAGCAGCAGGGCGATCGACAGGTAGCCGAACAGCGGCAGCTCGAATACCGGCGGCGCCTGCGTTAACAGCGTCGCCAGCGCGATGCATGCCAGCGATGGCCAGGCGCGCGACAGGTGCGACATCGCCGCTTCCTCGGTGCCGGATTTGAGCGCGACGGCAGGCTTGGCGCGTGCCGCGTCCAGCGCGGGCGCGGCGCAGCCCAGCAGCGCGACGGCGACGCCAAGCGCGAAATAGACCATCGCAGCGACCGGCGTGAACTGGACTTCCGGCCTCACGCCGGAGAAGAATCCCGCACCCAGGTCGGCGCCCATGAAGTGCAACGCGGCCGCCGCCATGCCGTAGCCGGCGGCGATGCCGATCGCCGATCCGGCTACGCCGAGGCTCAGGCCCTCGATCATGATCTGGCGCAGCAGGTGCTTGCGATCCATGCCGAGCACGCGCAGCAGCGCGAACTGGCTGCGGCGGCGGATCACCGACAGCGCCTGCGTGGAGAAAACCAGGAAGGCGCCGGTGAACAGCGCGACCAGCGCCAGTACCGTCAGGTTGACGCGGTAGGCGCGGCTCATGCCTTCGTTGCGGCTGTTCTGTTCTTCGTCGTTGGGCTGGTTGACGCGGAAGCGGCCCGGATAGTCGCGCTGCAGTTGCTGTTCCAGTTGCGCCTTGAAGGCGTCCCGATTGACGCCGCTGCGCAGCTTGAGGTCGACGCGCGACAGCTGGCCCAGTTTGTTGAAGCGCCATTGCGCGGCGCCGAGATCCATCACGCCAACGCGCTGCCCGGCGCGGGCGCGTTGCAGCGGCCCTGCCACGCGAAGATGCAACTGGCCGACGCCGACCTGCAGCGTCAGCGGCGCGCCATCCGCGGCCTTGAGCCATTGCAGTGCCGCGGGCGACAGGAAGATGGCGTCGTCGGCCAACAGGTCGTCCACCTTGTCTTCGGCGGGAGCGCCCACCAGGTCGGGCGAGATGAAGCCGGCGCGGAAGGCATCCACGGCCAGAATCTTCAGGGCGGTGCGTTCGCCGGGCACGGAAGCGTCGAACTCCAGCACCGGTGAGGCCACAGCCACGCCGTCGCGTTGCGCCAGCAGCGGATAGATGGTTTCATCGAAAAACGGTTCGGTGCCGCGCACCTGCACGTCGGCGACGCCAGACAGGCCCTTGATGGCGGACGAGAACTCGTTGAACGCGGCGGCGTTGATCAGGTGGATGGCGAAGCCCAGCGAGATGCCGATGGCGATGGCGGCTATCGCCACCAATGCCCGCACGGGATGCGCGCGCCACTCGCCAAGCAGCAGCCAGCGTGACAGGCGAGTATTTGCAGGCATCAATCCGGACATTACTTGGGACACTCCAGCGCCAGCGTGTCGCCGGCGCGCTTGGCGCGCAACTTGGCGTTATCGAGATTGACGGCGGTGGCGCGGAGTACGTCGTCGTCGGCCCATCGCTTGTTCAATTTGAGCTTGCCGCATTTCTTGCGCTGTACGGCGGCCGCCTGCGCGGACTTGTCGGCTTCGCGCGCGTCCTTGTCTTCACGCTGATGGCGCTCCTTTTCCAGGGCCGCGGCTTCCTTGCCTTGCCGCGCCAGGTCGCGCGCCGCCGCGGGATCCACCACCGGCGCCGGCGGCACCTGCAAGGTCGTGGCCGACGCCGCGCTTGCGGGACAAGGCACGTCGCTGTAGCTGACTTTTCCATCCACGGTGCATTTGTGGACGTCCTGGGCGTGCGCCGTCAGGGACGCCGCGCACAGCACGGCCGCGATAGCGAATTTCATGGCAGCTCCCTTCAAAGGATTTTCCCGGGATTCATGATACCCAGTGGATCCAGCGCCGTTTTGATGGCCCGCATCATGTTCAGTTCCACCGCTGATTTATAGTGGGCCAGCTCGTCGCGCTTCAACGCACCGATGCCGTGTTCCGCCGAAATCGAGCCGCCAAAACCCACCACGCTGTCATGCACGACGCGATTGACCTTGTCCTGGTTGGCGAGGAAATCCTCGTTGGAGATGCCGGCCGGCGGCGCCACGTTGTAATGCAGGTTGCCGTCGCCCAGATGGCCGAAGCACACCAGCTGGCAGCCAGGGAAGGCCGCTTCCAGCAACGGCCCGGTGGCCGCGATGAAGTCCGCGATGCTCGATACCGGCAGCGAGATATCGTGCTTGATGTTCTTGCCGGCCTTGGCCTGCGCCAGCGGGATATGCTCGCGCAGCTGCCACAGACCGGCCGATTGCGCCACCGACGTCGCCACCACGGCGTCGCTGATGACGTCGCGGTCGAGCGCCGCGCCGATGGCCCGTTCCAGCAAGCCCACCGCATGGTCTTCCGATTCGCTGCTCGACAGCTCCAGCAGCACGTACTGCGGATGCGGCGCCGAGAACGGCTTCGGCAGCGACGGGAACTGCTGCGCCACCAATTCCAGGCAAAAGCGCGACATCAACTCGAAGCCGGTCAGGCTGGAGCCGCAGTGGTCCTGCATCAGGTTCAGTAATTGCAGCGCGTGGGCGGGCGAGGGCAGTGCGGCCAGCGCCGTGATGCTGGCCTTGGGCTGCGGGTACAGTTTGAGCACCGCGCCGGTGACGATGCCCAGCGTGCCTTCCGCGCCGATGAACAGGTCGCGCAGATCGTAGCCGGTATTGTCCTTGCGCAGGCCGCGCAAGCCGCTCCACACCTCGCCCTGCGGCGTGACGACCTCCAGCCCGAGGCATAGTTCGCGCGTGTTGCCGTAGCGGAGAACCGCCGTGCCGCCGGCATTGGTGGACAGGTTGCCGCCTATCGTGCAGCTGCCTTCGGCCGCCAGCGACAAAGGGAACAGGCAGCCCGCGGCGGCAGCGGCTTCCTGCACCTGCTGGAGGACGCAGCCCGCATCCACGGTCATCGTGCGGTTGACGGCATCGACCGAGCGGATGGCGTTGAGCCGGGCCAGCGACAGCACGACCGCCGTGCCGCTGGCATCGGGCACGCTGCCCAGCACCAGTCCCGTATTGCCGCCCTGCGGCACCAATGCGACGCGCCACTGCGCGCAGGCGCGCACCAGCGCCGCAACCTGGTCCACCGACGCCGGCCGCAGCACGGCCAGCGCGCTGCCGGTAAAGCGGCCGCGCCAGTCGGTCAGGAACGGCGCCATGTCGGCGGGCGTGTCGAGCACCCAGGCGTCGCCCAGCAACGAACGGCAGTGCGTCAGGAAGTCCTTCATTTGACGGTGGTGACCTTCACCTTGTCGAGCAATTCCTTGGCCAGCTTCTTCGCCGCCTTCTTATATGGACGCAGGTACATGACGGCGCAGACGAAGTAGACGCAGACGATCAGCGCCTCGCCCCAGCCCAGCCAGGCGGACAGGTTGCCCTTGTCGCTCCAGCCGCGCACCACGCCCTCGGTGAAGTACAGCAGTATCATCATCGAGGTCCACTGCAGCGTGTAGATGTCGCGCTTCCAGACGCCGTACAGCGGCAGCAGCAGCGGCAAGGCCTTCAGCACCAGCCACGAACCGCCCGGGTGCAGCGGCGCCAGCACCATCTCCCACAGCACGCACCAGACTATCAGCGTCACCAGGCTGCCGATGGCGCCCCAGTGAAAATATTTTTGCATTGAGTTTTCCATGTTGCGTCCCCGTTCAAGCGACGGCGCGCAGTTTGACGGCCGTTTCGGCCAGGCGCCTGCCCAGCGCGACGGCCAGGCGTTTTTCATCTTCGGTGATGGTCTTCTTGCCATCAAGGCCGGACCAGTGGCTGGCGCCGTACGGCGTGCCGCCGCTGGACGTCGTCATCAGTTCCGGATGGGTGTAGGGCAGGCCGAGCACCATCAGGCCGTGGTGGAACAGCGGTATCATCATCGACAGCAGCGTCGATTCCTGGCCGCCGTGCAGGCTGCCGGTCGAGGTGAACACGCAGGCTGGCTTGCCGGCCAACGTGCCGGACAGCCATTGGGTGGCGGTGCCGTCCCAAAAATACTTCATGGCCGAGGCCATATTGCCAAAGCGCGTAGGCGAGCCGACGGCGATGCCGGCGCACTCGCTCAGGTCGTCCAGCTCCACATACGGCGCGCCGTCGGCCGGCACCTCCGGTTCGGTGGCCTCCGCCACGGTCGACACGGCGGGAACCGTGCGCAGGCGCGCGTCGCAGCCCGGCACGCTCTCGATGCCCTGGGCGATCAGTTCGGCCAGTTTGCGCGTGGCGCCATGGCGCGAGTAGAACAAAACGAGAATAATCAGATTAGGTTGGTTCATCAGCGGTATTATAGGGCGCTTTAGCGGGTGGCATCGTTGTCACTCTTGTATTTCGATTATCGCTCATGTACGAAAAATATATTCATCCGGTTTTACATTATCTGTTCCGCCGCTGCCGCAGCGGTATCGCGACGGTGCGTTCGCTGTCCTGGCCCGAAGTGCGCGACCTGTTTTTATTTGCTCAACGCCGCCTGCGCGAGGAAAGCCTGCCGCAAGTGGCGGGCAGTCTCACTTTTACCACGGTGTTCGCCTTGGTGCCGCTGCTGACCATCGCGCTGGCGATTTTCACCACGTTCCCGCTGTTTAATTCCTTCCGCAGCTCGCTGGAAGCCTACTTCGTGCAGAGCGTCATGCCGAAGTCGATTTCCTCCACCATCCTGAACTACCTGACCATGTTCGCCTCGAAGGCCACGCGGCTGTCGGCGGTGGGTGCGGTGGCGCTGATTTTCACGTCGATCGCGATGATGAACCTGATCGAGCGCGTGTTCAACCGCATCTGGCGCGTGCGCGACGAGCGCCGCTGGAGCAAGCGGATCCTGGTCTACTGGGCCATCGTCACGCTCGGTCCCTTGCTGATCGGCGTGTCGCTGACGCTGTCGTCGCAGGTGTTCATGGCCACCAGCACCCTGGTCGGCGACGTGCCGGTGATCGGCGTGCTGATCTACACCATCCTGTCGCTGGCGCTGACCACGGCCGGCTTCACGCTGCTGTACGTGGCGGTGCCGAACCGCGACGTCGACTGGCAGGACGCGGCCTGGGGCGGCTTGGTGGCGGGCCTGGCGTTCGAGGTGGCCAAGCGCGGCTTCGCGATTTTCATCACGCAGTTTCCGACCTATTCGAAGATCTACGGCGCGCTGGCGGCCTTGCCGCTGTTCCTGCTGTGGGTGTACGTGTCGTGGATGATCACGCTGTTCGGCGCGCTGCTGGTGGCCGCGCTGCCGGTGGTGAAGTACGAGCGCTGGTGGCACGAGGCGCAGCCGGGCGGAGAATTCGTCGACGCGATGGCGATCCTGAAAGTGCTGCACGTGGCCTGCAAATGCGGCGACACGGCGCTGGTCAGCGCCGGCACGATACGCGCGCGCACCCGCCTGGGCTTCGACGAGATGGACATGCTGCTTGAGCGGATGATGGCCGAGGGCTGGGTGGGGCGGGTCAAGGTCGAGGCGCCGTCGCGGGTCCAGTGGGGCAAGCGCGTCAGCGATGGCGGCGACCACTGGGTCATCCTGGCCAACGTCGAGAGGCTGACGCTGGCCGAGGTCTACCGCCTGTTCGTCTTCTCCGGCATGCCGATCAACGCCGGCGTGGTGACCGACAGCGACGATGAGCGCGACCGGCAAGCCGCCCGCGACGCGGCGCAACTGGCGCGCGAGGTGGAAACCGCCGTCGAAAACGGCCTGTCCAAGACGCTGGCCGACCATTTCGGTCCCATCGACTGCCGCTAAACCCTGGACCGTTATCGTGGCTTCGCGATGCAAGAAGCGAACCGCATCATCCGCTTCAAGTTCCCGCAAAACTGAACAGCGCATCCAGCACCGCGTCCGGCTGCTCGCTCATCAGCGAGTGGCCGCTGTCCACCGTCACTACCTTGCAGTGCTTGATGGTCGATGTCAGCAGCCTGGTGGACTTGGGCGGCGTCATCATGTCGCGGGCGCCGAACAGGAACAGGGTAGGGCAGCGCACCGCCTGCGCCGCCGCCTCGCCGTTGGCATAGGCGTTACAGGCAGAGAAGTCCGTGTAGAACACCTGCTGCGGATTGATCTGCGAGAGGCGCTGCATCAGCCGGCGCGCGCCGCCCATGACGCTGAAGCCCGGTCCCGGACAAGAGGGCTTGTGCGCGATCGACGAGTGCGACCAGATGTTGACCATGTCGATGGCGCTCTGCTCATCGCTGCGCGCGGTTTCCAGCAGCGCGTCCGACACTTTCATCGGATAAGTCGAACCTATCATGCCCAGGTGCGTCACGCGCTCCGACGCCTGGTGCGACGCTTCCAGCGCGATCAATGAGCCCATGCTGTGGCCGAACAGCGCGGCCTTCCGGACGCCGGCCGCGTCCAGCACCTGCAGCAGCCAGTCCGCCTGCTCGGCCACGCTGGCCTTGGCCGCGCCCTGGCTGCGGCCGTGGCCCGGCAGGTCGACCGCCAGCACGCCATAGCCGTGATGGGCGAAATAACGGGTCTGCAGCGCCCACACCGAGTGATCGTTTTGCGCGCCGTGGATGAAGACCGCGGTCGGCAGCGCCGGGTTGAACGGCTTGCCGCCGGTGTAGCAATAGGCGTCCACGCCTTGTACGGTCAGCAGCATCTCAGGCTCCCTTCTGCGACAGCTTCAGGCCGCGCGCCAGGTCTTCGATCAGGTCATCCACGTCTTCCAGCCCGACCGACAGCCGCATCGTGCCCTCGGTAATGCCTGCCGCCGCCAGCTGCTCGGCCGGAATGCGGAAGTGCGTGGTGGACGCCGGATGGATCACCAGCGACTTGGCGTCGCCGACGTTGGCCAGGTGCGAGAACACCTTCAGCGCGTCGACGAAGCGGCGGCCGGCGGCGCGGTCGCCCTTCAGGCTGAACGAGAACACGGCGCCGCAGCCTTTGGGCAGCAGGCGCTTGGCCAGTTCGTAGTCAGGGTGCGACGGCAGTTCGGGATACGACACCGATTCCACGGCGGGATTCGACAGCAGGAACTCGACCACCTTGCGCGTGTTGGCGACGTGGCGGTCCATGCGCAGGCTCAGCGTCTCCATGCCCTGCAGCACGGCGAAGGCGTTGTGCGGGCTCATGACGGCGCCGAAGTCGCGCAGGCCCTCGCGCCGCGCGCGCAGCGCGAACGGCGCCACGGTCGACTCTTCGGCAAACACCATGCCGTGGAAGCCGTCGTACGGCTCGCACAGCTCCGCAAAGCGGCCGGTCTTGTCGTAGGCGGCCTGCCAGTCGAAGGTGCCGCCGTCCACCAGCAGCCCGCCGATGGCGGTGCCGTGCCCGCACAGGAACTTGGTCGCCGAGTGGAACACCAGGTCGGCGCCGTGCTCGAAAGGCTTCAGCAGGTAGGGCGTGGTGAAGGTGGAATCCAGCATCAGCGGCAGGTGCTGCTCATGGGCGATGGCCGATACGGCGCCGATATCGAGCACGTCCAGCCCCGGATTGCCCAGCGTTTCGGCAAACAGCACCTTGGTGTTGGGCCGGATCGCGGCGCGCCAGGCGTCGAGGTCGCGCGGATCGACGAAGGTGGTGTCGATGCCGAAGCGCTTGAGCGTGTAGGCCAGCATATTGTGCGAGCCGCCGTACAGCGCGCGCGAGGCGACGATGTGTGAGCCGGCGCCGGCGATGGTGGCCAGGCCGAGATGCATCGCGGCCTGGCCGCTGGCCGTGGCGATGCCGGCCACGCCGCCTTCCAGCGCGGCGATGCGTTCCTCCAGCACCGCGTTGGTCGGGTTGGAGATGCGCGAGTAGACGTGGCCGGCGCGCTCCATATTGAACAGCGAGGCCGCGTGGTCCGAGTCCTTGAACGCGAACGACGAGGTGAAATGGATAGGCGTGGCGCGCGCACCGGTGGCCGGGTCGGGTGACGATCCGGCGTGCAGCGACAGCGTATCGAAACCGGGGTATTTGGGTCCGCTCATATTGTCTCTGTAGAGTTATAAGTATGCCGCGCATCCTACCCCGAATCGCGCCGTGGCAACAGCACTGCAAAAATGTTGCGTTTTGCTTATCCAGAGCGCTGGATTTTTCTCCGGGCATACGCTACATTCGCTATAAGGCTACAATAACTAGAACCCCCATTCACAGAGCCTATATCAGCGGACAGGACGGCCCAAAATGAAAGTCTCCGAAATTCTTCAGGTTAAAGGCAGCATTCTTTACACGATTTCTCCGGACCAGCCTTTGGTGGATGCCGCCAATACCATGGCGGAGAAGGACATCGGCTCGCTGGTGGTCATGGAGTTTGGCGATCTGGCCGGCATGCTGACCTTCCGCGAGGTGCTGCGCGCCTTGCACGAAAACGGCGGCACGGTAGGCGCCGGCACCGTGCGCAAGCATATGGACGACCATCCGATCACCGTCACCCCGGATACCGAAGTCAACGAGGTGCGCCGCATCATGCTGGAGAAGCATGCGCGCTACCTGCCGGTGATGAACGCCAAGACCATCCTCGGCGTGATCTCGTTCTACGACGTGGCGCGCGCCGTGCTGGAAGCGCAGAGCTTCGAGAACCGCATGCTGAAAGCCTATATCCGCGATTGGCCGGCCGAGACGGCCGATCAGGCGACCGACTAAACAAAAAACGCCATGTGCGCCGCGGCGGTCAAGGCCGCCGCGGCGCACATGGCGTTGTTGTTTTTCGCGTTCCCTTTCAGGCCACGCCTTTTTCCAGCGTGTCGTTACTGAGCCAGCCGTTCAGCGCCGATGCCGTCATCGGCCGCGCGAACAGGAAGCCTTGCGCCAGCGGGCAGCCCAGCGCCTGCAGGATCTGCGCCTGGCGCTCATCTTCCACCCCTTCGGCGATCACCGCCAGGCCCAGGTTGCGGCCCAGCTGTATCACCATCTCGGCAATGCTGCTGCCGCGCGCGGAGCCGGTGATTTCGGTGACGAAGGCGCGGTCTATCTTCAGACGGTCGATCTGCAGCCGCTGCAGGTAGGACAGCGACGAGAAGCCGGTGCCGAAATCGTCGATCGCGATGCTGACGCCGGTCTGCTTGATCTGGCCCAGCATCTTGATCAGCATGTCCGGCTCTTCCATCGCCATCGACTCGGTGATTTCCAGTTCGACGAATTCCGGCGGCGCGCCCGTGTCCTCGAGCGCCCTGCGCAGCATGTCGAGGAAGTGCGGATGGCGGAACTGCACCTGCGAGACGTTGATCGACATCATGAAATCGTCATGGCCGGCCTTGCGCAGGTCGACCAGCTCGCGGCAGGCGGTGCGCATCACCCATTCGCCCAGGTCGATGATCAGGCCCGAGTACTCGGCGATCGGAATGAAGCGGTCCGGCGAGATGAACTTGCCGTCCGGCGTCTGCCAGCGCAGCAGCGCCTCGGCGCCCACCGGCCGGCGCGTGGCCAGGTCGATCTGCGGCTGGTAGACCACGAACAGCTGGTTCTGGCCGAAGGCGGTGCGCAGCGCGTGCATCATGCGCACCCGCTCGCGGATCTCGACGCCCATCGAGCGCGAGAAGTAGAAGTGGCCGGCGCGCTGCTGCGACTTGGCGCGCTTCAGCGCGATGTCGGCATCCTTGAGCGCGTCGGCGCCGCTGCCTTCGTGCTCGCCCAGGCGCACCAGGCCCAGCGTGGCCGACAGCTGCACGTCCTGGCCGTCGATGCTGTACGGGCGCTGGAACAGCGCCAGGATCTTGGCCGGGTTGACCTGCGACGAGTCGCCCAGCACGCAGAAGATGTCGCCGCCGATGCGCGCCACCGTCAGCTGGCCGCCCAGTTCCGACTGCAGACGTCCGGCCACGGCGACCAGCAGCATGTCGCCGAACTGGTGGCCCAGCGCGTCGTTGGTCTCGGCGAAGTGGTCGAGGTCGACCAGCGACAGCGTGGCGTCGTCGCGCGCCGGGCCGGCCAGCGTGGCGTCGAGGATCTCGACCAGGCGGGTGCGGTTGGGCAGCTTGGACAATTGATCGTAGAAGGCGGCGTTGTGCAGGTGCGTGACCAGCTCGACGTTGTCCAGGCCGACCGCCACGTTGCTGCAGAACACTTCCAGCAGGCGCTCGTCGATCTCGGTCGGCGCGCGGCTGACCTCGAGGAAGGCGACGAAGTCGCGCGAGGCCTTGCCGGCGAAGTACAGGGTGACGAAGTCCGGACCGTACAGGTTGCGCCGCTGCGCCAGCGCCAGTTCCATCGCGTCGTGGATGCGCGGCTCGTCCTGGGCGGTCAGGGTCATGCCGTCCAGCCGGCGGCAGGCGCCGACGGTGGCCATCACCATCAGTTCGTGGCAGCCGTCTTCCGGGCATTCCTGCACGCACAGCACGCCGTTGCCGTCCTGGCCCAGCAGGTCGGTGATCTGCGCCAGCACGCCGGCGGCGAAGTTCTGCACGCCGTGCAGGGTCATCAGCTGGGTGCTGGCGTGGACGATCTGATTGAGGCCGCGGCGGCTGTCGTTGATCTTGCGGATCTGCTCGTACGAGCGGATCGCCGCCGTGACCGTGGTGAACAGCTTGATGCGGGTCAGCTCGGACTTGGTCTTGTAGTCGTTGATGTCGAAATCGCGGATGGCGTCGATTTCCGGCGCGTAGCCGGGCTGGCCGGTGCGCAGGATGATGCGCACGTCGACCAGTTTCAGCGTTTCGCGGATGTAGCGCACCAGATGCAGGCCGGCGTCGTCCTGTTCCATCACCACGTCGAGCAGGATGACGGCGATTTCCGCCTCGTGTTTCAGCAGTTCGCGTGCCTGGCCGGCCGAATACGCATGGACGAATTCCAGCGGGCGCTGCTGCATGTCGAGGTTGCCGAGCGCGAAGGTGGTGGTCGAGTGGACGTCTTCGTCGTCATCGATAATCATTACCCGCCATACGTGGCGGGTACCGGCAGTCGCAGGCGCCGTCGGATGCTCTTCTAAGAATACCAGATCGTCTTGATCATCCTTGGAGTGCTCAAGGGGTGTGATCGGTGGGGGCATGTGTAGCTTCTCCAGGATTTCTCGGTGTTCTTGAGTCAAGTATATAGCGAATTGTTAAAAAGAACGCAGATTTCGGGGGCTGAGGAGGCCGTGTTGTGGGCTTTCGATTGAAACATGATATTTTGCCAATGGAAACTTGTCCATTAGAAATTGTTACGCCAGCGGGACGCGGGGCGCGGCGGGCTGGTAGAATTAGGAACTTTCCACCTTTTTCCAAAGATTCTCTTCTTATGTCCGGCAATACATTTGGCAAATTGTTTTCAGTTACCACCTTTGGTGAGTCGCACGGTCCCGCGATTGGTTGTGTGATCGATGGCTGCCCACCGGGATTGCCTTTGTCGGAAGCGGATATCCAGCCTGAACTGGACCGTCGCAAACCGGGTACATCGCGCCATGTGACGCAGCGCCAGGAGTCGGATACGGTGGAAATCCTGTCCGGCGTCTACCAGGGCGTGACCACCGGCACGCCGATCGCGCTGCTGATCCGCAACGAAGACCAGCGCAGCAAGGACTACGGCAACATTGCAGAAAGTTTCCGCCCCGGGCACGCAGATTACACCTATTGGCACAAATACGGCGTACGGGACCCGCGCGGCGGCGGCCGTTCGTCGGCGCGCCTGACGGCGCCCGTGGTGGGCGCGGCGGCGATCGCCAAGAAGTGGCTGAACCAGCAATACGGCACCGTGTTCAAGGGCTGCATGAGCCAGCTGGGCGACATCGCCGTGCCGTTCCAGGACTGGAGCCACACGCAGGACAACCCGTTCTTCGCCGCCACCGGCGACGCCGACCTGATCGCCCGCATGGAAGCGGCCATGGACGAGCTGCGCAAGGCGGGCGACTCGATCGGCGCCCGCATCGACGTCATCGCGCAGAACATCCCGGTCGGCCTGGGCCAGCCGATCTACGACAAGCTCGACGCCGACATCGCCTACGCGATGATGGGCATCAACGCCGTCAAGGGCGTGGAAATCGGCGCCGGCTTCAAGGCGGTGGCGCAGAAGGGCACCGAACACGGCGACGAGCTGACCCCGACCGGCTTCATCGGCAACAACGCCGGCGGCGTGCTGGGCGGCATCTCGACCGGCCAGGACATCACGGTATCGATCGCCATCAAGCCGACCTCGTCGATCCGCACGCCGCGCCACTCGATCGACAAGGAAGGCAATCCGGTGATGGTGGAAACCTTCGGCCGCCACGACCCCTGCGTCGGCATCCGCGCCACGCCGATCGCCGAGGCGATGCTGGCGCTGGTGCTGATGGACCATGCGCTGATGCACCGCGCCCAATGCGGCGACGTCAAGGTCTCGACCCCCAACATCGCTCTGTAAGCGGTGCCGGTACAAGCCTTCAGCTTCGCCTTATTCCTCTTCTGCTACTACGCACACGCGGGAACCTGGAGCACCTACGCCACACTGTTCTTTGCCGACAAGGGCATGACGGTGGCGCAGATCGGCGTGCTGATGTCGATGATCCAGGTGCTGCGCATCGTCGGCCCCAACGTCTGGGGCTACGTCGCCGACCACTACGACCGCCGCGTGCTGGTGCTGCGCATGGCCGGCTTCGCCGCGCTGATCGGCTTTTCCGGCTTCTTCTTTGGCGCCACCTTCGGCCACTTCATGCTGGCGATGATCGTGCTGAACCTGTTCACCAGCGGCCAGGCGCCGATCTGCGAAGCGCTGATGCTGTCCGAGATGAAGGGCGACCTGACCTATTACGGCCGCATCCGCATGTGGGGCTCGATCGGCTTCATCGTCTCGGTGACGCTGGCCTCGTACGCGCTGGAGCACTACGGCATCGTCACGCTGCCGTGGGTGGCGGCGCTGCTGCTGGTGCTGACGATAGGCGCCGCCTTCCGCCTGCGCGACGTGCCGCGCCGCGCGCACAAGGAGCCGCCGTTGCCGGTGTTTACGCTGCTGCGCCGGCGCCAGGTGATCGCCTTCTTCCTGTCGACCGCGCTGATGGTGTCGGCCCATGCCTCGCTGTACACCTTTTATTCGCTGTACCTGGAGCGCAACGGCTACAGCAAGACCGTGATCGGCGCCATGTGGTCGCTGGGCGTGCTGGCCGAGGTGCTGCTGTTCTATTTCCAGGCGCCGCTGTTCCGCCGCTGGGGCGCGATGCGCATGATGTACCTGACCCTGGGCGTGGCCGTCGTGCGCTTCCTGATGATAGGCTTCGGCCCGCACGTGCTGTGGCTGCTGATCGTGGCGCAGGTCATGCACGCGGCCACTTTCGCGCTGCATCATTCGTCGTCGGTGATGACCTTGCAGCGCTGGTTCTCCGGGCCGCTGCAGGCGCGCGGGCAGGCGCTGTACATGAGCCTGTCGTACGGCATCGGCGGCTCGCTGGGCGGCCTGTTCCTGGCGCAATGGTGGGAGCGGGCGGGGCCGCAGTCGGTGTACTACGTGGCGGCCGTGCTGGCCATGCTGTCGGCGCTGGCCGCCATGCTGTCGTTCCGCTGGCAGGCCGGGGACCGCTACTAGGCCAGCCGGCTAGCCCCGGCTGGCCACCGCCTTGCTTCCGACCTCGGTCTGGTGGCGGCGCTCGACCGAGCGCACCACGATGGCGCGCATGTCGTTGAGCAGCGAGAACTCGGTCTGGCTGAGCTGGATGGGCGGGAAGGAATCGTCCCAGTCGCCGTACAGGAAGCCGGCCGGCTGGCCGTTCGACGACAGCGGCAGGATGACGAAGCTGCGCGCCTCGGATAGCGAGCTCTTCCACCACAGCGGCAGCTTGGCGGCAAACTTGGCGTCGCGGGCGTTCTCGATGAAGATCACGCGGTCGCTGTTGAGCGCGGCATGGAACACGTTCGGCTCGTAGGCGTCGTCGAAGGTCATCGCCGGCAGCAATTCCCGCGTGCCGTCGCCAAAGCTGATCTTGGCCGCGTACTGGTTTTCCTTGCGGTTGCGCACGAAGGCCACAGCGCGCGAGAAATCCAGGCCCTTGTAGACCGTCTCCAGCGCGATCTGCACCATCTGGCCGGGGCTGGCCGAGTCGAGCACGTCGCGCATGTCGGCCAGGCCGCTGAGCAGGATCTTGTTGCCGGCCGCGCGCTGGCGCGTCTTGGCCAGCGCCTTGGCGCGCCGTTCGGCCGGGCGCGACAGCGGGGCGATGGTCAGGTCGTTGGCGGCCACCACCTTGGCCTGCTCGATGGCGTGCATCAGGTTGCCCGGCTCCACGCCCAGCATGCCGGCGTAGGACTCGGTCAGCGCCTTGACCGCCTCGGCGCCGGCGGCGTCGTCATGCCACAGCGATTCGGCGCACAGCGCCGACATCGTCGACAGGCCGGCGATCCAGTCCGACGCGCTGACTTCGGCGCCCGGCTCCGGCGGCGGCAGGTGGCGCATGCCGGAGATCAGGCTGTGCGGCAGGCCCCAGTGCAGCGCGGCCGCGTGGCCGACTTCCTCCAGGCTCAGGCCCAGCGACTCCGGCGCCAGGTCCTCGACGCGGCGGCCGGCGTCGTCGGCCATGCGTTGCAGCTCGGTCCAGCGCTCGGGCATGTAAAAGGTCAGCATCATGCGGCCCAGCGTGTGCAGCATCGAGCACACCACGGCTTCCTCGCCGTGGCGGCTTTCGGCGGTGTAGGCGATCTGCTGCGCGACGATGCCGGCCAGCACGGCCTTTTCCATTTCAACGTGGGCGATGGTGGCGTCGTTCGAGTCGGCGGCCAGTTCCTCGATCAGTTTCAGGCCCAGCGCCAGGTGGCCGATGGCCTCGGTGCCCAGCACCAGCACCGCCTTCGACACCGTGTTCACATGCTGGCCGAAGGCCGAATACATGCCGCTGTTGGCCAGCCGCAGCACTTTTTGCGTCAGCACCGGATCGGACAGCACGGTGCGGGTCATGTTGAATTCCTGCTCGTCCTCGCCGCGCATGGCGCCGAGGATGGCGGTGATGGCCTTGGCGAAGCCCGGCATGTCGCCGCGGCGGCGCGTGCAATCCCACAACTGGGACAGCGTCTGTCCGCCCAGCGGCGAGCTGGTCTCGAAAGCGGCTTGCATCATTGCGCCACCTGTCGCAGTTCGGCTGGCACCACTTTGACGTGGATGCTTTCCTTGAGCGCCGCCATGGCGACATTGGCCGCCATCGGCTTGCCGGTGAGATAACCCTGGATGTACTGGCAGCCGCGCTGGTCCAGGTATTGCAGCTGCTCCTCGGTCTCGACGCCCTCGGCCACGACGGACAGGTCCAGGTGCTTGGCCAGGTCCAGCACGGCGTTGCAGATGGCGCCGTCCTTTTGCGAATCGGGCAGGTCGCGGATGAAGGTGCGGTCGATCTTGAGCACGGAAATCGGGAAGCGCTTCAGGTAGGCCAGCGACGAGTAGCCGGTGCCGAAATCGTCGATGGCGATGCGGGCGTTGCGCTCGGCCATCTTGGTCAGCAGGGACTCGGCATGCGCCGGATCGATCATCAGTGTGCCTTCTGTGATTTCCAATACCAATTGCTCACCAAGTAGGCCGGAGAAGGCGATCGCGTCGTCCAGCACGTCGAGAAATTTATCGTTGCGGAATTGCCGCGGGCTGATATTAACAGAGATGTACAGGCTGCGCTTTGCCACCTCCTCGAACTGCTTGAGCTGCACGCAGGCGGCCTTCAGCGCCCACGCCCCCAGCAGGTTGATCAGGCCGTTGGTCTCGGCGATCGGGATGAAGCGGGCCGGCGGCACCATGCCCAGGGTCGGATGCTTCCAGCGCATCAGCGTTTCGAAGCCCTGGATCTCGCGCGTCCTGGCGTCGACGATGGGCTGGTAGTACAGCAGGAACTCGCCCTCGCGCACGGCCTGGAACATGGCCGCCTCCAGCGAGATGTCGTGCTCGGGCGGGCCGGACTGCGACTGGCTGTAGACCACGCAGCGCGCCTTGCCGGTTTCCTTGGCGCGCGACATGGCGGCGTCGGCCAGCGCCACCAGGCGCACCTCGTCCTCGGCGTGCTGCGGGTAGACCGAGACGCCGACCGAGGCGCCGACGTAGATCGTGTGGCTGTCGATTTCAAACGGCGACTGCAAGGTGGCGATCAGGCGGCCGGTGACCAGCTTGATCTGGGCGTCGGTAGCGGTTCCAGGCAGGACCGCGACAAATTCGTCGCCGCCCACGCGAGCCAGGGTGTCGCTGTCGCGCAGCGTCTTGCGCAGGCGGGCGGCGGCCGTGCGCAGCACGGCGTCGCCGACCGGATGGCCGAGGCCGTCGTTGACTTTCTTGAAGCCGTCCAGGCCGATGGTGGCCACGGAGAAGCCCTGGCCCGAGCGGCGCGCGTTGGCGATCACCATGCGCATGCGGTCCGACAGCAGCAGCCGGTTCGGCAGCTCGGTCAGCGCGTCGTGGGTGGCCATGTGGCGCAGCCGTTCCTCGGTGGTGTGCTGCTGGGTCATGTCGCGGCCGACGATCAGCAGTTCGGCGGCGCCGGCGGGATTGGCGTAGCAGGCCACGCGCAGTTCGTGCCAGACTTCGGCATCCGGAGTCTTGATGCGTACTTCCAGCAGGCGCGTGCCGCCCGACTCGTGCACTTCGGCCAGCACGGCCGCCAGCGGCGCCTGGTCGCCCTCGGACAGCAGAGTGGCCAGCAGCCCGCTGGTCAGCGGATGCTGGCTGGAGATCAGCGCGATGGCCCGTTTGCTGGCGAACAGCACTTGCCCCAGCAGATTCAGGCGGAACACAACATCGCCAGCCTCCTCCAGGAGGTTATCCACATCGTAACGGTGAGGCTGGTCTGGAATACTGGAAAACATCGCGAGGATCTAATCTTTCAATTTAAGCATGTAACAATTGGGCTGCTCGAATCTTGCAAAACCAGAACGCAATGTATCACTGATGAGAGTGAAATTACATGAAAAAAGACAACATCCTTGCGACTTTTAAAGAATTCTCCAAGCTTGGGCCGAAAAACGGCATTTCATAGCAAAAAAGGGGGCATTTTGAGGGCTGCGGAGCGCTTTACAAAGCTGTCTTTTCCGACATATTCGACAAAATGCGCGGCGCCCCCGGTATGTGCCGGAAAACCGCACAGGCGCACCGACACCAGGTCGGCCTCGTCGCTGTCGACGTCGCCGGCGTCGACAGCGGCGTGCGTCGCATTGGCCAGCGCGTACAGCAGCCGGTCGCGGATGTCGTCGAACGTTAGCGCCGGGGCGGGGGCGTCGGCGTTCGGCGCCGCCGCGGGGCTGGCGGCGGGTGGCGGGGGCAGGCCGGCGGCGCGCGCGGCGTTGCGCAGCAGCGTCTCGGACACGCCTTCGGCGCGCAGCGCATCGGTCTGGCCGGCGTATGTCCGCCGCAGCGTGGCGGCAAACGCTGCCGCCGTTGGCGACGCCAGGTCGCACCTGATCTGGCTCAAGCGCATCAGGTTGCGCGCCACCGGGCTGATCGCGGTCTGGCAGAAATAGCGGCTCTCGATCAGCAACGCGGTGTCGAAATCGACTTGCAGGCCTTCCACCATCGCGCACAGAATGGCTTCCGGCGCGGGCGCGTGGCCGCCGGTGCGCTCGCGCAGCATGGCCGGCGCCACCTGCAGCAGGGCCAGCACCGGCGCCGAATCGAGCTCGCCGCCGGGCAGGCGCCAGGCTTTAGCATCCCACGGCTGCAGCGCCGGCATATCGGCCTCCAGCGCGTGGTGGACCAGTTCCGCCATGTGTTCCTCGTCGCCGGCCACCGCGTGCAGCAGGCCGGCTTTTTGCGTCTGGCCGGCGCTCAGCGTCGCTCCCTCCAGCAACAGCGGCATGGCGGCCTGCAGCCCGGCCAGGCGCGCGGCGCGGGCGATCTCGCCGGCCACCGGCGTCATGCCCAGGTGCACCTGCGGCAGGCTGAAAGTCGCTTCTTCCAGGCTGATGCGGCGATGGCAGGCCAGCGCCAGCCCCAGCGCATGACCGGTGACCGCTCCGCTCAGCGTGGCGATCACCGGTATGCCCAGGGTTTCCAGCCGGCGCAGCAGGGCGTTGTAGGCGCCCAGCATGTGCATGCAGTCGCCGGCCTGGGCGGTGGTCAGCGCCATCAGGTGTTCCAGCTCGTGGTCGGCGTCGGCCGCCTCGGAATGGAAGCCGATGATGACGCCGTGCAGCTGGGTGCGCTGCGCCTCCAGCTTGTCGATCAGCGCGCCCAGTTCGCGCTGGAACAGTCGGCTCAGCGGGTTGATGGCGCGCGCAGCCAGCATGACGGTGATGGTGCCGCCGTTTTGATGTGTGGTGATCATGCTCATTCCATTCAAACGCGTTCGATGATGGTGGCGATGCCCATGCCGCCGCCCACGCACAGGGTGACCAGGCCGCGCCTGAGGTCGCGCGCCTCCAGTTCGTCCAGCAGGGTGCCGAGCAGCATGCAGCCGGTGGCGCCCAGCGGATGGCCGAGCGCGATGGCGCCGCCGTTGACGTTGACCTTTTCCTCCGGCACGCCCAGCTCGCTCATGAAGCGCATGACCACCGAGGCAAACGCCTCGTTGACCTCGAACAGGTCGATGTCCTTGATCTCCAGCCCGGCCTTGAGCAGCGCCTTGCGGGCCGCCGGCGCGGGACCGGTCAGCATGATGGTCGGGTCGGTGCCGGTGACGGCGGTGGCCAGCACGCGCGCGCGCGGCCGCAGGCCCAGCCGGCTGCCGGCGGCCTTGCTGCCGATCAGCGCCAGTGCCGCGCCGTCCACAATGCCGGAGGAGTTGCCGGCGGTATGGATATGGTCGACGCGCTCGAGCTGGGGATATTTGCGCAGCGCCAGCGCGTCGAAGCCCATCCTGCCGGCCGCCTCGAACGACGGCTTCAGGCCGCCCAGCGCCTCGACGGTGGTGTTCGGCTTGATGAATTCGTCCTCGGCCAGGATCAGCACGCCGTTCTGGTCGCGCACCGGCACCACCGAGCGGAAGCGGCCGGCGGCCCGCGCGGCGGCGGCCTTCAGCTGCGAGCGCATGGCGTAGGCGTCGACCTGCTCGCGGCTGTAGCCGTCCAGCATGGCGATCAGGTCGGCGCCTATGCCTTGCGGCAAGAAATCGGTGCGCAAGCTGGTTTCCGGATCCAGCGCCCAGGCGCCGCCGTCCGAGCCCATGGGCACGCGCGACATCGATTCGACGCCGCCGGCCACCACCAGGTCTTCCCAGCCGGAACGCACTTTCTGCGCGGCCAGGTTGATCGCCTCCAGGCCGGAGGCGCAAAAGCGGTTCAGTTGCACGCCGGCCACCTTCCAGTCCCAGCCGGCGGCCAGCGCGGCGGTCTTGGCGATGTCGGCGCCCTGGTCGCCGACCGGCGTCACGCAGCCAAGCACGACGTCGTCGATCAGCGCGGTGTCGAGCTTGTGGCGGTGTTGCAGCTCCTGCATCAGGCCCGACAGCAGCGTGATCGGCTTGACGCTGTGCAGGCTGCCGTCTTTCTTGCCCTTGCCGCGCGGCGTGCGGATGGCCTCGTACACATAGGCTTCGGTCATGGATACTCCTTGTCTAGACGACCATCATAGAACGCGATGGCCAACAAAGCAACTGCTTGCTTCGTGTTGTTATTTGCGCTAGTCTGGTCCCCTAAAATAAGGGGCCGGCATGTTTGACAGCCACGAACATCAGGAATTACAGCGCACTCTCAAGCGCTTCATCGAGACGGAAATCAATCCCCATGTCGATGAGTGGGAGGAGGCAAACTTCCCCGCCCATGCATTGTTCCGCAAAATGGGCGACCTCGGTTTGCTCGGACTCACCAAGCCGCCCGAATTCGGCGGCCTCGGCCTCGATTATTCGTATTCGATGGCGATGGCCGAGACCTTGGGCCACGTCGATTGCGGCGCGATCCCGATGGCGATCGGCGTGCAGACCGACATGTGCACGCCGGCGCTGGCGCGGTTCGGCTCGGACGCGCTGCGGCGCGAATTCCTGGCGCCGGCCATCAGCGGCGAGATGGTGGGCTGCGTTGGCGTGTCGGAGGCCCATGCCGGCTCGGACGTGGCGGCCATCAAGACCCACGCGCGCAAGGATGGCGGCGACTACATCATCAACGGCAGCAAGATGTGGATCACCAACAGCCTGCAGGCGGACTGGATGTGCGTGCTGGTCAATACCTCGGACGGACCGGCGCACAAGAACAAGACGCTGGTGATGGTGCCGATGAACACGCCCGGCGTTTCAACCGGCAAGAAGATCCGCAAGATCGGCATGAACGCGTCCGATACCGGCCTGATCTATTTCGACGAGGTGCGCGTGCCGCAACGCCACGCCATCGGCGAGGAGGGGCAGGGCTTCGTCTACCAGATGCTGCAGTTCCAGGAGGAGCGGCTGTGGGCCGCCGCCAACGCGGTGCAGAGCCTGGAGAACTGCATCAACCTGACGGTGGAATGGGCGCGCGATCGTGCGATGTTCGGCGGCCGGCTGCTGGATAATCAGCATGTGTATTTCAAGCTGGCGGAATTGAAGACGGAAGTGGAGAGCCTGCGCGCGCTGACCTACCGGGCCGGACAGCTATATATTAGCGGGCAGGACGTGACGGAGCTGGCCTCGATGTGCAAGCTGAAGGCGGGCCGGCTGCTGCGGCTGGTGCCCGACGCCTGCATGCAGTTCTGGGGCGGCATGGGCTACAGCTGGGACAACCGCGTGGCGCGCCTGTTCCGCGACGGCCGGCTGACCTCCATCGCCGGCGGCGCGGACGAGGTCATGCTGGGCATCATCGCCAAGCAAATGGGCATCCTGCCGAAAAAGGAGAAGCAATGAATACGTTTGATACGCATGAGGTCAGCAACACGGTCGCGCCGTTCGAGAACGTCAATCTGTATGCCGCCGATCCCGCCCTGCAGGAAGCGTTGCTGCGCGAAGGCGGCGCGGCCGCCGCGGAATCGCTGCACGCGCTGGGCGCCGAACTGGGCCGTGCGGAGACGCTGGACCTGGCGCGGCTGGCCAATCTGCACACGCCGAAGCTGCACAACTTCGACCGCGGCGGCCAGCGCATCGACGAGGTGGAATTCCACCCGGCCTGGCATGCGCTGATGACGCTGCTGATCGAGAACGGCGCGGCCGCGTCGCCGTGGTCGGGCCAGCCGGGCGCGCAGGTGGCGCGGGCCGCGCGCTACATGCTGTTCGGCCAGCTGGAAAATGGCTCGCAATGCCCGGTCACGATGACCTACGCGTCGGTGCCGGCGCTGAAGCAGGCGCCTAAGATCGCCGCCAAATGGCTGCCGAAGATACTGTCGTCGCAATACGATCCGCGTTCGCTGCCGGTCGAGCAAAAGTGCGGCGCCATCATCGGCATGGGCATGACGGAGAAGCAGGGCGGTTCCGACGTACGCTCCAACACCACCCGTGCCGAACCGCTGCTGCCGTCCGATGCGCGCGCGCTGTTCGGCGACGAGGGCGAGGACGTGTACCGCATCGTCGGCCACAAATGGTTCTTTTCCGCACCGCAGAGCGACGCCCACCTGATCCTGGCGCAGACCGACGATGGCGGCAGCGCCGGCCTGTCGTGTTTCTTCCTGCCGCGCTACCTGCCCGACGGCAGCCGCAACCAGATCCGCGTGCAGCGGCTCAAGGACAAGCTGGGCAACCGCTCGAACGCGTCGTCGGAAGTCGAGTTCACCGGCGCCTACGGCTGGCTGATCGGCAAGCCGGGGCGCGGCATCCCGACCATCCTGGAGATGGGCAGCCACACCCGGCTCGATTGCGTGCTGGGCAGCGCAGGCACCATGCGCGCCGCGCTGACGCACGCCCTGCATCACGCGCGCGGCCGGTCGGCGTTCGGCCGGCCGCTGTCCGAGCAGCCGCTGATGCGGAACGTGCTGGCCGACCTGGCGCTGGAATCGGAGGCGGCCACCGCGTTCGGCATGCGGCTGGCGCGCTGCTTCGACCAGGGCGGCGACCCGGCGCAGGCGCTGCTGGGCCGCATCCTGACGCCGGCCGGCAAATACTGGATCTGCAAGCGCGGGCCAGCCTTCGGCGCCGAGGCGATGGAGGTCATCGGCGGCAGCGGCTATGTCGAGGACGGCCCGCTGGCGCGGCTGTACCGCGAACTGCCGGTCAATTCGATCTGGGAGGGTTCGGGCAACGTCATGTGCCTTGACTTGTTGCGCGCCTTCGGCAAAACTCCTGCCGCGCGCGAGGCTTTGGCCGCAGAGCTCGCATTGGCCGGCGAGTCCGACGCCGACTACGTCCGCACCACGCAAGCGCTGCTGGCCGATCTGAGCCAGCCGCAGTCCGACGAGTTCGGCGCGCGGGTGCTGGCCGAGCGGGTGGTGCTGGCGGTGCAGGCCGGTTTGCTGCTGCGGCATGCGCCGTCGTATGTGTCGTCGGCGTTTGTGGCGTCGCGGCTGGCGCGCGAGCCGGGCGGGGCGTTCGGCCGGCTGCCGGCCGGCGTCGATTGCGCGGCGATCCTGGCGCGGGCGCTGGTTGAATAAGCGGATCGAATAAGCGGGTTGAATAACTGAGCACAAGGTATCCATGACGAACACAGTCCCTGTCGACAACCGCCGCGCCGACCTGGTGCGCGTGGCCGCGCGTCTGTTCCGCGAGAACGGCTTCGACGGCACCACCACGCGCGATATCGCCGACGCCGTCGGCATGCGCTCCGGCAGTCCGTTTTATCACTTCAAGAGCAAGCAGGAAATCCTGGCCGCGGTGATGGAGGAGGGCCTGGTGGCGGGCCTGCCGGCCGCCGAGCAAATCGTCGCCGCCAGCCTGCCGCCGGGCGCCAAGTTCCAGGCGCTGGTGCGGGCGCATCTGGAGATCGTGCTCGGCGAAGGCCACGACTTCATCCCCGTGCTGCTGTACGACTGGCGCCGGCTGACGCCGGAGCTGCGCGCGCGCGTGCAGGTGCTGCGCGACCGCTACGACCAGCTGTGGCAGGACGTGGTCAACGAATTGTCCGGCGCCGGCCTGCTGCGCAGCGACAGCGCCGTCGCCCGGCTGCTGTTGATGGGCGCCATCAACTACAGCGTGCTGTGGTACAAACCGGGGCAGGGATCGGACCTGGACCAGATAGCGGCGGAGGCCGTCGCCATGTTTTTAGGCCCGGAGGCCTAGTATAATAAAAAGCACATACCGTCCAAAAAGAGCAAACAATGAAACAAGATCCGCGCTTTCCCAACCTGTTCATCACAGACCACCCGCTGATTCAACACAAATTGAGTCACATGCGCGCCAAGGATACGTCGACCCGCACGTTCCGCGACCTGCTCAAGGAAATCACGCTGCTGATGGGTTACGAGATCACCCGCGACCTGCCGCTGACCACCCGCACCATCGAAACTCCGCTGATGACCATCGACGCGCCGGTCATCGCCGGCCGCAAACTGGCCATCGTTCCCATCCTGCGCGCCGGCATCGGCATGAGCGACGGCCTGCTGGACCTGGTGCCGTCGGCCCGCGTCGGCCATATCGGAGTGTTCCGCGATCCGGAAACCCACCAGCCGGTGGAATACCTGGTGCGCCTGCCGGACACGGTTGAGCGCACCTTCATCCTGTGCGATCCGATGGTGGCGACCGGCAATTCGGCCGTGCACGCGGTGGACGTGCTGAAAAAGCGCGGCGTCACCGACGATCAGATCATCTTCCTGGCCCTGGTGGCGGCGCCGGAAGGCATCGAGGTGTTCCAGAAATCGCATCCGGGCGTGAAGATCTACTGCGCCTCGCTGGATTCGCACCTGAACGACCACGCCTACATCGTGCCTGGCCTGGGCGATGCCGGCGACCGCATCTTCGGCACCAAGTAACCGCCATGGCCACGCCTGCCGATCCGGAATTCCGCGCGCGCCTGGCGGCGCTCAACGACAAGTTCGCCGCCACCGTCCCTGCGACGATGGAAAAGATCGGCCAGGCCTTCGCCGAATGCAGGGCCGGCGGCGACCTGCCGCCGGATGCCGCGCTGCATCGGCTGCATGAGCTGCTGCACGGCGTGGCGGGATCGGCCGGCACCTTCGGTTTCGGCATGCTGGGGCAGCAGGCGCGGCGCATCGAGCAGATGCTGCGTGTTGTTTTATCCGAGCATTCCGGATGGCCGGCCGTGATACCGGAAGTAGAGCAATTCCTGCGCTGGGCCGCCAAAGATCCGCGTTCCACGACTTACGAGTAAGGCGTGCGCTTGATCCAGCTCAAACCCGCTATCATTTAGTTGTCTATAGTGACATTCACACCCTGACCGACGAGAGGCTTGACGGGGAGTCTTAAGCTACAGAAAGTCATCTGTAGCCAAGGTTTTCTAACAAAAAAAGCCTGTCTTTGCATTTATTTTCGCGAAGACGTGCTTTTCTCTCGTAAATGGGTATAATGCGGGATCGTTTAGATTCAAGAGTAGTGCAGTTTGTCTGTCATTTCTTTCTTGCCTCAAACGATATCACGGGCGCAAGCCCAACTTAACTGAAATAGGAATTGTAATGGCAACTGGTATCGTAAAATGGTTCAATGATTCGAAGGGCTTCGGCTTTATCACCCCTGACGAAGGCGGCGAAGATCTGTTCGCTCACTTCTCGGCGATTCAGTCCGCAGGCTTCAAGTCGCTGCAAGAGAACCAACGCGTTTCTTTTGAAGTGACCGCTGGTCCTAAGGGCAAGCAAGCTTCGAACATTCAGCCACTGTAATACGCTGAATCAAACGAAATAAGAAATCCTCGGTATCCGAGGATTTTTTTTCGCCTGCGTTTTTGTAATTGTTTCCCTTCGCTCATTTCCCCGTCTTGCGCCAATAGTCCGGCTGCGCATAAGTGTGCCGCAGGAAATCCACAAAAGCGCGTATCCGCAGCGGCAAATGCCGGCGCTGCGCAAACACCGCGTAGATATCGTTGCCCGGCGCCGAGTGTTCGTTGAGCACGGTCTGCAGCTTGCCCGCCTCGATCTCGTTGCCCACTTCCCACATCGAACGCCACGCCAGGCCCTTGCCGGCCAGCGCCCAGTCGTGCAGCACCTGGCCGTCGTTGCTGGCCATGTTGCCGTTGACCTTCAGCACCAGGTTCTTGCCGTTCTCGCGGAAGGTCCAGCCGCGCTGGCTGCCTTCGCTGCTGATCGCCAGGCAGTTGTGCTTGGACAGGTCGGCCAGGGTTTTCGGCTCGCCGTGGCGCTTGAGGTAGGAGGGCGCCGCCACCACCACCCGTTCGTTGTCGGCCAGCTTGACGCTGACCAGGTTGGAATCGGACAGGCTGGCGATGCGGATTGCCACGTCGATGCCTTCGCCGACGATGTCCACCACGCGGTCGCTCATGTTCAGCGTGACGCTGACGTCGCGGTGCTCGGACAGGAAAGACGGGATCAGCGGCGCCACGTGCTGGCGGCCGAAGCCGGCCGGCGCGGAAATCATCAGGTGACCTGTCGCGTGCGCGCTACGTTCGGCCACGGCGGTTTCCGCTTCCTCCAGTTCCGCCAGGATGCGCTGGCAATCCTCCAGGAAGGCCGCGCCCTCGTTGGTCAGCGCCAGCTTGCGCGTGGTGCGTTGCAGCAGCTTGACGCCCAGGCGGCTCTCCAGCGCGTCCAGCCGCCGGCCTATCATGGCCGGCGCGATGCCTTCGGCCCTAGCGGCGGCCGACAGGCTGCCTTTTGAAACGACCTCGACGAAGGTGGATATCTGTCTGAACTGACCCATGTGGTGCCTGACCCGTTATTTGTGATAAAAACGCATAGATGATGTGATTTTTAGTCTCGTTTGCATAACTTATTAGTGAATATACTGTAAAACATATCAAGGCGTAACCGAGTCGTCACACTAAAAGATTCGGCGTGCAACATGATGGGCAGTGCTTATAATTTGATCTGGTAGTTAATGATCTGGCAGTTAATATTTTTTTCGGAGATACCTCATGACGCAGTCCACCATCACTCTGCCGGCAGGCATGGAAATCACAGGCGAGATCAAGCCTGGCTACGAAAACATCCTGACCACCGAGGCATTGTCGCTGGTGGTCAAGCTGACCCGCGAATTTGAAGCGCGCCGTCAACAATTGCTGGCCGTGCGCGTCGAGCGCGCCAAGCGCCTGGACGCCGGCGAGCGTCCCGACTTCCTGCCGGAAACCGCGCACATCCGCGCCGGCGACTGGAAGATCGCGCCGATTCCGAAGGCGCTGGAATGCCGCCGCGTGGAAATCACCGGCCCGGTCGAGCGCAAGATGGTCATCAACGCCTTCAACTCGGGCGCCGACAGCTACATGACCGACTTCGAAGATTCGAACACGCCGAACTGGGACAACCAGATCACCGGCCAGATCAATATGTTCGACGCCGTGCGCCGCACCATTTCGCTGGAACAGAACGGCAAGTCCTACAAGCTGAACGACAAGATCGCCACGCTGGTCGTGCGTCCGCGCGGCTGGCACCTGGATGAAAAGCACGTGCTGGTCGACGGCAAGCGCATCTCGGGCGGCATCTTCGACTTCGCGCTGTTCATGTTCCACAACGCCAAGGAACAGCTGGCGCGCGGCGCCGGCCCATACTTCTACCTGCCGAAGATGGAGTCGCACCAGGAAGCGCGCCTGTGGAACGACGTCTTCGTGATGACGCAAAACGAACTGGGCCTGCCGCAGGGCACGATCAAGGCCACCGTGCTGATCGAAACCATCCTGGCCGCGTTCGAGATGGACGAGATCCTGTACGAACTGCGCGAACACAGCTCGGGCCTGAACGCCGGCCGTTGGGACTACATCTTCTCGTGCATCAAGAAGTTCAAGCTGGACAAGGATTTCTGCCTGGCCGACCGCGCCAAGGTGACGATGACCGCGCCGTTCATGCGCGCCTACGCCTTGCTGCTGCTGAAGACCTGCCACAAGCGCAACGCGCCGGCGATCGGCGGCATGGCCGCGCTGATCCCGATCAAGAACGATCCGGAGAAGAACGATATCGCGATGGGCGGCGTGCGCACCGACAAGGCGCGCGACGCGACCGACGGCTACGACGGCGGCTGGGTGGCCCACCCTGGCCTGGTGGAGCTGGCGATGACCGAGTTCACCAAGGTGCTGGGCGACAAGCCCAACCAGATCGACAAGCAGCGTCCCGACGTTGAAGTGACGGCCGCGCAGCTGATGGACTTCAAGCCGGAAGCGCCGATCACCGAAGCGGGCCTGCGCTACAACATCAACGTCGGCATCCACTACCTGGGCAGCTGGCTGGCCGGCAACGGTTGCGTGCCTATCCACAACCTGATGGAAGATGCGGCCACGGCGGAAATCAGCCGTTCGCAAGTGTGGCAGTGGATCCGTTCGGACAAGGGCGTGCTGGAAGACGGCCGCAAGGTCACCGCCGACATGGTGCGCGCGATGATTCCTGAAGAACTGGCGAAAGTGCAGCGCGACGCGCCGGGCGGCGAGGGCCCGACCTACGTGCGCGCCGGCCAGATCTTCGAGGAGATGTCGACCTCGGCATCGTTCGCGGAGTTCCTGACCTTGCCTCTGTACGAAGAAATCTAAAGGCAACACAACGGCCCATCATTCACGATGGGCCGTTTTTCAATCAGAAGTCATTTTTCCACAAGCGCAGCGCGGTGAAGGTCGCCAGCGGCGTATCGATGCGATCGAGCTTGCCGGCCTTGACCAATTGTTCGGCAATCGCCGGCTCGCGGTAGCGCAGGAATGGATTGGTGGCTTTTTCGACACCTATCGTACTCGGCACCGTGGGCAGGTTGTGCTCGCGCTTGTCGGTCTCCACCTTGACGCGCTCCTGCAGCGCCACGTTATCGGGCTCCACCACGCGCGCGAAGCGCAGATTGGACAGCGTATATTCGTGGGCGCAGAATACCTTGGTATCATCCGGCAGCGCGGCCAGTTTGCCGAGCGAACTGATCATCTGTGCCGGCGTGCCCTCGAACAGGCGTCCGCAGCCGCCGGCGAACAGCGTATCGCCGCAGAACAGCCAGATCGGCTCACCGTCGGCGCGTTCGCGCAGGTAGGCGATGTGGCCCATCGTATGGCCGGGGACGTCGAGCACCGACAGCTTCAGCGCCAGGCCGGGCACGTCGATCAGTTTGCCTTCGCCGACCGGCAGCGTGACGGCGGCGATGCTCTCGTTGCGCGGACCGAAAACGGGAACCTGATAATGCTGTAATAATTCAGGAACGCCGCCAATATGGTCAGCATGGTGATGGGTGAGTAGAATGGCAGTGAGCTTGAGTCCGTTGGCCTTGAGGGCCGCCAGGATAGGCTTGGCATCACCGGGGTCGACCGCTGCGGCGTGGACACCATCATGTATCAGCCACAGGTAATTGTCGTGGAACGCAGGAACAGTAAGAACACTGAGAGTTTGAGTAGAAGAATTGGTCATTGGATCGCAAAAGGCTAGGCATGGACAAGGCAGGATCTGAGAAATCCATTATAGCGCTGGAAGGCTGGCTGCAAACGCCCGCCGGCGTCTACTTGCGTGCGTGGGAACAAAGCTGTCTCGATAATTTAACAGCCGATATCTTTGGATACAACGCGGTGCAGATCGGCATGCCTCAAATCGATGCGCTGGCCGCCAGCCGCATGCCGTACAAGCTGCTGGCCGACCGCAAGGTGCGCGCCGCGGAAAACGAGGGTCTGCGTCCGGTGTCGCTGACGCTGGACTACACCGAGCTGCCGTTCGCCTCGCAATCGGTCGACCTGGTGGTGTTGCCGCACGTGCTGGAATTCTCCACCGATCCGCACCAGGTGCTGCGCGAAGTCGAGCGCGTGCTGATTCCGGAAGGGCAGCTCATCATCTGCGGCTTCAACCCGGCCAGCCTGTGGGGCGCGCGCCACGTGCTGCGGCGCGTCGGCGGCACCTCGTTCCTGCCGCGCACCGAGGAGCTGATCTCTATGCCGCGCATGAAAGACTGGTTAAAATTATTGAACATGGGCGCCAGCCAGAGTCACTTCGGCTGCTACGCGCCGGCCTGCCGCACAGAAAAATGGCTGCACCGCTACGCCTTCATGGATAATGCCGGACCGCGCTGGTGGCCGTATTTCGGCGGCGTCTACATTGTGCAGGCGATCAAGCGCGTGAAGGGCATGCATCTGATCGGTCCGGCTTGGACCAAAAAAACGGCATCGGCCCCCGCGGTCGTGCCGGCAACAAATAAAAGGCGGGAACAGCAGGATGGATAAGGTAGAGACGAAGGTTGAGATATTCACGGACGGCGCCTGCAAGGGCAATCCCGGACTCGGCGGCTGGGGCGCGTTCCTGGTGGCCGAGGGCGCTGAAAAAGAGATTTGCGGCGGCGCCCGCGACACCACCAACAACCGCATGGAATTGCAGGCGGTGATCGAGGCGCTCAACGCGCTCAAGCGTCCGTGCATGGTCACGCTGCACACCGACAGCCAGTATGTACAAAAGGGCATCAGCGAGTGGATCCACGGCTGGAAGGCGCGCGGCTGGAAGACGGCGGCCAAGGAGCCGGTCAAGAACGAAGACCTGTGGCGGGCGCTGGACGCCGCGCAGGCGATGCACACCGTCGAATGGCGCTGGGTGCGCGGCCACAACGGCCATCCCGGCAACGAGCGCGCCGACATGCTGGCCAATCGCGGCGTCGAGCTGGCCCGGGGCCGGTGACCGCTATCGCCTGTTATACTCCACGATCAGACTCATCACAGAACACTATGCGCCAAATCGTACTCGATACCGAGACCACCGGTATCAACCCCAAGCTGGGCAACCGCATCATTGAGATCGGCTGCGTCGAGCTGAACAACCGCATGCTGACGGGGAATAACTTCCACGTCTACATCAATCCGGAACGCGACTCGGAAGAGGGCGCGCTCAACGTCCACGGCCTGACCACCGAGTTCCTGAGCGACAAGCCGAAATTCCACGAGATCGTCGAACAGCTGCGCACTTATATCCAGGGTGCCGAGGTCATCATCCACAACGCGCCGTTCGACCTGGGCTTCCTGAACCACGAATTCAAGCTGCTGAACCTGCCGGACTTTTCCAGCCATATCGGCGGCGTGATCGACACGCTGGTGCATGCCAAGGAACTCCATCCCGGCAAGCGCAACTCGCTGGACGCGCTGTGCGACCGCTACGGCGTGTCGAACTCGCACCGCAAGCTGCACGGCGCGCTGCTCGATGCCGAACTGCTGGCCGACGTCTACCTGTCGATGACGCGCGGGCAGAACAGCCTGGGCATGGATGCGGAAGAGGAAGTCGTGGTCGGCGGCGCGCTGCTGGAGCCGGTGCCGATGGCCGACATCATCTTCTTGCCGGCCTCGGACGAGGAGCTGGAAGCGCATGCCGCCACGCTTGCCGGGCTGGACAAGGCCGTCAAAGGCCAGTGCATCTGGACCGCGACGGTGGCGCCGCAAGCTGCCGCCTGACAATTTTTGCGCGGGGCCTTCCCATGGCGGGAGGTTGTGTGCGATAATTCGCCCCGCTTCGGGAGGTTAGCTCAGGGGTAGAGCACTGCATTCACACTGCAGGGGTCGCAAGTTCGAAACTTGCACTTCCCACCAGAATTTAGTAAGAAAATCAAAGGCCTGCGTCAATCTGATGCGGGCCTTTTTTCTTGCTGGCATGAAAGCACGGATAATTTTTCCTGTTTGTATTCTTCGGCAATGTTTGCGCTATCCAATAGATTGTTCGGTCGTATTCCCAAGCGACTATCGTCAGCGCCTACGCGTCGGATTTATGAAGGGCACTGGCTCCGCCCGCCCCTTAGCCTATTTCGGCTTGTTCGGTGGATCGTTGGGTGTGACGAAGCCGATGGGGTGCTTGGGTGCCGTCGCTGGTGGCGTCATCAGTTCGCGCAGCGCGTCGATGATCTGCTTGAGTTGAGCGTGCGTGCTGTGTTCGAAGGTTTCCTGCTTGAGCGACATCAGGTCGGTCTTGCTCTCGAGTTCATCCAGGCGCAGCGCCAGTTCCTTGTTCGATACCACCAGTTCGCGCAGGCGCACGAAGGCCCGCACCACATACACTCCCATCTCGATGGCCTGCGGCGAGGCAAGCACGTTGGCGGCCTGGATGGCGCCGTGTTCGGTGAAGGCATACGGCAGCGTCTTCGAGAATTTCAGCTTGGCGAGGTGGTCGCAGTTTGCGACCACCTCCTGTTTTTCAGCGGCGGTGAGCTGAAACAGGAAGTCGGCCGGAAATCGCTCCTGGTTGCGCTTGACCTGTTCGTTGAGTCGTTTGGTTGGCACGCCATACAGCTCGGCCAAGTCGGTGTCGATCATAACCTTCTGGCCGCGAATGAGCAGGATGCGGTTTTCGATGCGCGCCAGCGGCGGGGGCGGCGTGCTCATCGCTTGGCTCCGTGAACCCTGATTTCGCGCTGTAGCTTCAAGCAATTCCGGCTTGAAGCTGTGTCGTTTCTCTCACTCATGATGCGACCCTGAAGCGTAAAACTTTAACATAGCACTACTCGATATCCTGACCCATGTAGCTAATCAAGGCCTTGCCAACAAAAATTTGGAGGCTGAGTACGGAGTCCTGCGGGATTTTTCGAGAGCTGGCGGGAGCCATCTAACGCGGGTGTTGCCTATGAATACGGGCTTTGGAAGGCTCCCGCTGTCTCGTATTTGGGCCTTCACACTGCAGGGGTCGCAAGTTCGAAACTTGCACTTTCCACCAAGAATTCGTTTGAAATCAAAGGCTTGCATCATTTGGATGTAGGCCTTTGTTGTTTTTGGCGCTACCAGCGCATGGTCGGAATAAAATCCGCAAATGCGCGCAGCGGCGCCGGCAGATAGCGCCGGCCTGGATAGTACAGCGAGGGACCGTTAAAGGCTGGCCACCAGCGCTCCAGCACCGGCTCCAGTTCACCGCGCTCCATGTAGGGCTTCAGCCAGTCTTCAAACAGGTACACCAGGCCGCTGCCGGCCAACGCCGCATCCACCTTCAAGTCGGCGCCAGCGCCCAGGTTGACGATCAACGGACCGACCGGTTTGATGACGACTTTCTTGCCCTTGTGCTCGAATTCCCAATCCGGCATGGCACCGCTGGAGAAGCGTCCGCGCAGGCAGGTATGTCTCAACAGGTCTTCCGGCCGCTTGGGCAGGCCGTGTTTTAGCAGATAGCCAGGCGACGCTGCCAGCGCAAAACGTTGCCGGCGCGGTCCAATCGGAATCGCCACCATATCCAGTTCCATGTGTTCTTCGTAGCGGACGCCGGCATCGCAGCCGGAGCGCTGCAGATCGACAAAGCTGTCGTCGACGATGATCTCCAGGCAGATGTCCGGATACGCGGCGATAAACGGCGGAATGATGCGCGGCAGGATCAGTTTCGATACGCTGAGCGGCACGTTGAGCCGCAGTCTGCCAGCCGGACGGTCGCGAAAACCGTTCACCACATCCAGCGCGGATTCGACCGCGCCCAGCGCCGGCATCAGTTGCTCCAACAAGCGCTGGCCGGCGTCGGTGGTGGCCACGCTGCGGGTGGTGCGGTTCAGCAGGCGCACACCAAGGCCGGCCTCAAGCCGTCGCACCGCTTCGCTCAGTTGTGACGCGCTATTGCCCGTCATGCGCGCGGCGCCGCGAAAGCCGCCGTGTCTGGCGACCGCGACGAAGGCGCCGATATCCTGCAGATCAGCCATCGGTCATTGTCCTGTATTCGGCACAAGTTGTGCCATTGCGAGGTATTGTCGCACAAAGTTTTCGCGCCTAGACTGTGTTCGTCAACCCATCCTTCAGGAGCATATTTTGAACACCTTCCAACTTGGCGATATGGCTGTCAACCGCATGGGCTATGGCGCCATGCAGCTTTCGGGCCCGCACGTCTTCGGCCCACCCAAGAACCGCGAGGAAGCGCTGGCAGTGCTGCGGGAGCTTGCTGCGCTGGGCATCAATCACATCGACACCAGTGATTTCTACGGCCCCCATGTCACCAACCAGCTGATCCGCGAAGCGCTGCATCCGTACGCGGACGATCTGGTGATCGTCACCAAGATCGGCGCCTCGCGCGGCGCTGACGCTTCCTGGCTGCCGGCCCAATCACCGAAGGCGCTGGAGGCAGCAGTGCATGACAACCTGCGCAACCTCGGCCTGGAGCGACTGGATGTGGTGAACATGCGTCTCATGTTTGACGTCATGGGGCCGGCGGAAGGCGACATTGAAGCCCACATCACCGCGCTGGCGGAACTGCAGCACCGCGGCCTGATACGCCATATTGGCGTGAGCAACGCGACCGCGCAGCAAGTGAAGCAGGCGTGCAGCATCGCCCCCATTGCTTGTGTGCAGAATCAATACAACCTGATCCACCGCCACGACGACGCACTGATCGACGAGCTGGCAAGAGACGGTATCGCCTACGTGCCGTTCTTCCCGCTTGGTGGCTTCTCGCCGCTGCAATCGGCTATCTTGTCGGATGTCGCCGCGCAGCTGGCCGCCACGCCCATGCAGACAGCGCTGGCCTGGCTACTGCAACGTTCGCAGAATATCCTGCTGATTCCCGGCACCTCATCGGTTGCCCATCTGCGTCAAAATGCCGCCGCTGCCGATCTGATACTGCCGCCGGAAGCCGTCCGTAAGCTGAATGGCATCATCACCTCGGCATAACTGCTGGCCGAGGCTGGATCGTGCGCAAGACCACCTGGCCGGCATCGACGCCGCCGGCCAGGTCGCGCTCCAGTTCGAAACTCGCGCTTCCCACCAGCTGCCGAAAGTATGGACGGCGAATCCCCGGTAATTTGATGTATATCAAGGTTTTGAGGATGCATATCCGACTACAGTGATTGACAACATGGCCAATTCAGGACCTCAAGATGGGATTTGAAATGCTTCGGGAATCAACATCGAAAGACCTGGTCTACACCTGCCCGATGCATCCGGAAATCCGGCTCGGCCATCCGGGCAACTGTCCGAAATGCGGCATGAGCCTGGAGCCGGTGATTCCCGATCTGGCAGACGACGACAATCCGGAACTTCGGGATTTCACCCGCCGGTTCTGGTGGACCTTGCCGCTGACGGTCGTGGTGACCACGCTGGCGATGTTCGGGCACCGGCTGGAGCTGATGGAGATCCGCACCCAGACCTGGGTGGAATTGATACTCGCGATCCCCATCGTCCTGTGGGCGGGATGGCCATTTTTCGTCCGTGGCGCCCAATCGGTGCGCAACCGCAGCCCGAACATGTGGACCCTGATCGGGCTCGGCACCGGCGCCGCCTTTGTCTACAGCGTGGTGGCGACGCTCGCGCCACAGGTGTTCCCGCCGACGTTCGTGTCAATGGGGCGCATCGGCGTGTATTACGAAGCGGCGGCGGTCATTATCTCGCTGACCTTGCTCGGGCAGATGCTCGAACTGAAGGCGCGGTCGAAAACCTCGGCCGCCATCAAGTCGCTGCTGGGGCTGGCGCCGAAAACCGCGCGCCGTATCAATGCCGACGGCAGCGAGGAGGACGTGCCGCTCGCCCATGTCCACGTCGGCGACATGCTGCGGGTTCGTCCCGGCGAAAAGGTGCCGGTCGATGGCGTGGTGCTGGAGGGCAGCAGCGCCGTCGACGAGTCGATGCTGACGGGCGAGCCTATCCCCGTCACCAAGCGCACGGGAGACAAGGTGATCGGCGCTACGCTGAATGCCAGCGGGGCTCTGGTGATGCGTTCCGAGAAGGTCGGATCGCAAACCGTGCTGGCCCAGATCGTGCAGATGGTTGCCAATGCCCAGCGCTCCAAGGCACCGATGCAGCGCATGGCGGACGTGGTGGCCGGATATTTCGTCAGCGGCGTGGTCGCGATCGCGGTGCTGACCTTCCTTGCGTGGGGGCTGTTCGGCCCGCAGCCGAGCTGGGTCTATGGACTCATCAATGCGGTGGCCGTGCTGATCATCGCCTGTCCGTGCGCGCTCGGCCTGGCGACGCCGATGTCGATCATGGTCGCCACCGGCAAGGCGGCCACCCATGGCGTGCTGTTTCGCGACGCCGCCGCGATCGAGAAATTGCGCGAGATCGACACGGTCATCGTCGACAAGACCGGTACGCTGACCGAAGGCAAGCCCGCCTTCGAGCGCGCCATCGCCGCCGCCGGCTTTGCCGAGGACGAGGTTTTACACCTGGCCGCCAGCCTCGACCAGGGCAGCGAGCATCCGCTGGCCGACGCCATCGTGCGCGCCGCGCGCGAGCGCGGGCTGGCGCTCGACAAACCCGATGCGTTCGAGTCAAGCAGCGGCATCGGCGTGCGCGGCAGCGTCAACGGCCGGCAGCTCGCGCTCGGCAATACCACCTTGATGACTCAGATCGGCGTGGATGTGGCGCCCATGAAGCCGGCCGCCGAGGCGCTGCGCCTGGAGGGCGCGAGCGTGATGCACCTGGCGGTAGATGGCCGTCTGGCCGGGCTGCTGGCCGTGTCGGACCCGATCAAGGCCAGCACGCGCGAGGCGCTCGACACACTTGCCGCGGCGGGAATACGGGTGGTCATGGCCACCGGCGACGGCGTCACGACGGCCGTCGCCGTCGGCAAGCGCCTCGGCATCGACGAGGTGCACGGCGAGGTCAAGCCGGCCGACAAGCTGGTGCTGGTCGAAAAGCTGCAGCGCGAGGGACGTGTCGTGGCGATGGCTGGCGACGGCATCAACGACGCGCCCGCCCTGGCGCGGGCCGACGTCGGCATCGCGATGGGCACCGGAACCGACGTGGCGATGAACAGCGCGCAAGTGACGCTGGTCAAAGGAGATTTGCGCGGGATCGCGACGGCGCGCCTGATCTCGGTGGGCACTGTCGCCAACATGAAGCAGAACCTGCTGTTCGCGCTGGTCTACAACGCGCTTGGCATTCCGATCGCGGCCGGCGTGCTCTATCCGCTGACGGGATGGCTGCTCTCGCCGCTCATCGCCGCATTGGCGATGAGCCTCAGTTCCGCTTCGGTGATCAGCAACGCCTTGCGGCTCAGATGATGCACTTCGGAAGCCTCAACATGGAACATTCCCCATTTCGGGCCCTTTTGGTATATGTGTACGCCCGGCTGGCGCATACCGAGGAAGTGTGGGCACTGGGGGAATTCGGCGAGGAGTACCGACGCTACCGCGATCGCACTCCCGCCTTCGTTCCGCGGCTCGGGCGGCGCTCCGGGACTGGATTGAGCCGGCGATAGGATTACTTGCCTGGTGGCGGGGTGGCATCCATTCGGTCCATCATCATTTGCATCATCATCTTCATCATGTCCATCTGCTTCTGCATCGCCTGGGGCGACATGGTTTTTGCTCTGGCGGAGCCCGCGCCCGTCATGCCATCCATCATCGACATACCTTCCCGCATGGCTTTCATGTGTTCAGCCATCAAAGCCTTGCGCTCTTCCGGGGTCTTGGCACTCATCATCTTTTCGTGCATGTCGCGCATGGCTCGCATCTGCGCATCCATCTTCGCCGTGTCAACGGGTGTATTGGCGGGCGCGGAGGCAGCCGGATGATGCTCCTCATGCCGGGGCGGTTCGGTCGAGAACGCCTGGCTGGGCGCGATCAGTGCCAGTGTGAGCGGCAGGGCAAGGAACGATTTCATGCGGTTCTCCAGAGACATGGTGACAAGGTTCATCCTACGGATTCATGCCTGAGAATTGTTTGATCCAAGTCAAAATTGTCCCCGGCGTCAAAAACAACAACAAACTGGTGCGTTCAACACGGCTTGCGTTTTGCTTGTATGCTATATATATTAAACAGCGGTTAAACACCGCTCAATATAAAAACATACGTCTATGGGGAGACAATCCAATGACACTCAAGCCATGCCGCGCGCCGTGGGCCAGCAGTTCGCGTCACCTGCCACTCAGAGGAGGTCAGCGATGAAAGCGCCCCGGATTGCCTTGCTGTTCAACGCCAACAAAGCCTTCGACCGCGACGTCGTGGCTGGCATCGCTTCCTACCTGCGTGATGCCGATGTGGCCTGGGACCTGTTTCTGGAAGAGGATTTTCGCCTGCGCCTGGCCGGCTTCGAGCACTGGCAGGGCGACGGCATCATCGCCGACTTCGACGACCCCGCGGTGGCGGCTGTTCTGTCGCGCAGCAGCGTGCCGGTGGTGGCCGTAGGCGGCTCCTATGCCAGCGAAGCCGAGTATCCGCGCGACGTGCCGTATGTCGCGACCGACAACGCGGCCATCGTCAAGCTGGCGCACCAGCATCTGGCCGAGGCAGGCCTGCGCCGCTTCGCCATGTTCAGCCAACCCGCGACCGGCGAGCACCGCTGGGCGCAAGAGCGCGAAAACGCTTTCCACGACCTGATGGAGCGCGACCGGATGGAGGTCGAGATCTTCCGCGGGGGCGACACCAGCGTGGCGGCCTGGAACGAGTCGGTACGGAGCCTGATCTGCTGGCTGCACAGCCTGCCCAAGCCGATCGGCATCATCGCCGTCACGGACGCGCGCGCGCGCCAGCTGCTGCAGGCCTGCGCCATCGCCGGGATCGCGGTGCCGGAACAGGTGGCGCTGGTTGGCATCGACAACGACCCGCTGGTGCGGGCGCTGGGGCGCATCCCGCTCAGCTCCGTGATCCAGGGCGGGGAGCAGATCGGCGCCGCCGCCGCCCGGCTGATGGACGGGATGCTGCACGGCGTACCGCCGGCCGAGCTTCGCCTGCTGGTGCCGCCCGCCGGCGTCAACGCGCAGGCATCGAGCCGGCACCAGGCGGTCAACCACCCGCAGGTGGTGCTGGCCTGCCATTTCATCCGTCAATATGCCTGCCAGGGCATCAGGGGCCAGCAGGTGGCCGCCTACGTGGGCGTGTCGCGCTCCTCGCTGGAGACTTACTTCCGGCAGGAGCTGGGGTGCAGCGTGCACGATGCGATTCTGCGCTTCAAGCTCGAAGCGGCCAAGATGGGCCTGGAAAGCGGAGGTGCCAGCATGGCCGACGTGGCCCAGGGCTGCGGATTTAGTTCTGCCCAATACATGCATCTGGTGTTCAAGCGCGAACTGGGTGGCACGCCGCGCGCCTACCGCAGCCGCGCGCTTGGCGAGGCGGAGGCGGCCTGAGGCCGGAAGTAAGCAAATTCATTGCGCCACTTGGTGATTTAATGAACGCAAAATTATTGAATGTTCAAAACATATACCATACACTGGCCGTCACAAAAAATAGTATTAAATGGAAAATTTCATGATGAAAAGCATAGTGTGCGAAGCACCCGGCCAGTTGCGCATGGTGCACGGTCCGATTCCCGTTGCCGCCGAGGGCGAGGTGCTGATGCGCGTACGGCGCATCGGCGTATGCGGCACCGACATGCACATCTTCCGCGGCACCCAGCCGTTCCTGAGCTATCCGCGCGTGATGGGGCATGAGCTGTCCGGCGAGGTCGTGACCGCGCCGCCAGGCTCGGAACTGGCGCCAGGCGACCAGGTCTACGCCATGCCCTACCTGTCGTGCGGCAGCTGCGTGGCCTGCCGCAAGGGCAAGACCAACTGCTGCAGCCGGATCCAGGTGCTGGGCGTGCACCGCGATGGCGGCATGGCTGAATATCTGACCGTGCCGGCGCAATTCCTGTTCAAGACCGACGGCATTTCGCTCGATGACGCCGCGATGCTCGAATTCCTGGCCATCGGCGCGCACGCGGTGCGGCGCGGTTCGGTGGAAGCCGGACAGCGCGTGCTGGTGGTGGGTGCGGGACCGATCGGCGTCGCGGTGGCCTTGTTCGCATCCCTCAAGGGTGCCAATGTCGCGGTGCTCGATTCGCGCGCCGACCGGCTGGCCTTCTGCAAGGACGCGCTGGGTGTCGAGCACGTGGTGGCGGTCGGCGAGGGCGACAAGGCCGCGCTGCAGGAGCTGTCCGGCGGCGATTTCTTCGACGTCGTGTTCGACGCGACCGGCAACGTCAAGGCCATGGAGCGCGGCCTGGAGTTCGTGGCCCATGGCGGCGCCTATGTGCTGGTGTCGATCGTGCCGGACCGGATCTCGTTCGCCGATCCGGAATTCCACAAGCGCGAGACGACCCTGCTCGGCAGCCGCAACGCGACCGCGGACGATTTCCGCGAGGTGCTGGCGGCCATGAAGGCCGGCCTGGTGCCGACCCGCCTGATGAACACCCATCGCGCCACGCTCGACGATTTCATCGACGTGCTGCCGCAATGGATGGAACCCTCCGCCGGCGTGATCAAAGCCATCGTCGAGGTCTGATTGAATCCGATTCTGCAATTTGGCACCAGCCGCTTTCTGCAGGCGCACGTCGACCTGTTTGTCGGCGAGGCGATGGCCAATGGCGCGGCGCTGGGGCCGATCACGGTGGTGCAGAGCACCGGCAGCGCCCAGAGCGAACAGCGGCTGGCCGCCTTCAACCGCGGCCACGGCTATCCGGTGCGCATCCGCGGGCTGCGCGACGGCGCCGTGATCGACGACGAGCTGCGCGTCACCTCGGTCCGGCGCGGCCTGCACGCCGACCGCGATTGGGCCGAGATCCGCCGCCATGCCGCCGGCGAGGCGCGCGTCATCGTGTCCAACACCGGCGACCGCGGCTACGACCTGTCGGAGCACGACCACCCCGGCCTGCTGTCCGCCGATACCGCGCCGCGCGCTTTTCCGGCCAAGCTGCTGGTGCTGCTGCACGCGCGCTACCGCCAGGGCGGGGCGCCCATCACCCTGTTCCCGTGCGAGCTGGTCGCCAACAACGGCAGCGCGCTGCGCGAGGTGGTGCTGCGGCTGGCGCGCGACTGGGCGCTGGAGCAGGCCTTCGTCGACTGGTTGCAAAGCCGCTGCATCTGGATCAATTCCCTGGTCGACCGCATCGTGTCCGAGCCGATCGAGCCGGCCGGCGCGGTGGCCGAACCCTATGCCCTGTGGGTGGTCGAAGCCCAGCCGGACATGGAGCTGCCATGCACGCATCCGGCTATCGTGGTGACCAGGAGGCTGGAGCCGTATGAGCGGCGCAAGCTGTTCCTGCTCAACCTCGGCCACAGTTTCCTGGCCGAGCAATGGCTGCGCGGCGCGCGGCCGGCGGGCGAGACGGTGCTGCAGGCGATGGCCGACCATGGCCTGCGCGCGGGGCTGGAGGCGCTGTGGGAGGAGGAGGTGCTGCCGGTGTTCAAGGCGCTGGGCGAGGAGGCCGAAAGCCGCGCCTACGTGGAGCAGGTCAGGGACCGTTTCAACAATCCCTATCTGGCCCACCGGCTCGCCGACATCGCCCAGAACCACGAGGAAAAGAAGCGCCGGCGCCTGCTGCCGGTGGTGGAGCTGGCCGGCGAACTCGGTCTAGGCATTGCGCAAGCGCGTCTGCGCGATGCCCTTGGCCTGGTGGCGCTGGAGGTACGGTAGAATGTATGATTGTCCTTTATATATGATCGCCAATCCGGCGTGTTCCCAACCTCATGGCCCGACCTCCTACCATCTTCAAGCGCAGCGCCAACCTGCTGCTCAAGCACATCGCCACCGAGGTGGCGATCGGGGACACGCTGCCCACGGAACACCAGATGGTCGCGCTGGTGGGCGGCAGCCGCACGGCGATCCGCAGTGCGCTGACGTATCTGCATGCGCAGGGCCTGATCAGCGACCTGAAGGAACGGCGCCTGCTGCGCAAGCCGGCGCGCAAGGATTACTTCGACATTGCCGATTTACAGACCGGACCGGACCGGGTGCGGCAGGTGCTGATGGAGCGCATCTACCACAGCGACCTGCCGCCGGGCGCGGAGTTCTCCGAGGCGGAACTGGCGCGTGCGGCCGAGGTCAGCACGATCAGCGTGCGCGAATTCATGATCGAGTTCTCGCGCTACGGCCTGATCGAAAAGAAGCCGAACGGCGGCTGGCGCCTGTGCGCCTTCGACCGCTCGTTCGCCATGGAGCTGGCCGACGTGCGCCAGATGTTCGAGCTGGCGGCGATCGAGCGCTTCGGCATGCTGCCGCCCAGCGACCCGGCGATGGCCGTGCTGGACGACCTGATCGCGCGCCACGAGCAGCTTGGCTCGGTCATGCCGGCGCGCCACAAGGACTTTCCGGCGCTGGACCGCGACTTCCACACCTTCCTCATCGGGCTGCTGCACAACCGCTTCGCGCAGGGCTTTTACGACATCGTGTCGCTGGTGTTCCACTACCACTACCAGTGGGACAAAGGCAACGAGATGGCGCGCAACCAGTACGCGGCGCACGAGCACCTCGACATCCTGCACGCGCTGGCGCGGCGGGACATCAACGGCGCGCTGGACGCCATGCGCATCCATCTGAATTCTTCCCGCAGCACACTGCTGCAATCCATCCGCACCAGAGAGATGCGGGCCCACTCCGGCTGACGCGGCGCGCGGCGGCATGGACAGCTCTCTCTGGAACCGACTGTATGCAAAGGACCGACATGCCCACACCAACCACCGCGCAGGCAGCGAGCCTGCTCCTGATGTCACCCGAGGACAATTGCCTGATTGCCCGCCTTGAACTGAAGGCCGGCGCCAGCGTGGAGATCGACGGCCAGGCCGTCACCCTCGCACAAGACATCCATCTGGGCCACAAGGTCGCGCGCAGCGACCTGCGCGCCGGCGACACGGTGCTGCGCTACGGCGCCATCATCGGCAAGGCCAGCGCGCCGATCGCCGCCGGCGCGCATATCCATACGCACAACCTGGAAAGCTGCTACATCCCGACCTACACGCTGGGCGAGGGCGGCCACCACTTCATCGGGAGCAAAGCCAAATGACGTCGCAACCATCGTACACCCTGGCCGGTTACCAGCGCCTGGACGGCCGCAAGGGCATCCGCAACGTGGTCGTCGTGGCCTACCTGGTCGAATGCGCGCATCACGTGGCGCGCCTGATCACCAGCGCCTTCCCGGATCAGCCGGTGCACCTGATCGGCTTCCCCGGCTGCTTCCCCAACGAGTACGCGGACAAGATCATGCGCAGCGTGCTGACCCACCCGAACGTGGGCGCGGCGCTGCTGGTGTCGCTCGGCTGCGAGAGCTTCGACAAGAACGGCCTGGAAGCGGCCGTCGCCGATAGCGGCCGCCCGGTGCACACGGTCACGATCCAGGACGCGGGCGGCACCCGCAGCGGCGTCCAGAGCGGCCGCGAATGGGTGAACTGGGCGCTGGAACAGGTCGGCGCCCAGCAGCGCGTGCCGATGGGCCTGGACGAGCTGGTGGTGGCCACCATCTGCGGCGGCTCCGACAGCACCAGCGGCATCACCGCCAATCCGGCGGTCGGCGTCGCCTTCGACCAGCTGATCGCCGCCGGCGCCGCCTGCATCTTCGAGGAGACGGGTGAACTGGTCGGCTGCGAATACCACATGAAGCGCCGCGCGGTGACGCCGGAACTGGGCGAGGCCATCGTGCAGACGGTGGAGAAGGCCGCGCGCTACTACACCATCATGGGACACGGCAGCTTCGCCCCAGGCAACGCCGACGGCGGCCTGACCACGCTGGAAGAAAAGTCGCTGGGCGCCTACGCCAAGAGCGGCGCCTCGCCGATCAGCGGCATCCTCAAGCCGGGCGACCAGCCGCCGGGCCACGGCCTGTACCTGCTCGACGTGGTGCCCGACGGCGAACCGCGCTTCGGCTTCCCCAACATTTCCGATAACGCCGAGATCGTCGAATTGATCGCCTGCGGCGCCCACCTGACGCTGTTTACCACCGGGCGCGGCTCGGTGGTCGGCTCGGCGATCTCGCCCGTCATCAAGGTCTGCGCCAATCCGGCCACCTACACCAAGCTGGCCGAGGACATGGACGTCAACGCCGGCCGCATCCTGACCGGCGAGGCGACGCTGGAGCAGGTCGGCGGCGAGATCGTCGACCTGGTGGTGAGCGTCGCCAACGGTGCCCAAAGCTGCTCGGAGCAGCTGGGACACCAGGAATTCATCCTGACCTACAAGCAGTTCGAGCCCACGGGGCCCGGCTGCTTCCCGCTGAAGGCGGCCTGACCGTGCGCTGCGACGACTCGATCGCCCTGCCGCGCGGCGGCCTGCGGCTGACCCGGCTGGGCATGGGCTGCGCGCCGATCGGCGGTTTGTACCAGGCCGTCTCCGAGCGCGCGGCGCGCGCCGCCGTCGATGCCGCATGGGACCTGGGCCTGCGCTATTTCGACACCGCGCCGTACTACGGCTTCACGCGCTCCGAACGCCGCCTGGGCGAGGCCTTGAGCGAACGTCCGCGCGACCAGTACGTGGTCAGCACCAAGGTCGGTCGGCTGATGCTGCCCGCCGCAGGGGTGCTGCCCGGCACCTGCGGCTGGGCCGATCCGCTGCAATACCGCCCGCATTACGACTACAGCTACGACGGCATCATGCGCTCGCACGAGGACAGTCTGGAGCGCCTCGACCTCGATCGCATCGACATCCTGCTGGTGCATGACATCGGCCGCGCCACGCACGGCGAGCTGCACGACAAATACTGGCGCCAGCTCACCGGCGGAGGCTTCCGCGCGCTGGACGAGCTGCGCGGCTCCGGGCGCGTGCGCGCGATCGGGCTCGGGGTCAACGAATGGGAGGTGGTGGCCGACGCGATGCAGGAATGCCCGCTCGACTGCACGCTGCTGGCGGGCCGCTACACGCTGCTGGAGCAGGGCGCGCTGACGCCCCTGCTGGACGCTTGCCAGCGGCACGGCAACGCGATCGTCATCGGCGGACCGTTCAATTCCGGCGTGCTGGCCGGCGCCCGCACCTTCAACTATACCGACGCGCCGGCAGAGATCCTGCAGCGGGTCGACGCCATCGCCGCCGTCTGCCGCGAGTTCGACACGCCGCTGCCGGCGGCCGCGCTGCAATTCCCGATGGCCCATCCGGCCGTGGTGTCCTGCATCCCCGGTTCGCACGACGTGGCGCAGCTGCGCCAGAACGCCGAGTGGTTCGAGCTGCCGATTCCGCCGCAGCTGTGGCAGGAGCTCAAGCGCCGCGGCCTGCTTGACGAGCGCGCGCCGGTGGAGCTGGGGGCGTGATGCGGGTCGACGCCCACCAGCACTTCTGGCACCTGGCCGACCGCCACGGAGCCTGGCCTCCGCCGGCGCTGGCCGCGATCCACCGCGACTTCGCGCCGGACGACCTGGCGCCGTTGCTGGTGCGGCACGGCATTGCCCGCACGGTGCTGGTGCAATCGATGCCAGACGAGCGTGACACCCGCTACATGCTCAACCTGGCGCAGCGTCATGCCTTCATCGGCGGGGTGGTCGGCTGGGTCGACCTGAAGGCGCGCGACGCGCCGACCCGCATCGCCTCGCTGGCGCTCTGCCCGATGCTCAAGGGACTGCGCCCGATGCTGCAGGACCTCGACGACGAGCGCTGGGTCGACGACGAGGCACTGGCGCCGGCGATCGAGGCGATGCGGCATTTCGGCCTGAGCCTCGACGGCCTGGTGCTGCCGCGCCACCTGCCGGCGCTGCTGGCCTTTGCCGAGCGCCATCCCGACCTGCCGCTGGTGATCGACCACGGCGCCAAGCCGCCCATCGCGCGCGGTGAGCTGGAACCGTGGCGCGGCGACATCGCGCGCCTGGCGCGGCTGCCGCAGGTGCATTGCAAGCTGTCCGGCCTGGTGACCGAGGCTGGCGGGGCCTGGAGCGTGGAGGGACTGCGCCCGTACGTCGACCACATCCTGGAGGTCTTCGGTCCGCGCCGTGTGATCTGGGGCAGCGACTGGCCGGTGCTGGACCTGGCCGCCGACTACGGGCAATGGGTCGCCGCCAGCGAGGCCTTGCTGGCGGGCCTGGACGGCGCGGCGCTGGACGACGTCTTCGGCCTGAACGCGCTACGCTTTTACCGACTTGATTGAGGAAACTGACATGCAAAGAATGGGCATGGTGATCGGCATCGCACCCGACCGGATCGCGGAGTACCGCGCGCTGCACGCGGCCGTGTGGCTGCAGGTGCTGGCGGTGCTGCGGGAGGCGAACGTGCGCAACTACACGATCTTCCTGCGCGAGCCGGAGAATCTGCTGTTCGGCTACTGGGAATACCACGGTTCCGACTTCGACGCCGACATGCGGCGGGTGGCGGCCGACCCGGAAACCCAGCGCTGGTGGACCTTTTGCAGTCCCTGCCAGCTGCCGCTGGCCAGCCGCGCCGAAGGCGAGCACTGGGCGATGATGGAACCCGTCTTTCACGTGGATTGAATCATGACTAAACGATTGCAAGGAAAAACCGCGCTGGTCACGGCCGCCGGTCAAGGTATCGGCCGCGCCACCGCGCTGGCCTTCGCGGCCGAGGGCGCGCGCGTGATCGCCACCGACCGCGACCTGGAGCAGGTGGCCACGCTGGCCGGCTGCGAGGCGCGCCGCCTGGACGTCACCGACGCCCAGGCCATCGCCGCGCTGGCGCAGGAACTGGGAGCGGTCGACATCCTGTTCAACTGCGCCGGCTACGTCCATGCCGGCACCATCCTCGGTTGCGAGGACAGCGACTGGGATTTTTCCATGAACCTCAACGTGCGTTCGATGTACCGTTTGATCCGTGCCATCCTGCCCGGCATGCTGGAGCGGGGCAGCGGCTCCATCATCAACATGGCCTCGATCGCCTCCAGCGTGCGCGCGGTGCCGAACCGCTTCATCTACAGCACCACCAAGGCGGCCGTGATCGGCCTGACCAAGTCGGTGGCGGCCGATTTCGTCACCAGCGGGGTGCGCTGCAACGCGATCTGCCCGGGCACCGTGGCCTCGCCGTCGCTGCGCCAGCGCATCGAGACGCAGGCCCACGACAGCGGCCAGAGCGTGCAGCAGGTCAGCCAGGCCTTCGCCGCGCGCCAGCCCATGGGGCGGCTGGGCTTACCGGAGGAGATCGCCGCGCTGGCGATCTACCTGGCCGGCGACGAATCGGCCTTCACCACCGGCACCGTGCACGTGATCGACGGCGGCTGGAGCAATTGAGCATCAACCCTTTACCACAACAAAGAGAAACCGAGACATGAAATTACTGCGATACGGCCCCAAGGGCCAGGAAAAACCCGGCCTGATCGACGCCGAGGGCGTGCTGCGCGACCTGTCGGCCGTGCTGCCGGACCTGCGCGCGGCCGACCTGGGACCGGCCTCGCTGGCGCGGCTGGCGGCGCTGGATCCGGCCCGGCTGCCGGCGGTGCCCGAGCCGGTGCGCATGGCGCCGCCGTGGGCGGGCGTCGGCAAGTTCATTTGCGTCGGCCTCAATTATTCCGACCACGCGGCCGAATCGGGCATGGCGGTGCCGGCCGAGCCGGTACTGTTCATGAAGGCCACCAGCTGCGTGATCGGTTGTAACGATCCGGTGGTGCTGCCGCGCGAATCGGTCAAAAGCGATTGGGAGGTGGAACTGGGTGTCGTCATCGGCAGCACCGCGCGCTACGTCACCGAGGAAGAGGCGCTGCGGCACGTGGCCGGCTATTGCGTGGTGAACGACCTGTCCGAGCGCGAGTACCAGCTCGAGCGCGGCGGCCAGTGGGACAAGGGCAAGGGTTGCGACACCTTCGGCCCCATCGGCCCGTGGCTGGTGACGGCGGACGAGGTGCCGGACCCGCAAAACCTCGACATGTGGCTGGAGGTGAACGGCCGCCGCTTCCAGAGCGGCAGCACGCGCACCATGGTGTTCGGCGTGGCCCACCTGGTCAGCTACATCAGCCGCTTCATGACGCTGAACCCCGGCGACATCATCAGCACCGGCACCCCGCCCGGCGTGGGCCTGGGGCAGAAGCCCGATCCGGTCTACCTGCGCCCGGGCGACACCATGCGCCTGGGGATCGGCGGCCTGGGCGAGCAGCGCCAGACCGTGCACGCGTGGAATCCGGAACTGATCGACGGCTGACCGTGGAAGCGCTCATGCCCGCGATTTTGCCCGAGGCGCCGTTGCGCGAGGAGCAGGCCTTGCTGTCGGTGCGCGGCGTCACCAAGCGCTTTCCCGGCGTGGTGGCGCTCGACGACGTGCATTTCGACGCGTTCAAGGGCGAGGTGCACGCGCTGTGCGGCGAGAACGGCGCCGGCAAGTCGACGCTGATGAAGATCCTCAGCGGCGTCTACCAGCCCGACGCCGGCCAGATCGTGCACCGCGGCGCGGCCTGCCGCTTCAGCTCCACCGTGGCGGCGCAGGCGGCCGGCATCGCCATCATCCACCAGGAGCTGAACCTGGTGCCGCACCTGTCGGTGGCCGAGAACATCTTCCTCGCGCGCGAGCCGCGCAAGGGCTGGCTGGTGGACCAGCGCCGCATGCGCGCCGACACCGCCCGCCTGATCGAGCGGCTCAAGCTGGACGTGGCGCCGCAGGCGCTGGTGGGCACGCTGTCGGTGGCGCAGCGCCAGATGGTGGAAATCGCCAAGGCGTTGTCGCTCGACGCCGAAGTGCTGATCATGGACGAGCCCACGTCCTCGCTGACCGAGAGCGAGACGGGACGCCTGTTCGAGATCATCCATGAACTCAAGCGCGATGGCGTGGCCATCGTCTACATTTCGCACCGGCTCGACGAGTTCCAGCACATCGTCGACCGGGTCACCATCATGCGCGACGGCCGCTATATCTCGACCGCGCTGTGGCGCGACACGTCGGTCGAGCGCATCGTGGCCGGCATGGTGGGGAGGGCGCTGGACGACACCTTCCCGCCGGCCACCCGCGCGCCGCAAACGGACTGCCTGCTGCGCGTGCGAGGCCTGCAGCGCAAGGGCGTGTTCGGCCCGCTGGACTTCGAGCTGCGGCGCGGCGAAATCCTCGGCTTCGCCGGCCTGATGGGAGCCGGCCGCACCGAGACGGCGCGCGCGCTGTTCGGCGCCGATCCGCTCGACGGCGGCACCATCGAACTGGGCGGACGCGCGATCACGGTGCGCTCGCCGGCGGAGGCGATCGGCCACGGCATCGCCTACCTGTCGGAAGACCGCAAGGGCGAGGGGCTGGCGATCCGCATGTCGGTGGCCGCCAACCTGACGCTGGCCAATATGGCGGCGGTGGCCACGCGCGCGGGCCTGATCGATTTTCCGGCCGAGCAGGCGGCGGCCGCGCGCTACATCGAGGCGCTCGGCATCAAGACGCCGTCGCCGGCGCAGCTGGCCCAGTGCCTGTCCGGCGGCAACCAGCAAAAGATCGCCATCGGCAAATGGCTGTTCCGCCAGTCGCAGATCATCATCTTCGACGAGCCCACGCGCGGCATCGACGTCGGCGCCAAGCTGGCGATCTACCGCCTGCTCGACCAGCTGGCGGCCGACGGCATCGGGGTGGTGCTGATCAGCTCCGAGCTGCCGGAGATCATGGGCATGACGGACCGGGTGGTGGTGTTCCATGAAGGCCGGATCACCGGCGTCGTCGACACCCGCGACACGACACAAGAAGAGATCATGCATCTCGCCTCGCTCAGCAAGAAGCGCACATCAGAATCAGAAACGGGACAATAGAGACATGAATGACAGGCAGAAGGATTTGATACAGAAGTTCGCGGCGCTGGCCAGCCTGGCGGCGCTGGCCTTGGTGTTCGCGCTCACCAGCGACGCCTTCCTCACGGTCGGCAACGGCATGAGCGTGGCGCTGCAGGTGACCTCGATCGCCTACCTCGGCGTGGCGGCCACCTTCGTCATCATCACCGGCGGCATCGACCTCAGTTCGGGCTCGGTGCTGGCGCTGTCGGGCGTGGTGGCGGCGTTGCTGGCGCAGGGCGGCATGCCGACCAGCGTCGCCATGCTGGCGGGAGTCGCCGTCGGCGGCGCCTGCGGGCTGGCCAACGGCCTGGCGGTCACCCGCCTCAAGCTGCCGCCCTTCATCGCCACGCTGGGCATGATGCTGATCGCGCGCGGCGTGGCGCTGCAGATCACCGGCGCGCGCGCCATTTCCGGCCTGGGCGAGGCCTTCGGCGCGCTGGGCAACGGCTCCCTGGGACGCATCGAGCGCGACACCGGCGGGCCGTTTCCGGACGTGGTGTTCCCCGGCGTGCCGTATCCGGTGGTGCTGATGATCGTCATCGCGGTCGCCGCCGCGCTGGTGCTGCGGCGCACCGTGTTCGGCCGCCACCTGTACGCGGTCGGCTCCAACTCGGAGGCGGCGCGCTTGTCGGGGGTGCAGGTCGACCGTGTGGCGCTGGCGGCCTATGTGCTGTCGGGCGTGTTGTCAGGGCTGGCCGGCTGCGTGCTGATGTCGCGCCTGGTCACCGGCCAGCCCAACGAGGGCGTGATGTACGAGCTGGACGCGATCGCCAGCGCCGTGATCGGCGGCACCTCGCTGAGCGGCGGCATCGGCGGCATCGGCGGCACCATGATCGGCGCCTTCGTGATCGGCATCCTGCGCAACGGCTTGAACATGAACGGGGTATCGAGCTTCATCCAGCAGATCATCATCGGACTGGTGATCCTGCTGACGGTATGGATCGACCAGAGACGCAACCGGCGCTGAAGCGCCGCAACGTGATTAAAAAAACAGAGAGTGAGGAGAGCATGAACCGAATAGCGAAGATCGCGCCGTTGGCATTGGCGCTGGCCCTGGCGTTGACGGGGCAAACGGCGCGCGCGGCCGACAAGGAAATCGCGATGATCGTCAAGAGCAGCAACTCGAACTTCTGGCAAGTGGTGCGCAAGGGCGGGCAGGCCGGCGTGCAGCAGGCGCCGGGCTACACGCTGAGCTTCCAGGGGCCGGCCTCGGAGTCGGCCATCGCCGACCAGGTCAGCATGGTGGAGAACGCGGTCAACCGCAAGGTGGCCGGCATCGTGCTGGCGCCGTCGGATCCGGACGCGCTGGTGCCGGCGATCCGCAAGGCGTGGGAGGCGCGGATACCGGTGGTGATCATCGATTCGCCGGTGTCGGCTTCCGGCGCCAAGTACTACCAGTCCAGCGTCACCACCGACAACGAGGCGGCCGGCGCGGCCAGCGCCAGGGCGCTGATCGGCAAGATCGGCACCACCGGCAAGATCGCCATCATGTCCTATGTGGCCGGCAGCGGTTCGGAAGTGGGGCGGGTCGGCGGCTTCCGCAAGTACATCGAGCAGAATTCGCAGCTGAAGATCGTCGGCACCTATTATTCGCAATCGCTGATGGCCACCGCGCTGAACCAGACCATCGACGTGCTGGCCTCGCACCCCGACCTGAAGGGGATCTTCGGCGCCAACGAGCCGACCGCGGTCGGCATGGGACGCGCGCTGGCGCAGTCGGGCAAGGCCGCCAAGGTGGTGGGGGTCGGCTTCGACGGCAACCAGGACCTGCGCGACTTCGTCAAGGGCGGCACGCTGTACGCCACCACGGTGCAGGACACCTATGCCATGGGCACGCTCGGCGTGTCGACCGTGGTCAAGGTGATCGAAGGGAAGAAGGTGCCGCCGCAGGTCACCACCGGCGTGGTGCTGGTCACCAAGGCCAATGTCGACCTGCCGGAAGCGGCCAAGGTCTTGTACTGAACCGGGAGCGGAAGACAGCATCCAGGGGCAGCTTCGGCTGCCCCTTTTTTTTTGCGATGTATGAAAACCGCCAGCCTGTTGGGCAATATATATCAACAGCCGTTTCACCTGTGCCATGCGCCGATGGGCGGTGATAGCATCCGCTCCAAGAACAAAAATATGACAGCGCCGTGACCAGCGACGTGACAAACAATATGACAAATAACGAGACAAGCAACATGAAAAAATACATCAAAGAGGGACATTCCATGAGGCGGCAGACTATGAGCTTGCAGCTGCCTGCGCTGGCGCTTTCCTGCGCCGCGCTGCTGACCGCCTGCGGCGGCGGCGGTGGCGGTGCATCGGGAAGCCGCGCCCAGTCGGTCGATTTTCCTTACCCGGGCGCGCGCTACCTGGCGATGGCGCCCGCGCCGCTGGTCGCGACGACGTCCTCCGGACTGCCCGTCACCTTCGCCTCGAACACGCCGGCCAACTGCACCGTCACCGACGGCAAGCTGGTGCCGGTGGCGGTGGGGGAATGCTCGGTCACGGCCAGCCAGGCCGGTGACGGCACCTACGCGCCGGCCAGAGCGCAACAGCTGTTCAAGGTCCTGAAGCACCTGCAGACCATCACCTTCGCGTCGCCCGGCTTCCAGCCGCTGGCCTCGACCCCGGCCCCGCTGGTCGCCTCGTCCGACTCGGGCCTGCCGGTCAGCCTGACCTCCCTCACGCCGGCCGTCTGCACCGTCAGCGGCACCAGGCTGACCCTTGTGTCCAAGGGCGAGTGCGACATCGGCGCGTCGCAGGCCGGCGACGGCACCTATGACGTGGCGAAACCGGTGGTGGTCGCGTTCGACGTGGGCGACGCTCCGCCGCCTGTGCTGCCGGCCCTGTCCGGCTTCGCCTCGCTGTCCGCGACCACGGACGGCGGCGTCTTCGATACCTTCGCCGGCAGCAGCATCGACGGCTGGTGGTGCAGCGACGCCAACTGGTGCGGCGCCAGCCTCAGCGCCGACGGCGGCAGCGTCAGCTACCACTACCTGGTCCAGACCGGCGATCCCAAGCATCCCTATGGCGGTGGCGGTATCGGCGCCTACTTCGGCCTCGAATTCCTGACCCCTGGCGTGGGCAGCATCAGCTCGACCGGCGACACCACCGGCGGCGTGCAGGTCGGCAAGCAGAAGGTGCTCAAGCTCAATGTGGGACAAAACAGCGAATGGTTCGGCAGCGGCGCCAACAACGTCAAGGTCACGCTGGTCCTCGGCCACTTCGCCAGGAAGGCGTCCAACAACAACAGCGCCTGCAACGTGGCGCTGAACACGACGTTCGCGCCGAAGAGCGCCGCGGTCACCGCGTACGAGGTGCAACTGGCCAGCTTCACGGGCATCGGCGAGAGCTGCGACCTGACGGTGGACCCGGCCACCGAGCTGAGCAAATACCCGATCGTGAAGATCAAGATCGAGGCCGCGTCGACCAACGTCACGGTGCTGAGCAAGTCGGCCTCCAGCCCGACCTATCCGACCGAGCTGACCCTGACCGCGCCCGTCACGGTGCAATAAGCCGGCGCGCCGGAGCGGCTAGCCATTGTTCCCACCCCGTCGGTCGACGGGGAGGGCCATCGAGATACCTATTAGAAGAAGAGAGCAAGAAATGAGGAGTCCATTCAAGAAAACCGCGCTGGCCATGGCTGTGGCGCAGGCGGTGATGATCTGCGGCGGCGCGGCGGCCCAGAGCACGGACAACGGCGTCATCGGCGCCGAACAAGGCGCCGACAAGGGCCCGACGGTTATCGTCAGCGGCCAGCGCGCATCGCTGCAGTCGGCGCAAAAGCTCAAGCAGAACGCCGACGAGATCATCGACGGCGTGGTTGCCGAGGAAGCCGGCAAGCTGCCCGACAGGTCGATCACCGAGGTGCTGCAGCGCGTGGTGGGCGTGACCATCGACCGCAACCGCTCGCGCGGCGATCCCGAGCACTTCTCGGTGGAGGGCTCCGGCATCTCGGTGCGCGGCCTGACTTGGGGCTCGTCCACGCTGAACGGGCGCGAGTCGTTCTCGGCCGGCTGGCCGGGCCGCGAGCTGAGCTGGGGCGACGTGCCGGCCGAGCTGATGTCGGCGGTGATCGTGCACAAGAATCCGCCGGCCGACCTGATCGAGGGCGGCGTCAGCGGCCAGGTGGACCTGCGCACCGCGCTGCCGTTCGACTACAAGGGCGACAAGTTCTCGTTCACGGTCAACGGCAACTACAACGCGCTGGGCAGCAAGAAGTCGCCCGGCGTGTCCGGCCTGGTCTCCAAGCGCTGGGAAAACTCGTTCGGGCAATGGGGCGCCTTGCTCGACCTGTCCGCCAACGAGACCAACTCCCACAATGACACGGTGCAGCTGGACGCCTACTTCCCGCGCACCGACATCGTCAACGGCCAGACCGTGTGGGCGCCCAAGTCCGCCTCGTGGCGCACCAACACCAGCAAGACCGACCGCGCCGGCGTGTACGGCGCGCTGCAGTGGAAAAAGAACGGCATGCAGTCGGCCCTGACCTATTTCCACTCGGCCTACAAGGAAGGCGACAGCGAGAACGCCACCTTCACCGGCGTCGAGAACTCGTACAAGTCGCTGATCCTCAATCCCGTGTTCGACAGCCATGGCGTGCTGCAGTCGGGCACCTACACCTACCCGGTGGGCGGCCTGGGCGCGAACAACTTCGCCGCCGGCGGCCTGGGCTTCCAGGCCGACACCGGCTTCAGCGAGCGCCGTTCGCAGACGCGGGAGATCGCCTGGAACTTCAAGTGGGCCGTCAGCGACAGCTGGACGGTGCAGAACGACGTGCAGTGGGTGCACGCCAGGGACAGCAGCCTGGGCAACGTGGTCACGCTGGGCACCTTCGTGCCGAGCGTGGGCCTGAACCTGTCCAGCAATCCGGTCCAGATCAACTTCGACAGCAAGGCGCGCGACTTCCTGGCCAATCCGGCCAACTACTACATGAATTTCATGATGCCGTCGCTGAGCAAGGCGGACGGCGACCTGTACGCCTGGAAGACCGACGCCCGCTACGTGTTCGACCATCCGGTGCTGCGCGACCTGCGCTTCGGCCTGCGGTTGACCGAGCGCCGGGCCAACCACGTCGACGGCGGCGGCTCGGGCTGGACCAGCCTGGCCGAGCCGTGGAACGTCAAGCAGACGTCGGTGCCGGGCCAGCTGCCCAACGCCACCGACCAGCAGGGCTGGCAGTCGCGCGGGACGTTCGGTTACTTCAGCGATCCGCGCTACGCCAGCCTGGTGCCGACCATGGCCTATAATTTCCCGAACTTCTTCAACGGCAAGGTCGCCGCGCCGCCGGCCATGGTGGTGCCGACCATGGCGTTCATCCAGAGCAATCCCGCCTCCTTCGCGCAGCTGACGCAAATCCTCAAGCTGCAATGCCAGGACGGCAACCAGCTGTTCGGCAACAACAACGACTGCTCGACGGCGGGCAGCAGCTGGAAGCCGCTGAGCTTTGACGGCGATCCGGCCAAGGTCGGCCGCCAGAGCGAGAAGACCCAGGCCGCGTTCGTGTCGACCAGCTTCGGCTTCGACAACCTGCGCGTCCCGGTCGAGGGCAATGTCGGCGTGCGCGTGGTGCACACCGAATCGACGGCCCACGGCTACACCGTGTTCCTGCCGACCTACGGCAGCACCACGCCGCCGGAGGTGCCGCAGTTCGGCCCGATCAACGAGCCGCTGGAGGCCACCCACCAATACGTCAACGTGCTGCCCAGCCTGAACCTGAAGGCCAGCCTGTCGGACAAGCTGCAGGCCCGCTTCGCGTTCGCGCAGTCGATGTACCGTCCCGGCTTCGGCGAGCTGAGCGAGTACATCACGCTGAACCAGAACATCGACAACACCGGTCCCGGCGGCAGCGTGCGCAACATCACCTACACCGGCACCGACCGTGGCAATGCCAACCTCAAGCCGACCCGCGCCAACAGCTACGACCTGACGCTCGAGTGGTATCCGAGCAGCGGCTCGTCGCTGACGGCGGCCGTGTTCCGCAAGGACGTGCGCGACATCATCCTGTATGGCGCCTACACGCGCAGCTACAAGGACCTGGCCGGCAATTCGCAAAGCTTCCTGATCACGGCGCCGGACAATTCCGCCAAGGGTTCGGTGACGGGCCTGGAGCTGGCCGGCCAGACCTACCTCGACCATGTGCCGGTCTTGGACCGCTTGCTGCCCGACTGGGCCAAGGGCTTCGGCATCGCGGCCAACTATACCTACATCGACAGCAAGCAGACGCTGTACCACCCGTTCGACCTGAAGTACTGTCCGGCCGCGGGATCTTTCAACAACAGCTCCCTGAGCCTGTATGGTTGCGACACCAACGGACTGCCGTTCAGCTCGCTTCCGCTGATGTACTTGTCCAAGAACGCCTACAACCTGACGTTCATGTACGACAAGGGACCGTTGTCGGCGCGGCTGGCCTACAGCTGGCGCGGACGCTTCCTGCAGGGCGTGACCGTGAACGGCACCCAGGGTACGGACGGCACCAGCGCCGATCCGGCCCGCAATGGCGCGCAGGACGTGGGCTGGGGCTTGCCGACCTGGCAGGAGGCGACCGGCCAGCTGGACTTCGGCATCGACTACCGTTTCAGCGAGCACCTGTCCGGCAACTTCTCGGCCTCCAACCTGACCGACATCGTCGTCAGGCAGACGCAGCAGCAGCACATCGGCAACATGGGGCGCGCCTGGTTCGAGCCTGGACGCAGCTATCGCATGACGCTGAGGTATTCCTACTGACGCGAGCAACTTGAGAGTTTTGTCTCCCTACCTTACCGGTAGTTATGGGGCGGCTTCGGCCGCCCCTTTTTTCATCTGAGCGCCCCGTCCTGGTGTGAGCAGCATCTGTCAATCGGACTCGCAACGGACGGAGGTCGCGTGACAATTTGTGAACATTTATTAAAGAGAAAAAAGATATAGTCGTAGTAACCGATGCTGCAGTGACGCCTAATTAACCAACAATTAGATCCGGAAAATATATGGGATTCGTTACCTGCAGCGCGACTCATCGCTTTGCTCGCCGAGGAAATGTGCATCTTCAGCGAGATATCGACGCTGCGTGCCCTGAATGCCACAAGCACGACACCCTGCGATGGCTTGATTTGTTTAACGATGAATTCGTCGCGACCACCACGTGTACCGATGATTTATTTGAAGAAGGCGGTCAGCTGAATCATCTTTATCGTGCTGTGGTGCGTACCTCCGCCCATGAAGCGGGGGCACTCCAATGGGAATTTGAACGCCGTGTCAACGTGCCCAGTCGGCAAGGCATGGTGTTGAGCTATCTGGCGCAAGCGCTGCGCAACGACGGAATGGAGGCCGCGCAGGACGATTACGAACACCTGGGCGTCAGACCTGAGGCGGTGGTCGTAGTGACTTTGGCGATTCAGGACGGGCAGCCGCTGTTTTTCATCGGGGTCAACGGGCACGACAATACATACCAAGCTGCCGAGAGCTTTTGTAATGCGATGCCGGCCGACATTTGCGACGTACCTTGCATCCATGTTTTCGAGCGCGATCCACATGCGAACGTCGGAGTGCGGCTTGGTTATGATGTCTCCGGCTGGAGTTGGCACGGCGAACAAAAGGTGCTGCGGACGATCAAGGAAGATCATGGCTTAATGGCGAGGCTGTCGACAACTTGCATTGGAATTGCCCATCGCAGCGGTCCATGCACACCGCACACTGCGGGGCATGGCTCTCAAGGCTGCTTTAGCTATCTGGATCGCAAGTATGGAAAAGACGAAAAAAGATTTCAAATGGTTGGTCATCATGCGACCGCGACTTGCACGGTAGCGGCGTATTGGTACGCATTACCGGATCAGGCAAATAATGTGTCGTATCGCAGAATGCAAGAGATCGTTGCCCAGCAGCTGAGGGATCGGGAGGGGGCGGTGCGGCAGATTCAACATCAACCCCAGCTCAGGGCGGTAAGCGGCATTATTGGCAGCTATCTGTGAGCCCCGTACGACTAAGTAAAGTAGTTTGGGTGACGCCTTGAAACACAAAACGCCCGATGAAATTCATCGGGCGTTGCTCAGAAGGTGCAGCCTGTCTTGCTTGAACTAACCGTGCTTACCACCAGCTGCTGTAGATACTGGCCAGCAGCACGCAGATGACCACCGAGCCGAAGGCAAACGCGCCGTCGACGCGGAACAGCGTGCGGTCGATCTGCAGATGACGGGGCGCCGTGCCTGCCGCGGGCTGCGCCAGTTTGCTGATCACGACCATGCCGGCCACCACCACCCAGAACACGATGAACATGCGGTCCAGGAAGGGAATCTCGTAGACGCCGGCGGCATTGGCCTTGGAGAAGCCGATCGGCGCCAGGAAGGACAGGTCCATCATCGTCGGCAGGAACTTCAGGACGATGGAGCCGGCCAGCCCGCCGAAGGTGGCGAACATCGCCGCGCCGGAGGTGGTGCGCTTCCAGAAGAAGCCCAGCAGGAACATGGCCAGGATGCCAGGCGAGACGAAGCCGGTGTATTCCTGGATATACTGGAAGCCGCCTTTCTTGTCGATGCCGAGCAGCGGTGCGATCAGCACGGCCAGGGCCATCGCCACCACCACGCTGACGCGGCCCACCCACACCATGCGCTGCTCGCTGGCGGTCTTGTTGAACAGCTTGGTGTAGATGTCGAGCGTGAAGATGGTGGCGATACTGTTGGCCTTGCCGGCCAGCGAAGCCACCACGGCGGCGGTCAGCGCGGCAAAGGCGATGCCCTTCAGTCCGGACGGCAGCAGGCCCAGCAGGATAGGGTAGGCGCGGTCGGGATTCACTTCGCCGCCCACGTGCATGGCGTCGCCCAGCGCGCCGGACTTGTCCAGCGCATAGGCTGCGATGCCTGGCAACACCACGATGACCGGCATCAGCAGCTTGAGGAAGGCGGCAAACAGCAGGCCCTTGCGCGCGGTCGGCAGGTCGGCGCCCAGCGCGCGCTGGGTGATGTACTGGTTGCAGCCCCAGTAGTTCAGGTTGACGATCCACATGCCGCCCAGCAGCACGGACAGGCCCGGCAAGTCCATGTAGTTCGGATTGTCGCGCGTCAGCACCATGTCGAAGTGGTCGCGGGTATGGGCATACAGTTCCGAGAAGCCGGCCAGCGCGCCGTGCTTGTTGCCCAGCGCGGCGACCAGGTCGAGCGCCAGCCAGGTGGTGACCAGGCCGCCGACCACCAGGCAGGTGACCTGCACCACGTCGGTATAGCCGATCACCTTCATGCCGCCCAGCGTGATCACCGCAGCGAACACGGCCAGGAACAGCATGCAGGGCAGCAGGGCGATGCCGGACAGGCTGCTGATCGCCAGCGCGCCCAGGTACAGGATCGAGGTCAGGTTGACCACCACGTACAGGCCCAGCCAGAACAGCGCCATGGTGGTGGCCACGCCCTTGCCGTAGCGCTGTTCGAGGAACTGCGGCATCGTGTAGATGCGGTTTTTCAGGTAGACCGGCATGAAGAACACGGCCACGATCACCAGCGTGGCGGCGGCCATCAGCTCATACACGGCGATGGCCATGCCGATGCGGTAGCCCGAGCCGCTCATGCCGATGAACTGCTCGGCGGAGATGTTGGAGGCGATCAGCGAGGCGCCGATGGCCCACCAGGTCAGCGAGCCCTCGGCCAGGAAGTAGTCGTGCGAGGCCTTGCCGGAGCCGGCCTGCTTGCGGCGGTAGACCCAGATGCCGTAGCCGGCCACCAGGACGAAATAAAACAGGAAGACGATGATGTCGATGGTTGAAAAAGTACTCATGAAGTGCTCACAATGAAAAAGTTGTCTCTGAAGTTGTTGTTGGAATCGGTACGCGTTATCGGCTGGCATCCTCTTCGATGATCGCCACATCCCACGGGCCAAGGGTCAGCGTATCGTCGGGCGCCACGCGGCGGGAGCCGAGCAGGTCGACGCCGGCCTTGTGGCGGTAGTTGAAGCTGACCGCCGTGCCGGAATAGTTGAAATAGTAGCGGATGGTGCGGCCGAAACTGTTGACGCCGGAGCGCGTGGATACCTGCTGCGGCAATTGCTGGTCCGGTCCGGTCAGGCCCTGTTCCTGCAGCAGCGATTGCAGCACGGCTTTCTGCAATTTGTCGGACAAATAAGTGCCCTCATAAAACACCTTGCCGGCGCCGTACTGATTCGAGGTGATCGCCGGCCACTGGCCGAAGAACGGATGGTCGTAATAGGCGAGGGCCTTGGCGCTGTCCAATTGCAGGAACTCGGCCCAGTGCTGCACCTTGTTGTCCGCGCCGGCGTGGTAAGGGTCGTCCTTCAATGCCAGCGGCTGGGCCAGGTTGGAAAACTCCTGGTAGTGGAAGCCCAGCGCTTCGCGCAGCGGCCCCGGCGCCATGGTCCAGCGCACGGCGGCGTTCTCGTTGGTGAAGCCGCTCTTGAAGGTCATCACCACATGGCCGCCCTTGCGGATATAGTCGGCGATGCGCAGCAGCAGCGCGTCGTCGGCCACATACAGCGACGGCACGATCAGCAGTTTGTAGGAGGAGAAATCCTGCGTTTCCGGGAACACGAAATCGGTGCCGATATTCATCTCGTACAGCGAGCGGTGGATCTGGCGCACCAGCGAGCCGTAGTCGGCCTTGGTGCCGCCGCCGCCCCACTGCGACTCCTTGGCGAAGGGCATGTCGTTGAGCGCGTTCAGCGAGTCGCGGCTCCACAGGATCGCGACGTCGCTGTGCAGCTTCAGGTTGACCAGGCGCGGGCCGATCTTCTGCAACTCGCGCCCGGTGCGGCTCATTTCGGCATACGCGCGGTTCGGCTCCATATCGTGCGACAGCACGCCTTTCCAGTAGGTTTCCTGGTTGGCGTGGATAGACGACCAGTGCCAGTACTCGACCATGTTGGCGCCGTTGGCGAGGTGGGTGTAGACGTCTTCGCGGAACTGCCCGTCGTACGGCGGGTACTGGAAGGACGAGGACCAGTCCGTGGTCTGGGCGTTGGTCTCGGTCACCAGGAAATTGCCGCGCTTGAGCGAGCGGGTGAAGTCGGCGTCCAGCTTTTGCCCGGCGCCGTTGTACCACTCGCGCTGGCCCCAGTGATAGATGTTGACGGCCGGCATGTCGAGCGCGCGCGCCACGGCCGCCTCGTTGACGTCGGCGTGCATGGAGCCGGCGAAATCATGGGTGACGAACTGGCGCGGCGACGCGCATTCGCGTATCAGTCCGGCCTGCCAGGTGAGGAAGTCGGTCACGCGCATCTGGCCCCAGCGCGACCATTCCAGCTTGTAGCCGGTGCTCTGGGCGCCGTCGGGACGGGGCAGGTCGGTCCAGCTGTGCAGATCCTGGCCCCAATAGTTCAGGAACCAGGCCTTGCTGAGGTTTTCCGGGGTGCCGAATTTCTTTTCCAGATAGTGCTGGAAGCGGATGAACACGTCGTCGTTGGCGGCGCCGTAACTGCCGGTTTCATTGTCGACCTGCCAGCCGATCACATTCGGGTTGTCCTTGTAGCGCGCGGCGATACGGCGGATCAGCCGCTCGGCGTAGTAGCGGTAGGCCGGCGCGTCGGTGTTCATGTTCTGCCGCATGCCGTAGGTGTTCTGCACGCCGTTGAATTTGCGGGCCAGGATTTCCGGATGCTGCCTGGCCATCCAGGCGGGGACCGAATAGGTCGGGGTGCCCATGATGACCTTGATCCCGGCCTTGCCCATGGCGTCGACGACGCGGTCCATCCACGCATACTCGAAGCGGCCGTCTTCCGGCTCCCACAAGCTCCACGTCGATTCCCCCAGGCGGACCACATTGAATCCGGCCTCCTTCATCATCCGCACGTCCTTGTCCAGCCGGTCGTAGGGCATGTATTCGTGATAGTAGGCGGCGCCGTACAAGATGGTCGGGAATGCCGGCGGCGCGGCCGGCTGCGGCTGAGCGCCGGCCGGCACGCACGCCGCGGCGGCGATGACGCCCGACAAGGCATATGAAAGTAGTCGTCCTCTAAACATTCGAGACCATCCTGGGGAGTTTTATTGGTTTGATGACAGGTGGGCCATTGTGCGGACTTGCCCGGCAGGCTGGCAATTATGAAATTCGCCGAGGCGATTAACAATTTGTCCCAACTCTCCCACCGGCATGGCGCGCTTACGCAATTTGATGTGTGTGGTTGATATTTTTAACAATTGCGCCGCGCCGGCGCTGCTTCCAAAATACATCCCGGGCAATCAATCTGTTTCCGTTGCCCGTCGTGTTATCTGTACTTTCCAACTGCCTCTCCGGTAGCTTTGGGCGGCTGCGGCCGCCCTTTTTTTGCCGCAGCACACTGTTGTAATGGGAACATCGAGCGGGTAGAATCGCCCGCATGCATGAATTCTATAAAAAAGCATTCCGCGGGTGCTTTTGCCTTCTCGCTGCAAGCCTGGCCCTTGCTTACATCTGTCTTAGACAAAGCTATTTACAAGTCTCGCTTTTCCCGGTGCAGGACAGTCCTCTGCCTTGGCAAGCCCAGTCCAGCTGGAATGTCGGCGCGACCTTCCACATCCACGAAGCTCAGCAGCGGCTGCGCTACGACTTCAACCTGTCCAAGACCGTCGAGCATCCCTTTGTTGCAGCGGAATTATCTTTCCTTGATCGAAAGGGCAAGCCTGTCCATGTGGATTTGTCGCGCTACAGCTCCATCGCGCTGCGGGTTAAGTGTGCGCCGGCCAATACCTTGTCGCTCAGCCTGATCACCTTCGAGGGGGTATCCAAGAGTGCCGACTACCTGAATTACCGGGCGCTTTCGACGTATTTTTCCTGTCATGAACAGGAATCCCGCGTCGAGATCGACCTGACGCGCCTCGAAACTCCCCAGTGGTGGTTCCAGATGGTGAACCTGGACTTGTCGCGGCATGCCTATAAACTCGACAAGGTGCCGAAAATCACCATCGGCAGCTCGTTACAGAGTCCCATCGGCGTGCTGTCGAACGTCGAAGTCAGCGAGCTGGAACTGGAAGGCCGCGACCGCCGTTATCTGCTGCTGCTGGGCGTACTGTTGAGCGTCGCATGGGGAGGTTTTGGCCTGTGGTTTTTCCGGCAACACACGCGCGCCCTGATCGATGATGTAAAAGGCAAGCTGCAGAAGGACTTGCCTTTCGTAGCGTATAAGCAACTATCTCTGGAGCCGCATCGCGACAAGGAAAAGACGGCGATCCTGCAGTTGATTGCAAACAAGTATGCCGACGCGGAGCTGGACCTGGAAAGCGTGGTGGAGCAGACCGGGGTCAATCGCAACAAGGTCAACGATGTGCTGAAATCCGAGCTGGGCTTTACTTTTAGTGGTTATTTGAACAAGTTGCGCCTGACCGAAGCGGCCAGGTTGCTGGCCGAAAAGGACGCGGCGACGGTGGCGGAGATCGCTTACTCGGTCGGCTACGGCAATGTGTCGTACTTCAACAAGCTTTTCAAGGAAGAGTACGGCTGTACGCCCAAGGCGTTCCGCAGCGCGTGCAAGCCGTGATGTCGTTTTATGATTAACACTAACGACAGAATTAATAACACACCCCTCGTTTTGGTAGTAATTCCCTCCTGAGCGTTACCCCGATAGTACGGACGCATCTAAGCTGCAAGGCAGTTGAGGTGTCCGTCCAGGGTTGACGAATGAATAATTTCAAATCCCGCATTGCCCTTCCTTTCTACGCGATCCTGGCGGCCGCTATCGACGACATGCACGGCAAGCCGCAACGACGGTAACGCCGCAGGCAGTGACGGCGGCCCCCGCAAGAGGTGTGCCGCCGATGTTTTTCATTATAAAAAAGACAAGGACGGAGACTATGACGACGAAAACACATCGGATCGCGTTGCTGTTCAACGCAAACAAGACCTTCGACCGCGAGGTCATTTCAGGCATTGCCGCCTATCTGGGACGCCGGCGCTCGACCTGGGAATTGTTCCTGGAGGAGGATTTCCGCACGCGCCTGGACGGCATCGAACATTGGCAGGGAGACGGCGTCATCGCCGACATGGACGACCCGGCGGTGGTGGCGGCCTTGTCGCGCTGCACCGTTCCGGTGGTGGGGGTGGGCGGCTCGTATGCCAGCCTGGACCACTATCCGCCCGGCGTACCCTATGTGGCGACGGATAATTTCAATCTTGTCAAGGTGGCGCACGACCACCTGATCGACGTCGGCCTGCATCGCTTCGCGATGTTCAGCCTGCCCAAGTCCGAGCAGCATCGCTGGGCGCAGGAGCGGGAGGATGCCTTCAGCAGCCTGATGCAGCACGACAATATGGAGGCGGAGATCTTCCGTGGTCATGAAACCAGTGCGCTGTCGTGGGACGAGGCGGTCCGGAGTCAGATCGCCTGGCTGCACAGCCTGCCCAAGCCGATAGGCATCATCGCCGTCACGGATGCGCGCGCGCGGCTGCTGCTGCAAGCCTGCACCATCGCCGGCATCGAGGTGCCGGAACAGGTGGCGCTGGTCGGCATCGACAACGATCCGCTGGTGCGCATGCTGACCCGCATACCGCTCAGTTCCGTCATCCAGGGCACCCAGGAGATGGGCCGGGCCGCCGCCCATCTGCTGGACCAGATGCTGCACGGCGTACGCCCGGACAACACCCCGGTGCTGGTGCCGCCGGCCGGCATCAAGGTGTGCGCGTCCAGCCTGCACCCGCTGGTCAAGCATCCGCACGTGATGCGGGCCTGCCACTATATCCGCCAGTACGCCTGCCAGGGCATCAAGACTCACCAGGTGGCCGAATACGTGGGCGTTTCCCGCTCGTCGCTCGAAGCCTACTTCCGCCGCGAACTGGGATGCAGCGTGCACGACGTCATCCTGCGCTACAAGCTGGATGCGGCCAAGGCCGGCCTGCAAAGCGAACGCAGCATTGGCGACGTGGCGCTCGCCTGCGGCTTCACCTCCACCCAGTATCTGCACCTGGTGTTCAAGCGCGAACTTGGTTGCACGCCGCGCGCCTACCGCGACCAGGTGTTCGGAGCGTTGCCGGCCGACGTCCGCGACGCCGACCATCAGACGGCATAGATCGCGCCTCGAGCGCCTGATCAGCCGCTACCGTTCTCCTTGCTGCCTGGTTCGGCAGACTTTTGGGGGCAGCTTCTGCTGCCCCCTTTTTTCCGGTTTTTATAAAAATCACCAAGCGGCTGAACGATATCGTACAACTGGCCCGCGCCCCATTTTGCTTGCGGATTCAAGGTGTTAGCATCCCAGCCACAACCGGAAAGAACAAGGAGATTGTAACAATGCAGCATTTCCAGCACACCTGCCTGGCGGCTTTCGCGTCGCTCTATCTTGCGCTGCCGGCCGCCCACGCAGCCGATGCCGCCAAGCCGGCGCCGCGCGATGTGGTCGTCGATGCGGCGCAGGCAAGCAAGCCGCTCGATCGTTTCTTCGACCTGTCGGTCGGCTCGGACTATCCGGGCACGCTGCTGCGCGACGACAGCATGGCGCAACTGCGGACCACGGTCGACGAGCTGGGCTTCCGCTATCTGCGCTTCCACGCCATCTTCCACGACGTGCTGGGCACCGTGCGCGTCGAGAACGGCAAGACCGTCTACGACTGGACCAAGATCGACCAGTTGTACGACCGTATGCTGGCGCGCAACATCAAACCCTTCGTCGAGCTGGGCTTCACGCCCAAGGCCATGGCGACCTCGGACAACCAGATCTTCTATTGGCAAGGCAACACCTCGCATCCGAAGCCCGATGCCTGGAAGGACTTGATCGCGGCGTTCGTGCAGCACATCGAGGCGCGCTATGGCCAGGCCGAGGTGCGCAGCTGGTTCTTCGAGGTGTGGAACGAGCCCAACCTGGACGGCTTCTGGGAGCGCGCCGACCAGAAAGCCTATTTCGAACTGTACGACCTGACCGCCAACACGATCAAGGCGATCGATCCGGCCTTGCGCGTGGGCGGACCGTCGACCGCCGGCGCCGCCTGGGTGCCGGAATTCCTCGACCATGTGGCGCGCAGCGGCGCCGCCGTCGATTTCGTCACCACCCACACCTACGGCGTCGACGGCGGCTTCCTCGATGAAAAGGGCGAGGGCGACACCAAGCTGTCGCCATCGCCGGACGCCATCATCGGCGACGTGCGCCGCGTGCGCGAGCAGATCGCCGCCTCGAAGTTTCCGACGCTGCCGATGTATTTCACCGAGTGGAGCACCAGCTACACGCCGCGCGACCTGGTGCACGATTCCTACATCAGCTCGCCGTACATCCTCAGCAAGCTGAAGGGCACCAAGGGCCTGGTGCAGGGCATGAGCTACTGGACCTACACCGACCTGTTCGAAGAACCGGGACCGCCGTCCAAGCCGTTCGAAGGCGGCTTCGGCCTGATGAATCCGCAGGGCATCCGCAAGCCGGCCTACTTCGCCTATAAATACCTGCATGCCTTGCGCGGCAATGAGATTCCCGTGCAGGACGCGCAGGTGATGGCTACGTCCGATGGCAACACGGTGGCTGCGCTGGTGTGGGACTTCCAGCAGCCGGAGCAGAAGGTCAGCAACCGGCCGTTCTACAGCCGCGTCGTGCCGTCGTCGCCGTCGGCGCCGGTCGCGATGCGGGTCAGCCATGTCAAGCCGGGCAAGTACCGGCTGCAGGTGCGCCGCAGCGGCTTCCGCGCCAACGACGCGTACTCGGCCTATATCGAGATGGGCGCGCCGAAGACGCTGACGCCGGCCCAGGTCGACCAGTTGCACGCGCTGACCAAGGATGCGCCGGAGACCGACCGCGTGGTCCGGATCGGCAAGGACGGCGCTTTCGCTCTCACCGTGCCGATGCGCAGCAACGACATCGCGCTGGTGACCTTGACGCGCGCCGACTGAGCTCCGCACTCGCCACATCGCGACCCAGGCACGGGGTTATAATGAGTTTCCTCGCGCCAAAACATGGAGTCGCCCTTGTTACGCTTGTCTATCAGCTTGCGCCAGCTCGGCGTGCTGCTGCCGGCCCTGCTGTGCGGCGGCGCGGGCATGGCCGCGACGGAAGTGCGTACCGCCGCGCAGGTGGGCACCGAGCCGAAATTCCAGGCCGACGAACGCAGCGGGACGGTCGTCGGTATCTGCATCGACATCATGAATGCGGTCGAACGCGTGGACCCCAGCCTGAGGTTCAGCGGCCATCAAGCCTGGCAGCCGCTGGCGCGCATCTATTCCGCCATCGACCACGGCACGCAGGACGCCTCCTGCGGCCTGTCCCACTCCCCTGAGCGCGACAAGAAATACGTGTTCGTCGGTCCGCCGCTGTTTACCATCCGCTATCACCTGATCGCTCGCGTCGACGATCCGGTCTCGATCGCCAGTTGGGACGATGTGCGCAAGCTGGAACCGGACGGCGTGGTGCTGGCCAATCGCGGCTTCGCCGGCGTGACGGTGCTGGAAAAGGCGGGCGTGCGCCTGATCGATGCCAGCGCGGCCAATCCGCAGCTGAACGTGCAAAAACTGCTGGCCCGCCGAGGCCGGCTGTTTTTCCACCGCAGCCCGGGCCTGCAGGCGACGCTGAACCGCACCGGCTACGGCGCCAGGGTGCGCATACTGCCGATGGAAATGGCCAGCAGCCCGCTGTATTTCGTGGTCGGCAGACACCTGGACCCCGGCGTCGTCGAGCGCCTGCGCGCCGCCCTGCAGGCGTTGGAAAAAAGCGGCGAGCTGGAACGTATCGCCCGCAACTGGGAATAAGCGGGGAATAAAGCGGCTTACCGGGCCGGCGCCGGCAGATACTTCAACGTGATTTTGTCGCGCGCGGCGCTCGAGCCGACCTCGGCCAGCGCGGACTTGATGGCGGCCACCAGTTTGGGATCGGATCCGGGACTGATCGCGTAGTAGCTGGTCACCTCGCTCAACCTGGTCGCCTTCACCAGGTTCAGGCGCATGTCGAATTTGGCCCTGGCCGCGTCCACCCGCGTGTCGGTGCTGACGATGTAGTCCAGGTGGTGTGCCTCCAGCTTGCGCAGATTGCCTTCGGTGGAATTCGCCACGTCGATAATGGCATCGCGAATGCCGGCGTTGCGCAGTTCCATGATAGCTGAGCTGCCGTTGATCACGCCTATGCGCTTGGTCTTCAGCTGGGACAGGGAGCTGATCACGGGCGAGTCGCGCCTGCCGTAGACCCACATGGTTTCGGTGGCGATGGGGCTCAGCCAGATGAAATTCTTCTCCCGGTCCGCCCGCCGGACTATCGAGAAGATCAAGGTATTGGGCGTGGTCGTCGTGAGCGCGTAGGCTCTGGCCCATGGAACGATCTGGATGTCGCAACTGATCTTTGCGCGCGTGCAGGCGGCCCGCAAGATATCCGTGGCGATGCCGGTCACTTCGCCGTTTTTCAGGTAGTGGTAGGGCGGCGATTCTTCCGCGTAGGCGGTCAATTCGGCCGAGCCTGCAACTAGCGGCCACAGGACTATGCCCAGGCTGCAAACTGGTCCGAAAATTCGGCGGACGCTGGAATCCAGGGACATCAATACCACTCCAATGCTGTCATTGTTAAAAAATACCGGGCGCGTCAGCGCAAGGCCGGCACGCCGCTCTTCAGCGGGTTATACCAGAGTTCGCTTCGCGACAGCGGCGTTTCCGGTGGCAGGCCGGGATTGTCGATCTTGATCAGGCGGCGGTGAGGCAGATCGGCCTGGTCGATCGACTTGCCCTTGTAGCGCTGGAACAGCTGATCCAGCGTGCCGTCGCGGATCATGATTTCCAGGCCCGCCGCGATGCGTTGCGCCAGCTGCCTTCCCTCGGCGTCGCGCCGCACGAAGAAATAGCGCGGCAGCGGATAATACAGCAGCAGCCCGGGTTCCAGCGCCATCTGCGGATGGCTGGCGCGATGCTCGTCGATCTCGCGCAGCGCCTCGTCGAGCGCGCGTGAAAAGTAATCGAAGCGCCGAGCCATGAGCATGCTGAACAAACCGTCATAGCTGTTGCCTTCAACGACGGGAATGCCCGCCGCGCGCAGGATGGCGACGTCGGCCCAGTTGCTGCCCTGGCCGGCCCGCAGCGCGCGCAGGTCTTGCAGCGTGCGCACTTCGGCAAAACGCGGCAGGTCGGCCGCGCGCACCAGCAGCAGCCGGTAGCCGAGTAAACCCTTGTCCACCGGAATGCGCACCGGTAGGAATTGCCGCTCCAGCGCCAGCGTGGTGGAGCGCGAAAAAACATTGATGCGTCCGCCGGCCGCCGCCAATTCCCCGTTGGCGCGCGACTCTTCCATGCTGACCTTGGAGGCGCGCAATGTGCAGGGGGCATAGGGCGCAGCGGTTTTTTCCAGCGCGGTGCGCAACACCTCCCAGTCATAGTCATAGCGGCTGTCGAGCGTCAATGGATAGACCGCGTTGCAAGCGGCGGCGCCGCAGATGCCTGGCAGCGTCAGCAGCGCCAGCAGAAAACGCGCCGTTGCGGCAGGGTGAAATGGAAGCGGCATCGGGGGCTATCCGTATGAAAACAAATCGAGTGTCCCACAATGCGAAACAGCATGTCAATCTGTCGGCGCCAGCCTGGCGATCAGCGCCAGCAGCGCGTCGACGTCGACCGGCTTGACGAAGTAATGATCGAAGCCGGCCGCGGCCGCCAGGTCGCGGTCCGCGCGGCGGCCGTAGCCGGTCACGGCCACCAGCATGGCCTTGGCGGTCGCCGGCAGCGCGCGCAGGCTGCGCGCCAGGTCATAGCCGCTGATGTCGGGCAGGCCGATGTCGAGCAGGCACAGCTGCGGCGCCGATGCCTGCGCCATTTCCAGCGCCTCCAGCGCGGTGTGCGCGACGATGACCTGGTGCCCGGACGCGCCCAGCAGCAGCTGCAGCGTCTGCGCGGCGTCGACGTTGTCGTCGACCACCAGCACCCGCAGCTTGAAGCCGGATTGCGCCGCCGCAGCGTTGGCGGCTTGCGCCAGCTGGCCCGGCGTGCCGGGCAGGGTGATGGTGAAGGTGCTGCCCTTGTGCTCGCCCTCGCTGTCGACCGCGACCGTGCCGCCGTGCAGTTCGACCAGCGACTTGACCAGCGCCAGCCCCAGTCCCAGGCCGCCCTGCGAGCGGTCGGAATTGCGGTCGGCCTGGGCGAACAGTTCGAACACGCGGCCGCGCAGCTCCGGCGTCATGCCGATGCCGGTGTCGCTGACCACCAGCCGCACCAGGCCGCCGCCGCCGCGCACCGCCAGCTTGATGGTGCCGCCCGCCGGCGTGTACTTGGCGGCGTTGTTGAGCACATTGACCAGCACCTGCACCAGCCGCTTGTGATCGCCCGTGACCTGCTGCGGCACCTCCGGCAGCGACAGCTCGAACTTGTGCTGGCGCGACCTGATCATCGGGTCGGCCTGTTCGATCGCATCGGCGACGATGTCGGCCACGTTCAGCTGCACGCGCGTCAGCGTCACCAGCCCGCGCGTCACGCGCGAAACGTCGAGCAGGTCGTCCACCAGCCGCGTCATGTGGTTGACCTGGCGCACGATGATGGCGGCCGTGCGCTCCACCGCCCCGGCGCTGGCGTGGCCGCTTTGCAGCAGCTGGGCGCCGGCGCTGATCGGCGCCAGCGGATTGCGCAGTTCGTGCGCCAGCATCGCCAGGAACTCGTCCTTGCGCTGGTCGGCCAGGCGCAGCAGGCGCTCGGCGTTCAGGTGCTGCAGTTCCTTGTCCTGCAGGGCGGCGGCCATGGCGTCCAGCGCCCGCGCCAGCTCGCTGATCTCCTCGTTGCCGTAGCTGATGCCGCTGCGCGCCTCCAGCGTGCCCGAGGCGATGCGGTTGGCGGTGATGGCCAGCCGCTTGACCCGGCGCAGCACCAGCACGTCGCCGACAAACCAGGCCGCCAGCAGCGCCAGCGCCAGCGTGGCGGCCAGCGCCATCAAGTCCAGCCGCTGGTCGTGGCGGGCCACCGCCGTGACGTCCTCGACCGGGATGCCGATGGTGACCGTGTAGTCGGACAGGCCGTTGTTGCCGACGCGGGCAAAGCGGTGCAGCCGCTCGATGCCGTCCGGGCCGGTCAGCAGCACCGGCTTGCCCGGTTCGCCGGCCATGGCCGAGCGCATCTCCGGCCACACCATCTGGCCGAACCATTGCTCGGGGTTGGGCTTGCGCGAAATGATGCGGCCTTCGGAATCTGCCGTCAGCAGCAGCGAATTGGGCGGCAGCTTGATGTCGGCGACAAAGCGGTCCAGCTTGGTCAAGTCCAGCGCGGCGAACACCACCGCCTTGACCTGGTTGCCTTCGCCCAGCAGCGGGTAGGTCAGGTTGACGGTGTGCTTCTGGATCACGCGGCCGAACACGTAGCCGCCGGCGACGAAGCGGCGCAGGTGCACGGCGCGGCGGAAGTGCGAGCGGTCCGCCAGGTTGATCAGGGTGACCGACGGGATGGCGCTGCAGGTGACGTCGCCGTTGAGCTGGATCAGGCCGAAGTTGGCGTAGTCCGGATTCTGCTGCTGCAGGTTGGCCAGCAGGCGGCTGCAATGCTGCTGGTCGCCCGTCAGGTCGGGAATGCTGGCGACGTCGCGAAGGATCTGGCGCGCGCCCTCGATCGATTGCGCCTCGTTGGCGGCGGCCAGGTTGGTCAGGCGCTGCAGGTTTTCCTCCGCCACTTCGATCGCGTGTTCGCGTTCGCGCACGCCGCCGATGACGGTCATCACCGCGATCGGCGCGATCGCCAGCGCCACCAGCAGGATCAGCCGGCTGCGCAGGCTGTTGAGTTGAAAGAGGAGAAAAGCCATGCGCTGGATTATCGGGCCCGGTAGCGTTGATTGCCGAAGCCGATGATCGCCCGCACGCCGCGGCGCAGCGTGGCGGTGTCGGCCGCAATATAGCCGAGGCGGATAAAGCCCGGACAGCCCAGCGCTTCGCCCGGCATCACCGCCACCGCGCATTCGGCCAGCAACTGCTCGGCAAAGGCGTGGGTGTCGGTGGTCAGCGGGCTGATGTCGGCCCACAGGTAGGGGCCGGAGGCGGGGCGGCGCATCGTCAGCCACGGCAGGCCGTGCACCAGGTCCAGCACCAGGTCGCGGCGCCGGCGGTAGTCGGCCAGCATGGCGGTGGGGGCGCCGCTTTCAAACGCGGCCGCCAGCGCCAGCTGGATCAGCATGGGCGCGGCGGCGGTGATCGGCCCCTGCAGCGTTTCCATCGCCGTCACCACGTGCGCCGGCGCCACCGCGAAGCCGGCGCGCCAGCCCATCATCGCGTAGCATTGCGACGCCGAATAGATGGTGACGATGCCGGTCTCGCGCCAGTCCGGCCGCGCGGCCAGGCTGGCATGGCCGCCGTCGAAGATCAGCTTTTCATAGCTTTCATCGACGATGGCGCTGGTGCCGGTGCGGCGCAGCCAGGCGGCGATGCAATCGGTCTCGGCCGCCGTCAGCACGGCGCCGGTCGGGTTGTGCGGATTGTTGACGATCAGGATGCGGGCCGCCGGCAGCCGGTCCAGCAGTTCGGCGGTGATCGTGGCGGGCAGGTCGACCAGCACCGGCTCCAGCCCCAGCAGCTTGCAGGTGGCGACATAGGCCGGCCAGTGCGGCTTGAAGATGATCACCTTGTCGCCGGGATCGGCCAGCACGTACAGCGCCTGGTACAGCGCCTGCTTTGCCCCGTTGGTGACCAGGATTTCCGCCGGCGCGGCGTCGATGCCGTTTTCCCGCGTCACCTTGGCCGCCAGGCGGGCGCGGATCTGGCCGTCGCCGGCCACCGTGGTGTATGGCGATGGCCCCTGCAGGCCGTCGCGCACCGCCTGCAGCACCGACGGCGGCGCCTGGAAATGCGAAATCGCGATGGAAAAATCGATGACGTCGTCGCCGCGCGCCTTCATCGCATCGACCCTGCCGTGCATGGCCGTGGTGGCAAGTGGCCTGGAGCGGGAGATGCGTTGGGAGATTTCCATACTAGTATCTATGGGGCAAATGTTTCGATTTTTCATTTTACTTCAGTTGCGCAAGAAGGCACGCACGCATGGCGGAGAAACTTGCCAAATGGTATCCTTGCCAGACTAACCAAAGAGGAAGTTATGCAGTTCACAACAAAAACACTGGGCCACGCGATCGCGCTGGCTTTACTTGCCACCGGCGTTGCCACCGGCGCCGCGCAGGCGGACGAGATCGTCAGGATCGGCCACGTGGCGGCGACTTCGGGCCCTATCGCCCACCTGGGCAAGGACAATGAAAACGGCGCCCGCATGGCGGTCGACGAGCTCAACGCCAAGGGCGTGGTCATCGGCGGCAAAAAATACACGATCGTCATGCAGGCCGAGGACGACGCCGGCGATCCGAAGCAGGGCACGGCCGTCGCGCAAAAGCTGGCGGACGCCCGCGTGGCCGGCGTGATCGGCCACGAGACTTCGGGCACCACGATCCCGGCCTCGCGCATCTATCACGACGCCGGCATTCCGCAGATCTCGCCGTCGGCCAGCAATCCGCAATACACGCGTCAGCACTACAACACCACCTTCCGCAACATCGCCAACGACGAGCAGCTGGGCGCCGCGCTGGCGCGCTACGCGTTGAACACGCTCAAGGCCAAGCGCATCGCCGTCATCGACGACCGCACCGCCTACGGCAAGGGCCTGGCCGACGAATTCACCAAGAACATCAAGCGCTCCGGCGCGGCCTCCGGTGCCGGCATCGTGTCCAACCAGTACACCAACGACAAGGCCACCGACTTCAGCGCCATCCTCACCGCGATCAAGGCGACCAAGCCGGACATGGTCTTCTTCGGCGGCATGGACGCCGTGGCCGGCCCGATGCTGCGCCAGATGAAGCAGTTGGGCATCCCGATCAAGTTCATGGGCGGCGACGGCATGTGCTCGGATTCGGTGCCGCGCCTGGCGGGCGAGGGCATGAGCGACGGCCAGGTGATATGCGCGGAGGCGGGCGGCGTCGAGCCGGCGCAGGAAAAAGGCATGGCCGATTTCCGCGCGGCCTACAGGAAGCGCTACGGCATCGACATCCAGACCTACGCGCCGTACGCCTACGACGCGATGATGACGATGGTCGAGGCGATGCAGAAGGCCGGCTCGATCGACCCGGTCAAGTACATCCCGGTCATGGCCAGGATCACGCACAAGGGCGTGACTGGCAACATCTCCTTCGACGAGCGCGGCGACGTCAAGGACGGCGTGCTGACCATCTACACCTTCAAGAACGGCACCCGCCAGAAGCTGGGCGTGGTCAAGTAATCAACCCGGGCCCGGACCGCCGGGTCCGCCCGGGCCGCGCTGTCCCGGCGGGCCGAAGCGCGGCTCGCCGCCGTCCTCGCCGTTCCTCACATTGCCGCCGAAGCGGTACGACAGGCCGACATAGAACACCCGGCCGTCGAAGCGGCGCGTGCTCGTTTCGCGCAAGGTCGCGCTGTTGATGACGGTTTCCATCTTGTTGGTGCTGAACAGGTCGGTGACCGTGCCGACCAGGCTCAGTTGCGGCGTCACCGCGTGGCGCAGGCTGAGGTTGAAGGTCGAATTCGGCGAGCGGTAGCCCTGGCCCGACAAGGTCTTGCCCTGCATCTGCAGCGCGCCCTGGACCTGGGTGCCGCTGGTGACCGCCCAGTTCAGCCGCACGCGGCCGCTCAGCGAGTTGGCGCTGCGGGTGATCAGCGCGCCGGTGTCGTCCTGCGTGGTCTGCTGGCTGCGCGCCAGGTTGCCGCTGCTGTTCAAGGTCAGGTTCGGCAGCAGCTTGCCGCTGACGGTGAATTCCAGCCCGCTCGAATGGCTGCCTTCGCCGTTCTGGCGGGTGGTCAGCAGCACGTTGTTGGCGATGAAGTAGCGGTAGTCGACGATGGCGTCGGTGTCCTTGCGGTAGTAGCCGCGCAGGTTGGTTTCCAGGCCGGCCATCTTGGTCTCGTAGCCCACTTCGAACGAATCGGTCTTGGTCGGCTTCAGCATCGGGTTGCCCGACGAGACGTTGAACTCGTCGCGGTAGATCACGTAGGGATTCAAGTCGCTGGCGTTGGGGCGGCGGATGCGGCGCGCGTAGGCGAAGCGCAGGTTGGCCGTCTCGCTCGCCTTGTAGGTGGCGAAGAAACTGGGTATATAGTTTGTATAGTTGTTCTTCGCCTCGATGCTGCTGGTGAGCTGGTGAATGTCCAGGTCGGTGTACTCGGTGCGCAGGCCGGCCAGCGCGCCCCAGCGCTCGTTCAGGCGCATCTGGTAGGACGCGTACAGCGCCAGCACGGTCTCTTCCAGCTCGTAGCGGTTGCTGCGCGCCGGATTGACGGTGGCCACCGAGGTCAGCGGATTGATGTCGGTGTACAGCGTGTCCGATTCGTTCTTGTTGGTGGCGGCCTTGTAGCCCGCCTTGAGGCTGCCGCCCCACAGCGGCCGCTCGTAGTCGCCGGTGAAATCGACGATGTGGGTGCTGGTGTCGCTGTGCTGCGTGGCGCGCGTGTCCGGCAGGTTGCCGGCGGCGTAGGTGTTGGCGTAGGCGCTGTCGTTGTCGTTTTCGCTGGCCGACACGCGCAGGTCGATCTTCAGCGATTCGCCCGGCAGTTCGCCCTTGTGGTCGTAGCGGCTGCCCCAGCTGAAGTTCCTGGCGTCGCCTGCGCGCGCGGTGGTGCGCCTGTAGTCGGTGGCGGGGAAGCCGCCGATGGCGCCGTTGACGTAGTGGTCGAGGCCGTGCTGGTCGTTGCCGCGCCCCATGTAGTTGGCACTGGCGGTCAGCGTGTCGTTCTGGTTCAGGTTGTAGCTGACGGTGCCGTTGGCGCCGGCCATATCGTTCAGGCCGACGCCGGACGACGCCTGGCTGCTGTGCACGAAGTTGCCGGTGACCGGGTCGAGCCGGTCGCGGCTGACCACGGCGGTGGAGTTGCGGCCGTCGTGGCGGACGTTGACGCCGCCTTGGAAGCCCCACGGCCCCTCGTTGTAGCTGCCCGACACGGCGCTGTTGTAGCGGCCCGCGTAGCCGGCGTTGGCGTTGACCGAGCCGAATCCGCCGGGCTTGCGGTTGCGGCGCATCACCAGGTTGAGGATGGGGCCGCCGCCGGCCTCGTTGCCGAACTGGGCGCCGGGATTGTTGATGACCTCGACCGATTCGATGTCGTCGGCGTTCATCGCCTGCAAGGTCGGGCCGCGGTTGTCGCCCTGCAGCATGGCCGACGGCTTGCCGTCGACCAGGATCTGCACGTTGGTGCTGCCGCGCAGCGTGACGGTGCCGTCCGGATCGACCGCCACCGACGGCACGTTGTTGAGCGCGTCGGCGGCGGTGCCGTTGGTGCTGGAGATGTCGGACTTGACGTCGTAGACCTGGCGGTCGATACGGTTGGTCGGGCGCTCGCCGGCCACAGTGACCGACGGCAGCACGGCCGCCTCCTTGGGCTTGGCCGTGGTGACTGGCTTGGCGTCGGTTTTTTCGGGGGAGGTCTGGGCCTGGGCGGTGATCGATGTGGCGAAAGACGTTACTACACCTGCGGTCAACAGTATTTTGTGCATAGATTGGCGGCAGCGGCGGCGCCGTCATGTGGATGATGTAAAGTTGCTATTTTACATACTTGAACCGAAAGTAGTCCGGCGATTTACAATACTTTACCAATATGTAACCGGGGAATAAACATGGCACGAGGCATCGCACACATCGGCAGGGACACCTACCGCACCACGCTGGAAGTCGGCGGCCACGCGCTGGTCGCGGACGAACCGGAGCGCAACGGCGGCGCCAACGCCGGGCCGGCGCCCTATGATTATCTGCTGGCCGGCCTCGGCGCCTGCACCGCGATCACGCTGCGCATGTACGCCGACCGCAAGCAGTGGCCGCTGGACGCGGTCGACGTCTCGCTGCACCTGAGCCACGACGACGGTGCCCTGGTGGTCAAGCGTACGCTGGCGTTCAGCGGCGCGCTGCTGCCCGAGCAGAAATCCCGCATGGCCGAGATCGCCGAGAAAACCCCGGTCACGCTGACGCTGAAAGCCGGCGTGCGCATCGACACCAGCTACACTTGAGCGGGGTCAAGCAACACCTGTGCTGAGGCCGGAACCTGTGGCCGAAGTGACAAGTCTAATCAAGGCAAGTTGAGCCGTAACGTTGATTTACCTTGATTCGACTTTCTCACTTTGGGGATTGCCATGGACTTGATGAAACGCTTGCCGCGGCTGCTCGCGGCCGCCGCCAGTTGTACCTTCGCCGCCACCGCCGGCGCCGCGCCGTTGTTGATCGAAGGCTTCGACAATATCGCCACCTTGCCGGCCAGCGGCTGGGTACTGCAGAACAATAGTTCTCCGCCGGGCACGACCTCCTGGTTCCAGGGCAATCCGGCCTTGTTCCCGGCGCCGTCCGGTCCCGCCAATTCCTACATCGCGGCCAACTTCAACAACGCGGCGTTCGGCGGCGCCGTCAGCAACTGGCTGATCACGCCCGAGCTGGCGTTGAACAATGGCGAGGCGATGAACTTCTCGCTGCGCCTGCTGGGCGAAGGCTTCCTGGACCGGGTCGAAGTCTATCTGAGCACCAGCGGTGTCAGCACCGACGTCGGCTCCAGCGCCACGTCGACCGGCGTGTTCAGCTTGCTGGCAGCCTTCGATTCGACGGCGGATACCGGCTGGGTAGCGCGTTCGGTGCTGGTCGACGGCCTGGCGGCGCCGGCCAGCGGGCGCTTCGCCTTCCGTTACGTGGTCGACGATACCGCCGTCAACGGCGACTATATCGGCATCGATGCGGTCAGCGTCAACGCCACGGCCATCCCCGAGCCCGGCGCGATGGCGCTGATGCTGCTCGGCGGCTGCGCGATGTTCGGCGTGCGGCGCCGCTTGCGGCCGCGCCACTGGCTGGCCGTCTCCGGCCTGTCGGCGGCGGCGCTTGCCGCCCAGGCCGCGCCGGTGGACAACGGCGTCATGAGTTTTCCTAATGTGACCGTCGTCGCGCAACCGTCCGCCGCCGTGGCGCCCTCGCAAGAGGGCGGTTTCAAGGCCTACAAGGATCCAGCCACCGGCAAGCTGGGCGCCCCGACGGCAGCCCAGGCGGCCGCGCTGAACGCCGCCGTCCAGGCCGCTAAGCCCGCCGCCAGGTCGCGCGCTGCCGGGCCGAAGATGATCCATCCAGCGCAAGGCGGCATCGGTGTGTTGCGCGACAAGCCGTACTCCAGCTATGCGGTCGCCAGCAGGAATGCCGGCGGCGTGACGGAGCAGTGCGTACCCGGAGAACAAGCGGCACTGGCCGCGATGAAAGGAGAGCGCAAATGAAACGCCTTTTATCCGCCTCCGTTGCAGCATTGGCGCTGCTGTTCTCGCCGGCCAGCTGGGCCGCCGCCACCATCACCATCGTCAACGGCGATCCGGCCGGCGCCGGCTTCAATGACACCACGCCGGCCGCTCCCGTCGGCGGCAACCTCGGCACGACGCTCGGCGCCCAGCGCCTGAACGTGTTCCAGGCGGCGGCCGCCAAATGGGGCGCCACGCTCGATAGCGCCGTGCCGATCCGCATCCTGGCCACCTGGGATGCGCTGCCGTGCGACGAGGGCGGCGCAGTGCTCGGCGCGGCGGGCGCGCTGGCCGTGTTCTCCGGTTTTCCCGGCGCGCCGGTCGCCAACGCCTGGTTCAGCAAGGCCGAGACCGACAAGCTGGTCGGCGAGGACGTCGAGCCGGACACGCCCGACATCCGCGCCACGTTCAACGTCAATCTCGGTCAGCCCGGCTGCTTCACCGGCACCCCGTTCTACCTCGGCCTGGACAACAATCACGGGCCGCTGGTCGACCTGGTGACGGTGCTGCTGCACGAGTTCGGCCACGGCCTGGGCTTCCAGACCTACACCGACGACGAAACCGGCGAACAGCTGGCCGGCGTTCCCAGCATCTGGGACTACTTCCTGCTCGACACCACCCTGGGCAAGTTGTGGAAGGACATGAGCGACGAGGAACGCGTGTTCTCGGCCACCAATTCCGGCCACCTGGTATGGAACGGGCCCATCGTCACGGCGGCGGCGCGGACGGTGCTGCAGGCCGGTGCGCCGGTGCTGACGATATTGTCGCCGGCCAGCATCGCCGGGGTGGACCAGGTCGGCGCGGCCAGCTTCGGTCCTCCGCTGGGCAGTCCGGGCATCACGGGCGAGGTGATGCAGGTGATCGATACAGCGCCCGACCTCGGGCTGGCCTGCAATCCCATGTCGCCGGCGAACGCGCTCGCGGTGCGGGGCAAGATCGCGCTGATCGATCGCGGCGCGTGCACCTTCGTGGTCAAGGTGCGGAACGCGCAGGACGCCGGCGCCATCGCCGTCGTCATCGCCGACAACGCGCCCGGTTCGCCGCCGGCGGGGCTGGGCGGCACCGATCCGGGCATCGTCATTCCGGCGGTCCGCATCACGCAGGACGACGGCCTGCGCCTCAAGGCCGCGCTGGCCAAGCGCACGCGTTTGCATTCGGGCGTGTTCGCCAACCTGGGCGTCAACCTGGCGATGCACGCCGGCACCGACGCCGCCGGCCGCGTGTTGATGTTCGCGCCGAATCCCGACCAGCCGGGATCGTCGGTGTCGCACTACGACACCAGCGCCTTCCCGAACCTGCTGATGGAGCCGGCCATCAACGGCGACCTGCTGCATGAAGTCGCACCGCCGCGCGACCTGACCTTCCCGCTGTTGAGGGACATAGGCTGGTAGCCGGCGTTGGGGCGACTGACTAGTGTTTCAGCCAGCCGCCGCCAAGCGCCTTCACCAGATAGACCGAGCTGACCATCTGCTTGCCGCGTATCTGCACCGCCAGGCGCTGGTTGTTGAGCAGCGTCTGCTGCGCGGTGATGACGTCGAAATAGGTTTCGACGCCGCCGGTGTAGCGGTCGTTGGCCAGCTCCAGCACGCGCTGGGAGCTGCGCACGCTGGCCTCGGACAGCGCATGGGCGCGGCCCAGCGTGGCCAGGTTGCTCATGCCGTCCTCGACTTCCTGCATCGCCACCAGCACGCTCTGGCGATAGTTGGCCACGGCGCCGGTGTAACCGGCCTTGGCGATGGCGACAGTGGCGTCGTTGCGGCCGGCGTCGAACAGCGACTGCGTGACGGCCGCGCCCAGCGACCAGATCAGGTTGGGCGCGGTCAGCAGCTTGCTCATTTCGCCGCTGTCCCAGCCGCCGGTCGGTTGCAGCGTCAGCGATGGGAAATTGGCGGCGCGGGTGACGCCGATGTTGGCGTTGGCGACGGCCACGGCGCGCTCGGCGGAGGCGACGTCCGGCCGGCGCTGCAGCACGTCGGACGGCACGCCGACCGGCAGCGACGGCGGCGACAACGTCACCACGGCCGGCGCCAGCTTGAAGGAGGGCGCCGGCGTGCCGGTCAGCGTGGCGATCGCATGTTCATATTGCGAGCGCTGGCTTTGCAGCAGTTCCAGCTGGGTCTTGCTGGCGTCCAGCAGCGACTGTTGTTGCGCCAGATCCAGGCCGGTGGCGGCGCCCAGTTCGTGGCGCGCCTGGATGAAGTCGTAGGCTTTTTGCTGCAGCACGAGACCCTGGTTGAGTACGTCGATTTCGGCATCCAGTTCGCGCAGGTTGAAGTAGTCTGCGGCCAGTTCGGAGGCCAGCACCAGGCGCATGTTTTCATAGTCCGCCGCGGCCTGCTCGGCGCCGGCGCGCGCGCTCTGCACGCTGCTGCGCACGCGGCCGAACAGGTCGGCCTCGTAGTTGACGGCAAAGCCCAGCTGATAGTGGTCCAGCGCCTGCCGGGTGCTGGCGGTCTTCTGGCGCGCGGCGCCGGCCTGCAGCGTCGCCTGCGGGAACAGGCCGGCCGAGCTGACCGTCACCTGCGCACGGGCCTGCTCCAGCCGCGCGGCCGCCGCGGCCAGGCTCTGGTTGCGCGACAGCGTTTGTTCGGCCAGCTGGTTCAGTTGCCGGTCGCCGAAGACGGTCCACCAGTTGCCCTTCAATTCAGCATCGGCGGGCGCACCGGAGCGGAAGGTGGCGGCGGACTGCCACATGGCCGGCATGTCCACCGGCGCGGGCTGCTCGTACACGGGCGCGCCGGCGCATCCGGCCAGCGCGAGGCTGAAGGCGATGCCTGTTCGGTACGGCAATCTCATGGCTGCGCTTTCTGCGCGCCGCCAACGCCGGCATCGGCCTTGGGCGGCCGCACCGACACCACGTCGCCATCGGCCAGCGAATCCGCCGGATTGACGACCAGCTTGTCCTCCGGCGTGGCGCCGCTGAGAAGCTCGATGCTGTTGCCCAGGTCATGTCCCAGCGTGACCGCCTTCAGTTTGACCTTGCCATCGGCGCCCACCACGGCCACGCGCGGACCCTCGGGACGGAACAGCAGCACGTTCGACGGCGCCAGCAGCGCATTCGAGCTGCCGCTCAACGGCAGCGCCACCTGCACATAGGCGCCGGCCAGCAGCGCGTTGTCCTTGTTCGGCAGGTTGATTTCTATCTGCATGGTGCGCGTGGCTGCGTCGATCGCACCGGCGGTGCGCACCACGGTGCCGCTGAACTGCTGGCCCGCCAGCTCGGCCTGAGTGACCGTCACCTTGTCGCCGACCTTGATGCGCTGCGCATACGTTTGCGGTACATACACGTACACCCGCAGCGGATCGATCTGCGCCAGGCGGAAGAGGGCGTGGTCCGCGCCGCCGTTGCCGCCGTTGATCAGGTCTCCGACCTCCACGTTGCGGCTGGTGACCACGCCGGCGAACGGTGCCAGCACGCGCTTGAACTCCTCGGTTTTCTGCAGGCGGCGCACATTGGCGTCCGCCGCCGCCAGGTTGGCCTGGGCCTGCGTGTAGGCGCTGCTGCGTTCATTGAATTCCTGCTGCGTGACGGCGTCCTTCTTGCGCAAGGCTTCCCAGCGCTCGGCCGAACTCTTGGCCAGTTCCAGGCTGGCCGCAGCCTGCTGGCGCGCCGCCACCGCTTGCGACAGTTGCTGGTCCACTTCCGGCGTGTCGATTTCGGCCAGCACGTCGCCCTTGTTGACGCGGCTGCCGATGTCCTTGGTCCAGCGCAGCACGTAGCCGCTGCTGCGCGCGTAGATCGGCGATTCGATCATGCCCTGCAGCGTGCCCGGCAGCGACAGCGGCTGGCCGCCTTTTGCCGCCTTTGCGTTGGTGGTGACGACATACTGCTGGTTCAATTCCGTGGTGGCGGCGGCCAGCGCGCTGGCGTGGAAGCCGCGCTGCACCAGCGTCAGGGCGCCGCCGGCCAGCAGCAGCGCCAGCGCGACCAGGCCGACCAGCTTGGCGCGCTCCAGCACCGGTCCCCGATGCGGATGGCGGTGTTCATGCGCGCCATCCTCCGGCGCGCTGTGGATGCCAAGTGCGGCGTGACGTTGTTCGGACATATCAGGTATTCCCTTCTGCGACGGCAGGCATGGAGGGCGCGCGGCGCGCGGCCCGGTGTTCGAGGTAGCGGTGGACGCCGGCAAAGACGATAGGCACAAACAGCAGCGTAGAGACGGTGGCGAACAGCAGGCCGCCGATCACGGCGCGGCCCAGCGGCGCGTTCTGTTCCGCGCCTTCGCCCATGCCGATCGCCATCGGCACCATGCCGATGATCATCGCCAGCGCCGTCATCAGCACTGGCCGGATGCGGGTGGCGCCCGCTTCCAGCGCGGCCGACAGCGGCGGCAGTCCGTCGTTCAGGCGCTGGCGCGCGAACGACACCATCAGGATCGAGTTGGCGGTGGCCACGCCCATGGTCATGATGGCGCCTGTCAGCGCGGGCACGCTGAGCGTGGTCCCGGTCAGGAACAGCATCCAGACGATGCCGGCCAGCGCCGCCGGCAGCGCCGTGATGATGATGAACGGATCGACCCACGACTGGAAGTTCACGACGATCAGCAGGTAGACCAGCACGATCGCCATCAGCAGGCCGACACCCAGGCCGACGAAGGAGGTATGCATGGTCTCTACCTGGCCGCGCACGTCGATCTTGCTGCCGCGCGGCAGCTTGGTGCGCATCTCGTCGACCAGCTTCTGGATGTCGCCCGCCGTCGCGCCCAGGTCGCGGCCCTCGACGCTGACGAAAATGTCGATCACCGGCGTCAGGTTGTAGTGTGAGATGATGGCCGGCTGGGTGGTCGGCGCCACGCTCACCAGGCTGCTGAGCTGCTGGGTGGCGCCGGTGCCGTCGCCCGCCGCTCCCGGCGTGCCGGCACCGCGCACCGGCGTGCGCAGCAGCGCGTCCAGGTCGTCGATCAGGTATTGCGGCGACTGCACCGCCACGCTGTACACCACGCCGTTGCTCGGGTTGAGCCAGAAGGCGGGCTGCGTCACGCCGCTGCCGGACAGGGTCACCAAGAGGTTCTGCGCGACGTCGATCGGGTTCAGGCCCAGTTGCTTCATCTGGCTGCGGTCCATTTTCAGGCCCAGGGTCGGCAGGTCCATGCGCTGCTGGATGTGGACGTCGACCGTGCCGTGCACCTGCTTGATCTGCTTCATCAGCTGCGAGGCGACTTCGTAGTTGCTGGCCAGGTCCTTGCCGGCGACCTGGATGTCGACTGCCGCCGGCTGGCCGAAGTTGAGGATCTGCGTGACGATGTCGGCCGGCTGGAAGAAGAACTCCACGCCGGGGAAGCGCTTGGGCAGCTCGCGCCGCAGCTTGTCGATATAGATCTGCGACGGATGGTGGTCCTCGTGCAGCGACATCAATATCTCCGCGTCCAGCGTGCCGATGGTGCCGGCGTTGCTGTACGAGAGGTTGATGCTGCTGTACGGCGTGCCGAGGTTGTCGAGGATGGTTTGCAGTTCCTCTTTCGGGATCACTTCGCGGATGACTTTTTCCACTTGATCGGTCACGCGCGCGGTCTCCTCGATGCGGGTGCCGGTCGGCATGCGCATGTGCAGCCGGATCTGGCCCGAATCGACGCTGGGAAAGAAATCGCGGCCGATGGCGAACACCAGTCCCAGCGACAGCACGCAGAACAGCAGGAAGGCGCCGCCGAAGCGCTTGCGGTGCGTCAGCAGCGAGGACAGGATGACGATGTAGCCGCCGCGGAAGCGCTCGAAGGCCGCGTCGAAGCGCAGGTACACGCGCTGCATCATGTTCGGCTTGTCGTCCGCTGACTTGGGCGCATGGTCCATCATCATCATGACCATGGTCGGCACCAGGGTGCGCGACAGGATGTAGGAGGCGATCATCGCGAACACCACCGCTTCGGCCAGCGGCACGAACAGGTAGCGCGCCACGCCGGTCAGGAAGAACATCGGCACGAACACGATGCAGATGCACAGCGTCGACACCAGCGCCGGCACGGCGATCTCGCCGGCGCCTTCCATGATGGCCTTGTGCAGGTCCGAGCCCTGGTGCAGATGGCGCTCGATGTTCTCGATGGTGACGGTGGCGTCGTCCACCAGGATGCCGACCGCCAGCGCCAGGCCGCCCAGGGTCATGATGTTGATGGTCTCGCCCAGCATGTACAGCACCAGGATCGACGACAGGATCGACAACGGAATCGACACAGCGATGATGCAGGTGCTGCGCCAGTTGCCGAGGAAGAGCAGGATCATGGCGGCGGTCAGCGCGGCGGCGATGATGGCTTCGCGTATGACGCCGCTGATGGCGGCCTTGACGAACAACGACTGGTCGAACAGCGGCGTGATCTTCAGTTCCTTGGGCAGCGACTGCATGGCCTGCGGCAGCAGCGCCTTGAGCGTGTTGACGATGTCCAGCGTCGACGAGCCGCCGTTCTTCAGCACCGACAGCAGCACGCCGCGCTCTCCGTTCTGGCGCACGATATTGGTCTGCGGCGAGAAGCCGTCGCGCACCCGCGCCACCTCGGACAGATAGGTGATGCTGCCGTTCTTGCTCAGCACCGGAATCTGGTTCAGACCGGCGATGGTGTCCGGCGACGCGTTCATGCTGACGTTGAATTCGGTGCCGCCGATCTTGGCGGTGCCGGACGGCAGGATCAGGTTCTGCGCGCTGACGGCGGCCACCACGTCGGTCGGCGTCAGGCCTTTTGCCTGCAGCGCCCTGGTGTCCAGGTCGACCGAGACCAGGCGCGACTTGCCGCCGTAAGGGTAGGGCACGGCGGCGCCGGGTATCGTGACCAGCTGTGGCCGCAGGAAGTTGACGGCGGTGTCGAACATCGCCTGCTCGGTCATGGCCGGGCTGGAGAGGCCCAGCTGGATCACCGGAATGCTGGAGGCGGAATACTTGATGATCAGCGGCGGCTGCATCCCCGGCGGCAGCTGGCGCAACTGGGACTGCGAGATCGCCACCACCTGCGCCAGCGCGGTCTGGATGTTCGCTTCCGGCTGGAAGAAGATCTTGATGACGGAGGAACCGGCCAGCGATTGCGACTCGATATGCTCGATGTCGTTGACGGTGGTGGTCAGGCTGCGTTCGGTGGAGGAGGCGACCCGCTGTCCCATCTCCTGCGCCGACAGGCCGCCGTACTGCCAGATCACGCTGACGACAGGGATATTAATCTCGGGGAAAATATCGGTCGCCATCTTGGTCAGGACCAGAGGCGTGGACAACAGTATCAGCAGCGCCATCACGATAAAGGTGTAGGGCCGCCGCAAGGCGATTTGAACGATCCACATGCTGAAATTTTCCGGGTCTACAGTGACTTTAGCGGAAAATCATAGCACGAGCCGGCGCGCGGCTAGCGGCTTGGAACTCAGAGATACTTTGAATACAGTGCGTTACACGCAGGTGGCGTCGGGCACGGGGGCGGCGGTCACGTAATCGACGATGAGGTCGGCGGCGACGTCGGGGATGCTCAAGAAACGCGCGCCGTTGCGATAGCGGCCGTGGGTTCCGACCAGGGCGCTGTGCAGCACGGTCAGCGTGACCTTGTTCTGGATTGCGCTGCCGGGGAAGCAAAAGTCCAGCACGTAGCCGTTATTAAGCGGCAGCTGGTGGTCGCTGACGAAGGCCACGCCCATGCGCGATATATCGATGATCTGCACGACGGCCGTGTTTCGTCCATCCATGTCACTGACATGGGCATCCACCTGCAGCAACCGGCGCACATGTTCTCTTCTTGGGTCCATGGCTACAGTATGACAGATTCGCGGGGCATAGGCGAGTGCATAGGCTGCGGCGGTGCGTTGTCGCACATACCGCCCGCCGGAGCTTATTTACGCTGAGGCCAGGCACCTGAAAATTGGCTGAAAACGGAGAATGTCATGGCGGCGGAGCAAAAACAGCAGCAAAGACGCATCAAGAGGATCCTGGGCGAAGTGTTCGGCATGGAGACGCTGCGCGACGGCCAGCGTCGCGTGATCGACAGCGTGCTGGCCGGCCGCGACACGCTGGCCGTGATGCCCACCGGTAGCGGCAAGTCGCTGTGCTACCAGCTGCCGGCCTGCCTGCTGGAGGGGGCGACGGTGGTGGTGTCGCCGCTGATCTCGCTGATGAAGGACCAGGCCGAAAAGCTGGAGGACGGCGGCATCGCCAGCGCCGCCCAGATCAACAGCAGCCTGTCGCGCAGCGACGAACTGGCGGCGCTGGACGCCATCGGGCAGGCCGACAAGGACGTCATCTTCTGCACGCCGGAGCGGCTGGTAACGGCGGATTTCCTGGCGCTGCTCAGGCAAAGCCGCATCGCCCTGGTGGTGGTAGACGAGGCGCACTGCATCTCGCAGTGGGGGCACGATTTCCGTCCGGCCTACCTGGAGATCGGCGCCGCGCTCGATGCGCTGGGCCGGCCGCCGCTGCTGGCGCTGACCGCGACCGCCACCGACGACGTGATCGCCGACATTCGCAACCAGCTGGGGCGGCCGCGCATGGAGGTCGTCAACACCGGCATCTATCGCGCCAACCTGCATTACCGTGTCAAGCAGGTCACCAACCCGGATGAAAAATACGCCGCCGCGCTGCAACTGGTGCGCGACAGCGAGGGCGTGGGCATCGTCTACGCGGCCACCGTCAAGGCGGCCGAGGAAATGCACCAGCTGCTGCTCGATGCCGGCGAAAGCGTCACGTTTTACCACGGCAAGCTGCGCGCCTCCGAGCGCGCTGAAAACCAGAACCTGTTCATGAGCGGCGAACGCCGCGTGATGGTGGCGACCAACGCCTTCGGCATGGGCATCGACAAGAGCGATACCCGTTTCGTCATCCACCTGCAGGTGCCGGCCAATCTGGAGGCCTACTACCAGGAGTCGGGCCGCGCAGGGCGCGACGGCCTCGATGCCGAGTGCACGCTGCTGTACTACCACGCGGACAAGCGCCTGCAGCAGTACTTCCTGGTCAAGCACTATCCGTCCGCGCTGGAGCTGCGGGCCGTGTACGAAGCGGCGGTGGCGCTGGGCCAGCCCTCGTTCTCGGAGGCGGAACTCAAGTCGCTGGTCGATCAAACGCCGGCCAGCCAGCTGAAAATCTGCCTGAAGATGCTCAAGGACGGCAAGCTGTTGAAGCGCAACCGCAAGATGGCCTATGTGCTGGCGCCCGGCACGCCGAAAGCGGCGCAGTTCGAGCGCATGGCGCAGGTGTATGCGGACAAGCACGAGCGGGACCGCGCGGGGCTGGAGCAGATGGTGTCCTACGCGCAGAGCGGCTACTGCCGCTGGAAGCTGCTGCTCGATTATTTCGGCGACCGTCCGGACGATTTCGAACGCTGCTGCCGCTGCGACAACTGCCTGTCACCGCCCTCTATCCAGGACAGTCCGCTGCAGCTGGAACCTTCACCGCCACTGGAGCCGGCCGGCGCACACAAGCAAACGCCAGCAGTGCCGCCAGCAGCAGCAAGCCGCCCGATACCAGCATCGCCCCCCGGATTCCGCTAAGGACTTCTAGGCTGCTGCCCGAGCTGACCAGCGCGCCGAAGATCGCCACGCCCATCGCGCCGCCCACCTGGCGCGCCGTGTTCAGCACCGCCGACGCGGTGCCGGCCTGGCGCCGCTCGACGCCGGACAGGATGGAGGTGGTCATCGCCGGTACGGCCAGGCCCATGCCGGCCGGGATCAGGGCCAGTCCGGGCAGCATCTGCAGGAAGCTGGCGTCGTCCGAGATGCCGATCAAGCCCAGCAGCGTATAGCCCGACGCGCCGATCATGGCGCCCAATATCATCGGCGTGCGCACGCCGGTACGCGCCTGCATCCAGCCGCTGGTGATGTTGGCGAAGATGAAGGTCCCCGTCAGCGGCAGGAACACCAGTCCCGCGTGCAGCACGCCGAAGCCACGCACCTTTTGCAGGTAGAAGCTGAGCACGAAGATCACGCCGTAGTACGAGAAATTCATCAATACCCCGAACAGCACGGCGCCCGAGAACGGCGCTCCGCGGAACAGCCCCAATGGCAGCATGGGCGACTTGCCGCGCGCCTCGACCCAGACAAACAGCGCGGCGGCGCCGGCGGCCAGCAGCATGCCGCCGCGCACCAGCCAGTGCTGCCAGCCCAGCGATTGAAATTCGATGACGGCGCCGATGAAACTGGTCAGCATGACGATCGCCAGCAGCTGGCCCTTGACGTCCAGGCTGCGGTGAGGATCGCGGCCGGCCGCCGCCGGCACCACGCGGCCGGTGAGCCAGAAGCCGGCGACGCAGATCGGGATATTGACCCAGAAGATGCTGCGCCAGCCGAAGCCGGGCAGCGACATCAGCAAGCCGCCCAGCACCGGCCCGACGGCGATCGACACGCCGCCGGCGGCCGTCCACCAGGCGATGGCCTTGCCCAGCATCGCCTTGTCGTCCGCGTAGGCGGCGTTCAGGATGGCCAGCGAACTCGGTACCAGCAGCGCGGCGCCGATGCCCTGCAGCGCGCGGGCGACGTTCAGCACCATCGCGGTCGGCGCCATGGCGCAGGCCACCGAGGCGGCGGTGAACAGCGCGAAGCCGGTCATGAAGGTGCGGCGCGAGCCGAACTTGTCGCCCAGTGCGCCGGCCGACAGCAGGAATACGGCGAAGCCCAGCGTGTAGGCGTCCACCACCCACTGCAGGTCGGTGACGCCGGCGCCCAGTTCGTGCCCGATCTGCGGCAAGGCGACGTTGACGATGGTGACGTCCAGCTGGACGATGATAAAGGCGAAGCTGCAAGCGAGCAGGATGGCCAGGGAGGGAGTGTGCGAGGTTTTCATGGCTTCACTATAGAAGTCTTTGACTATTTAAAAAAATGAATAATAATGAAGATATCTATCTCTTTTTAAGAATCGAATATGGAACTCTCCGCCTTGCGCATCTTTAAAGCGGTGGCCGAGGAGGGCAGCGTAACCTTGGCCGCTTCACGGCTCAACCGCGTGCAGTCGAATGTGTCGGCGCGGCTGACGCAGTTGGAGGAGTCGCTGGGCGTGGCGCTTTTCCACCGCTCCGGCCGCAAGCTGCAGATCACCACCGAAGGCTCGCGCCTGCTGGCCTACGCCGACCGCCTGCTGCAGCTGGCGGACGAGGCGCAGGCGGCGGTGCAACCGGATCAAAAGCCGTCCGGCCAGTTGCGCATCGGCTCCATGGAGACCACCGCCGCGGCGCGCCTGCCGCAGGTGCTGGCCGCTTTCAACCGCAAGCATCCCGGGGTCGACCTGGTGCTCGATACCGCGCCCACCGATCAGCTGCTGGACGGCGTGCTGAAGCACCGGCTGGACGTGGCGCTGGTGGCCGGGCCGGTGCCGCATCCCGAACTGGAGCGGCGGCCGGTGTTCGAGGAGGAGCTGGTGCTGATCACCTGTCACACGCATGCGCCGGTGACGTCGCCGTACGAGGTTGCGCGCCGCAACCTGCTGGTGTTCCGTAGCGGCTGTACCTACAGGCGCCGTTTAGAGTCATGGTTCGCGGAAGCGGGCGTGGTGCCGGCGCGGGTGTCGGAGTTCGGCACCTTCGAGGCCATCATCGGCTGCGTGGCGGCCGGCATGGGCGTGGCGTTGATGCCGAAGGAACTGGTGGAGCAGCGCAAGCTGGCCAGGTCGGTGCGCCAGCACCAGCTGCCGCCCGCGATCGCCCACGTCGAAACCATGCTAGTGTGGCGCAAGGACGTGCTGCACCATCCGGCGCGGGCGGCGTTTGCAGAGATCTTGGGGGCCTAGGCAAAGCCCCTCAAAAGAAAGGAAACCTTTGAAGAAGAATGTAATCGTTATCAGCGATAGTGCAGAACCTGAGTTTGCAAGAGTTATTGGCAAAGGTCTGGATGAGTTTAACGAACAGGTCGCGGGCTTGAGTGACCGACGCCCCTTATGCGTCATCGTGAGAGATTCCGATAGCAACGAAGTATTGGGGGGCGCGGTTGGAAGGACTTCTCTTGGGCTTGCTTTTTTGGACCTGTTTCACCTGCCGAGTTCTCTGCGGGGTTCCGGATTAGGAACAAAAATCCTTGGGGCGTTCGAAGAGGAGGCCCGCCAGCGGGGTTGCAGTTCGGCGGTGCTTTACACGATCAGCTTCCAGGCGCCCGGATTTTATGAAAAAAATGGATGGCTAAGTTTTGGCGAAATAGCTTCCGAGCGGGAAGGCATCAGCCGCGTGTTCATGACTAAGAAGCTGTAGCACATGGCGAAAATCGCAGCAAAAAATGCCCGACGATAAGGAGCGGACCATTAAACTAGTTTGTAAGGAGTAGCATGATTCACCGTGAACGGCTCACCGCAACAATCGACGGCGACTTTGTCGTTTTCCTCATCGGCATGCGTCTTAATCAGCCATGGAAGGTGCACAAGTGGTGGCCAGTCGCCGCCGCGATGCCACGCATGATTAGCGAGCTGCGGCGCCAGCCCGAATTGGGCTTGCTGCATGCGGAGATGTGGTTTTCAAGGACGCTTATCATGGTTCAGTACTGGCGCTCGATGGACCAGCTGATGGCCTATGCCACCAGCAAGCAGGCGGCGCATCTGCCGGCGTGGAAGGCGTTCAATCAGTCCGTCGGTACTGATGGAACAGTCGGCATCTGGCACGAAACCTTCGCCGTAGCTGCCGGGGCCTACGAGAGCGTCTATGTCAACATGCCTGCTTTTGGGCTGGGCCGTGCCGGCAGTCTGGAAGCGGCGACCGGGCGCAAGCATTCAGCAGCGAACCGGCTCGGGCGTAGCCAAAAGCCTGAGTAGCGCAGCAAGAAGCGTCCTATAAGGGGAGAGTTCTGCCGTGTCGTGACAAACCGTGAACTTTGCAAGTAAGCAAGATGCTATCCTGACTATCTTTGGCCGTGCTCGGCCAGGAGCCGCCGTTCAGAAAGCTAATCGTTGGGCTGTAGGGAGTGATTGTGGAGCAGCAATTGGGCGAGGGAATGACTGTGAACGAGCGGCTTTATCACTTCGGGCTGATGGACCAGTTTGACGCGGCCGCAAAGTCGGGAAACGTTTCGGCTATGGAGCAAGTCCTTCTTCAGGCGCGGTTTTCAACGGCTCAAGCTAAGGAAACGGCGCAGGCCGTTGCATCTAATCCAAAGCGCTATGGATATTAGATTCAGCAGTCTGACTCAAGAAATTATTCAACGCGTAGGCGCTAAAACGCGTCGGTTAACCCAAACACGTTGACGTGGATGGCATGTCCCGGCCATCAGCGGAAGTTCAAACCAACTTGCGGAGGTTATCATGACGCGCGACACGGATAAAATCGACAAGGCAGTGCTAGCGCTCTTACAGCTGGGCCTGCACGATGAAAACCGCACTTGGAAGACCTTTGATTGGGATGCGATGAGTCGCCTCTACGAAAAAGGTCTAATATCAAATCCTGTTGGGAAGGCGAAGTCGGTCGAGTTGACAGAACAGGGCATGGTCGAATCACGTCGCTTATTTACGGACCTTTTTGAAGCGTAATGTAAAGCAACGAGAGCGCGAACGGCCAGGAACGGCCATGCGGAATAAGATTATTTTTGGAAAAATAGATTTATGAAAAACCGGGTTATAGCGTTAATTTTGGCATTGTGTCTCACCTCTGCTCTATTAGCATTTAGTATGTTTGTTTCTATGAAGTCTTTAAATTGGTTGTTTCAAGTTAATCATCTTACATTGGTTATTTTCTCGACATTAAGTGTGTCCGTGTTATGTATTTCATTTTTCTTGAAAAGAAAATATAGACCTTGACCGAAACCGGCCACCAGCGGACGTTCGGATTTTTAGTGAGGTTTAAGATGCAAATCGGTACTACGTTAAGTCTTGTTAGTGTTGCCGTTGCCATTCCGCTATTCGCTTGGCAAAGGAAATGGGTCATGTCGTTAGCTTGGCTCTTCTCACTAGCCTACACAGTTTTCGACAAGGTATTTCCGTCTGTCTTACCTGAGTATTTGGTGACCTCGTTTTCCTTCGTATTTTTGGCGTTAGTTTTACTCGATTGTTGGCAGAATTTTTCTCACAAGAGAGTCGTCTAGCGGCCAGGTGCCGACGTTCGTGAGGCTGACTGTTGATACTTGAGAATGATATGATATTTTCTTTTTTTCGCCCTAGCGAAGCCGAGATATCCGAGACACGTGCATTTCCGGTCGCTATGGTCGAAAGTGTGAAAAGTGCAGTTCAGGCGCTAGCTAGGGGCCAAATGCATCCGCCGACGGATACGGTAATTTCCGTTTGCATTGCAGAAGAAATTTTAAACATCCCGTACCGAGTATATTACGATAAACAGAGCCTCTTGAAGGCTACGAACACGTCAGATGAAAGTGGGTGGATTTCGTTGTGCTTGGGAACACGCCACTACGATGGGTTTGTACGCGAACAGTGCCTTCGTCGCTTATTGGCCATCGGTGAGATGTGGGTAGTTCCCTTCGTCGTTCAACTTTTAGGCGAGTATGTGATAGAAGTCAGTCAGCCTATTTATGAACGATTTAATGACGGAATCGAAGCGAAGTACATAAATTTTTTTAAACAGAACCAAAAATACTGCCAATACCTCGAATGCCGAGCTATTAGTTATTGGAACGAATACTACCGATATCGCTTCGCCAAACACAAGGACTATCCAGCCTTTAAGGCATTAGTAGCGTTACAAAAAGCCGCCGCCTCAGTCAATAGCAAGGATGCTTGAATCGGAATGTCTGCAACGGGGCGGAAACGGTCTTTCGTTTTACCCAGCTTATGACGGCTCAAGTTTAAGCTACTATGCTTTCCGATCGGTATCCTTCGCACGCTTAAGAGCGCGGCAGCTTCTCAATCAGGAAATCGACAAAGGTCCGCACCCGCAGCGACAGGTGGCGGGCGTGCGGATACAGCAGGATAAAGGGCCGCGACGTGCCGCCGTGCTGCGGCAGCAGCTCCACCAGGTCGCCGCGCGCCAGGTCCTGCTCGACGATGAAGCGGTAGGTCTGTACCAGCCCCGCGCCGGCGCGCGCCAGCGTGACGATGCCCAGCACATCTTCCGAACAGCATAAGCCGCCGCCGGTCGGCACGTCGACCTGCGCGCCGTCCACCATGAAGGGCCAGGGGATGCGCTTGCCGGTGCTGGGCAAATCGAACTGTATGCACTCGTGGTTCTGCAGGTCCTCCAGCTTTTTCGGCTTGCCGGCGCGCTTCAGGTAGGCGGGCGACGCCACCAGCACCAGCTCCGCATCCTCCAGCTTGCGCGCGATCAGGTTGGAATCGGCCGGCGAGCGGCCGCGTATCGCCAGGTCGTAGCCTTCGTCGGCGAAATCGATGTTGCGGTTGCTGACGTGGATATCCAGCGTGACCTCCGGGTAGCGGCGGCGGAACTCGCCCAGCAAGGGCAGCAGGCGGTAGTGGGCGTATGGCGTCGGCGCGCTGATGCGCAGTGCGCCGGCCGGCTTGGCCTGGCCGCCGGTGACCTGGCGTTCGGCGTCGGTCAGCTGCGACAGCGCCTGGCGGCATTGCTCGAAGTAGAGGCGGCCGCCGTCCGTCAGGCGGATCTGGCGCGTGGTGCGCACGAACAGGCGCACGCCGAGCCGCTCCTCCAGCCGGGCGATCGAGCGGCTGACCGCGGCCGGCGTCACGCCGGCCGCGGTGGCGGCGGCGGTGAAGCTGCCCAGTTCCGCCGCGAAGCAGAACAACTCTATGCTCCCCAGCAGGACATCGTCGAAATAGCGCTTCATATCGGCCTCAATTGATTACATGGTGTATCAATTATCTTGCATTCCGCTGTCTTTATCAACGCTGTGCTCAAAAGTATAGTGAGTTCCATGGCGTCGAGAACGCTACCCACGAAACTTCAAGGAGCATCAAAATGAAAACTGTTATCGTCACTGGCGCATCAAGCGGCATCGGCTTTTCCATCGCCGAGGCTTACCTGAAACGCGGCTACAACGTCGTCGGCAACGCCCGCACGCTGGACCGCCTGCAAACGGCCGCCGCCAAGCTGGGGAACCCGGCCAACTTCCTGCCGGTGGCCGGCGACATCGCCGAACCGGCGACGGCCAAGGCCCTGTTCGAGCGCGCCATCGCCGCTTACGGCAAGGTCGACATCCTGATCAACAACGCGGGCATCTTCGTCGCCAAGCCGATCGCCGATTACTCGCAGGCCGATGTCGAAGGCATCGTCAGCACCAACCTGATGGGCTTCTTCTATCCATCGCAGGAAGCGGCCAAGCACATGAGCGCCAACAAGCAAGGCCATATCGTCACCATCACCGCCAGCCTGGCGATACAGCCGACGTCCAAAGTGCCTGCGCTGCTGCCGATCCTGATCAAGGGCGGGCTGAATCATGCCACGCGCGGCCTGGCGCTGGAACTGGCCGGCGCCAACGTCAAGGTCAACGCGGTGGCGCCCGGCATCATCAGCACGCCGATGCACGGCACCGACGAAGGCACGCTGTCCTTCCTGAAGGGACTGTCGCCGAGCGGCGAGATGGGCAGCACGCAGGACATCGTGGACGCGGTGCTGTACCTGACCGAGTCGAGCTTCACCAGCGGCGTGGTATTGCCGGTAGACGGCGGCGCCACCGCCGGCACCTGGTAAGGAGACGGCCATGCCTTACGTGAATATCCGTGTGACCAATGAGGGAGTGACGTCGGCGCAGAAACTGAAGCTGATCGAAGGCGTCACCGACCTGTTGAGCGAGGTGCTGAACAAGGACCCGGCGACCACCTTCGTCATCATCGACGAGGTGGAGACCGACAACTGGGGCCTGAACCGCGAGAACATCACCACGCGCCGCAAGCGCGCCAAAGCCTCAGAGTGATGCCGCCATCTGTTCGAGCGCGGCCCGTTGAAGTATGACGAAGCCGCGCTCGCGCAACTCCACCCAGCCACGCCGGCGCATGGCGCTGAGCGTGCGGCTGACGGTGGCGGCGGTCAGGCCGAGATAATCGCTGATCTCCTCGCGCGACATCGGCAGCGGAATATGGCCTTCCGGTTTCGGCGGCAGCGGCGCGGGACCTGCGCGCTGCAGCAGGAACAATGCGACGCGCTGGCTGGCGCTGGCGCTGCGCAGGATGGATGCGGTCAATTGCTGGTGGTCGATCTCCGCGCTCAGCATGGTGCTGAAGCGGTCGGCGGCGCCCGGCTGTTGCCGCATCAGCGCCGACAGCTGGTGATAGGGGACGGCGTCGATGTGGCAGCCGGTGAGCGCCAGTGCCGATGTCTGGCGTTGCTGCTGTCCCAGCGCTTCGATGCCGACCCAGTCGCCCGGCTGCAGGAAGTCGACGATGCGACGGACGCCGTCGCGGCACTGCTGGTACAGCTTGATATGGCCGATGCGGATGAAGTAGATTTCATCGCGGGTGGCGTCGTTCATCTGGAACAGGTGGGCGCCGCGTTGCAGCTGCAGCGGCCTGCCAAGCTGGTTGTGCACAATGTCCATGATCATGCCGCTGCCCGCCCTTCGATCTGAGGATGTCCCGGTGCCCGGACATCCGCCAGCCGGTGCAGCGCGGGCGCATCGAGCAGCGTGACGTCGCGGCGGCACAGCTGCAGCAGCGCGCGCCGTTTGAAATCCAGCAGCAGCCGGCTGACGCATTCGGGCGTCACACCCAGGTAGCTGGCGATATCGCAGCGCGACATCGGCAGGCGGAACCGGACTGCGTCGCCGCCGTTGCCTGTCTGCCGTTGCGACAACGACAGCAGCAGGTCGGCCATGCGTTGTTCGGCCCGGGTATCGCGCAGCATCAGCGTGGCGCGCTGTTCGCGCCCGATCTCGCGGCTCAGCAGATTGTGCAGGCTGGGGCGCAGCGTCGCGTGACGGCTCCAGCGGATGCGGCACACTTCACTATCTTCAAGCGCGACGACGGTGTTGGCGTGCTGCCGCCGTCCCAGCGTTTCCAGTCCGATGAATTCCGATGCCACCGCGAAGCCGACGATTTGCGGCGCGCATTGCGGCGCCGCGCGCAGGATCTTGAAGCTTCCCGAACGGATATTGTAAATGTGGCCGCCGGCCGCATCGCCGGCCTGGTAAAGAATGGCGTGGCGGTCGATGCGGATATGCGGGCTGTCTGCCGGATCGCCATCCGCGATGCCCTGGCACAAGCCATGGTGCGCGCAACTGGCGCAGGAGCTGCCTCCGTTGGATTTGTTCATGTCGTCCACTCCGGTGTTATTTGCTTGCATGGTAGAAGTGTCGAAGCGCAAAATCCTTGATGTGGATCAAATTTTTTCTTGATGAATATCAGTACTCTTTGGCAACTGATCACAAGTAATGCTATTTAGGAATTGAGCCATGAACCAGACCGCCGCACATGATGCCCTGCGCGCAGAGTTGCGCATCGCCGCCGTGGCCTTCGAGGCGTCGCAAGGGATGATGGTGACCGATGCGCACGGCCGCATCTTGAAGGTGAACCAGGAGTTCACCCGCATCACCGGTTACGATGCCGACGAGGTGGCCGGCAAGACGCCGGGCCTGTTGAACTCCGGCCGCCACGCGCCCGACTTCTACCAAGCCATGTGGGCGGCGATCGCCCGCGATGGCCGCTGGGCGGGCGAGATATGGAACCGTCGCAAGAACGGCGAGGTGTATCCTGAATACCTGAGCATCGCAGCCGTACGCGACGACGCCGGCGCGGTTTGCAACTACGTCGCGTCGCTGGCCGATATCACGCTGAGCAAGGCCGCCAATGATGAAATCCGCAGCCTGGCATTTTATGACCCGTTGACGCATCTGCCCAACCGCCGCATGCTGCTGGAGCGCTTGCGCCAGATGCTGGCCGGCGGCGCGCTGCATGACCAGTACGGCGCGTTGATGTTCATCGACCTGGACAACTTCAAGGCGCTCAACGACACGCTTGGCCACAACGTCGGCGACCAGTTGCTGCAGCAGGCGGCGGATCGCTTGCAAGCAGGTTTGCGCAAGGGGGACACCGTGGCCCGGCTCGGCGGCGACGAATTCGTCGTGCTGGCGGAAGGCTTGAGCGGCAATGCGCGGGAAGCGGTGGGCGAAGCCGAAGCTTTGGGCGCCAAGGTGCAGGCTTCGCTCAACCTCCCGTACACGCTGGGCGAACATCAAATCCACAGCACATGCAGTATCGGCGTCACCTTGTTCCACAACCGCGAACCGCCGTCGCCGGTCGAATTGCTGAAGCAGGCGGATATCGCCATGTACCAGGCCAAGCAGGCCGGCCGCAATGCGATGCGCTTCTTCGACCAGCAGATGCAGGACCGCGTCAGCGCACGGGCGCAGCTGGAAACGGATCTGCGGCGCGCGATCGACCTGGGCCAGTTCAAGCTGTACTACCAGGTGCAGGTCGATCAGCTGGGCATGCCCCTCGGCGCCGAGGCCTTGATACGCTGGGTGCGCGAGGACGGCTCGCTGGTTTCGCCGGCCAGCTTCATCCCGCTGGCCGAGGAGACCGGCCTGATACTGCCGGTCGGGCATTGGGTGCTGGAGACGGCGTGCGCCCAGTTACGGACATGGCAGTCGGTTCCAGGGATGGAGCACATGATCCTGGCGATCAATGTCAGCGCGCTGCAATTCCATCAGCCGGGTTTTTGCGACGACGTGCGTTCGGCGGTCGAGCGCTGCGGCATCGACCCGCGCAAGCTCAAACTGGAGCTGACCGAAGGCATGCTGCTGGAAAAAATAGAGCACACCATCACCGCCATGCGGCGGCTGAAGGAGATGGGGGTGCGCTTCGCACTGGACGATTTCGGCACCGGCTATTCATCGCTGCAGTACCTGAAGCGCCTGCCGCTGAACCAGTTGAAGATAGACCAGTCGTTCGTGCGCGACCTGGCCAGCGACGCCAGCGACCAGGCCATCGTGCGCACCATCATCGCGATGGCGCGCAGCCTGCAGCTGGATGTGATCGCCGAGGGCGTCGAGACGTCGGCGCAACGCGAGCTGCTGGAGCAGATGGGCTGCCTGCGGTACCAGGGCTATTTGTATGGCAGACCGGTACCGGCATCCGAGCTGGAGGCGTTGGCCGCGCCGGATTGCATCAGCCCAGCGCTTCGGCCGGGCCGAAGAACTCGTAGAAGGTTTGCGACGGCGGCACGCCCAGGTCCCGCAGGTGCGACTTGATGGCCTTCATGAATGGCGTCGGTCCGAGGAAGTAGGCGTCCACGTCGCGCGTCTCCGGCAGCCAGGCACCCAGCTGCTGCTGGTTCAGGTAGCCGGTGGCGTGCGGCTGCGGGCCGGCATCGTTGGCCGCTTCGTAGCAGTAGAAACGCTGCAGTTGCGGGTGCGCCGCCGCCAGCGCGTCGATGTGATCGCGGAAGGCGTGCACGCCGGCGTGGCGCGCGGCGTGGATGAAATGGATCTTGCGGCCGGTGGCCAGCGCCGCCGTCAGCATGGCCAGGGTCGGCGTGATGCCGACGCCGCCGCTGATCAGCACCAACGGCTTGTCGCTGGCGTTCAGCAGGAACTCGCCCGACGGCGGGAACAGCTGCAGGCTGTCGCCGACGCCCACGTGATCGTGCAGGAAGTTGGACACTTTGCCGCCTGGTTCGCGCTTGACGCTGATGCGATAGCTGCTGCCGTTGCTGGCGGCGGACAGCGAATACTGGCGGCGCGCTTCCTCGCCGTCGACCGTCGCCAGCAGGCCGATGTACTGGCCCGGCTGATGCGCCATCACCTTGCCGCCGTCGATCGGCTCCATGACGAAGGAGGTGATCTCGTCGCTTTCCACCGTCTTCGATACGATCTTGAACTCGCGCGCGCCGCTCCAGCCGCCTTCCGCCGCAGCCTGCTCTTCGTAGATGCTTTGCTCGGCACCGGCCAGGATGTCGGCCAGTTGGCCGTAGGCGGCAGCCCAGGCATCGATCACCGCATCGGTCGCCGTCTCCGCGCCCAGCACTTCGCGGATCGCCTTCAGCAGCGAGGCGCCGACCATCGGATAGTGCTCGCGCTGGATCCGCAGCGAGACGTGCTTGTTGATGATGGTCGATACCAGCGGACCGAGTTGCTCCAGGCGGTCGATATTCTTCGCGTACATCAGCACCGCGTTGGCCAGCGCGCGCTGCTGGTTGCCGTCCTGCTGGTTGGCCTGGTTGAACAGGGGTAGAACCTGTGGGAAGTCGCGGAACAGCGTCAGGTAGAAATGTCGGGTCAGGGCTTCGCCGCCTTGTTCCAGGATGGGGACGGTGGCGCTGATGATGGCTTTTTGTTCGGTGCTGAGCATTTTATGGTCCATGTGTGGTTTCGACATAAACAAGTATATCATATGAATCTTTATGCGCAACAACAAGCGCAATGAAAATCAATGCGCTTGCGGGAGCAGCCTTAGAGATCGAACTTCAGTTCCGCCACGTAGGTCCGTTGCGGATACGGGTGGAAGTTCCAGTATTTGTAGTTGTTCAGGTTATCGATCCCCAGCGCCAGGCTCCATTGCTGGCTGATGCGGTAGCGCGCGCGGACATCGGTAGTGAAGTATTTGCTGGCGCCCTGGTAGGTGAAGCCGTTGACGTCCGTGTTGTCCAGCGTCGAATACTGGCTGCCGCTGTAGCGCGCCGCCAGCGTCAGGGAGAGCTTGTCCGTGGCCGCGTAGTTGGCCACGCCGGTGGCGCGCCACTCGGGAATGCGCGGCTGCCATTTGCCCACGCTGGCCGGGAACTTGTCATTGCGGACGATTTTGGAATCGGTCCAGGTCAGGCTGGAACTGAGGCCCAGGCCGCGCAGCCAGACGTCGTCCGCCGTGTAGGCCGCCTCCAGTCCCTTGGTGCGGATGCGGTCGACGTTCTGGATATTGTTGACGTTGGGCGTGACCAGCACGTTGGTCTGCGAGTACAGCGCGTCGCTGGTACGCTCGCCGAAGGCGGTCAGGCGCAGCAGGCCGGCGGCGAGTTTGCGTTCGGCCGTCAGTTCCGAGGTCCACGATTTTTCCGGCTTCAGGTTCGGATCATTGTTGGTGGTCTGGCCGGCTGCGTTGACGCCGCCCTGGTACAGCTCGGACACGGTCGGCATGCGCACCGCGCGGCCCAGCGAGGCTTTCAGCACCCAGTCCTCATTCGCCTGGTAGGCCAGTGCGGCTTTCGGCGACAAATGGTTCTCGCTGCGCTCCGGATACGGCGCGGTCCTGGTGGCGTTGGAGATGGCGCCGTCATGGGCGTGCCAGTGTTCGTAGCGCAGGCCGAGCACCGTCTTCCACGACGGCGCGAACTTCCAGCTGTCCTGCGCGTACAGGCTGTTGGTCTCGCTCTTGCCGGTGAAGGCGGCATTGCGCGCGCCGGGCGCGCCGGCGATCCAATCGCCGGTGGCGTTCTCGATGCTGGCCAGTTTGTAGGCTTCGCGCTGATAGCCGAATTCCGCCACGTGTGCTGCGTCCGGACGCCATACGCCCTTTGCCGACAAGGTGTTCCAGCCGGTGCCGCCCTGGTTGACGATGCGTCCCGCGCCGCCGGCCGACGCCGCCGGCAGTGCGGTGGTGGCGGCGCGCAGGATGTCCTTGTCGTAGTCGTACAGGCTGGCGGCCAGCTCCCAGTCGAACACGCCCCTGGTGCTGGACTTGAGTGTCAGGCCGTGCATGAAGTGCTGAAGGTTTTCGTTGGACAGGTTGAAGTCTGTCGCGCCCAGCGCGTAGCTGCGGCCGCCGATGTTGACGGTGCCGCCGTAGACGGCCAGGCCGCCGCCGTCGCGCAGGTAGCTGGATGGACGGCCTTCGGAGTCGTTGCGCCACAGGCCGAAGGTGTAGCTGGCGCGCAGCCTTGGCGAGAAGTCGTAGGCCAGCTTGGCCTTGAACTGGTCCTGCACCGTGTGGTACTGCGTGGCGGCGCCGAGTATCAGCCAATCCTTGTTGGCGCGGTCTTGGCCGGCGACGGCGCCGGTGACGGGCGTGCCGGTCGATCCCGGCGTGCCGGCGCCGAGCAGACGGGTAGGGAAGGTCAGCGGCTGGCCGTCGCTGTCGGTGCGGTTGAGGTCCACGTACCACGACCAGCCGCCTTGGCGGTCGCCGAGCGAGAAGCTGCCTTGCTTGCCCTGGTAGCTGTCGCTGGTGCGATACAGGTCGAAGGGCTGGTGCGTCAGCGTCAGCTTGGCGTGGGCTTCGAATTTGGTCGGCATGCGGGTGACGTAGTCGACCACCGCGCCGACCGAGTTGCCGCCGTAGGCGGCGGAGAAGGGGCCATACAGCACATCGACGCGCTCGATCTGCTCCGGGCTGACCATGCCCCAGCGGGGCGCGAACGTGGCGCCGTTGCCGAGGTAGTTGGACAGCAGGATGCCGTCGGCGTACACCATCGAGCGCGCGCTGTTGCCGGTGCCGGAGGCGCGGGTGGACAGCACGGCGTGGTTGTAGTCGCCGATGTAGCGCTTGCGCACCAGCAGGCTGGGAAGGTATTTCAGCGCGTCTTCGGCGTCGGTGGCGTTGATGGTGCGTTCGACTTCTTCCTTGGTGATGCCTTCGATGGTGGTCGGGATCTGGGTTGGAAGCGAAGTAGGGCGGTTGCCGGAAATGGTCACGGTGCCCAGTTGGTGGATCGGTGCGTCCTGCGCGCAGACGGCGGACGAGAAGGCGGCAAGCAGCGCCAGCGCCAGTGAAGACATGGTCGGTTTCATGGTGTTCCTGATGGTTCGATGACAGCGGCCGCGCGCGATCTCTATGGTCGGCGGGCGGCGCGATTGTGTACGGCTAACGGTCAGGAAATGGCGGGCGGGCCGCGCGGATGGGCGGCGGTCCAGTTGTGCAGCGGTTGCGGCGCGCTGTAGAACAGCGGCGGATAGAAGTCATGGCCGGCGATGACGGCCAGGCCGGTCGCCGTTGGCGGCAGCAGCGCCAGTGAGCCGCCGTGGGTGGCGCAATACGGACAGTGCTCCATGCCGTGCATCGGCGGAGACGGCGCTTTTTTGGCCGGGTCGACCGAGCAGATGTCGGCATAGCCGTAGGGCGTCGATGGCGTCAGCGCATGCGAAATCGTCGGCGCAATGGCGCTGAACAGGACGGCCAGCATGGCGATCCAGATGTGCAGCGTTTGACGTTTCAGACTTTTCAGCATGGCGGCATTATATCTCAGGCCGCCCTTACATTTGCGAATGAGAAGTGTTATCATTTGGAACCTCGTAGCTCTCTGGCCTGCCCATATGTCCTTGCATACCCTGCCGTTTCAACGCACCCTGATCGCCGTCGCCGTATCCTTGCTGGCGGCGCCGTTGCTGCACGCGCAGCAGGCCGACGCGCCCATTGAGTCGATCCAGGTGTCGGGCAGCTGGCTCGGTTCCGGCTTGCAGAACAGCGTGAAGAATTTCGCCGGCGCGCGCACCGTGTTGAAGAAGGACGACATCGACGCCACCGGCGCCGCCGACATCGGCGACGTCATGCGCCGCATCCCGGGCGTGCAGTCGACCGACAACTCCGGCACCGCCGGCAGCTCGATCTCGCTCAACATCGGCGTGCGCGGCCTGACCGGCCGCTATTCGCCGCGTTCGACGGTGCTGCTGGACGGTATCCCGCTGGCGGTGGCGCCGTACGGCCAGCCACAGCTGTCGTTCGCGCCGGTCAGCCTCAACAACATCGAATCGATCGACGTGGTGCGTGGCGGCGGCGCGGTGCGCTACGGTCCGCAAAACGTCGGCGGCATCATCAACTTCCGCAGCCGCTCGATTCCGGACGCGCCGGGCGTCGTCACCGATGCGTCGCTGCGCTACAACGAGTACAGCGGCGGCGGGCAGAACCGCCAGTACAGCGCGTTTGCCGGCGCGCAAATGGAGAACGGGTTTGGCGTGGCGCTGCTGTATTCCGGCATGGACGGCACTGACTGGCGCGTGGCCAGCGATGAAAAGGTCAACGACGTCGCGCTCAAGTTCCGCTACCAGATCAATCCGCACAGCGAGGTGTACGGCAAGCTGTCCTACTTCGAGGTGAATTCGCGCACGCCGGGCGGGCTGACGGTGAAGGAGTACAACGCCAATCCCTTCCAGAACACGCGCCCGACCGACTTCTGGAGCGGCAACCGCAACGGCATGGACGTCGGCTACCTGAACACCTTGTCGGCCACGCAGGAAGTGGAGATCAAGGCTTACTATAACGAGAGTTTCCGCCAGAGCTCGTTGATCAACGCCGCCAGGACGCAGCTGACCTGGCAGCCGCGCAACTACGAAGTGCTGGGCATCGAGCCGCGCGCCACGCAGCGCTTCGCCGCCGCCGGCATGACGCACGACGTGACGGTCGGCTACCGCTACCTGCGTGAGCGGGGCGACGACAACAACTACATCCAGACCGTATCGACCGGCGCGAACGGCGCGACGTCGACCTTCCTCAACAGCACCGACGCGCATGCGGCGTATGTCGACGACCGCATCGCGGTTGGCGCCTGGCGCATCACGCCGGGGCTGCGATACGAGCACATCAAGTCGGAGCGCAACGACTTGACGGCCAGGTCTGTCTTCGCGACCGACAACAACAAGGCCTTGCCGTCGCTGAACGTGGCCTACCTGATGAACCGGGCGCTGACGGTGTTCGCCAACTACACGACCTCGTTCGGACCTGTGCAGAACACCCAGCTCAATTCGCAGACGTCGGCCAACCCGCTGATCCCGGAGCTGGCCAGGACGGCCGAGCTGGGCGCGCGCTGGAAGACTTCAACGCTAAGCGCCGAGGTCACGGCCTTCAGGCTGAAATTCGACAACCAGATCCTGCAAGTGCCGGGCACGACGCCGGCGGTGTTCCGCAACATCGGCGCGACCAAGCACGACGGCATCGAAACGGCGGTGGACTACGGCTTTGACGAAGCGGGCGCGCTGGCGGGCCTGAACGTCTACGCCAACTACACGTACACCAAAGCGGTGCAGGATTCGGGGACGACGGCCGGCCTGGACGTGCCGTTCTACTCGCGCAACACGGACACGGTGGGCGCGCGCTACCGCGTCGGCGCGTGGACGGCGAACCTGTCGAGCACCCACCAGAGCAAGCAATATTCCGACACCGCCAACACGGTGGCCGAGGCGGCGAACGCGAGCGTGGGCCAGATCCCCGGATTCCGCCTATGGAACGCCCAGCTGGGCTGGAAGCTGCCGGGCAAGCCTGGCTATGAACTGATGGCCGGCATCAACAACATCGCCGACAAGCGCTACTACACCCGCAACGTCGACGGCAACGCCGGCCGCATGGTCGGCGCCCCGCGCATGGCCTACCTGCAACTTCGCGCCAGCTATTAATCCGGGGTCAGATCTGACATTTGGACACGGACTCTACCGTACTGCCCTGACTAAGAGCCTTTCCACGCCCGGATCGCGCGACTCGCCGTTTTTACCGACACGTTGAAGTGCCGTGCTATCTCGGTGATGGTGTATGCAGTGCTGGCGTAGGCGCGGGCCATGGCCTCGTTGCGGTCTGCATAGTTCTTTTGATAGGTGGTCAGTGGCTGTGCAAGATTGCCGCGTTGCTGTCTGGAGATATAGTCAAGTGTCGCGATGTCCTGTGACGGCTGAAGCCGCCTAACAAAATCCGCGTCGCCAAGTATGAGCTGGTTTGATGTCTGCTTGAGTAGACTCTCCGCGCCGCCGCCCTCCAATACGAACTTCTTGTACTTCACGATGGCATCCGCTCGGTTTGCGTCGAAGTTGGCCAGCAACCAATCGGTCTGCAGCCATGTCGGCGGCGGTGTGGATCCTGTCGTCAGACGGTAACTGCTCCACGGCCAATCTTCCGGGGCTGCGACCAAATTTGCGCGGACTGGATTCAGAACGATGTATCGCGCCAACTCCAGCAGGTAGGTTTCCTTTTGCACCAGGATGGCTTTGTATCGACCCTGAAAAACATGGCCAACCAAACTGTGCCTGCGGTTGAAGTATTGCGAATACACGCCATTCAGTTGCTGCATGCCGCGCGATAAATTGCCATCTGCGGTTTCGAGCAGGATGTGATAGTGATTCCCCATCTGGCAGTATCCATGGACTACAAAATTGAACTGCTCACATACGTCGCCAATATGCTGCAGCCAGACGAGACGGTCGGTGTCGTCGAGATAGATCGACGCTTTACGGTCTCCACGTGCGGTGACATGGTAAAGAGCGCCGGCAAACTGTAGTCGGAGGGGGCGTGCCATGCTGCGACACTAATCGACCTGAGGTAGTAAAGATTGAGAAGCCTCAGCTTTTGCTCAACTAGCTCAGCAGATCCCGATTACAGTCGAGTTCGTGTCCAAATGTCAGATCTGACCCCGGATTTGCAAATGTCAGATCTGACCCCGGATTTGGGCGTAGGACAAAGATGACATTTTGCAATGTTCATAGCCTACATAGGGCTGCAAGGTGGTCCTATACCTGCAGTCAGGGCCGCTGCCTATAGTGTCTACATGCGATCCACACGACATCATTCGAAGGATCAACCAGACATCGAGGCATAAAATGAACAACATTAATATCAGCACCAAGGCAGCTCCTTCGCAGTCCATCAGCCTGATCGGCGCCCAGCAGAACGACTTGCTGCGCGCGCTGTCCCGCGACGATTTGCTGGCGTTGTTTGCCGACCTGGAATTGGTGACTTTGCCGGCGGGCAAGCACTTGTTCGACTACGGCGACCAGGTCGAATACACCTACTTCCCCACCAACGCCATCGTCTCGCTGCAGTATGTGATGGAAGACGGCGCCACCACCGAGATCGCCGTCGTCGGCAGCGAGGGTGTGGTCGGCGTGGCGCTGTATCCCACCGAACGCGCCAGCTACTCGGCCGTCGTCCAGTGCGCCGGCTACGGCTACCGCCTGCGCACCGACGTGCTGCGCGCGGCCTTCTACAGCGGCGGCCCCCTGGCCCAGCAGCTGATGCGCTACACCAGCGCCATGTTCGCCCAGCTGGCCCAGAACGTCGCCGGCAGCCGCCATACCACCATCGAACAGAAACTGTGCCGCTGGCTGCTGGAGCGCCTCGACCGCTCCCAGTCCAACGAGCTGAAGGTGACGCAGGAATTGATCGCCAATATGCTCGGCGTGCGCCGTGAAAGCATCACGGGCGCGGCCGGCAAACTGGCTGAGGAAGGCTTGATCGAGTATCGCCGCGGCTGCGTCACCGTACTGGACCGCGACATGATGGAATGCCGCGCCGGCAGCTGCTACCAGTCGGCACACGGCGCCGCCGGCAAGGCCATGCGATACGCGGCTTGATGGTCAATGCAGGGTTAGTGCAGGACGCGGGACGCCGGCTGGATGCTGAAGCCGGCGTAGTCCATGCGTGGCATGGGACGGATCGCCTCGGCCTGGTCGAGCTTGCGCTGCACCAGCTTATGCCAGGCGCTGGCCCAGCGGGCCGCCAACTGGGATTCCTCCGCCGAACGCGCATACAGCGTCCTCTCCACGGCGATTTTCTGTCTTTGCAGGGCGTAGGTGGCAGATATCAGAGTAGTCATGGCGGTCACGGAATGGCTAGGTTGGGCAGTATGCGATGCCATTTTGACCGGCTCGCCGCCATTTGAATGTGCGCCAGTTCACCCATGCGCATCAGAAGTCAGGCATGGCCGCGTAAAATGCGGCCATTGTTGTGTTTTTGCATCAACTGTTGCGTCTGTCACGGCGGAAATGAGGCGGCAAGCCGCCTCACTTTGCCGATAATTTCCATTTCAATAATATTGTTCATTTGCCCGCAAGTGCGGCGATGGCGGCCGCCACGCCGGCGCCGTAGGCCGGATCGGCCTGGGTGCAGTTGAAGATATGGCGCTCCTGCACCGGCTTCGACACGCCATGGATCGCGCGCGCCGTGTTCTCGAACAGCAGCTGCTTCTTCTCCGCCGTCAGCAGGCGGAACAGATTGCCCGGCTGCGAATAGTAGTCGGTGTCGACGCGGTGGTCCCAGTGCGCGGCCGCGCCTTCCAGCGACAGCGGCGGTTCGGCGAACTGCGGCTGCTGCAGCCACTCGCCGCGGCTGTTCGGCTCATACGAGGTGCCGGCGCCGTGGTTGCCGTCGGTGCGCATGGCGCCGTCGCGGTGGTAGCTGTGGAACGGGCATTTCGGCGCGTTGACCGGGATCGCGTGATGGTTCACGCCGAGCCGGTAGCGCGCCGCGTCGCCGTACGAGAACAGGCGCGATTGCAGCATCTTGTCCGGCGAGAAGCTCACGCCCGGCACCACGTTGGCCGGCGAGAACGCCGATTGCTCGACCTCCGCAAAATAATTTTCCGGATTGCGGTTCAGTTCCAGCACGCCGACGTCGATCAGCGGGTAGTCCTTGTGCGGCCAGACCTTGGTCAGGTCGAACGGGTTGTAGGGCACCTTGGAGGCTTCGTTTTCCGGCATGATCTGCACCGCCAGTTTCCAGCGCGGGAAGTCCTTGGCTTCGATGGCGTCGAACAGGTCGCGCTGCGAGCTTTCACGGTCGCGGCCCACCACCTCGGTCGCCTCGGCGTCGCTGAAGTTGGCGATGCCCTGCTGGCAGACGAAGTGGAACTTGACCCAGAAACGCTCGTTGTTCGGGCTGATGAAGCTGAAGGTGTGGCTGCCGAAGCCGTGCATGTGGCGGTAGCCTTTCGGGATGCCGCGGTCGCTCATGACGATGGTGATCTGGTGCAGCGCTTCCGGCAGCAGCGTCCAGAAGTCCCAGTTGTTCTCCGCGCTGCGCAGATTGGTTTTCGGGTCGCGCTTGACGACGTGGTTCAGGTCCGGGAACTTGAGCGGATCGCGGAAGAAGAACACCGGCGTGTTGTTGCCCACCACGTCCCAGTTGCCTTGCTCGGTATAGAACTTGACGGCGAAGCCGCGGATATCGCGTTCGGCGTCGGCCGCGCCGCGTTCGCCGGCCACGGTGGAGAAGCGCATGAAGATATCGGTCTTCTTGCCGACCTCGGAGAACAGCGCGGCGCGCGTGTATTTGGTGATGTCGTGGGTGACGGTGAAGGTGCCGAAGGCGCCGGAGCCCTTGGCGTGCATGCGGCGCTCGGGTATCACCTCGCGCGCGAAGTGGGCCAGCTTTTCCAGGTGCCATACGTCCTGCAGCAGGACCGGGCCGTGCGGGCCGGCGGTCTGGGTGTTCTGGTTGTCGACGACGGGCGCGCCGGCCGCGGTGGTGAGGTTTTTCATGGAAGCTCCCAGGTTATGGAAACTTTCAGCTTACCGAACTTATGCTTGCGGCGCCGCTCTCTTTAGAGGGAGCGCGCGCCCGGCAATCGTTGCAGCTGCACCAGGGCCAGGTTGGCGTACAACGGCGGGCCGAGGACATGGGAGACGGTGCGCGCCACCATCGCGCAGGCCATCAGGCTAAGCACCATGGCGTGGCCGTCCACCATTTCCATGACGATGATGAAGGAGGTCAGCGGCGCCTGGGTTGCCGCCGCCAGGAAACCGACCATGCCCAGCGCGATCAGCGCGCTCGCGTGCGGATAATTCAGCAACTGGGCGACGTCGTTGCCCAGCGCGGCGCCGATGGCCAGCGACGGCGCGAAGATGCCGGCCGGGACGCCGGACCAGGCGGTCAGCCAGGTGGCGATGAATTTGAAGGAAAAGAACATCGCCGGCGTGCGATCGTGGCCGGCCAGCATGTCGTGCGTATGGCCATAGCCGCTGCCGATGACGGCGCCGCCGGTCAGCAGGCCCAGGCCCGCCACCGCCAGGCCGCAGCCGGCGGCGAACCATATGGGCCAACGGCCGCGCCAGCGGCTGAAGCGGTCGGTGGCGGTGCCGCTGAGCGAGGCGATCAGCAGGCGCGAGAACAGGCCGCCGGCCAACCCGCTCAGCAGGGCCACCAGCAACCCCGGCAGCAATAGCGACAGGTCGATGCCGGCCGCGTGGATGATGCCGAAGTAGGTGGCGTTGCCGTTGACGGAGACCGCCATCAGGCCGGCCAGCACGATGGCGGCCATCAGCAGGCCGCTGCTGCGCTGTTCCGGTGTGCGGGAGAGTTCTTCGATGGCGAACATGACGCCGGCCAGCGGCGTGTTGAAGGCGGCGGCGATGCCTGCCGCGCCGCCGGCCACCAGCAGGCCGTGCGCGGTGACGGTGGTCCGCTCGGGCAGCCAGCGCCGCGCACTGAGCATGACGCCGGCCGCCACCTGCACCGACGGTCCTTCGCGGCCGATCGACAGGCCGGCCAGGAAGCCGCCGGCGGTCAACAGGATCTTGGCGACACTCAGCCGCAACGAGGCAAACAGGCCGAGTTGCTCGGTCGGTGTAGAAGGTTCCAGGCCGGCCATGACTTGCGGTATGCCGGAACCGCCGGCGCCGGCGGCATAGCGGCGCGTCAGCCAGACGATGACGGCTGTCGACAATGGCGTCCACAGCAGCGGAGCCCACCAGGCCAGGCGGCACAAGGCCTCGAACAGATCGAATGCCTGTTCGGCCAGCCAGGTGAAGCCGACCACGGTCAGGCCGGCGGCGGCGGCGAACGCCACCACCAGGCCGCGCGAGCTCCAGACGCGCCAGTCGCTGAATTCTTTGTGGAAGGCCCTACGGATATTGTGCGGGTGTTTCATCTGCGCTGCAGAACCTGAAAGTAAAAACGCCCGGCTTGGGCCGGGCGTTTTGAAGGGCGATTACTTGCTTGGGTAGACGATGTCTGCGCGGCGGTTTTGTGCGCGGGCTGCGTCGTCGCTGCCGGTGGCTTTTTCTTTACCGAAGCTGACGGCTTCCATCTGGCTGTCTTTCACGCCTTGTACTTTCAGGGCGGTGATGACGGCTTGGGCGCGCTTCTGGCCCAGGGCCAGGTTGTACTCGGTGCCGCCGCGTTCGTCGGTGTTGCCTTCGACCTTGATCGACACGTTAGGATTGGCCGACAGGAATTTGCCGTGATCGGCGACCAGCGCGCTGAACTCCGGCTTGACGGTGTACTTGTCGAAGTCGAAGAACACGCTGCGGTTCTTGTAGATCGAGCTGTTCGGGTCCAGGTAGGCTGGCAGAACCACGGCAACCGGAGCGGCCACTGGTGCTGGAGCTGGAGCGACTGGTGCTGGAGCGACCGGCGCAGGTGCCGGTGCCGGGGCAACGACAGGGGCTGGGGTGCTGCAGGCGCTCAGGACGGCCAGTGCGCAGGCTGCCAGCAAGATTTTTTGTTGTGCTTTCATGGAAAAACTCCCGAATGGTTTCAGTTTTTGTAGGGAACTGCATGGGTATGAGGCTGTACAGCCAGCCGCGAGCGGTATTATATAAGGGTTTCCCTGAGAAGAATTGACTCAATGCATTATTTTTTCAGCCAGGGAGCGAATGGCGCCAGATCCTTGCCCGCTTCGACGTACCAGGCGCGGCGGGCGATGTCGAATTGCGCGCCCAGCGCCTTGACCTGGTCCTTCTCGTGGAAGGTGGCGCTCAGGTAGTGGCGCGACGGCGCGGCGGCGGGCGCGGCGGCTTTCTGCGACTGGTTGCGGGCCACGGCGCCGTCGGCGGCGGCGGCCGATTTCGGCAGCCGCATCTGGGCGATGAAGGCGCTGCGCAGCGCCGCGTCGGTGGGCGAGAGCAAGGTCAGGCGCGCGCGGGCGCGGGTGGCGCCGACGTAGAACAGGTTTTCCTCGTCGGCCTTGGGCTGGGTCGGGTGCGGGAATTCGTCGGCCTGCAAAAAGGGCAGGATCACGTGGTCGAATTCCTTGCCCTTGGCGTTGGCCACGCATTCGATCAGCACCGCCTTGCGTTCGCGCTTGCGGCGGATGAAGGCTTCGCGGGCGTTCATCGCGGCCCAGAACTCGCGCAGCGTCTGGCCCGAGGCGGCGGCCGATTCCAGCAGTCCCGCCACCGATTTGTTGACCACGCCCGCTTCGTAGGGACGCACAAAGATGCGCCGCGCCGTCGCCACCAGCTTGACCCGCTCGCACACTTCGCGCAGCACGTCGGCCGCCGGCGTGGCCTGGTCGACCGTGGACAGCCAGGCGATGGTGGCGATCACCGCCTGCTTGGTGGCCTGGCTGGCGACGTCGCGGTAGCTGGTTTCCTCGTCGTCGCGGCGCTCGTCCTCGATCAGGAACAACTCGCCCAGCAGCGCCGGATCCTTGACGATTTGCGCCTTGAAGTTGTCGATGCGGCGCGCCGTGAAGCGCATTTCGCTGAAGGCCAGCATGGCGTCGACGATCGCGCCGCGCACCTGTTCGGACTTGACGGCGGCGAAGTCCTTCAGCGCGATCGCCAGCAGGCCGCGCAGGAACAGCATCTCGTCGCGCTGCAGGTAGCCGGCCATGGCCGGCGTGCGGTAGTCGATGTCCGCTTCGATCAGCGCGTTCTCGATGGCCATCGACTGGTGGCGGTCGCGTATCAGGATGGCGCAGCCGTCCAGCGGATGGCCGTCGGCCTTCCACTGCTTGATCGCGGCGATGGCCTGCAGCGCGCAGCCGGCGGCGTCGTCGTAGTGGGCCTGGCGGATCTCGGTGCGCAGCGGCAGGCTCGATTCCACCGCCTTTTGCTTGAATTCGGCCATGGCGTAGGCCAGGTGCGGGCCGTGGCGGTAGCTGTAGGTGAGCGGATAGCGCACCAGCTTCGGATAGCTCTGCGCGAAGCGGCGGTTCAGGTACTGCTCGCTGGCGCCCAGCCTGGCGTGGATCACCTGGTCCTTGTCGCCGGCGCCGACGAAGAAGCATTGCGGCCTGGCGACCAGCGCGTCGAGGATGCGGAAGGCGGCCTCGTTCAGGTCGTGCAGCTCGTCGCACAGCACCAGCCGGTAGTCGGGGAAGTGCTCGGCCAGCCGCGCGCCGCCGTCCAGGTTGCAGGCCAGGTCGTAGGTGGCGTCGAACGGGCCGCGGAACACCGCGCCGGCGCCACCGTCCAGCCGCAGCGTTTCATATTCGATGGTGGTCAGGTAGTCGGTCAGCGGCACGCCCAGCAACTCGGCCGCTTCCTCCACCCCCATGAATTCCACGTCGGTGGCCAGCGCCATCGTCGCCTTCAATTGCAGCTGCAGGTCGAGAAACTGGGCCAGCGCGATGCTGTGGGTTTGCGGCTCCAGGCCGTCGAGGCCGCCGGCGTAGCGCTTGCCGACGCGGTCGACCGCCTCCAGCGCGTAGGCTTTCAGTTGGCGCGCCTCGGCGCACTGACGCAGCGAGTCGCCGTCGATGCGGTCCAGCTGTTGGGCCGCGAAATCCTCGAAGGTCTGCACCGCCACGCGCGCGGCCAGCGCCGCCGGCACGCCGACGTCGAGCAGTCGCTGGCGCATGACGTCGCGCGCCTCGGGCGTGAAGGTCAGCGCCAGGATCTGTTCCGGCGCCAGCTTGCGCGCCAGCGCCTCGCCGATGCGCAGCGCCAGCGTGGTGGTCTTGGCGGCGCCGGCGTTGGCGTCCACCAGCACCACCTTGTTCTGGGCCAGCTGGATCGCGGTCTGCTCTGCGGTGGGGATCAGGCCATGCGGGGTGAAACGGGGAGGATTATTGGTTTGGACAGCGCTCATCCGCACATTATAGCGAGCGGCGCGGGGATGGCGGACACCGGTGGCTGCAACGGCTGCAGGCGCGCGGTCGCCCCCTCGATGAACTGGGCGCTGAACACGCGCCGTTCGATCTCGGTTTCCCGGCTGTCGATGACGGCGCACAGCAGGTTGGCGGCGGCGGCGGCCATCTTTTGCATCGGCTGGCGCAGCGTGGTCAGGTTGTAGCTGAGCCAGTTCGACGGCTCGACCGCGTCGAAGCCGGCCACCGACATCTGCTCCGGCACGGCGATGCCCAGCTGGTGGCGGGCGCAATCGAGGCAGCCGATGGCCATCACGTCGCTGCCGCAGATGATGGCGTCGGGCACGCCGCCCATCTGCTCGATGATGGCCTTGAGGCCGGCGGCGCCGCTCTTGTAGTCGTATTCACCCGGCACCACGACCGGCGGCGGCAGGCCCAGTTCGGCCAGCCGCTCGCAGGCGCCGCGGCGGCGCTCGCTGGCGACGGTGGAATCCTCGGTGCCGGCGATGATGCCGAAGCGGCGGTGGCCGGCGGCGGCCAGGCGCGAGACCAGCATGCGGCCCGCTTCCAGGTGGTCGCAGGTGACGGTGTTGACGCTTTCGTCGCGCAGCGTGCGGTTGAACAGCACCAGCGGCATGCCGCGCCGCTCGAATTCGGCGATGTGGTCGCCGCTGAGGCGGGCGGCGGCGATGACGCCGTCGACCTGGAATTGCCAGACGTCGGCCAGCACGCGGTCGACGTCGCTCTCGCGCTCCAAGGTGAACAGCAGCACGCGCTTGCCGCGCGTGGTCAGGTTCTGGCTCAGCTCGGCGAGCAGTTCGGGGTAGTACAGGTTGGCCTGGTTGGTGATCAGCACCGCCACCATGTTCGAGCGGCGCGTGATCAGGCTGCGGGCGGCGGCGTTGGGGATGTAGTCCAGCAGCGCGGCGGCCTTCATCACGCGGGCGTAGGTGGTCTTGGAGACGCTGGCGCCCGGCTTGAAGCAGCGCGATACCGCGGATTGCGATACGCCGGCCACCAGCGCCACGTCGTACGAGGTGACGCGGCGGGCTTCGCGGGCGATGGTGGCTTTGTGTTCAGTCGCGCTGACTTCGAGTGTCGGCTTGGTCTTGGTCATTGTTTTTATGCGGGGTGGCTGCTTGTGCAGGTCTCAATCCGTCGAGCATAATCAAAAACTTGTCCGATAGCAACAAATATCGTTTTTCTTTCAAGAAATATTCGGCTAGTTGTGGCCACCATGCAATTTTTACCCGAAGGTGGGATTTCGCGGCAATTTCTGATAAGATACCGCCCCTTTACGATCTGAAGGATTTGACATGGCCATAGCTTGCGGCGTCGATTTTGGCACGTCAAATTCCACCGTGGGCTGGGTGCGTCCCGGCCACCCCGTGATGCTCGGGCTGGAGGATGGCAAGACCACCTTGCCGTCGGTCGTGTTCTTCAACGCGGAGGACGAGGAAGTCACCTTCGGCCGCGCGGCGCTGGCCGAATACCTGGCCGGCTACGAGGGACGCCTGATGCGCTCGATGAAGAGTTTGCTCGGCACCAGCCTGATCGACGGCCAGACCGAGGTCGGCGGCCGCGCGCTGCCGTTCCGCGCGCTGCTGGCCCAGTTCATCGGCGAGCTCAAGCACCGCGCCGAACAGTCGGCCGGCCGCCAGTTCACGTCGGCCGTGTTCGGCCGTCCGGTCCATTTCATCGACGACAGCAGCGACAACGACCAGCTGGCCGAGGACACGCTGGCCGAGGTGGCCCGTTCGGTCGGCTTCAAGGACATCGCCTTCCAGTTCGAACCGATCGCCGCCGCCTTCGACTACGAGTCGCAGATCGCCCGCGAGGAACTGGTGCTGATCGCCGACATCGGCGGCGGCACCTCGGACTTTTCGCTGGTGCGCCTATCGCCCGAGCGCGCGAAGAAAACCGAGCGGCGCGACGACATCCTGGCCAACGGCGGCGTCCACATCGGCGGCACCGACTTCGATAAATACCTGAGTCTGTCGTCGGTGATGCCGCTGCTGGGCTACGGCAGCCGCCTGCGCAACAACAGCGAGGTGCCGTCGAGCTACTACTTCAACCTGGCGACCTGGCACACGATCAACCAGGCTTACACCAAGAAGATGTGGACCCAGCTGTCCGACCTGCTGCGCGATTCGGCCGAGCAGGAAAAGCTGGGCCGCCTGCAAAGGCTGATCGACGAGCGCGCCGGCCACTGGCTGGCGATGAAGGTGGAGGAGGGCAAGATCGCCTTGTCCGACGCCGCCCGCGTGCAGCTGGAGCTGGACCGTCTGTCGCCGGCCGTCACGCTGGAGCTGGACCGCGCCGCGTTCGACGAGTCGATCGGCCACCTGGTCGGATCGGTCGAGAACACCGTGCTCAGCCTGCTGCGCGATGCAGGCGTGGCGCCGGCCGATGTCGACACCGTATTCTTCACCGGCGGCTCGAGCGGCGTGCGCATGCTGCGCGAACGCATCGCGGCGCTGGTGCCGGCCGCGCGCAAGGTCGAGGGCGATTTGTTCGGCAGCATCGGCGCCGGCCTGGCGCTGGACGCCGTGCGCAAGTTCGGCTGAGGTGACGAGATGCTGAACCAGTCCATCGTCATGCTCGACTTTGAAACCACCGGCCTGTCGCCCGACATGGGCGACCGCATCACCGAAGTGGCGGCGCTGCGCATCGTCGACGGCAAGGTGGTGGAGCGCTATGTCTCGCTGATCAACTGCAATGTGCGCATCCCTTCGTTTATCACCGGCCTGACCGGCATCACGCAGGCGATGGTCGACGGCGCGCCGCCGGTATCGAAAGTGGTGCCGGAGCTGCTGGACTTCATCGGCGGCGACACGCTGTCCGCCCACAACGCCAGCTTCGACGACAAGTTCCTGCGCGCCGAGGCGGCCCGGCTGGGCTTGACGCCGGGCTATCAATCGCTGGTGTGTTCGCTGAAACTGTCGCGCCGCGTGTTTCCCAACCTGGCCAGCTACAAGCTGGGCAATCTGTCGGGACAGCTGGGCATCCGCTTTGCCAGCGCGGCCCACCGGGCCGAGTCCGACGCGGAAGTGGCGGCGCAGGTGCTGATTCATATCGGCAAACATATCGGCGCCACCTATGGCATCGCCGGTGTCGATCCGGCCTTGTTGGTGTCGATCAACAAGCTGGCGGCCGCCAAGGTCCACCAGTTCCTGGAAAAACAAAAAGTGCGGTGACCAAGCGTCACTCGCATTACAATACCGGCACCGATTAACCGTTTGTTGGTATTTTGTGAACATACGCCGCAACCTTTGCCACGTGCTGCTGTCGCTTCTGCTGGTGTTTTCCCAGCAGATGGGGTTCTCGCACGCGCTGTCGCATGCGGCGGCGGGTTCGGTGCAGCTTGCCGCCCAGGCAAGCGACCAGGCGGCTGACGACACCGGCGGCATCACCAAGCTGGGCCTCGATCACAGCTGCGCCCAATGCCTGGCGTTCGCGCAGATCGGCTCCGCCGCCGACACCCGTTTCTATTCCTTCCCGCTGGCCGACAACGATGCGTCGGCCGCCATCGCCTCCACGCCCGCGGCGCTGGATTGCCAGCGCACCGTTTGCGGCTTCCTGTCCCGAGCTCCGCCCGTCCTGTCCTGATTGCGTCCGTTGGATCCGTTGCCGCTGCATCCAGAGCAGGCGGCGGTTCGTCGTATCTCTCTACAGGAATCAACATGTTGAAGCACAGCGTAATCGTGGCGGCCCTGAGCGCCGCCGTGGCAGCACCACAAGTGCATGCCGCCGATAAAAAAGAACAAAAGGAACTGGCCGAGATCCGCGCCGAGATCCGCCAGATGAAGGACGCCTACGAGGCCCGCCTGCAGGCGCTGGAGCAGCGTCTGCAGCAGGCGCAATCGGATGCGGCAGCCGCCAAGGCGCAGCTGGCTGCGCCGGCCGTCGCTTCGGCCGCCGCTCCGGCGACGACCCCGCCGGCCGATGCCGTGGCCGCCGCGCCTTACGTTGAAACGCCGGCAGTGCCGTCGGCCGTCGGCGGCGCCAATGCGCCAAGCAACCTGTTCAACCCGAACATCTCGATGATCCTCGGCGGCACGTTGCAAAACCTGAAACAGGATACTACCCAGTACCGTCTGCAAGGCTTCGCGCCCAGCGGCGGCGAGGTCGGTCCGGGCAAGCGCGGCTTCAGCCTGGGCGAATCCGAGCTGACCATGGCCGCCAACATCGATCCGCAATTCGCCGGCCAGCTGACCTTCTCGCTGAGCGGCGACAACGAGGTATCGGTGGAAGAAGCCTTCGTCCAGACCCGCGCCATGGAAAACGGCCTGAACATCAAGGCCGGCCGCTTCCTGTCCTCCATCGGCTACCTGAACAGCCAGCACGCCCACACCTGGGACTTCGTCGACGCGCCGCTGGCCTACCAGGCCTTCCTCGGCGGCCAGTACAAGCCGGACGGCGTGCAAGCCAAGTGGCTGGCGCCGATCGACCAGTTCCTGGAAATCGGCGTCGAGGCCGGCAGCGGCAGCGGCTTCCCCGGCAACGACCGCAACAAGAACGGCGCCGGCGCCGTCAGCGTGTTCGCCCACATCGGCGACGACATCGGCGATGCGGCCAGCTACCGCGCCGGCGTGTCCTATCTGCATACCGGCGCCGAGCAGCGCGCCTATGAAGACCAGGGCCTGACCAACAGCTTCAGCGGCAAGACCAATATGTGGATCGCCGACGCCATCTACAAATGGGCGCCGAACGGCAATCCGACCAACACCAACTTCAAGCTGCAGGGCGAATACTTCCGCCGCAAGGAAACCGGCACGCTGGACTACGCGGTCGACACCGCCGAGGCCGCCAACGGCAGCTACCGCAGCACGCAGTCCGGCTGGTACCTGCAAAGCGTCTATCAGTTCATGCCGACCTGGCGCGCCGGCCTGCGTTACGACCGGCTGTCGTCCGGCTCGCAGCGCATCGGGCTGATCGACAGCGGCGTGCTGGGCTGGGCCAGTCTGCCTGTCCTGGAGGCGTACGACCCGTCGCGCACCAGCTTCATGATCGACTACAGCCCGTCCGAGTTCTCGCGCCTGCGCCTGCAACTGGCGCGCGACAAGTCGCGTCCCGGCGTCACCGACAACCAGATTTTCCTTCAATACATCATGAGCCTGGGCACGCATGCTGCCCACTCGTTCTAAGGAGCAGGCAATGAAACACACACTCAAACAACTGCTGTTGGCCGCCGCAGCCTGCGTGGCGGCAACGTCGGCGCACGCCGCCCTCAACGTGCTGGCCTGCGAGCCGGAATGGGAAGCGCTGACCAATGAGCTGGGCGGCGACAAGGTCAAGGTGTCCAGCGCCACCAACGCGCTGCAGGATCCGCACCGCGTCGAGGCCCGTCCGAGCCTGATCGCCCGCACCCGCAACGCCAACCTGCTGGTGTGCACCGGGCTGGAGCTGGAAGTGGGCTGGTTGCCGGTGCTGGTCCAGCAGTCGGGCAACAGCAAGATCGCCGCCGGCCAGCCGGGCAACTTCGAGGCCGGCGCGTTCGTGCAGCGCCTCGACGTGCCGAGCAAGGTCGACCGCAGCGAGGGCGACGTCCACGCCGCCGGCAATCCGCACATCCAGCAAAACCCGCACAACATCGCGCTGGTGGCGGTGGCGCTGGCCAAGCGCCTGGCCGAGCTCGATCCCGCCAACGCCGCCTACTACCAGGCGCGGCAGAAGGATTTCTCGGCGCGCTGGGACGCCGCCATGCTGAAGTGGGAAAAACAGGCCGCGCCGCTGAAGGGCGTGGCCGTGGTCGAGCACCACAAGAACATGGAGTACCTGATGAGCTGGCTGGGCTTGCGCCAGGTGGGCACGCTGGAGCCCAAGCCGGGCGTCGAGCCGAGCGCGGCGCACCTGTCGGAGTTGCTCAACCAGCTGCAGCGCGCGCCGGCCAAGATGGTGATACGCGCCGCCTACCAGGACGGCCGCGCTTCGCAGTGGCTGTCCGAGCACGCCAAGATTCCGGCGGTGGTGCTGCCGTTCTCCGTGGGCGGCGACGACAAGAGCAAGGATTTGTTCGGCCTGTTCGACTCGACTGTACAACGCTTGCTGGATGCGAATAAATGAACGCTGAAACACTGGACCTGATGATCATCCTGCCGGCGCTGCTGGCGGGCCTGCTGGTGCTGACCACGCACGTGCCGCTGGGCGCGCAGGTGCTCAAGCGCGGCATCGTGTTTATCGACCTGGCGATCGCGCAGATCGCCGCGCTGGGCGTGATCATCGCCGGCGTGGCCGAGCTCGATCCGCAGGGCTGGGCGGTGCAGGGCGCGGCGGCCGCGGCGGCGGTGCTGGGCGCCTTGCTGCTGACCTGGACCGAGAAGCGCTGGCCGGAAGTGCAGGAAGCGCAGATCGGCGTGATGTTCATCCTGGCCGCGACCGCCGGCCTGCTGCTGGTGGCGCATAATCCGCACGGCGGCGAGCATTTGCAGGACTTGCTGGCCGGCCAGATCCTGTGGGTGCGCTACGATCAGCTGCTGGTGCCGGCCATCGGCACGGTGGTCATCTGCGCGCTGCTGTATTTCTTGCGCGACCGTTTGAGCCGGCTCGGCTTTTACCTGATCTTCGCGCTCGCTGTCACAGCTTCGGTACAACTGGTGGGCGTCTATCTGGTGTTCACCAGCTTGATCGTGCCCGGCCTGGCGGTGCGCCATTATTCCGGCAAGAAACGACTAGTGCTGGCTTACCTGATCGGCGCCGCCGGCTATGCCAGCGGCCTGGTGCTGTCGACGCTGTACGATCTGCCATCGGGCGCCTTGATCGTCTGGTGCCTGACGGTGCTGGCGATTGGCGTGTACGCGGCGGGTCCGAAGCCCAATGGCCGGCAACGCAGCATTCATCACTGAGTCGTCACTGAGTCATCACTGAGTCATCACTGAAAACGATAACATTTTATCATGACGCATTTGAGCGCGCTCAAACCACGAAACGGGGTGCGTTTTACACTTTAACCAACATTGTGACAGCGTTGGACTGAGGTGTGCCATGAAAAATCAGAGCTCGGCGAGGGAAGGGTACGACACCTATTTGTGGTATCGCGAAGCCGCCGAGCGCGGCGATGCGTACGCCCAGTTCAATCTGGGGCTGCTCTACAAAAAAGGCGACGGCATCGCACGCGACGAGGGCCGCGCGTTCTACTGGATGTTCAAGGCCGCGCACCGGGGCCTGGCGTTCGCCCAGAACCACCTGGGGGTGATGTACTACAACGGCCGCGGCGTCACCAGCGACGACCGCGAGGCGGTGCGCTGGTTTCGCGCCGCCGCCCAGCAGGGCGACGTTTCGGCCCAGCAAAACCTGGGGCAGATGTACAAGAAGGGACGCGGCGTGTCTCGCAACGATGAAACCGCCTTGTCGTGGTTTTACCGCGCGTCCGAGCAGGGGGCGGCCAGCGCCCAGACCTTGCTCGGCGAAGCCTACGTGCACGGCATGGGCGTGCGGCGCAACTTTCCGCTGGCGCTGGCCTGGTTCCGTAAGGCCGCGCTGCAAAACGATCCCAGCGCACAACTCAATCTCGGTTTGATGTACAAGCACGGCCACGGCGTGGCGCGCAACGATGCGCAGGCGCTGGCATGGTTCCGCCAGGCCGCCGCGCAGGGCGACCCCGTCGCGCAGCGGCTGGTCGGCGTGGCCTATGCCGAGGGGCTGGGGGTGGCGGCCGACCAGCTGCGCGCCTATGCCTGGCTGCAGCGCGCGGCCGAGCAGGAAGACGCCGACGCGCAGTTCAACCTGGGCATCATGCTGGCCAACGGCAAGGGCGTGGACCGGGACGACGAGCTGGCGTTTTCGTGGTACCGCCGCGCGGCCGAGTCCGGCCATGTGCTGGCCCAGTACAACCTCGGCGGCATGTACGCGCGCGGACGCGGCGTGGCGCGCGACGAGCGGCGTGCGTTGGAGTGGTACCGCATGGCCGCCGAGCAGGGGGCGCCGAACGCGCAGTTCAATGTCGGCGTGATGTACGCGAACGGCCACGGTGTGGCCAAGGACGAGGCGCGCGCGGTGACCTGGTACCGCAGCGCGGCGGAGCAGGGCGACGCCAGCGCGCAAAACAACCTGGGCGTGATGTATGCCAACGGGTTGGGCGTGGCGCAGGACGACCGGCAGGCGGCGGAATGGTATGGCAAGGCCGCCGAGCAGGGCCACGCGATGGCGCAGTTCAACCTGGGCGGCATGTACGGCAGCGGCCGCGGCGTGCCGCGCGACGTGCAGCAGGCGTGCATGTGGCTGTTGCTGGCGGCCGACGCCAGCGAGCTGGCCGCCGCCAGCAACCGCAAGAAATCCGAGCTGGGCTTGACGCCGCAAGCGATGGCGGCGGCGCAGGAACAGGCGCGGGAATGGCGCGCCGCCCACTGCAAGCTGACGCGGCCGCTATAGCCTTTGCCTGTCAGGCGCCTTGCCGGCGGTCGATGAACAGGCTGTTGCCGTGTATCTTCTTGGCCTGCTTCTTGGATTCCGCCGCCGCGGTGGCGATCTGGTGGTGGGTGTAGTACTGGCGCGGCTCGACGCGGATCGCGCCGACGGACAAGCTCATCAGCGAATAAAACACTTTCTTGCCCTGGCGGTCTTCGCTGAGATAGCCGCCGCGCTCGCGGTCCTCGAGGCTGTAGAAGTCCAGCACGCTATGCCCGAACTGCTCCAGCACGGCCTGGCAGCGTTCCTCCCAATCCTCGCTCTGGAACAGCACCATGAAATCGTCGCCGCCGATATGGCCGACGAAGTCGCGGTTGGCGTCGCAGCGCTCGCTGAGCAACTGGCCGGTCAGCTGGATCACGTCGTCGCCGCGGCGGTAGCCGTAGACGTCGTTGAAAGGCTTGAAGTGGTCCAGGTCGAAATAGCAGACCCAGAACCGCGTGCCGCTTTCCAGCAGGCGGTCGATATGCTCGTTGATCGGCACGTTGCCCGGCAACTGGGTCAGCGGATTGGCGTAGCGCGCGGCGTTGATCTGCATCTGCGTGATCTCGCGCATCAGGTCGTGGCCGGTGCCCATGCCCAGGTAGCGGCCCTGGTCGGTGATGATGAAGCCGTTGAACAGGTGGTGGGCGTCGGCCTGCACCATGCGGAAGCTCAGGTCCTGCAGGCTGGTGTCCTTGTCGGCGATCAGCGGCTTGCGGTCCATGAACTGCTTGCACGATTTCTTGCCGTACAGCTCGCGCTGGTAGGGGCGGGCGAAGTGGTCGATCATGTCGAAGCGGCTGATCAGCCCCAGCGGCTCGCCGTCGTCGACCACCGGGATGATCAGCAGCTTGGGCTGCTTGACGAAGATTTCGTAGACGTCGTTGTTGTTCATGGAGGACGGCACGGCATCGACCTGGTTGAGCAGCTTGTAGATGCTGGCCGTGTTTTTTTCGGCGCCGCGCTGCGGATAGACCGCCACGCCGTTGCGCGCCAGCGCCTTGACCACCTCGGCCGGCGCGGTGCGGGCCGGTTGCGCGTTGGGCCGGCCCAGGTGGTAGCCCTGACCGAAGGCGACGCCGACGTCGCGCAGCACCAGCAGCTCGGCCTGGGTCTCGATGCCCTCGGCGATGACCAGCGTGTCGGACTTGTCGGCAATCTCCTGGATCGAGCGCACGAACTGCAGCTTGACCGGGTCGTTGTTGATGCATTGAATAAAATGCATGTCGATCTTGACATACTCGGGACGCAGTTCCGACCACAGCCGCAGGCTGGAAAAGCCTTCGCCAAGGTCGTCGATGGCGATCTGGAAGCCCATGTTGCGGTAATGCAGCACCGCCTCGCGCATCAGGTCGTAGTCGTAGGTCGGCTGGTTTTCGGTCAACTCGATGATCACGCGGTCCGGGTGGATGCCGATCTGGTGGATGTATTCCAGCGTTTCGCCATGCCGCGCGTCGCGCTGCAGCAGGCATTCCGGGCTGACGTTGAGGAACAGCTTGCCCGGCAGTTTGAGTTCGGCAAAGCGCTCCAGCACCACCTTACGGCACAGGTGCTCGACCTGCACCGTCAGGCCGTTGACGCGCGCCACCTTGAACAAGTTCATCGGCGAGTGCAGCGGGCTGTCGGACGGCCCCCGTATCAAGCCCTCATAGGCGATGATTTCGCCGCTCTGCATGTGTACAATGGGCTGGAACAGCGCACTCAGCTGGCGCCGCGCGAGGATGTCGTGCAGATGCGCGCGCAGCACGGCGTCGTCATCCTCTGCCAGAGGCTTGAGATAACTGACGGTAGCGCCTTGCGGCGGTTTGCGGCCGAGAACGGAATTCACGATGGCGGTGCTCAATAGGCTTCAACCGGCAGATCGTAGCGCGCTTTTGTGACCGCATGATGACGTATAGAAACAAATCTATTGCTCCGACGCTACCCCCGGTCGCTACAATCGGTACAATATGTGCTTGTCATAAATAAAGTTCAGGCTCCCCATGCGTCGTTGTGTCCGTCGATCCCTGTTGTTCTGTCTGCTGGCCTGGAGCGCCGCCGGCGCCGGCGCCAGCGGTCTCACCGTGCAGGTGCAGGACGCGACCGGCAAAGCCTTGCCCGACACCGTGATTTATGTCGAGCCCGAAGGCGGTCCGGCGGCCGGCAAGGCGCCCGCCACGGCGGAGATCGAGCAGAAGGGCCTGAAGTTCCTGCCCCTGGTCAGCGTGGTGCAGACCGGCAGCAAGGTATTCTTCCCGAACAATGACAAGGTGCGCCACCACATCTATTCCTTCTCGCCTGCCCATAAATTCGACCAGAAGCTGTATTCCGGCCAGTCGGCCGCGCCCCAGGTGTTCGACAAGGCAGGCACGGTTGTGCTCGGTTGTAACATCCATGACAAGATGCTGGCTTACGTCAAGGTGGTCGACACGCCGTACTTCGCCAAGACCGACGGCGCCGGCGCGGTCCGCATCGAGCTGCCCGCCGGCAAATACGTGGTCAAGGCCTGGCACTACAACACGGTCGGCGGCGCCACCCCCGAACAGCCGCTGACGGTGAAGGCGGGCGACAGCCTGGCGACCGCGGTGTTCAAGCTGCCGATGAAGGCGGCGTCGGCCGAAGACGCATCCTCGTCCAATTACTGAGGGATGGCCTGAGCATGCGCATTCGTTTTCGCAGCCTGGAAAGCCGGATCGTCACGCTGTTCCTGGTGTTGATCATCGCCGTGCAGGTGGCCGGCCTGCTGGTGATCCAGCGCGGCATCGACAACAACGCCCGGCTCAGCATCGGTAGCGAACTCAGCAACGGCGCCAAGGTGTTCCGCCGCCTGCTGGACCAGAACGCGCAAAGCCTGCGCTTCGGCGCCCGCCTGCTGGCGCGCGACACCGCCTTCGTGGCCGCCATCGGCAACAACGACGAGAGCGACCGCGCCACCATCGAGTCGGCGCTGGCCAACAGCGGGCGCCGCATCAAGGCCTCGCTGACGATGCTGATCAGCGCCGAGCGCAAGATCAGCGTATCGACCAACAACAGCCAGTCGGCCGGGCTGGAAAAACTGGTCGACAGCATGCTCGACGCCGCCGAAGCCTCCGACGGCGCCAACGGCATCGCCATCGTCGACCGCCGGCCGTACCAGATCGTCGTCATGCCGGTCAAGGCGCCGATCACCATCGGCTGGATCGTGATGACCTTCCCGATCGACCGCCAGCTGGCCACCGACATGCGCGAAGTCAGCTCGCTGCACACCACCGTGCTGACGCGCGACCCGCAAGGGCGCTGGATGGCCGTGGGCTCGACCTTCCTCGGCGCGTCGGCGCAAACCGTGGTCGACCAGCTGCAGGCCTTGCCGTCCACGCCGGAAGGGCCATTCGACATGACGGTCGAGAGCAGCCAGTACAGCGCGCGCCTGCTGTCGATCGGCAGCGACAACGGCCAAGCCGCCAGCGTGCTGCTGGCGCGCTCCATCGACGAGGCGACCGCCGAATACACCCGCCTCGAACACTGGCTGATCGGCCTGACGCTGGCCGGCATCGCCGTCTCGGCGCTGGCCATCGTGTTCACCGCCAAGCGCATCGCTCAGCCGATCAGCTCACTGGCGGAAACCGCCAAGCGTCTGGAACAGGGCGACTACAAGGGCCAGATCGACACCAGCCGCGAAGACGAAATCGGCGCGCTGGCGCATGCCTTCGACGCGATGCGCGAGGGGATCGCCAAGCGCGAACAGGAAATCCGCCGGCTGGCGTATTGGGACACGCTGACCGGGTTGCCGAACCGCGCCCAGTTCCTGCTGCTGCTGAACGACGCGCTGGCCGACGCGGGCAAGCGCGATGAAGCGGTGTTCGTGCTGATGATGGACCTGGACCGCTTCAAGCACGTCAACGACGTCATGGGCCACAACTTCGGCGATGCGCTGTTGCGCCAGGTGGCGGGCCGCCTGCAGCTGCTGCTGGCGAACCGGCGCCAGTCGTCGGCGCAGGTGGCGCGGCTGGGCGGCGACGAATTCGCCGTGCTGCTGCCGGCCTCCGACCTCGATTCGGCCCAGCGCATGGCTGCCGAGATCCTGCAGACGCTGGAGACGCCGCTGTCGCTGGAAGACCAGACGGTCGACATCGGCGCGGGTCTGGGCATCGCCGGCTATCCGGCCCACGGCAGCGACGGCGTCGCCTTGCTGAGCATGGCCGAGGTGGCGATGTACGCGGCCAAGCAGCGCAACGACGGCGCCGTGGTCTACGACGTGGCGATGGACAAGTCCAGCGAGAAGAGCCTGTCGCTGCTGACGGAGCTGCGCAACGCCATCGAGCGCAACGAGTTCCGCCTGCACGTGCAGCCGAAGATCATGCTCGATACCGGCAAGGTGGTGGGCATGGAGTCGCTGGTGCGCTGGGTCCATCCCGAGCGCGGCAACGTGTTCCCCGACGAGTTCATTCCGTTCGCCGAGCAGACCGGCTTTATCCGCGTTCTGACGCGCTGGGTGATGGAGAAGTCGGCGGAGTTGTGCCAGGAGCTGGCGGCCAAGGGCTATCCGCTGAAGGTGTCGGTCAACCTGTCGACGCGCGACTTGCTGGACCAGGACCTGCCGGCCAAGTTTGCCGACCTGCTGGAGCGCCACAAGCTCGCTCCCGGCTCGTTCTGCCTGGAGATCACCGAGAGCGCGATCATGGACGATCCGGTGCGCGCCCAGAACACGCTGGAGCGCCTGAGCGCGATGGGTGTGGACCTGTCAATCGACGATTTCGGCACCGGCTATTCGTCGCTGGCGTATCTGAAGCGGCTGCCGGTCAATGAACTGAAGATCGACAAGTCCTTCGTGCTGAACATGGAGAACGACATCGGCGACACCAAGATCGTGCGCTCGACCATCGACCTCGGTCACAACATGGGCCTGCGCGTGGTGGCCGAGGGCATCGAGAGCGAAGCCGTATGGCGCCTGCTGGCCGAACTGGGGTGCGACCAGGGGCAGGGTTACTTCATGAGCCGTCCTATCCCCGGCGACCAGCTCATTTCCTGGCTGGAGACGTGGCAGGCGCCGGCCGCCATCGCCGCCGACGACGTCAGCTACGCCAAATAAAAAATGTCCTGGCTTCCGGCCTAACGTTTCAAATTTGCTAAACTTCACGTTATGATCTGTGTTCCTGAACCTTACTTCGATACGGATCACACATGCAACGACGTTTATCGCTATTGGCCTCCCTGATATTGTCGCAAGCCGCCGCCCTGGCGCAAACCTGCCCGGTCCCCGGCGCAACGCTGAACTACCCGATCACCCGCACCGTGGACCAGCAGGACAACTACCACGGCACCACCATCGCCGATCCCTACCGCTGGCTGGAAGACGCCAACAGCGACGAGACCCACGCCTGGGTCGAGGCGCAGAACAAGCTGACGCAGGGCTACCTGTCGCAGATCCCGGGCCGCGACGCGATCAAGTCGCGCCTGACCAAGCTGTGGAACTTCGAGCGCTTCAGCGTGCCGTTCAAGGAAGGCGGCCGCTATTTCTACAGCCGTAACGACGGGCTGCAGAATCAGTCGGTGCTGTACACGATGAAGACGCTGGCCGACGTGCCGCGCATGCTGCTCGATCCGAACACGCTGGCCGCAGACGGCACCGTGGCGCTGGCCGGCCTGGCCGTCAGCCCGAACGGGCGTTACCTGGCCTACAGCACCGCGGCATCCGGCTCCGACTGGAACGAGATCAGGGTGCGCGACATCGACAGCGGCAAGGACACCGACGACATCATCAAGTGGGTCAAGTTCTCCAGCACCGCATGGCTGCACGACGGTTCCGGCTTCTTCTACAGCCGCTACGACGAGCCGAAGGAAGCGACCAAGCTGGCCGACGTCAACTACTTCCAGAAGCTGTACTTCCACAAGGTCGGCACGCCGCAAAGCGCGGATACGCTGGTCTACGACCGGCCGGACCACAAGGACTGGGGCTTCGGCGCCGAAGTGAGCGAGGATGGAAAATACCTGGTGATCACCGCGTCGCAGGGCACGGAGAACAAGAACCGCATCTACTACAAGGAGCTGTCGCGCAAGGACGCCAAGGTGGTGCCGCTGCTGGAGGACTTCGACGCGGCCTATAACTTCATCGGCAACGACGGTTCCGTGTTCTGGTTCCGCACCGAGCGCAACGCGCCGCGCGGCCGCATCATCAGCATCGACACCCGCAAGCCGGGCGTGTTGAACTGGAAGCAGATCGTGCCCGAGAGTGGCAACACGATGGTGTCCGCATCCATCGTCAACAACCAGCTGCTGGTTGATTACCTGAGCGATGCGCACAGCCTGGTCAAGGTGTTCGACCTCAAAGGCAAGCCGCTGCACGATATCGAACTGCCGGGCCTCGGCTCGGCCGGAGGCTTCAACGGCAAGCGCGCCGATACCGAAACCTTCTACTCGTACACCAGCTTCACCACGCCGTCGACCATCTACCGCTACGACCTCAAGGCCAACAAGAGCAGCGTGTACCGCCAGCCGAAGGTGGACTTCGACCCGGCTTTGTTTGAGACACGCCAGGAATTCTTCACCAGCCGCGATGGCACCAAGGTGCCGATGTTCATCGTGTCGAAGAAGGGTCTGAAGCTGGACGGCAGCAATCCTACTTACTTGTACGGCTACGGCGGTTTCAATATCTCGCTGACACCGTCGTTCTCGGTCGCCAACCTGGCGTGGCTGGAAATGGGCGGCGTCTACGTGATGGCCAACCTGCGCGGCGGCGGCGAGTACGGCGAATCGTGGCATGCGGCCGGCACCAAGCTGCAGAAGCAGAATGTGTTCGACGATTTCATCGGCGCGGCCGAATGGCTGATCGAGCACAAGGTCACGTCGCCGGCCAAGCTGTCCATCGGCGGCGGCAGCAACGGCGGCCTGCTGGTCGGTGCGGCGATGACGCAGCGTCCCGAATTGTTCGCGGCGGCGATCCCGCAGGTCGGCGTGATGGACATGCTGCGCTTCCACAAGTTCACCATCGGCTGGGCCTGGACTTCGGACTATGGCTCGTCCGACAACGCCGACGAATTCAAGGCGCTGGTCAAGTACTCGCCGCTGCACAACCTGAAGAAGGGCACCTGCTATCCGGCGACCATGATCACCACCGCCGATCATGACGACCGCGTGGTACCGGCCCACAGCTTCAAGTTCGCCGCGACCGCGCAGGCCGATCAGGCGCCGGGCGGCGCGCCCATCCTGATCCGTATCGACAGCAAGGCCGGCCACGGCGCCGGCAAGCCGACCACCAAGCAGATCGAGGAAGTGGCGGACCGCTGGGGCTTCCTGAGCCGCGCGCTGAAGATGGACGCCGCTGCTGAAGGCGTCAAAGCGGCGGGCCAGCAGTGAGGGCCGCGCCAGCCGCCGGGCCGCTGCTGCTCGCCATTTTGATGTCGGGCGCGGCGCCGGTGGTTGGCGCCGCCGCTTCGCCTTCGGCCGTTTCGTCCACGGCGCCGGCTGCCAGGCAGATCGCCGACGTCACGCGCGGCATGCAATCGCAGCCGGGCTTCATCGACGTCTGGCGCGATACCGACAAGGGCAGGGTGCTGCTGTCAGTGGCCGCGTTGAACCAGCCCTTCCTGCTACTGAGTTCCTTGCCTTACGCACTGGGCTCGAACGACGTCGGCCTCGATCGCGGCCAGCCGGGCGAGATGCGCATGGCGCACTTTGAAAAACGTGGCGCCAGGCTGTTCCTGGTCCAGGAAAACACCAACTTCATCGCCGCTTCGCCGGATAAGGACGAACGCGCCGCTGTGCAGGAATCCTTTGCCAGCGCGGTGCTGTGGTCCGGCGACATACTCGCCGCTGACAGTGAACATCATCTGGTCGACTTCTCCAGCTTCCTGCTGGCCGACCGCCACGGCGTCGTCGCGCGCCTGACGGCCGCCAAGCAGGGCGCCTACCAGGTCGATGCCACGCGTAGCGCCGTGCTGGCGGAAGAGGCCAAGGCCTTCCCGGACAACGTCGAACTGGAGTCGCTGCTGACCTTTGCCGGTCCCGGACAGGCCGAGTATGTGCGCCAGGTTGGCGCCGATCCCGCCAGCCTGTCGCTGCGCCAGCGCATCAGCATGGTGCGCCTGCCCGAGGTGGGTGAAAAAGCCGGCGGCTGGCAGCCACGCGCCTACCATCCATATTCCGGTGGCTTCGACACCAGCTACTACGACTTCGCCACGCCGCTCGCCAGCAGCATCGACGTTCACTGGCAAGTACGGCACCGCCTTGAAAAGACCGATCCGTCGGCGGCGGTCAGCACCGTCAAGAAGCCCATCGTCTACTACGTCGACCGCGGCGCGCCGGAGCCCGTGCGCTCGGCATTGATCGCCGGCGCCTCGTGGTGGGCCAGCGCCTTCGAGAAGGCCGGCTTCAAGGACGCCTACCGCGTCGAGCTGCTGCCCGAGGGCGTCGACGCGATGGACATCCGCTACAACGTCATCCACTGGGTGCACCGCGCCACGCGCGGCTGGTCCTACGGGAGCGCGCTGGCCGATCCGCGTACCGGACAGATTATCCGCGGCGCCGTCACGCTGGGTTCGCAGCGCGTGCGCCAGGACATCCTGATCGCCGAAAGCCTGCTTGCCCCGTACGGCAAGAACGCTCCGGCCGACAAGCAGAAGCTGGCCGAGGAAATGGCGCTGGCCCGCCTGCGCCAGCTGGCCGCGCATGAAGTGGGACACACGCTGGGCTTCGCCCATAATTTCGCGGCCAGCCGCATGGGCAACGGCAACGGCTCGGTGATGGATTACCCCCATCCGATACTGAAGCTTGACGCCAGGGGCAATGTCGATCTGGCCGATGCCTATGGCGTCGGCGTCGGTCCGTGGGACGACTACATCGTCAAATACATCTACGGCGACTTTGGCGGCGGCACTCAGGAGCAGTCGGCGCTGGCCAAGTTGCGCGCCGATGCGCGCGGCGCCGGCATGTTGTATTCCAGCGACCAGGACGACCGCTCGCCTGGCTCCAGCCATCCCGACGGTCTGCTGTGGGACTTCGGCCCGGACTCGATCAAGACCTGGGACCAGCTGGGCGCCGTACGCCGGCGCGCGCTGCAAACCTTCTCGGTGGATGTGCTGCCGGACGCCCGCCAGATCGGCGAGCTGGAAGCGCGGCTGGTCCCGGTCTACCTGCTGCAGCGCTACCAGGGCGAAGCGGTGGCGCGCCTGATCGGCGGCGGAGATTTCGATTACACCAGCGCGGGCGACGTCAAGGCCGGCCTGGCCAAGGCCGGCATCAAGGCCACGCCCGCGGCGATTCAGCGCCAGGCTTTGAACCGCCTGGCCGACAGCCTGCGCGCCGAATACCTGGCGCTGCCGGCCGGCGTGCTGGATGTCCTGACGCCGCCGGCGATGGGCCATGAACGCAGCCGCGAATACTTCGCCACCAATATGGGTTCGGTGTTCGACGCCTTCTCGATCGCCGAGGCGGGCGCCGCGCAAACGGCCGGCTTCCTGCTGGACGCCAGCCGCATCAACCGCGTCGCCTGGCAGCACGCGCGCGACGCGCAACAGCCCGGCGTGCAGGAAGTGCTGTCGTTGCTGCTGCAAAAAACCTGGAAGCGCGAGCCGGTGCCGGCCTCGGTCGTCGGCGGCGAAGCGGTGCAGCTGGCCGCAAACTGGGTGCTGGCAGACGCCATGCTGAACCTGCTGGACGGCGGCAAACTGCATCCGCAGGTGGCGGCGGAGGTGCGGCAATCGGTGCGCGAGCTGGCGCAGTGGCTGCAAAAGAACCCGGGCAAAGGTGTCACGGCCGACAGCCGCAAGCAGGCGGCCGAGCTGATCGCCGGCTATCTGGCCGATCCGCGCAGCGTCAAACTGCGGGCTTTGCCTGCTGTGCCTCCGGGAGCTCCGATCTGACCCGCACCAAAATGATGCCATCTTTCGGTGCGCACGACGGTGGTGCGAAGTATTCACCAAAATAAAACCCAGCGAAATCAGTCACTTAAAATTTGCACCAAAGTGGAACGAATATTGCTTTTACTCATATTCGTTTTTAACTTTTGCATTATTTTGGGGAGTAATCTTGATGGGTGGATACAAAGACGGCGCCGACGCATTGTTCATTTTGCTCGGCGCCATCATGATTTTGGCCATGCACGCCGGCTTCGCGTTTCTGGAGCTGGGCACGGTGCGCAAGAAAAACCAGGTCAACGCGCTGGTCAAGATCCTGGTGGATTTTGCGGTGTCGACGATTGCGTACTTTTTTGTCGGCTACAGCATCGCCTATGGCGTCAATTTCTTCTCCTCGGCCGACGTGCTGGCTGCCAAAAACGGCTATGAGCTGGTCAAGTTCTTCTTCCTGCTGACCTTTGCGGCGGCGATTCCTGCGATTATCTCGGGCGGCATCGCCGAGCGGGCGCGCTTCCATCCGCAGCTGATCGCCACCGCGCTGCTGGTCGGCTTTGTCTACCCATTCTTTGAAGGCGTCGTCTGGAACCACCGCTTCGGCGTGCAGCAATGGCTGGCCTCCGCCTTCGGCGCCGAGTTCCATGATTTCGCCGGTTCGGTGGTGGTGCACGCCGTCGGCGGCTGGGTCGCGCTGCCGGCCGTGCTGCTGCTGGGCGCCCGCCGTGGACGCTATATGAAAAACGGCGCCATCGCCGCCCATCCGCCGTCGTCGATTCCGTTCCTGGCGCTGGGCGCGTGGATTCTGACGGTGGGCTGGTTCGGCTTCAACGTCATGAGCGCGCAGGCGCTGGACAAGATGAACGGCCTGGTGGCCGTCAATTCGCTGATGGCGATGGTCGGCGGCACGCTGGTCGCGCTGTTGATGGGCAAGAACGATCCCGGCTTCGCCTACAACGGGCCGCTGGCCGGCCTGGTGGCGGTGTGCGCCGGCTCGGACCTGATGCACCCGCTGGGCGCGCTGGCCACCGGCGCCATCGCCGGCGGCGTGTTCGTCTGGATGTTCACGCTGGCGCAGAACAAGTGGAAGATCGACGACGTGCTGGGAGTGTGGCCGCTGCACGGCCTGTGCGGCGCCTGGGGCGGTATCGCGGCGGGCATCTTCGGCCAGAAAGCCCTGGGCGGCATCGGCGGCGTGTCGCTGGCGGCGCAGCTGGGCGGCACCTTGCTCGGCGTGGCGATCGCCCTGATCGGCGGCTTCGCCATTTACGGCCTGCTGAAAGCCACGCTCGGCCTGCGTCTCGATCCGGAGGAGGAGTTCCAGGGTGCCGACCTGTCGATCCACCGCATCACATCGACTCCGGAGCGGGAGTCGAATTGGTAACCAATTAACGGTGTATCACCACCAGCAGCGCCTTCGCCTCGGTCTTGCCGACGTTGCGGATGATGTGCTGCTGGTCACCCGGGTAGCGCGCCGTGCTGCCCAGCTTGACCTTCTTCTTGTCGGGCCCCACTTCCACTTCCACCGAACCGTGCAGCAGCGTCAGGTGTTCCTGCGCGCCAGGATCATGTCCCTGCGAGGCCAGTTCGCCGCCCGGCACCAGCGTCAGTTCATACCACTCATATTTGCTCGCCAGTTCCAGCGGGCCCAGGATGCGCAGCACGTAGCCGGCGTGATGGCCGGGCAGGGTAGGAATTTCGTGCGCCTCGATCACGCGGACGGTCTCCGTCTCCCGCTCGGCCGTTGCCAGCAGTTCCCCGATCTGCACTCCCAGCGCATTGGCCAGCCGCCAGGTGATGGCGATGGTCGGGTTGGCCTTCTCGCGCTCGATCTGCGACAGCATCGACTTGGAGACCCCCGCGATCCGGGACAGGTCTTCCAGGGTCAGGCCGCGCGCCAGGCGCAGCCGCTGCAGGGCGGCGCCGACTTCCGGTGGGGCGTTTGTCGAAACAGGTGTTTTCATTGTTTTATTCGGCAGATGGACTAAATTTCAATTGAATCGCCGCTGGTGCGCGGCTTGCAGAGTTCACTGGTTCTCTGTAATATTCGATATATTGAATTTGAGTTCGAAATAACGGATTTCGCATAAGGCAGTGTAAACGCGGTGAAATCGTACCACACACAAGGACTATCATGACCATCCAAGCCAAAACCTCCTTCTTCAGCGGCCTGCAGCAAAACCTCGACCAGCTGCGCGAGCAGGGCCTGTACAAGCCCGAGCGTGTGCTGGCGTCGCGCCAGGGCTCGGAAGTGGTGGGCGAGGATGGCCGCACCTTGATTAATATGTGCGCCAACAACTACCTCGGACTGTCCGGCCAGGAGTGGGTGGCCCAGGCCGCGATCGACGCCACCGAGAAATACGGCTACGGCCTGTCGTCGGTACGTTTCATCTGCGGCACGCAGACGGTGCACAAGCAGCTGGAACAGGCGATCTCGAAGTTCCTCGGCACCGAGGACACCATCCTGTACGCGGCGGCCTTCGACGCCAACGGCGGCGTGTTCGAGCCGCTGTTCGATGAAAACGACGCCATCATCTCCGACGCGCTGAACCACGCCTCGATCATCGACGGCATCCGCCTGTGCAAGGCCGCGCGCTTCCGCTACGCCCACAACGACATGGCCGACCTGGAAGTGCAGCTGCAGGCGGCGTCCGACAAGCGCCACAAGGTCATCGTCACCGACGGCGTGTTCTCGATGGACGGCACCATCGCCCAGCTGGACAAGATCTGCGACCTGGCCGACAAGTACGGCGCGCTGGTGATGATCGACGAATGCCACGCCTCCGGCTTCATGGGCGCGACCGGCCGCGGCACGCACGAGCACCACAACGTCATGGGCCGCATCGACATCATCACCGGCACGCTGGGCAAGGCGCTGGGCGGCGCGATGGGCGGCTTCACCTCGGCGCGCAAGGAAGTGATCGACATGCTGCGCCAGAAATCGCGTCCCTACCTGTTCTCCAACACGCTGGCGCCGTCGATCGCCGGCGCTTCGCTGGCGGTGCTGCAGCAGCTGTCGCAATCGACCGAGCTGCGCGACCGCCTGCATGAAAACACCGCTTACTTCCGCAAGGAGATCGAGCGTATCGGCTTCACCATCAAGCCCGGTACGCACCCTGTAGTTCCTGTCATGTTGTTCGATGCGCCCGTCGCGCAGAAATTCGCGGCACGAATGTATGAGCTGGGCGTTCTGCTCAGCGGCTTCTTCTACCCGGTGGTCCCGATGGGCCAGGCGCGCGTCCGTGTCCAACTGTCGGCGGCTCACACCCGCGAACAGCTGGATACCGTGCTCAAAGCATTCGAACAGGCGGGCCAAGAACTGGGCCTGCTGAAAAACTAAACATGAAAATCGTCAGGAACATAAAAATGGAACAACAACGCATCCTCGTTATCGGCGCCAACGGCCAGATCGGCAGTGAACTGGTGGAGGCCCTGGCCGCCCAGCACGGCGCGCAAAACGTCATCGCCAGCGACATCAGCCCGACCAACCTGTACAACGCGGCGCGCTACACGCCGCTGAACGTGCTGGACAAGGAAGCGCTGTCGGCGCTGGTCACGCAAGAGGGCATCACCCAGGTCTACCAATTGGCTGCCATGCTGTCGGCCACCGGCGAAGCGGCGCCGCTGAAAGCCTGGACGCTGAACATGGACGGCCTGCTCAACATCCTGGAAGTGGCGCGCGAACGCGGCGCCATCGGCAAGCCGCTGCGCATCTTCTGGCCGTCGTCGATCGCCGCCTTCGGCCCGAACACGCCGGCCGTCAATACGCCGCAAACCACGGTGATGGATCCGACCACCATCTACGGCATCAGCAAGCTGGCCGGCGAGCGCCTGTGCGAGTACTACTTCATCAAGTATGGCGTCGACGTGCGCTCGATCCGCTACCCGGGCATCATCAGCTTCAAGTCGCCACCGGGCGGCGGCACCACCGACTACGCCATCGCCATCTTCCACTCGGCGCTGCGCGGCGAGCGCTATGAATGCTTCCTCGGCCCGCAGACCACGCTGCCGATGATCTACATGCCCGATGCCATCCGCGCCACCATCGAACTGATGGACGCGCCGGCCGAACAGGTCAAGGTGCGCTCGGCCTACAACGTGGCCGGCGTCTCGTTCAATCCGGAGCAGCTGGCCGCCGCGATCACCCGCGCGCTGCCGGACTTCAAGATCGGTTACAAGCCGGACAGCCGCCAGGCCATCGCCGACACCTGGCCGCAAAGCCTGGACGACGCCACCGCGACCGCCGACTGGGGCTGGAAAGCCCGCATCGGCGTCGAGGAGATGGTGGCCGACATGCTGGCCAACGTCGATGTCCATCTGGGCAAAGCGGCGTAATTCAACACACTATAAAAAAGCGAGACAACTGATGGACATGAGCGTATTCGACCTGTTTAAAATCGGCATCGGGCCGTCGAGTTCCCACACGGTGGGACCGATGGTGGCGGCCCGCCGGTTTCTGCTCGATAGCGCTCCGCTGGACGACGTCACCGGCGTGACCGCCGAGCTGTATGGCTCGCTGGCGCTGACCGGCATCGGCCACGCGACCGACAAGGCCGTCATTCTCGGCCTGATGGGCGAAACTCCGCAGGACGTGGTGCCGACCAGCGTCGATGCGCAACTGGCGGCAGCCGAAGCCGCCGGCGAGCTGAAACTGCTGGGCAAGCACGCGGTGCCGTTCAAGCGCGGCGTCAACCTGGTGTTCCATATGGCCGAATCGCTGGCCGAGCATCCGAACGGCATGCGTTTCACCGTTACGCGCGCCGACGGCAGCACCTTCGGCAAGGTGTATTACTCGGTTGGCGGCGGTTTCATCAAGGAGGAGGGGGAGGCACACGAGGCCGCCCCGGTGTCCGGCAGCGCGCCCGCGTCGGCCATTCCTTATCCGTTCGACACCATGGACCAGTTGCTGGCCCACGGCGAGCGCAGCGGCCTGACCATCCCGCAAATGCTGCGCACGAACGAGAACGTCAAGCGCACCGACGCGGAACTGAACGCCGGTATCGACAAGATCTGGCAGGTCATGCGTGACTGCATCGCCCACGGCCTGGAAACGCCGGGCCAGCTACCGGGCGGCCTGAACGTCAAGCGCCGCGCCGCCAACTTGTGGAAGCAGGCCAGCGACGCCAAGGCGTCCGACAACCGCGCCAACGACTTGCCGCACGACGCGCTGCACCAGGTCAGCCTGTATGCGATGGCCGTCAACGAGGAAAACGCCGCCGGTGGCCGCGTCGTCACGGCGCCGACCAACGGTGCGGCGGGCATCATACCGGCCGTTCTGCGCTACTACGCGGAAGACTGCAAGCCCAGCGACCCGGTCACCGGCGTGCGCAATTTCATGCTGACGGCGGCCGCCATCGGCATGCTGTGCAAGCGTAACGCGTCGATCTCCGGCGCCGAAATCGGCTGCCAGGGCGAAGTCGGCGTGGCCTGCGCGATGGCGGCGGCCGGCCTGGTGGCGGCGCTGGGCGGCAGCAACAACCAGATCGAAAACGCGGCCGAAATCGGCATCGAGCACCACCTGGGCATGACTTGCGACCCGATCGGCGGCCTGGTGCAGATTCCCTGCATCGAGCGCAACGGTATGGGCGCGGTCAAGGCCATCACGGCCGCCTCGCTGGCCTTGAAGGGCGACGGCACCCACTTCGTCAGCCTCGACGAAGTGATCGAAACCATGCGCCAGACCGGCGCCGACATGCAGGCCAAGTACAAGGAAACCTCGCTGGGCGGCCTCGCCATCCACGTCATCACTGTCAATCACGCGGCTTGCTAATTCGGGCGTGCTGCGCCGCAACCAAAATACAACAGACCTTTTTTTCATAGTTGTTTTATGGAAAAGGTTTGTTGTACATATGCATCGTAAACTTTCCCCAAAAAAATTTTCAGGCCGAATTTTCGGCAAAAATTTCCGAGCAGAATCAGAAACTCATGCATTCGAGAAAAATTGTCTTAGGGGAAATTTAAAATTTAAAATTGATAACAAAAAATCTGTCCGCGATGATACATTAATCCTAATTCAGAAATTTTCAGGGCTTTAATATTGGCCGCGGTACTGGCCCCACTACTACTTAAAAGGTGTCTTTATGAAGATGTCGCTGAAAAAAGTCAGTGTTGCAGGCGTGTTGCTTGCGGGTGTGGTGGGATGGTCGGGCGCGCAAGCGACTACCTTGGATGTGAGTGCGCCGCTGGCCCTGACCGGCACCGTAGCGCACAACAGCGTCACTTATGGCCGCACCAGTCCTGCGGAAACCCTGTTCACCGACACCTTTACATTTGCGCTGGCCAGCCCGACCACTTGGTCTACCTTCAGCGATTTCAAGGTGTCGTCGACCAGCGCCACCGGCGGCCTCGACCTGTACTCCTTTACGTTGAGTGGTCCGACTGGCAGTTCCGGCAACCAGGTGCAGACCGGCGTCACCGAGCTCTGGACGCTGCCAACTTTGAACTTGGGCAATGGTAACTACACGATTACCGTGACCGGCAAATTCCACAGCCGCAGTTCGCTGACGCTGGATGGCAAGATCGTCACTGCGGTCCCTGAACCGGAAACCTACGGTATGTTGCTGGGCGGTTTGGGCGTACTGGGCCTGGTGGCCCGCCGCAAGCGCAATGCCGGCAAAAAAACCTGACGCGAGAATTTTCAGCCTCCTCCCATCCAACCTAAAGGCACAAACATGAATATGACCATGAAAGCGGCACTGGCTGCCGTAGCGCTCGCAGCGGGTATGTTTACCTCGTCGGCCCAGGCGACTGACTACGACCTGAATTCACTGGTTGTGGACTGGACCGCCGGTGTCGACAAGGCATTTACCGGTGCGGCGGGTACGTTCGTCGACCACTACACCTTCACCACGGATGGTTCCGGCTACCTGACCGACTCGCTGCTGCAGCAACTGGGCATCTCCATCACATCGTTCTCGATCCATGACGCCGCCAGCAATGCGCTGATCGGCCCGGCCGGATACGAGGTATCGGCCAGCGACTCCTCCGTTCCGCAGGCTGGCTCCGGCTTCTGGTATTTCTCCAATGTCGCGGTGACGGCCAATACCGCCTACTACCTGGAAGTGGCGGGCTCCAAAGCCGCCGGCGATACCACCTATGGCTTTACGGTCAATCTGACACCGGTGCCGGAACCTGAAACTTATGCCATGCTGCTGGCCGGCCTGGGTGTGATGGGCTGGATGCGCCGCCGCAAAAGCGCATAAAAGTGTCTAGGCCGCCAAGGCCGCGCAACGCCCCGGACCGGTTCCGGGGCTTTTTTTTGTGCCATCGGCTTGCTCGCACTATAATAACCGCTCCTTTGCACCGTTCTGCCCTTTAGCCGTCAGCCCAACCGGACTTTTCTAATCTATGCAATACGTGTCTACCCGCGCCGCCGCATCGGCCGCTTCCTCGTCTTCCCAACAATTCTCCGACATCCTCCTGGGTGGCCTGGCCGTCGATGGCGGCTTGTTCCTGCCGTCGGCCTACCCGCAGGTGACCGGTGCCGAGCTCGACGCCTGGCGCCAGCTGTCCTACGCCGACCTGGCGTTCGAGATCCTGAGGAAGTTCGCGACCGACATTCCGGAAGCCGACCTGCGCGCGCTGACCGCCAAGACCTACACCAAGGATGTCTACAGAAACGCCCGCAAAGGCGAGAAGGCCAGCCAGATCACGCCGCTGCGCGTGCTGGAAGAGGGCGACAACGGCACCAAGCTGGTGCTGCAGGCGCTGTCCAACGGCCCGACGCTGGCCTTCAAGGACATGGCGATGCAATTGCTGGGCAATCTGTTCGAATACACGCTGGCCAAGCAGGACGCGCAGCTGAACATCTTCGGCGCCACCTCCGGCGATACCGGCAGCGCCGCCGAATACGCGATGCGCGGCAAGAAGGGCATCCGCGTGTTCATGCTGTCGCCGCACAAGAAGATGAGCGCCTTCCAGACCGCGCAGATGTTCTCGCTGCAGGATCCGAACATCTTCAACATCGCCATCGAAGGCGTGTTCGACGACGCCCAGGACATGGTCAAGGCGGTGTCCAACGACCTGCCGTTCAAGGCCAAACAGAAGATCGGCACCGTCAACTCGATCAACTGGGCGCGCGTCGTGGCGCAGGTGGTGTACTACTTCCGCGGTTACCTGTCGGCCACCACGTCCAACGACCAGAAGGTGTCGTTCACGGTCCCTTCGGGGAACTTCGGCAATATCTGCGCCGGCCACATCGCCCGCATGATGGGCCTGCCGATCGACAAGCTGGTCGCCGCCACCAACGAAAACGACGTGCTCGACGAATTCTTCCGCACCGGCGTGTACCGCGTGCGCAAGTCGGCCGAGACCTATCACACCAGCAGCCCGTCGATGGACATCTCCAAGGCGTCCAACTTCGAGCGCTTCATCTACGACCTGGTGGGCCGCGACGGCGACCGCACCCGCGCCCTGTTCCAGAAAGTCGAGAGCCACGGCGGCTTCGACCTGTCCGGCAAGCCTGGCAGCGATGGTGACGAGTTCAAGCTGGTGGCCAAGTACGGCTTCAAGTCCGGCAAGTCGACGCACGAGGACCGCCTGAACACGATCCGCGACGTGGCCGACGACTATGGCATCGTCATCGACACCCACACCGCCGACGGCATCAAGGTCGCGCGCGAGAATCTGGAACCCGGCGTGACGATGATCGTGCTGGAGACCGCGCTGGCGGCCAAGTTCAACGAGACCATCCTCGATGCGCTGGGCGAGGACGCCGAACGTCCGGAAGGCTTCGAGAACATCGAGGACCTGCCGCAGAAGTTCGTCGTCATGCCGCCGGACGTGGAGAAGATGAAGGCCTACATCGCGGCGAACACTGGTCTCTGAAATGACTGAATACAAGCCCAAGCCGATGCTGGCGGTCAGCGAAGCGCTGGCCCTGATGGACGCCGCCGCGCGTCCATTGGCCGACACCGAAGTCGTGTCGACGCTGTCGGCCAACGGCCGCGTGCTGGCCAAGGCGCAGGTGTCGGGCATGAACGTGCCGGGCATGGACAACACCCAGATGGATGGCTACGCGGTGCGCGCGGCCGATTGCGCCGGCGGCAACGCGGCGCTGACGGTATCGCAGCGCATCCCGGCCGGCCATGTCGGCCAGCCTTTGCTGCCGGGGACCGCGGCGCGCATCTTCACCGGCGCGCTGATACCGGAGGGCGCGGACGCCGTCGTCATGCAGGAGCAGTGCGAGTTGGTCGGCAATATCGTCACCATCAAGCATGCGCCGAAATCCGGCGAGTGGATACGCCGCGCCGGCGAGGACATCACCAACGGCAGCGTGATCCTGCCGGCCGGCACGCGCCTGCGCAGCCAGGAACTGGGTTTGGCGGCTTCGGTCGGGCTGGCGGAGTTGCCGGTCAAGCGCAAGCTGCGCGTGGCCGTGTTCTTCACCGGCGACGAACTGACGATGCCGGGTGAGCCGCTGGCGCCTGGCGCCATCTACAACTCCAACCGCTTCACGCTGCGCGCGCTGCTGGAAAACCTGGGCTGCGAAATCAGCGATTTCGGCATCGTGCCGGACTCGCTGGAAGCGACCCGCTCGGTGCTGCGCGAATGCGCGCGGAAGAATGACCTGATCATCACTTCCGGCGGCGTCTCGGTCGGCGAGGAGGATCACATCAAGCCGGCGGTGGAGGCGGAAGGCAAGCTGAATATGTGGCAGATCGCCGTCAAGCCGGGCAAACCACTGGCGTTCGGCGAGGTGGGGCAGGCGTTCTTTGTCGGACTGCCCGGCAATCCGGTATCGAGCTTCATCACCTTCCTGATGTTCGTGCGCCCGTTCGTGCTGCGGCTGCAGGGCGTGGAGGGCGCGCTGGCGCCGCGCGCGTTTGCGATGCGGGCCGACTTCAACTGGCCGAAGGCGGACAAGCGCAACGAGTTCCTGCGCGTGCGGATCAACGCCGCCGGCGGCCTCGAACTGTTCAGCAACCAGAGCTCCGGCGTGTTGACGTCGACCGTGTGGGGCGATGGCGTGATCGACAATCCGCCCGGCCAGACCATCGCGGCCGGCGACACGGTTCGATTTATACCGTTTAGCGAGTTAATGCACTGATGGCCGTTACCGTAAAATTTTTCGCCAGCGTGCGCGAGGCGCTGGGTGCGTCGTCCGAGACGCTGGAGCTGCCGGCTGGCGTTGCCACCGTCGGCGAACTGCGTGCGCACCTGGCTGCGCGTGGCGAGGCATGGAACAAGGCGCTGGGCAGTCCGGCCCTGCGCATGGCCTGCAACCAGGTCATGTGCGGCGCCGATGCCGCCGTGGCCGACGGCGCCGAAGTGGCGTTCTTCCCGCCGGTCACCGGCGGCTGACCGCCTTCGGTCAGGCGCCCGGTTTTTTCGGCTTGGCGCCGGCGTCGAAGCTGTCGCACACGGCGCAGGCCTGGTTGCTGCGGTAGCGGCGCCAGGCGGCGTAGGTGAAGATGGCGGCGGCAACCAGCGCCCAGACGGCGGCGCTCAGGTAGTCGTCGCGCGAGGTCGAGCCCTTGAACCACTCCACGGCCGCCAGTATCGCAAACAACGGCACCGCCGCCAGCAGATAGCGTTTAATCCAGAATAGCGCGCCCATTTTGTCTCCTGTAATGAGTATCGGATCGAGTCCATGCAGTCTAGTTTGACACCTTTTCGCGTCGCCGTCATCGGCGGCGGTCCCGCCGGCCTGATGGCCGCCCAAACCCTGGCGCAGGGCGGGGCGCAGGTGGACCTGTATGACGCGATGCCTTCGGTCGGCCGCAAGTTCCTGCTGGCCGGTCGCGGCGGCATGAACATCACGCACGCCGAGCCGTATGCCGATTTCGTCACCCGCTACGTGGCGGAAGGAGGAGTGCCGGCGTTGCGCGGCATGCTCGACGCGTTCGACCCGCAGGACGTGCGCGACTGGGTGCACGGGCTGGGCGTGGACACCTTTGTCGGCACCTCGGGCCGCGTGTTCCCGACCGATATGAAGGCCGCTCCGCTGCTGCGCGCGTGGCTGCACCGCCTGCGCGAAAGCGGCGTGCAATTCCACATGCGCCACCGCTGGCTGGGCTGGCGCGACGACGCGCTGCTGTTGCAAACCCCGGACGGCGAGCTGCTGGTGCGCGCCGACGCGCTGGTGCTGGCCCTGGGCGGCGGCAGCTGGGCGCGGCTGGGCTCGGACGGCGCGTGGCTGCCTTTGCTGGCGGCGCGCGGCGTCGGCGTGGCGCCGCTGGTGCCGGCCAATTGCGGCTTCGACGTGGCGTGGAGCGAGCATTTCAGCAGCCGCCATGCGGGCGAGCCGCTGACCACGGTCGCCATCATCTCCACCGGCGCGGACGGCAAGCCGTTCCGCAAGCAGGGCCAGTTTGTCGTCACGCAGGGCGGCGTCGAGGGCAGCTTGATCTACGCCCTTTCGGCCGCCTTGCGCAACCAGATCGCCGCCGACGGCAGCACCATCATCCACCTTGACCTGCTGCCGGACCTGCCGGCGCAGCGCGTGGCGGACGAGGTGGCGCGGCCGCGCGGCGCGCGCTCGATGGCGAGCCATCTGCAAAGCCGTCTTGGCATCAAGGGCGTGAAAGCGGGGCTGCTGCGCGAGTGTTTGAGCAAGGAACAGTACGGCGACGAAGAGGAGCTGGCGCGCGCCATCAAGATGCTGCCGGTGCGCCTGCTGCGTCCCCGGCCCATCGATGAAGCGATCAGCAGCGCGGGCGGAGTGCGTTGGGAGGCGCTGCAGGGAACGATGCTGAAGGCTGCGCCGGGCGTGTTCGTCGCTGGCGAGATGGTCGACTGGGAAGCGCCGACCGGCGGCTATCTGCTGACAGCCTGCCTGGCCGGCGGCCAGGCGGCGGGGCGCGATGCCCTGGCCTGGCTGGCGGCTGGCTGAATTATTCCCAGGTCACGTCGCCCGAACCGGTGCGGCTGACGTTGCGGTTGTCCGGATTGCCGGACACGCGGATGTCGCCGCTGCCGCGCAGGGTCAGGTCGGCCGACTGCTTGGCGAACACCTGGCTGGTGCCCGAGCCCTTCAGGTTCACGGTCACCTTTTCGGATGCCAGGTGGCGCGCATCGAGGTCGCCGGAGCCGGTCAACTCCGCGTTCAGCGTCTTGCAGCTGCCCGACGAGGTGATCTGCCCCGAACCCACCATTTCCAGCTCGACGTTCTCGCTGCTGCCGGAGTTCAGGGTCAGGTGTCCGCTGCCATGGGTGCCGGCGCTCAGCTCGCGGTAACGGCCGTTGAAATTCAGATTGCCCGAACCGTGCAGCTGCAGGTCCAGCTTGTCGCCGTTGAAGCCGCTGACTTTGGTGTCGCCGCTGCTGCGCACCACCAGCTCCTCCAGCTGCGGCAGCACCAGCTCCACCTGCAGCGGATGGCGCGGGTTGAGCAGCATCCCCTTGGTGCCGATGTGCAGGTCGCGGCCATCCTGGATGGTCTCGATATTGGCCAGCGAGCGCTGCTCGCCGCGCACCTTCAGCGACGCCACCGGACCCTGGGTCAGCGTCAGGTCGATCGGTCCGCTCAACTCGATGGCGGTGGCCATGGCGTCGACCTTGCGCGTCTCGCCGCCCAGCGCTCGGCCGGCCGAACTGGTGGGGCTGGTGCTGCCGTAGGCTTTCAGCATGCTGTAGGACACGCCGATCAGCACAAACGACAGCACCAGCAGGCTGGTTCCGATTTTCAGTAAAGCGCGCATGTTCAAACCTCCTTAACGGCCGCGCAGCAGCGATACATTCATCGCCACGTAGCGTTTGATGCCTATCATCGTGTAGCGGGTCAGCACGATGCTGACCAGGCACAAGCCTATGCCGCCCAGGATCATGCCGAAGCCGATCAGCGACTGGCTGGTGCGGGCGCCGTTGTCAAAATCCGTGGTGATGTGCAGGTCGCCGCCGGCCACCGCCTCGGCGCGGTTCAGCAGGCGTCCGCTGCGGCTCAGGCCGTCGTCCTCGGCGGCCGCTTCCGGGCTGACCGGGTCCTTGCTGACCTGGAAGCCCATGCTGTTGATCGCCAGCCGCCAGCCTTCGGCCGCCTGTTCCTCTTCCTGGGTGTCGAAGCGCGAGTTGGTGAATTCGATCACGTGGCGCAGCGGGCCTTCCAGCGCCAGCTCGTTCTGGCCGGACAGGCCGCTGGCGACCAGCGCCACGCCGCCGATGTAGAACGCGAAGGCCGAGGCATACACCGCCGCCAGCAGGCAGCCGTACACCATCGCCGGGATTACCATGAACAGGTTGAAGATGGCCAGGCCGATGAAGGACACCACCACGCGGGCGGCGTTGACGGGGGTCTTTTTTTGCTCGAAGGCGGACAGGTGGGCGTTGGCGCGCAGCGTCATGGCGATCTTGCGCGGCTCGTCGAGCTCCTTGTAGACCTCTTCCTCGCTGCGGCCGGCCACCAGGCCGTCGATGAAGCGCTGCTCGTAGTAGGCCAGGGTCTTGGCCACCGTTTCCGGCGGCAGTCCCTGCATGGCCTGCTTGAGCGCGTCGAGGTATTGCTGCTTGTTCATGATGTCAAATGCCTAATGTTTCTACGGTTGCCACAGTGTGCGCCATGGCCATCGCGCTGTCGGCCACCGGCGTCGTCTTGACGATGGCCACCGTGCTGGCCACCACGAAGGCGACCAGGGCGAGGGTTTTAAGGCTGAGAGCGAGGTTCATGTTGATTCCAATATATTGCTTTTGTCGATGGTGCTACTGTACGCAGACGCTCGTCCAGATGCCACCGGCATGTGACAGGCTGCATAAATAGCGGATCAGGCGACAAAAACGGGGGACTAGATGGTAGTCCTCCTGAGCACGCCGGCGGCGGCGACGCCGCTGCGCACCGCCGATTCCAGCGTGGCCGGGTAGTCGCCGGCCGTGTAGTCGCCGGCGATGGCCAGTCCCGCCAGGCCGCTGGCGTTGCCCGGGCGAACCAGTCCCGGCGTGCAGGCGTAGGTGGCGCGCTTCTCGGTGATGACCTTGAACCACTCGGGCCGGCCCAGCTCCGGCCGCTGGAACACGGCCGCCAGCTGCACCGCGACCGCCTCGGCCAGCAAATCCTGGCTCTGGCCGGCCGCCTCGCCGGAGGCGCTGACGACCACCGCCAGCAGGCCGGCCTGGGCCTCGTCTAGCTGGCCGCGGTCGAACACGAACTGGCCCCACTGGTAATTGTGCGGATCGTCCAGCAGCGCGTAGAAGGGCAGTTCCAGCCGGGTGGCGCGGTCGTATTGCAGGTAGCAGGTGGTGATGGCTTCCGGCTCGAACGCGGTCAGCTGCCGGCACAGCGCGCTGGTGTCGGCGCCGGGCATGTCGTGCAGCAGCGTGGCGGCCTGGCTGGCGCCGGTGGCCAGCACCACGCCGCTGAAATAGGTGCTCCATTGTCCGCCGACCGCCGCGCCGCTCACTTCCAGCTGCCACAGGCGGTTTTCGATCGGGCGTATCGCCTGCACCTTGGCGCCGCCGCGCACCGAGCCGCCATGCGCCTCGACAAAGGCGCCGGCCGCTTCCGGCAGCAACGCGGACAGGTCGGCGCGCGGCAGCAGCATGTCCGAGGCGCTGCGTCCGGCGCCCAGGCTGTCGCGCAGCACGTTGAGGAAGATCTGCGCCGAGGCGCGTTCCGGCGGCGTGTTCAGCGCGGCCAGGCACAGCGGGCGCCACATCAGCTGGATCAGGCGCGGCGTCTGGTCGAAGCGTTGCAGCAGCTCGCTGACGCTGCAATCGGTGTGCAGGCGCCAGCCCATCCAGCGCGCGGTGGTCGAGAAGCGCGCCAGGCTGAGCTTGTCGTCCCGCCGCAGGCCCTTGGCGCGCAGCAGCGCCAGCGCCAGGTGCAGCGGCGCCGGCAGGCGCAGGGCGACGAAATCCATGCCGCCGCTGCCGGGCGGGTAGCGCATCTGCAGCGGCAGCGACAGCAGGGTCTGGTCGCGGTCGATGCCGGTCAGCTTCATCAGCCGCAGCGTTTCGCTGTAGGCGCCCAGCAGGATGTGCTGGCCGTTGTCGAGATGGGCGCGGTCGGTGTCGACGCGGCGGGCGCGGCCGCCGAGGGTGCGCGCCGCTTCAAACAGCGTGACCTTGTAGCCGGCGCGCGCCAGCTCGACGGCGGCGGCGCAGCCGGCCCAGCCGCCGCCGACCACCGCGACCGAGCGCGACGTCAGGCCCGGCTCGGTCCTGGCGTCGCCGCGCTTGTCCACGCCGTCGTTAGCCACGGATGTAGGTCTTCCACGCCAGCCAGAGCTTGCGGATGGGCGTGAGCGAGATGCGCTGCTTGAGCACGTGGTAGCCGTCGGCTTCCACTTCGGTCAGCAGCGTGCGGTAGATGGCGGCCATCATCAGGCCGGGACGCTGGGCGCGGCGGTCTTCCTTCGGCAGCAGCGCGAACGCTTCGTCGTAGGCCTTCTGGGCGCGGGCGACCTGGAAGGCCATCAGCTTTTCGAAGTTGTCCGTGTGGCGCGCGTTGAGCAGGTCGGCGGCGGTCACGTTGAACTGCTGCAGCTCGTTGATCGGCAGGTAGATGCGGCCCTTGCGCGCATCTTCGCCGACGTCGCGGATGATGTTGGTCAGCTGGAAGGCGTGGCCCAGCTTTTCGGCGTATTGCAGCGTCTCCGGCCGGGTCGCGCCGAAGATGCTGGCCGACAGGATGCCGACCACGCTGGCCACGTGCCAGCAATACGTGGTCAACGCCGGGTAGTCCAGGTAGCGGGTCTGGTTCAGGTCCATCTCCATGCCGTCGATGATGGCTTGCAGATGCTGCTGTTCCAGCTTGTAGACGCTCAGGTGCGGCTGCAGCGCCTGCGTGACGGGATGGGTTTGCTTGCCCTCGTACATGTTGGCGATTTCCTTGCGCCACCAGGCCAGCTTGATGCGGGCCACCGATTCGTCGGTGCATTCATCGACGGTGTCGTCCACTTCGCGGCAAAATGCGTACAGGGCGGTGATGGCGCGGCGACGTTCCGGCGGCAGGAACAGGAAGCTGTAGTAGAAACTGGAGCCGCTTTGGGCGGTCTTTTGCTGGCAGTAGTCGTCGGGAGACATGGATAAAAAAGCAAGGGTTACTCGAAGCCGCTATTCTATAGTGTTCAGTGCACGGATGGGGGCGATGCGGTAGAGTCTCAATTCCTTATTTGACGGTTTATCAAGAGGCAGGTTCAACATGATCCATATCCGGGAGATCGACCATATCGTTTTGCGAGTGAGCGATCTGCAGCGCATGCTGCATTTTTACTGCGAGGTGCTGGGCTGTCCGGTCGAGAAGCGGCAGGAGGAAATCGGCCTGATCCAGGTGCGGGCGGGCAGTTCGCTGATCGACCTGGTGCCGGTGGACGGCAAGCTGGGCAGGATGGGCGGCGCGGCGCCGGGCGCCGAGGGCCGCAATATGGACCATTTCTGCCTGCGCGTGGAGCCGTTCGACGCCGACGCGATCCGCGCCCATCTGAGCGCGCACGGCGTGCAGGCCGGCAAGGTCGAATCGCGCTACGGCGCGGAGGGTGAGGGGCCGTCGATCTACATTAGCGACCCGGAAAACAACGTGGTCGAGCTGAAAGGCCCGCCCGCGGGCAACGCAGCCTGATATTTCGCGACACCCACTGCCGACTTCAATACAATCGGTTGATGATTCCCGGCAGGAGAAGGCTATGCGTATCGAGCAATTCAAGGCCATGACGGTGGCGCAGGTATCCGATTTTGCACTACCCGCCGGAGCCGATCTGCTGCTGGTGTTCGGTGCCCGGGCGCTGCTGCAGTCCGGGGAACTGTTTCCCGTCTTGCGCGCGGCCTGTCCCGACGCGGTGATCGCCGGCTGCAGCACGGCCGGCGAGATTTGCGGTACCGAAGTGCTGGACGGCAGCATCGTGCTGACCGCCGTCAGCTTCTCCGCGACCCGGGTGGCCATGGTGGCGGTGCGGCTGGAACTGGCGGCGGACAGCCGCCAGGCCGGCGAGTCGCTGTCGCGCCAGCTGCTGGGCGAACACCTGCGCCATGTGCTGGTGCTGTCGGACGGCCTGGGCGTCAACGGTAGCGAACTGGTGCAGGGCCTGCGCGCCTCGCTGCCGTCCGGCGTCAACGTGACGGGCGGACTGGCCGGGGACGGCGCCGATTTCGGCGAGACCGTGGTGCTGGCCAATGCGGCCGCCGACGGCCACACCATCGCCGCCATCGGTTTTTACAGCGAGGCCTTGCATGTCGGCTACGGCTCGCTGGGCGGCTGGGATGCCTTCGGGCCGGAACGCCGCATCACGCGCGCCGACGGCAACGTGCTGTACGAACTTGACGGCGAGTCGGCGCTGAGCCTGTACAAGACCTACCTCGGCAAGCAGGCCGACGGCCTGCCTTCGTCGGCGCTGCTGTTCCCGCTGGCGCTGCACCTGCCCGGCACCGACACCTACGTGGTGCGCACCATCCTCGGCGTCGACGAGGCGCAGCAAAGCATGACCTTCGCCGGCGACATGCCGGTCGGTTCGCACGCGCAGCTGATGAAGGCCAATTTCAACCGCTTGGTCGACGGCGCCATCGCCGCGGCCGACGACACGCTGTCGCAGCTGGACGGCCGCGCGCCCGAGCTGGCGATCCTGATCAGCTGCATCGGCCGCAAGCTGGTGCTGCAGCAGCGCATCGAGGAGGAGACCGAGGGCGTGGCCGACGTGCTGGGGCCGCAGGCCACGCTGGCCGGCTTTTATTCCTACGGCGAGATCGCGCCGCACAGCGCGCTGACCCGCTGCGAGCTGCACAACCAGACCATGACCGTCACCACCTTCAGCGAGGATTGAGGCATGCATCCGCTGCTGGCGCGCCAGCTGAAGAAGTTTTGCCGCGACGGCCAGGTCGACCTCGAAGGCCTGAGCAAGGCGGTCGACGATGCCTACGCGGGTTTCGAGAACGACAGGCTGCTGATCGAGAATTCGCTGGAACTCATGTCGCAGGAGCTGGGCAAGCGCAACCGGCAGCTGGCCGAGCAGCTGGAAGACAAGCAGCGGATGATGGACCAGCTCAGCAGCAGCAACACCGAGCTGCGCGAGCTCAACAGCAAGCTGGAGGCGACCCGTAACCAGCTGCTGCAGTCGGACAAGATGGCGTCCATCGGCCAGCTGGCGGCCGGCGTGGCGCACGAGATCAACAACCCGATCGGCTACATCAATTCCAACTTCGCCACCTTGCAAAGCTACGTGGGCCAGCTGTTCGAGATGCTGCGCGCGTATGAGGACGCGGAAGGCGCCATCGCGGCGGCCGAGGTGCTGTCCCGGATCAGCGAGTTGCGTGATGCGATAGACCTCGGCTATTTGCGCACCGATATCCCGCAGCTGATGGCCGAATCGCGCGAGGGGCTGGAGCGGGTGCGCCGCATCGTGCAGGACTTGAAGGATTTCTCGCACGCGGATGCGCAGCGCGAGTGGCAATGGTTCAACCTGCACCACGGGATGGACTCGACCCTGAACATCGTCGCCAACGAAATCAAGTACAGCGCCGACGTGGTCAAGGAGTACGGCGACATCCCGGACATCGAATGCCTGTCCTCGCAGATCAACCAGGTGGTGATGAACCTGGTGGTCAACGCCGCCCACGCGATCCGGCCGGGGCGCGGGCAGATCACGCTGCGCACCGGTACCGAGGGCGACCATGTCTGGTTTTCCGTCAGCGACACCGGCAGCGGCATCGCGCCGGAACACCTGGACCGCATCTTCGATCCCTTCTTTACCACCAAGCCGATCGGCAAGGGCACGGGGCTGGGCCTGTCGGTGACTTACGGCATCGTGCAAACCCATTGCGGACACATCGAGGTCGACAGCGCGCCGGGCCAGGGCACCACCTTCCGCGTGGTGTTGCCGATACACCATCCCGTCCATCCCGCCGACCCGGAAGCGACGGCGGGGTGATACGCCGCACCTGGCACGTCGCCTGCGATACAATATGTGACGTTTTCAGTAGAGCGATTTCTTATGCGTACGTCGAATTTTGCCGCATTGCTGGTCATGCCGCTGTTTTGCGGATGCGATCGTGCGCCGGCGGCAAACAATGTCCAGACGAAGTCCGCCACCTACTACGCCCAGCACCTCGATGAGGCCGCCCGGGTGGCGGCGCATTGCGACCAGTTGAACGCGCAAAAGCAGCATGCGCTCAGTGTGGGGGATTACCAGGAATGGCAGATCTCGAAGGAGTGGGTCAACTGCGAGACCGCGATGTCGGTGACCGAGGCGGCGGCGATCCGCGAGTCGGTGAAGCAGCAGAATTCGGCGCCTTGATGGCGAAGATTTTAGCGGCGTAGCCCAGCGCGGCGGCGCCCGGGCGGGTCGGACAGCACACGGACGATAACGTTGACCGGAATATTCCTGCGCACCAGAAACTCGGACGCAAACGCGCGTCCCCGGCTCTGCGACAGACTCACACCCAGTTCCACCACCTTCGACATTTCCGCATTCGGCCGCAACGACCGCTCTCCCACTAACATGATCTTGCCTTTCAGTTTTCTTGAAAGGTAGCATGAAGAGTAAAAATTGTGCAGAGGCAACGATTTAATCGTGCGCGGCTATTTTTGAGGTGGCGAGGAGGGTGGATGTTCGCGCTCCAGCCGCCGTAACAGCGCCGCCGTGGCCTCAACCTGGCGCTGTACTTCCGCCTGAGTCGTTGCAACGTCTTTGCCAGCCTGAAAGGTGGCTGTCATATTGGACAGCAGCGTGGCATTGAATGTCGCCACACCGAATACGATGGCGATCACCGAGCTGATGCCGGTGACTATGACCGTGGTTTTGAGACTGCCGACGGCATGCTCCAACGCGTCGATGCGCTCCCCATGTCCATCCAGGCGTGCTGCCATGGCGTCAAGCCTGCCGTTCAACTGCGCGGCCATGGCGTCAAGCTTTCCGTTGAACTGGGCGGCCATGGCGTCAATTCTGGCGTTGAAATGGGTTGCTAGGGTGTCAAGTTTTGTGTCGAACTGGGTCGTGACGGCGTCAAGCCTGTCGTTGAACTGGTTTGATACGGCGTCAAGTTTGCCGTTAAATTGAGTTAAGACGGCGTCAAATTTACCGTTTAAGATGGCAAACTGCGTTTGTGATTTCGCTTCTGCCGCAGCGGTCTTCGCGTCGATTTCTTCACGGGTGATATCGGGCATGGCTGTACTCCGGAGCCTATCTCCGAAGTATAGCGCGGCAGAGAGCACTTTCAATTGAGAGGCATCAAGCGGCGCTGAACGCGGCCTTCATCTGCTTTTTCATGCGCACGGCCGCCCAGAAGATGGCCAGCCAGTCGCGCCGGGTCAGCTTGGGGCGGTGCAGGAAGACGTCGTACTCGACCGCCTCGATGGCGTCCAGGATGCGCAGGCCGCCTTGCACCACCATGCGCAGCTCGAAGCCGATGCGGCCGTTGAGCCGCAGGGCCAGCGGCGCGCCGCTCAGCAGCAGCGCGCGGGTGCGCTCCACCTCGAACTTCATCATCGACCGCCAGCGCGGCCGGGCGCTGGCGTGGTCCAGCGCGGCCGGCGAGATCGCGTAGCGGCTCAAATCCTCCAGCGGGATGTAAATGCGCTCCTTGTGGATGTCGATCGCCACGTCCTGCAGGAAGTTGATCAGCTGCAGCGCCGTGCAGATCGCGTCCGAGTCGCGGATGTTCTCTTCATCGGCCGCGCCGTACAGGTGCAGCATCAGGAAACCGACCGGATTGGCCGAGCGCGAGCAGTAGTCCAGCAGCGTGTCGTAAGTCTGGTAGCGGCTCACCAGCACATCCTGCTTGAAGGCCGACAGCAGCTCGTGCAGCGGCTTGACCGGCAGGCCGTGCTCGCGGATCACCTGCGCCAGGCGTTCAAACATCGGGTCTTTCCCGCTGCCGCCGGCCTCGATGTCGGCCAGCTCGGCCTCGTAGGCGTTCAGCGCGGCCAGCCGCTGCTCGGGCGTGGCGTCGCCTTCGTCGGCCAGATCGTCGGCGCTGCGGGCAAAGGCGTAGATCGCTTCTACCGCCGGGCGCAGGCGGCTCGGCAACAAAATTGAGGCGACGGGAAAATTTTCGTAGTGGTCAACCGACATATTACATGTAGCCTAAAAGCATTGTTAAAATTAATGACGCGAAAGTCATTTGCAAACGGATTTGCTCGGCTTATAATTAATTAACGGAAAGTCATTTATTTCCAACCCGTAATAGTAGTGCCATCTACACTCCAGAGCAAGCTAAAGGAATACACCGTGGTCGCCTTGAAAAAACAGCGTCAGATTTCCCCCTTCATATTGAGCCTCCTGGCCGCCGCCGCGCTGGCCGGCTGCTCCAAGCCGGTCGAAAAGACCGAGGACATCCGCCCGGTGCGCGCCATCGTGCTGGCCGGCAGCGACATCGACGTCAACGCCGAGTTTTCCGGCGAAGTGCGTCCGCGCGTGGAATCGCGGCTGGGCTTCCGCGTCGGCGGCAAGATCGTCACCCGCAAGGTCGACGTCGGCACGCTGGTCAAGCACGGCCAGGTGCTGATGCAGCTGGATCCGCAGGACTTGCAATTATCGCAAGCCCAGGCGCTGGCCGGCCTGCGCGCCGCCGAAACCAACCGCGACTTGGCCAAGGCCGAGCTGAAGCGTTATCAGGAATTGCGCAGCAAGAACTTCGTCAGCCAGGCCGTGCTGGACGCCAAGGATTCCACCTACAAGGCGGCGCAGGCCAATGTCGACGCTTCCCAGGCGGCGTACCGCGGCCAGTCCAACCAGGCCGGCTATGCCAGCCTGGTGTCCGATGTGGACGGCGTGGTGACGGCGGTGGACGCCGAGGTCGGCCAGGTGGTGCAGCCGGGCACGCCGGTGGTGCGCGTGGCCAGGCAGGGCGAGAAGGAAATCGTCATCGGCTTGCCGGAAGACAAGGTCGAGACGCTGCGCCGCATCACCGACGTGCAGGTGCGCCTGTGGGCCGACCCGAAAAACGCGGTGGCCGGCAAGATCCGCGAGATTTCGCCGGTGGCCGATCCGTCCACCCGCACCTACACCGCCAAGGTGTCGATCCCGGATTCGGTGGCCGAAGCCAAGCTGGGCATGACGGCCGTGGTGCAGTTCGCCTCGAAGTCGCCGGTGCCGCAGATCAAGGTGCCGCTGACCGCGCTGTACTATGAAAAATCCGCCTCCTCGGTCTGGGTGGTGGAGGGCGGAGCCGTCAAGCTGGTGCCGGTGACCATCGCCGGCGCGGCCGGCAACGATATCGTGCTGGGCAGCGGCGTCAAGGCCGGCCAGACCGTCGTCACGGCCGGCGTCAACCTGCTTAAGCCGGGCCAGAAGGTCAAGATCCTGGGCGATGACCTGCCTGCCGCTCCCGCGCCAGCCCCTGCCATCGCCGGGACCGCCAAATGAAGGGCGGCTTCAATCTCTCACGCTGGGCGCTGGAACACATTCCGCTGACGCGCTACCTGATCGCCGTGCTGCTGATAGGCGGCATGCTGAGCTATTCCAACCTGGGCCAGGACGAGGATCCGCCGTTCACCTTCCGCGCGATGGTGGTGCGGGCCAACTGGCCGGGCGCGACCTCGCTGCAGATGGCCGAGCAGGTCACCGACAAGCTAGAGAAAAAGCTGCAGGAAACGCCGGATATCGACGAGATATCGAGCTATTCCAAGCCGGGCGAGACCACCATCATCCTGAAGCTGCGCGAATCGGCGCCGCCGAAGGAAGTGGCGCAATCGTGGTACCAGGTGCGCAAGAAGATAGGCGACATCCGCGGCACCCTGCCGCCGGGCGTGCAGGGGCCGTTCTTCAACGACGAGTTCGGCGATACCTTCGGTTCGATCTTCGCGCTGTCCGGCGACGGCTTCACTTATGCCGAGATGAAGGACTACGCCGACTTCGTGCGCCAGCAGCTGCTCGGCGTGCCGCTGGTGTCCAAGGTCGAGCTGTTCGGCGTGCAGGACGAGAAGATCAACATCGAGTTCTCGCACAAGAAGTTCGCGCAGCTGGGCATACCGTTCGAGGCCATCGTCAACCAGATCGCCACGCAGAACAGCGTCGAATCGACCGGCGTGCTGGTGACGCCGACCGACAACCTGCAGGTGCGCGTGACCGGCGCGTTGAAGACCGTCAAGGACCTGGAGGACCTGGAGCTGCGCGCCAACGGCACCACCTTCCGCCTGGGCGACTTCGCCGCCATCAAGCGCGAGTACCAGGATCCGCCGGGTAACAAGATGCGCTTCAACGGCAAGGAAGTGATCGGCCTGGGCGTGTCGATGGAAAAGGGCGGCAACATCATCCAGCTCGGCAAGAGCATGGAGAAGACCGTGGCCGCGATGAAGGCCAAGCTGCCGGTCGGCATCGAGCTCGAGCGCGTGTCGGACCAGCCGGAGGCGGTCAAGGCCTCGGTCGGCGAGTTCGTGCACACGCTGATCGAGGCGGTGCTGATCGTGCTGGCCGTCAGCTTCGTCGCGCTGGGCCTGCACAGCAAGCCCAAGCTGCGGCTGGACGTGCGTCCCGGCCTGGTGGTGGCGCTGACGATACCGCTGGTGCTGTCGGTCACCTTCCTGTTCATGCGCATGTTGGACATCGATTTGCACAAGATTTCGCTGGGCGCGCTGATCATCGCGCTGGGCCTGCTGGTGGACGACGCCATCATCGCCGTCGAGATGATGGTGCGCAAGATGGAGGAGGGCATGTCGCGCTTCGACGCCGCCACCTTCGCCTACACCTCGACCGCGATCCCGATGCTGACCGGCACCCTGATCACCGTCGCCGGCTTCCTGCCGATCGGCCTGGCCAAGTCTGCGGCCGGCGAGTACACGTTTTCGCTGTTCTCGGTCAACGCGCTGGCGCTGGTCATTTCGTGGGTGGTGGCGGTGGTGTTCACGCCGTACATCGGCTATGTGCTGTTGAAAGTCAAGCCACACGCGGAGGGCGAATCCGAGCATGACCTCTTCGACACGCCGGGATTCCGAAAGTTCCGCGCCGTGGTCAACTGGTGCGTCGAATACCGCAAGACCACCATCGCGGCGACGCTGGTGATCTTCGCGCTGGGCGTGTATGGCTTCAAGTTCATCGAGAAGCAATTCTTCCCCGATTCCAGCCGTCCCGAGCTGATGGTGGAGCTGTGGACGCCGGAAGGCACGACCTTCGCCGCCAACGAAAAGCAGGTGAAGAAGTTCGAGGCCTTCATCCGCAAGCAGGAGGGCGTGGTCAGCGTGACCAGCTACGTCGGCACCGGCAGCCCGCGGTTCTACCTGCCGCTGGACCAGATTTTCCCGCAGACTAACGTGTCGCAGATCGTCGTGCTGCCGAAGGACCTGCACGCCCGCGGCGCGCTGCGCGACAAGATCGTCGCCATCTTCAAGCAGGACTTCCCCGAGGTGCGCGGCCGCGTCAAGCTGCTGCCGAACGGGCCGCCGGTGCCGTATCCGGTGCAGTTCCGCGTGACCGGTGGCGAGGTGGAGAAGGTGCGCGCCATCGCCGACCAGGTCAAGGACATCATGCGCGACAATCCGAACACGCTGGGCGTCAACGACAACTGGAACGAGTCGATCAAGGTGCTGCGCCTGGACCTGGACCAGGACAAGATGCGCGCGCTGGGCGTCACCTCGCAAACGGTGATGCGGGCGGCCAACACCATCCTGTCGGGCACCACCATCGGCCAGTTCCGCGAGGACATCAAGCTGATCGACATCCAGATCCGCCAGCCTATCGAGGAGCGCAACACGATCTCGATCCTGAACGACACCAACATCCCTACCGCCAGCGGCAAGTCGGTGCCGATCAGCCAGCTGGCCCGCGCGCATTTCGTGTGGGAGCCGGGCGTGGTGTGGCGGGAAGGGCGCGAATGGGCGATCACCGTGCAGTCCGACGTGGCCGACAACATCCAGGGACCGACCGTCTCCGGCCAGATCGAGCCCAAGCTGAAGGCGCTGCGCGACAAGCTGCCGGCCGGCTACGCCATCACCGTCAAGGGCGCGGCGGCCGACAGCGGCACGGCGGAGGCGTCGATCGCGGCCAACCTGCCGCTGGCGATCTTCATCATCTTCACGCTGCTGATGCTGCAGCTGCACAGCTTCTCGCGGGCGCTGCTGGTGTTCCTGACCGGTCCGCTGGGCGTGGCCGGCGCGGCGATGGCGCTGCTGGTGCTGGGCCGTCCGCTGGGCTTCGTGGCCAACCTGGGCATCATCGCGCTGTTCGGCATGATCATCCGCAACTCGGTGATCCTGGTCGACCAGATCGAGCAGGACATCAAGGCCGGCCACGATCCGTGGACCGCGATCGTCGAGTCGGCGGTGCGGCGCTGCCGTCCCATCATCCTGACCGCGGCGGCCGCGGCGCTGGCGATGATACCGTTGTCGCGCTCGGTATTCTGGGGGCCGATGGCGGTGGCCATCATGGGCGGGCTGATCCTGGCGACCGCGCTGACGCTGCTGTTCCTGCCGGCGCTGTACGCGGCCTGGTTCCGCGTCAAAAAACCGCAGGCGTTATGATATGCGCCGAGGACACGCGGGGCCGCGTGTCCAAAAAACTGCTGCTGCGCACGGAGCGTCATCATGCCTGTCTTCACCGCTGATCAACTGGTTACCGAGGTCAATCCGGTGGACGGATCCACCGAGCCGAATCAAACACTGTGGATCAGCGAGGCTGGAGGGCTGACGCAGTTCGGCGCCTTCATCGAAGTGCTGCAGCCCGGCTGCAGCACTTCGATCAAGCATTGGCACAGCGCCGAGGACGAGATGGTTTACGTCCTTGCCGGCGAGATCACCGTGGTGGAGGGGAGCGCCGAGACGCTGGTGCGTGCCGGCGGCGCCGCGACCTTCCGGGCAGGCGTCCAGGTCGGGCACTACCTGGAGAACCGGAGTGCCGGCGCGACGCGTTGCCTGGTGGTGGGAACCCGCGCGCCGGTCGATCACATCACCTATCCAGAGCATGATCGGGTGCGCCTGCGAGACCGCTCGCTGCCCGACGATATATGGACCGATTTGGCTGGACAGCCTGCGTCCAGCCCCTACTAACGGCCCGCTTTGCCGGCTAAATGGGCAAAAACCGCGCTAATGTTGGCGAGAGATTAAAAATCGCCACATTTCGCTAGAAAACCCGTTAGAATATCGCGTTGAAGTTGAAAGCCCCCGCGGGAAAAGTGGGGATAGGGCGACCGTTTTCACTTACGGGTCGCCCTTTGCTTTTGTGCAAACATGCCGCGAGGATGGCGAAATTGGTAGACGCACCAGGTTTAGGTCCTGACGCCAGCAATGGTGTGGGGGTTCGAGTCCCCCTCCTCGCACCAACTGTTTTTCTTATTTTTTGGACGATTTTTACATGGCAACTGCAGTCGAAACCTTAGGCAAACTCGAACGTCGTATCACGATCTCCTTCCCGCTGACCGAGGTCCGCGCTGAAGTTGAGAAGCGCCTGAAAGTGCAAGCCAAAACGGCTAAGGCACCAGGCTTCCGTCCGGGTAAAGTTCCTCTGAAAATGGTCGCGGCACAATACGGTTATCAGATCGAAACCGAAGTGCTGAACGATAAAGTTGGCCGCGCTTTCAACGACGCCGCAAACGAAAACCAGTTGCGCGTGGCCGGCTATCCGAACATCGAGCCCAAGGCCGAGTCGCCAGCCGGCGTGCTGACCTTCGACGCGACGTTCGAAGTCTACCCGGAAGTGGTCGTCGGCGACCTGTCGACGGTGGAAATCGAGACCGTCAAGGCCGATGTGTCGGAAACCGAAATCGACAAGACCATCGAAATCCTGCGCAAGCAGCGCGTGCACTTCCACACCAAGGGCGAAGCCGGTGAACACGGCGACGGCGGCGAGCCGGTTGCCGCCAACGGCGACCGCGTGACCGTGGACTTCGTCGGCTCGATCGACGGCGTGGAATTCCCAGGTGGTAAGGCTGACGACTACGCCTTCGTGCTGGGCGAAGGCCGCATGCTGCCGGAATTCGAAGCCGCCACCGTGGGCCTGAAGGTTGGCGAAGCCAAGACCTTCCCACTGGCTTTCCCAGAGGACTACCACGGCAAGGATGTCGCCGGCAAAACCGCGTCGTTCACCATCACGCTGAAAAAGCTGGAATGGGCGCACCTGCCGGAAGTCGACGCTGAATTCGCCAAATCGCTGGGCGTGGCCGATGGCGACGTCGCCAAAATGCGCGAAGACATCAAGGTCAACCTGGAACGCGAAGTTGCCGGCCGTGTCAAAGCCCGCAACAAGGAAGCCGTGATGGACGCGCTGGTGAAAACCGCGACCCTGGACGTGCCGCAATCGCTGATCGCCCAGGATACCGAGCGCCTGGCCGAAATGACCCGCCAGGACATGGCCAACCGCGGCATGAACGTCAAGGACATCCCATTCCCGCCAGAACTGTTCGCGGAAAAAGCCGAGCGTCGCGTGCGTCTGGGCCTGATCCTGTCGCAACTGGTCGGCGAGAACAAGCTGCAAGCCCAGCCAGAGCAGGTCAAGGCGCAAGTCGAAGACTTCGCACAGAGCTACGAAGACCCGCGCGAAGTGCTGAAGTACTACTACAGCGACCGTCGCCGCCTGGCCGAAGTCGAAGCCCTTGTATTGGAAGAAAACGTCGTCAACTACGTCCTGGGCCTGTCGAAAACTTCGTCCAAGGTCGTGGCCTTCGACGAACTGATGGGAAGCAACGCACAAGCGTAATCCAGCTAGGATAGAATAGAGACGGCGCCGTAGCCGCCGTCATTCCCGCGCAGGCGGGAATCCATACTGAGCATGCGTTCTATGGATCCCCGCTTGCGCGAGGATGACGGCTAAGCGGCAAACGATTTCTGACCCTAGCTGCTTCACAAGGAAATGGAATGACTGGTATGAACCGTAATCCGGCGCTGGACACTGAAATGCTCGGCCTGGTGCCGATGGTGGTGGAACAAAGCGGCCGTGGCGAGCGCTCCTATGACATTTACTCGCGCCTGCTGAAGGAACGCGTAATCTTCATGGTCGGCCCCGTCAACGACCAGATGGCGAACCTGATCGTCGCCCAGTTGCTGTTCCTCGAAAGCGAAAATCCCGACAAGGATATCTCGCTGTACATCAACTCCCCAGGCGGTTCGGTGTCGGCCGGCCTGGCGATCTTCGATACGATGCAGTTCATCAAGCCGGACGTCTCGACGCTGTGCACCGGCATGGCGGCCTCGATGGGCGCCTTCCTGCTGGCCGCCGGCGCCAAGGGCAAGCGCTTCTCGCTGCCGAACTCGCGCATCATGATTCACCAGCCGTCCGGCGGCTCGCAAGGCATGGCTTCGGACATTGAAATCCAGGCCAAGGAAATCCTGTATCTGCGTCACCGCCTGAACTCGATCATGGCCGAGCGTACCGGTCAAACGGTCGAGCAGATCGCCAAAGACACGGATCGTGACCGTTTCATGTCGGCGGAAGAGGCGGTAGAGTATGGTTTGATCGACAAAATGTTGTCAAACCGGGCTTGATGCTTCCTTCGCAGCATTGCTGAAAAAACGCCCGGGCGATTAATCGTTCGGGCGTTTCGTTTTTATTTCGGGTAGCATGTAGTCGTAGGCGGATTTTTCCGGACTCAAATATATGCTTCCTGGCATAGTCTAGCCATTCTGTAACCCAAAGAAAACTGCCCCATGTCAGACAAAAAATCCTCCAGCGGCGAAAAATTACTGTACTGCTCGTTTTGCGGCAAGAGCCAGCACGAGGTAAAGAAACTCATCGCCGGCCCGTCGGTCTTCATCTGCGACGAATGCATCGACCTGTGCAATGACATCATCCGCGATGAAACCTCGGCCATCGAGTCGGTCACGGGCGCCAAGTCGGACCTACCGACCCCGCATGAAATCAAGGACTTGCTGGACCAGTACGTCATTGGCCAGCAAACGGCCAAGCGCATCCTGTCGGTGGCGGTGTACAACCACTACAAGCGTCTGAAGCACCTGGGCAAGAAAGACGACATCGAACTGGCCAAGAGCAACATCCTGCTGGTCGGTCCTACCGGCTCCGGCAAGACGCTGCTGGCGCAAACGCTGGCGCGCATGCTCAACGTGCCGTTCGTCATCGCTGACGCCACCACGCTGACCGAGGCGGGCTATGTGGGCGAGGACGTAGAGAATATCATCCAGAAACTGTTGCAAAGCTGCAACTACGATGTCGACAAGGCCCAGCGCGGCATCGTCTACATCGACGAGATCGACAAGATCTCGCGCAAGTCGGACAATCCATCGATCACCCGCGACGTGTCGGGCGAGGGCGTGCAGCAGGCGCTGCTCAAGCTGATCGAAGGCACGATGGCGTCGGTGCCGCCGCAGGGCGGACGCAAGCATCCCAACCAGGACTTCGTGCAGATCGACACCACCAACATCATGTTCATCTGCGGCGGCGCGTTCGACGGCCTGGCCAAGGTCATCGCCAACCGCTCGGAGAAATCCGGCATCGGCTTCTCGGCCACCGTGAAGAGCAAGAAGGAGCGCAACGCCAGCGAAGTGCTGCTGGAAGCGGAACCGGAAGACCTGATCAAGTTCGGCCTGATCCCCGAGCTGGTGGGCCGCCTGCCGGTCGTGGCCACGCTGTCGGAGCTGACCGAGGAAGCGCTGATCCAGATCCTGGTCGAGCCGAAGAACGCGCTGGTCAAGCAGTACTCCAAGCTGCTGGACATGGAAGGCGCGGAACTGGAAATCCGTCCGGCCGCCCTGCACGCGATCGCCAAGAAAGCGCTGGCCCGCAAGACCGGCGCGCGCGGCCTGCGTTCGATCCTCGAGCACGCCTTGCTCGACACGATGTATGAGCTGCCGAATGAAACCAATGTCACCAAAGTGGTCATTGATGAAAATACGATCACCAGCGGCGCCAAACCTTTATTGATCTATCAAGACCAGGCCAAGGCATCTGGTGAGAATTAAATAACTTGTGCACACTTACCCGGCGGATGAGCAAAATTCATTTCGCATCCGTGGGGCAAGGCGGTACAATTTAAATCAATAAAAGAATGCAGGCTTCATTCGGAAAGCCACACGTGACAGCCTTGTCGCGCGTGGCTTTTTTATTTGATGTATTCTTTTAGAGCAGACTAGCTGGACTGGAAAAAACTCTTTTTTAGGAGAATTATTTCTTGCAGGTCGGTCTTGTGATTTGGCGAAACAGCGCCCACATCATAATCACGCTTTCACATAAGGTACGCCATGACAACTTCCAAATTAACTGAGCAAACTCAACTGCCGTTATTGCCGCTGCGGGACGTTGTAGTTTTCCCGCATATGGTGATACCGCTGTTCGTAGGGCGCCCAAAATCGATCAAGGCGCTGGAAGCCGCAATGGAGCAGGGCAAGAGCATTATGCTTGCCGCTCAAAAAGCCGCTGCCAAGGACGAACCTTCTGCTTCCGATATCTACGAGATCGGCTGCGTGGCCAATATTCTGCAAATGCTGAAGCTGCCGGACGGCACCGTCAAGGTGCTGGTCGAGGGCGCGCAGCGTGCGCGCATCAACCGCATCACCGATGCCCCGACGCACTTCGTTGCCGATCTGACGCCGCTCGATTCCGAGCTGGGCGACGATTCGGAAATCGAAGCGATGCGCCGCGCCATCGTTCAGCAGTTCGACCAGTACGTCAAACTGAACAAGAAGATCCCGCCTGAAATCCTCGCTTCGCTGTCGGGCATCGACGACGCCGGCCGCCTGGCCGACACCGTCGCCGCGCACCTGCCGCTCAAGCTCGAGCAGAAACAGGTGATCCTGGAAATCTTCAGCGTCGCCAAGCGCCTGGAGCATCTGCTGGGCCAGCTGGAAGGCGAACTCGACATTCTGCAAGTCGAGAAGCGCATCCGCGGCCGCGTCAAGCGCCAGATGGAGAAATCGCAGCGCGAGTACTATCTGAACGAGCAAGTCAAAGCCATCCAGAAGGAACTGGGCGAGGGCGAGGACGGCGCCGACCTGGACGAGCTGGAGAAGAAAGTCGCGCTGGCCAAGATGCCGAAAGAGGCGCTGGACAAGGCCACCGCCGAGCTGAAAAAACTCAAGCTGATGTCGCCGATGTCGGCCGAAGCCACCGTCGTGCGCAACTACATCGACACGCTGGTCAGCCTGCCGTGGAAGAAAAAATCCAAGGTCAACAACGACCTGGCCAACGCCGAGAAAGTGCTCGAGGGCGACCACTACGGCCTGGACAAGGTTAAGGAACGCATCCTGGAATATCTTGCAGTCCAACAGCGCGTCGACAAGCTGAAAGCGCCTATCCTGTGCTTCGTCGGTCCTCCGGGCGTGGGCAAGACCTCGCTGGGCCAGTCCATCGCCCGCGCGACGAACCGCAAGTTCGTGCGCATGGCGCTGGGCGGCGTGCGCGACGAAGCCGAGATCCGCGGCCACCGCCGTACCTACATCGGCTCGATGCCGGGCAAGGTGCTGCAGTCGCTGGCCAAGGTCGGCGTGCGCAATCCGCTGTTCCTGCTGGACGAGATCGACAAGATGGGCGCGGACTTCCGCGGCGATCCGTCGTCGGCCCTGCTGGAGGTGCTGGATCCCGAGCAGAACCACACGTTCTCCGACCACTACATCGAAGTCGATTTCGACCTGTCCGATGTGATGTTCGTGGCGACGTCGAACTCGTACAACATCCCGCCGGCGCTGCTGGACCGCATGGAAGTGATCCGCCTGTCCGGCTACACGGAAGACGAGAAGACCAGCATCGCCCAGCGCTACCTGCTGCCTAAACAGATCAAGAACAACGGTCTGAAGGAAGAGGAAATCTCGGTGGCCGAGTCGGCGCTGCGCGACATCATCCGCTACTACACCCGCGAGGCCGGCGTGCGTTCGCTGGAACGCGAAGTGTCGAAGATCTGCCGCAAGGTGGTCAAGATGCTGCTGCTGAAGAAGACCGAGAAAAAGGTCGCCGTCACCAGCAAGAACCTGGACAAGTTCCTGGGCGTGCGCCGCTACGATTTCGGCGTCGCGGAAAAGGAAAACCAGATCGGCCAGGTCGTGGGCCTGGCATGGACCGAGGTGGGCGGCGATCTGCTGACCATCGAAGCCGTGCAGATGCCGGGCAAGGGCGGCGTGATCCGCACCGGCACCCTGGGCGACGTGATGAAGGAATCGATCGAGGCAGCCCGCACCGTGGTGCGCAGCCGCGCCAATCGTCTCGGCATCAAGAACGAAGTGTTTGAGAAGAGCGACATCCACATCCACGTGCCGGAAGGCGCAACGCCGAAAGACGGTCCTTCGGCCGGCGCGGCGATGACGGTGGCGATGGTGTCGGTATTCACGGGCATTCCGGTCCGCGCCGACGTGGCGATGACGGGCGAGATCACGCTGCGCGGCGAAGTGCTGCCGATCGGTGGCCTGAAAGAGAAGCTGCTGGCGGCGCAGCGCGGTGGCATCAAGACCGTGCTGATACCCGAGCAGAACGTCAAGGACCTGGCCGACATTCCGGACAACGTCAAAAACAAACTGGAGATCGTGCCGGTGCGTTGGATCGACAAAGTGCTGGAAATCGCGCTGGAGCGCATGCCTGAAGCGGTGACGGAAACCGCGCCGGTGGAAGCCGTCGCGGCGGCTGCCGCCAAAGCCGACGGCCAGACGGAAGTAGTAAAACACTAACTTTAATTGACCGTTAATCTCCCAAACAGGCGCTTTTATAGCGCCTGTTTGTTATTTCACCCCATTTTTCTAGGGTGCGGTGCTTGACACAGAGGCGGGCTGGCTTGTTTAATACGGCCTGAGATTTTTCTCGGCCCGGTAACGGTATTCAAATACCTTAATTCCCGGGCTAAAACGATATAACCTTTGTGACGGGGAATTGCTTTGAATAAGACTGAATTGATCGACCATATTGCTACTACCGCTGATATCTCGAAAGCGGCTGCTGCACGCGCGCTGGACGCAGTGATCGACGGTGTAACCACCACCCTGCAAAAGAACGACAGCGTCACCCTGGTCGGCTTTGGCACCTTCTCCGTGAGCGAACGCGCTGCCCGCACCGGCCGCAATCCGCGCACCAAGGAAGAGATCACCATCGAAGCAGCTAAAGTTCCTAAATTTAAAGCTGGTAAAGCTTTGAAAGATGCTGTAAACTAACGGACTTCGGTGAGCGGCTCAACGCTTGAGCAGCTCGCCAAAGGCAAAACGGGCGGTTAGCTCAGTTGGTAGAGCGGAGCCCTTACAAGGCTTAGGTCGGGAGTTCGAGCCTCTCACCGCCCACCAGTTTTGCAGTAGTGAGTAGTACCCAGTGTTTTGTTGGAGCGGTAGTTCAGTTGGTTAGAATACCGGCCTGTCACGCCGGGGGTCGCGGGTTCGAGTCCCGTCCGCTCCGCCAACAAAATACAATATTTAGTTTGACCAAGGAGCGGTAGTTCAGTTGGTTAGAATACCGGCCTGTCACGCCGGGGGTCGCGGGTTCGAGTCCCGTCCGCTCCGCCAAGAACAAGATACCCCGCAGCTTATAATGAGCTGCGGGGTTTTTCTTTTTATGGCATATTAATTCCGATTATCTGTATTTGAATATCGGCGGATAGTTTCGCCACCGCCTTATTCAAGCCGGAGCCGCTTATCGACCACAAGTCGGGCAGCCGCCGCCGCGCCGTCCGCCGGCGCCGGCAACGTGTCCGTTTTGCCAATGATTTGCGCTTGCTATAGAGGGGGCCTCCCTGTAAAATCCGGCAACCGGAATCGGCGAACGCGTGTTCGCCTTTTTTGTATGTGCAAGTTCCACTCAATCCGAATTGGCAGACCATGTTTGAATTTATTCGTACCCATCAGCGCTTGATGCAGATTCTCCTGGCGATCATCATCGTCCCATCGTTTGCATTCGTCGGTATCGGCAGTTACAAAAGCTTCGGCGACGACGCCAACACGATCGCCAAGATCGACGGCAAACCCCTGAGCCAGCTCGAGTTCGACAACGCCATCCGCACCCAGCTGGACAGCTACCGCCAGCGTATGGGCGCGCAGTTCGACCAGAAGCTGTTCGATACCCCGGAATTCAAGCAAAACATCCTGGACCAGCTGATCGCCGAGCGCGCAGTGGCGGCGGAAGTGGTGCGTTCGCACCTGAGCGTTTCCGACGCCCAGCTGCAGAAGGCCATCAAGGACCAGTTCGGCGGCGAAGGCGCCTTCGACATGGAGCGCTACAAGGCCATCCTGGCCGCGCAAGGCATGACGCCGACCATGTACGACCAGCGCATGCGCAGCGAAATGACGCTGCTGCAGCTGGGTAACGCCATCCAGAACACCGGCTTCGCGCCGCGCACCGTGGCCAGGACGCTGTCCGACATCGGTTCGCAGGAACGCGAAGTGCAGGAACTGCTGCTGCCGGTGACCGACTTCGTGCCGCAGGTCAAAGTGACCGACGAGATGGTCAAGGCTTACTACGAAAAGAACGCCAAGTTCTTCGAAGTGCCCGAGCAGGCCAAGATCGAATACGTGGTCTTCAACAGCGACGCCGTGATGAGCCAGGTGGCCGTCACCGACGCCGAAGTCGCCGCCTACTACGAAGCCAACAAGGCCGGCTTCACCGCGCCGGAAAGCCGCCGCGCCGCGCACATCCTGATCGCGCTGAAGAAGGGCGCCAGCGCCGCCGACGTGGCCGCCGCCAAGGCCAAGGCCGACGCCATCGTGGCCGAACTGCGCAAGACCCCGGGCGACTTCGCCAAGGTGGCCAAGGCCAAGTCGGAAGATCCGGTATCGGCCGAGCAGGGCGGCGACCTCGACATCGTGACCAAGGGCGCGCTGCCTGCGCCGGTGGAAGCGGCCGTGCTGAAACTGAAGCAGGGCGAGATCAGCGACGCCGTGCAGTCGGACTTCGGCTTCCACGTGCTGACCGTGACCGCGCTCAAGCCGGCCGTCGTCAAGCCGCTGGACGAAGTGAAGACCGAAGTGGCCGACGCGCTGAAAAAGCAGAAGGCCGCGAAGAAGTATTCGGAAATGGCCGAAGCCTTCACCAACACCGTCTATGAACAGTCCGACAGCCTGAAGCCGGTGGCCGACAAGCTGGGCCTGAAGATCGAAAGCGCCGCCAACGTATCGCGCACGCCTTCGCCGATGGCCGGCCCGCTGCCGTACAACAACGCCAAGTTCCTGGCCGCGCTGTTCTCCAACGAATCGATCAGCAGCAAGCGCAATACCGAAGCGGTCGAGACCGCGCCGAGCACGCTGGTTGCCGGCCGCATCGTCGAGTTCAAGCCTGCGTCCAAGCGTCCGCTGGCTGAAGTCGACGCCGCCATCCGCCAGCGCGTGACGATGGAAGAAGCCGCCAAGCTGGCCGCCAAGGCCGGCGCCGACAAGCTGGAAGCGCTGAAGAAATCCGGCGACGCCACCGGCTTCGCCGCCGCCAAGCTGGTATCGCGTTCGAAGACGGAAGGCTTGAACGGCCTGGCCGCGCAAGCCGTGTTCAAGGCCGACGCGACCAAGCTGCCGGCCTACGTCGGCGTGGACGTGCCGGGCATGGGCTACGGCATCTACCGCATCGGCAAGGTGCAGCAGCCTGCGGAGCAAGACGAAGCGCGCCGCAAGTCCGAAGCCGAGCAGATCAACGGCATCGTCGCCCAGCAGGAAATGCACGACTACATCGAACTGCTGAAGCAAAAAGCCAAGGTGAAGATCCTCAAGCCGATCACGAAAACCACCGTGACCGAAGTGAAGTAAAAAGAAGGGCCGCGAAATTCGCGGCCCTTTTTGCATCCACTGATTTTTTAGAACGTGTAGTTCACGCGGCCGTAGTAGTAGCCGCCGTTGATGCCGATCGGCGAGAACGATGGGTATTGCGTCACCGCGGCCGTGTTCAGCGCCGCGCGCGCCGCCGTGACGTAGGCCTGGTTCACCTTGTCCGGATACTTGTTGAACAGGTTGTTGGCGCCCAGCGAGAAGGTGACCGACTTCATCCAGCGGTACGACACTTCCAGGTCGGTGGTGAACAGCGTGTCGATCTTGGTTTCGTAGTAGGTCACGTTGTCCAGCGAGCTGTACGACGACGACGGGCCATACACCGACTCGCGCAGGTTGACCGTCCACGAACCCTTCTTCCACAACGCGCCCAGGTTGATGCGCATCTTCGGCGACGATTTCTCCAGCGAGGCGATGGCCGCCTGGTCCAGCAGCTTTTGCGGCAGCAACTGCGACGGCGCCTGGTTGATCTTGGTCACTTCGACCTTGTTCAGGTTGGCCGAGGCCGACCAGTCGACCTTGCCCAGCTCGTCGAAGTTGCTGGCGTACGAGTACACCGCTTCGATGCCCTGGTCCTTGGTGTTGGCGGCGTTGGAGAAGATGCTGATGCCGGTCTTGGTCACCGTCGGATCAAGCACGTTGCCGTTGGCCTTGATCGCCGCCACCACCGCTGGCGCGTTGACCGCGTTGCCCGAACCGAACACCGTGCCGCTGCCGATGATGCGGTCGTGGATGTTGATGCTGTAGGCGTCGATCGTCACCGTCGCCTTCGGCACCGGATGCAGCACCAGGCCGATGCTGTAGTTCTGCGACTTCTCGGGCTTCAGGCCGTTGATGCCGACCAGCGCGGCGGCCGGCGAGTTCGGCGCCAGCTGCACCGAGGCCTGGGTCGGCGACACGTTGGTGGCCGAGTAGTACTGCTCGGCCATGGTCGGCGCGCGGAAGCCGTTGCTGACCGTGCCGCGCAGCGCGAACGCCGGCGTGAAGTCGTAGCGGCCGGTCAGCTTGCCGACCTTGGCGCTGCCGAAGTCCGAATAGTCCTCGTAGCGGGCGGCGGCGTCCAGCTTCAGGTTGGCGATCGGCGAGCCGGCGATGTCGATGTACACCGACTTGTTGTTGCGGCTGTGGCTGCCTGCGTCGGTCAGCGAGAAGCCCGGATACGATTGCGAACCTTCCTTGTAGCGCGAGGCCGGGTCGCCGGCGCCGATCTCGTAGGTGTCGCGGCGGAACTCCAGGCCCCCGGCCACCGACAGCGGGCTGGCCCAGCCGACGTTGTACTCATGGCTCACGTCGAGCGAGGTGGTCCACTGGCTGGCGGTGAAGGTGCCGGCGTGGAATTGCGTCGGCGTGGCGCCGGTGTCGTTGAACAGCGAGATGTTGCCGGAGTTGACCACGCCGATGTCGGCCTTGTCCTTGCCGTAGGTGGTGCTCAGGTCCCAGTTCCAGTCGGCCAGCACGCCCTTGGCGCCGGCGGTGAAGCCGAAGTCCTTCTCGTCCATCGCCTCCAGCGGGTTGAAGCCGTTCGGGTAGACCTTGGGCAGGCGGCTCGGCACGCGGTAGTTCTCGAACGATTGCGCCTTTTTCTCGCCGTAGGTGGCGGTGGTGTACAGCTCGACGCCGCCGACGTCGATGCCGGCGTTCAGGGCCAGCAGCGAGATGTGGTAGGCGGCGTCGCCGGAGATGTGGTTGGCGTACGGGTAGCCGTCGGCCTTGGTCAGGTTGGGCATCGATGCCAGGTTGGCGGCGCTGGTCACGCGCGGGTCGATGTCGCCGCGGTCGCTGTGGCCGTGGTACTTGTGCTCGCCGCTGACGTTGATGTAGGCCTTGTCGGTGGGTTCGAAGCCGATGTTGAACGAGCCGTCGCCGGTCTTGCCGCCCTGGTCGATATAGGCGCCGCCGGTGCCGGTCAGCGAGCCGCCGGACGAGTCCTTCTTCAGGATGATGTTGATCACGCCGGCGATGGCGTCGGTGCCGTACTGGGCGGCGGCGCCGTCCTGCAGCACTTCGACGTGGTCGATGGCGGACACGGGGATGAAGTTCAGGTCGGTCGCGGCGCCGCCCTGGAACGGTCCGGCCAGCACGGCCAGGTTGGCGGTGGTGTGGCGGCGCTTGCCGTTGACCAGCACCAGCGTGTCGTTCGGGCTCAGGCCGCGCAGGCGGGCCGACAGGGTCAGGTTGGCGGTGTCGCCGCCGAAGGCCTGGGCGGTGAAGGAGGGCAGGTTCTGCGCCAGCGCCTGGATCAGGTCCGGCTGGCCGGTGCGCTCCAGCGAGCCGGAGTCCAGCACCTGGATCGGCGAGGCGCTGTCGACCGCCTTCAGGCCGCTGCGGCGGGTACCGGTGACGATCACGGCTTCGACATTGTCGGCCACGGCGGCGGTGGGTGTGACCGGCGCACCGTCGCCGTCGGCTGCGATGGCGGATACGGCGACGCCGGCCTGCAGGGCCAGCAATACGGCTTGCGTCATCAAACGTCTTTTCATTTGCATCGGATGCTTCATGTGTACCGCTCCCTTAGTTTTTGGTGGATCGCTTGCGCCATGAAACTGGCATAACGATACTTACCTCAACGCAAATTGCATGCCTGAAAGGAAAATGAAAGTTGTGTAAGAACTTTGCGCAAACTGGCGGGGCGGCGGCAGAATGAAATGGGTGCCCAAAAGCAAGCGCCGCCGAATAACAAAGTTATTTCGGCGGCGCCGGGGTGCTGCACTGTTTTGGGTCAGGCGGTGCTGGCGATCAAACTCCGGGCGGCGTCGAGGAAGGCCTGTTCGCCGATGTGGTCCAGCTCCAGCAGCCTGGCCTGGCCGAATTTGACGAAGTTGCGGTCGATCGAACGCACATAGGCGGGGTCGTAGTGATGGATCAGCAGTTCCTCGACCAGCTGCGCCATCGCGCCGCCGCTGGCCATGGCCTGCCAGTGCTTGATCTTCTCGCGGCCGTGCAGTGCCGCCAGGAATTCCAGCTGTTCGTTGAGCGACCCGGGGCTGGCGGTGAAGTGCGCGTAGTCCTCCATCAGCAGCCGCACGCGGTTGGCGCGCGACAAGGTCAGCGAGATGCACTCGGAGGCGCGCATGGCCTCCATCAGCGCGGCCGGCACGCGCAGGTTGCCGACCTTCTTGCTTTCCGACTCGACGAACACCGGACGGGCCGGATCGAAGCGGCGCAGCGTGTCCCAGATGCGCGTCTCGAAGGCTTTCTGGCTGGGCTGCGGCTGGCTGGGCAGGTTGCCCAGCACCGAGCCGCGGTGCGCGGCCAGCTTTTCCAGGTCCAGCACCTGGGCCCCTTGCGCGTGCAGCACTTCCAGCAGGCGGCTCTTGCCGCTGCCGGTGGTGCCGCACATGACCTGGAAGCGCAGCGGCGGCGCCTGCTCCAGCGCGGCGGCGACATGGGCGCGGAAGGCCTTGTAGCCGCCGTCCAGCTGCGCCACCGGCCAGCCTATCTTGGCCAGGATGTGCGCCATCGAGCCGCTGCGGTTGCCTCCGCGCCAGCAGTAGACCAGCGGCCGCCACTCGCGCGGCTTGTCCAGCCACAGCGCCTCGATATGACTGGCGATGTTTTTGGCCACCAGCACCGCGCCGACCTTCTTGGCCTCGAACGAGTTGACCTGCTTGTACATGGTGCCCACGGTGATGCGCTGCGCGTCGTCCAGCACCGGCGCGTTGATGGCGCCGGGCAGGTGGTCGAGCGCATATTCGGACGGGCTGCGCGCGTCGATGATGGCGTCGAAGCTGTCCAGTTGCAGGAGCGCGTCTTCGAAGCTGAGAATTTCCGGATACTTCATTTGGCCTTGATGGTTTTTTGCAGCGTCGGCCAGATATTGGCCAGGATGGTTGGATGGGCTTCGGCCAGCGGATGCAGCCGGTCGGCCTGGAACTGCTTGTCGGCGACGCCGTCAAGCATGAACGGCACCAGCGGCGCCTTGATTTCCTTGCTTAAGGCGCCGTACATGGCGAAGAATTTGTCGGCATAGTCGCGGCCGTAGTTGGGCGGCATGCGCATGCCGATCAGCATGACCTTGGCGTCGGCCTTGGCGGCGGCGTCGGCCATCGCCAGCAGGTTGGCGCGGGCGGCGGCCACCGGCAGGCCGCGCAGGCCGTCGTTGGCGCCCAGTTCGATGACCACCAGCGCCGGCTTGTATTTCTGCAGCAGCGCCGGCAGGCGCGAGCGGCCGCCGCTGGTGGTCTCGCCGCTGACGCTGGCGTTGACGACGGTGGCGTCCATCTTCTGGTCCTGCAGTTTCTTCTCGGCCAGCGCGACCCAGCCGGCGCCGCGCGCCAGGCCGTATTCGGCCGACAGGCTGTCGCCGAGCACCAGCACGGTTTTTGGTGCAGAATAGGCGCTTGCCGCTGCCGACAACAGGAGCAGGGCGAACAGACCGTGTACACTCAGTTTTTTTGATAAATCATTCAACACATTCAGCATGCCCGATTTCCCTAAAGCGTCTTCCAATTTCATACCGGACGGCCCGGCCCTTGCCGCGACGGCGGCGCCCGTGGCGCAGCCAGCCGGGCAGCCGGCCATCGTCGTCAGCGGACTGGCCAAGCGCGTGGCCGACGCCAGCGGCGAACTGACGATTTTGCACGAGGTGGATTTTACCGTGCAAAAGGCCGAGACGCTCGCCATTGTAGGCGCTTCCGGCTCGGGCAAGTCGACTTTGCTCGGCCTGCTGGCCGGTCTCGACACGCCCAGCGCCGGCAGGGTGGTGCTGGACGGCGTCGACATCTATGCGCTGGACGAGGATGGCCGCGCCGCGCTGCGCAAGGAAAAGCTGGGCTTTGTGTTCCAGTCCTTCCAGCTGCTGGCGCACCTGACGGCGGTGGAGAACGTCATGCTGCCGCTGGAGCTGAGCGGCGCCACCCATGCGCGCGAGAAGGCCGAATTCATGCTGGGCAAGGTCGGGCTGTCGAGCCGGCTGAAGCATTATCCCAAATACCTGTCCGGCGGCGAGCAGCAGCGCGTGGCGCTGGCGCGCGCCTTCGTGACGGAGCCGCCGCTGCTGTTCGCCGACGAGCCGACCGGCAGCCTGGACGCTGCCACCGGCGAGGCGGTGATCAAGCTGATGTTCGAGCTGAACCGCGAGCACGGCTCGACCTTGGTGCTGGTCACGCACGACCAGGCGATGGCGGCGCGCTGCGGCCGCACCATCACCATCGCGGCGGGCCGGCTGGTTTGACGTTGCGGCTGAAACGCTAGCGGCCGTGGTGCTGGACCATGCGGTTCAGCGCCACGCGGATGGCCGGTATCAGCTCGCCGGCGGTCAGGCCGATCGGGCCGCTGCCTTCGGTGACCAGCACGTCGGCCGCCATGCCATGCAGCCAGACGCCGGCCAGCGCGGCTTCCCACTGCGGCCAGCCTTGCGCCAGCAGGCTGCCGATCAGACCGGCCAGCACGTCGCCGGTGCCGGCCGTGGCCAGCGCCGGGTTGCCGGTGGTGTTGATGACGGCGTCGCCATTCGGCGCGGCGATCACCGTGCCGGAACCCTTGAGCGCCACCACCGAGTTCAACTTGACGGCCAGCTTGCGGGCGGCGCCGACGCGGTCGGCCTGCACCTCGGCGATGCTCGCGCCCAGCAGCCGCGCCGCCTCCAGCGGGTGCGGCGTGACGACCGCCGTGGCGGCGGCGCCTTCGGCGGAACGCCGCGCCAGCGCCGACTGCAGCCCGGCATCGGCCGCCAGCAGGTTGAGCGCGTCGGCATCGGCCAGCAGCGCGCTGCCGCTGGCGATCGCGTGCGTCAGCAATTCGACGGCCTGGCGCGCGGCGCCGAGGCCGGGACCGATCACCAGCGTCGCCGTGCCCAGGTCGAAATCGCCGGCCAGGCGGCACATCAGTTCCGGTTGGCCGCTGTCGCACGCCGGCGCATCCTCGGCAAACAGCGCATAGACGCGGCCGGCGCCGCTGTGCAGCGCGGCCCGCGCCGCCAGCAGCGGCGCGCCGCCCATGCCGCGCGCGCCGCCGATCACGGCGACGTTGCCGTAGCTGCCCTTGTGCGTGTTGTGCCGGCGCGCGCGCAGATGGCGCGAGAAGAACTTGACGTCGTTCAGGTGCAGCCGCGTCGGCGCGAAATGGGCGGCGTCGATATCGAGCCGCGAGACGTCGACCAGGCCCGCGTAGTCGCGGCCGTCGCAGGTGTGCAGGCCCGGCTTGTCGCCGATGAAGGTGATGGTGTGGGTGGCGTGGATCGCCACGCCGTCCGGCCCGACGATGGCGCCGGTGTCGGCGTCGAGACCGCTGGGCAGGTCCAGCGCCAGCACCTGGCACTTGAGCCGGTTGACGGTTTCCGCCAGCGTGCGCATGGCGCCGCTCAGCGGTCGCTTCAGGCCGATGCCGAACAGGCCGTCGACGACCAGGTTCCATTCCGTGGTGGCGACGGCGGCCTGCTCGAATTCGGCAAAGCGGGCGTCGCTGGTCTGCGCGCGCTGCATGGCGGCCGCGCGTTCGGGCGAAGGCTCGGCCGCAGGCGCATAATGCAGGATGGTGACCTGGGCGCCGGCGTAGGCGAGGTGGGCCGCTGTTTCCAGCGCGTCGCCGCCGTTATTGCCGGGGCCCGCCAGCACCAGCACCTTGGCGTGCGCGGTGGAGAACGGCAGCAGGTCCAGCGCCGCGTTGGCGCCGGCCTGTCCGGCTCTTTGCATCAGGACGCCGTCCGGCAGCGCGGCGGCGGCGGCTTGTTCTATGGCGCGGATCTCGGCGCAGGAGTAGAGTGGGTTCATCGTGTAATTTTAACATTGAAATATGTTGTAAGGCCGCTATGCCACCCGCCATGGAGCCTCTACAATATACGCTTCCGAAAGTTGACGAGGCAGGTATGGATTGGCAGTTCTGGATAGACCGGGGTGGTACGTTCACCGACATCGTGGCGCGTCCGCCCGATGGACGCTTGCGCACCCTGAAGCTGCTGTCCGAAAATCCCGAGCACTACGCCGACGCGGCCATCGCCGGCATCCGCCAGCTGATGGGCGTGGCCAAGGGCAAGCCGATACCCGTGGCGCAGATCGGCGCCGTCAAGATGGGCACCACCGTGGCCACCAACGCGCTGCTCGAGCGCAAGGGCGAGCCGACCGCGCTGGCCATCACGCGCGGCTTTCGCGACGCGCTGCGCATCGCTTATCAAAATCGTCCGCGCCTGTTCGACCGCCATATCCTGCTGCCGGAGCTGCTGTACAGCCACGTCGTCGAAATCGACGAGCGCATGGATGCGCATGGCGACACCGTGATCGGTCTCGACATGGCCACCGCGCGCGCCGGACTGGCGCACGCCTACGACATGGGCCTGCGCTCGCTGTCCATCGTCTTCATGCACGGCTACCGTTATCACGCGCACGAGGTCAAGGTGGCCGAGATGGCGCGCGAGATGGGCTTTACGCAGGTGTCGGTGTCGCACGAGGTCAGTCCGATGATGAAGCTGGTGGCGCGCGGCGACACCACCGTCGTCGATGCCTACCTGTCGCCGATACTGCGCCGCTACGTCGACCAGGTGGCCAAGGAATTGCCTGGCGTGAGCCTGCAGTTCATGCAGTCCAGCGGCGGCCTGACCGACGCGCGCGCCTTCCAGGGCAAGGACAGCATTCTCAGCGGCCCGGCCGGCGGCATCGTCGGCATGGTCCGCGCCAGCAAGCTGGCCGGCTTCGACAAGGTGATCGGCTTCGACATGGGCGGCACCTCGACCGACGTGTCGCATTATTCCGGCGAGTTCGAGCGCGTGTTCGAGACCCAGGTGGCCGGCGTGCGCATGCGCGCGCCGATGATGAGCATCCACACCGTGGCGGCCGGCGGCGGCTCCATCCTGCATTTCGACGGCAGCCGTTATCGCGTGGGGCCCGACAGCGCCGGCGCCAATCCGGGACCGGCCAGCTATCGCCGCGGCGGACCGCTGGCGGTCACCGACTGCAATGTCATGCTGGGCAAGATCCAGCCGCACCATTTCCCGCAGCTGTTCGGCGCGCAAGGCCGGCAGTCGCTCGATGCGCAGGCGGTGAAGGCGAAGTTCGCCGAGCTGGCCGCGCAAATCGGCGCCGCCACCGGCAAGGAGACCACGCCGGAACAGGTGGCCGAGGGCTTTGTCGAAATCGCAGTCGGCAATATGGCCAATGCGATCAAGCAGATCTCGGTGCAGCGCGGCCACGACGTGACCGAATATGCGCTGACCAGTTTCGGCGGCGCCGGCGGCCAGCACGCCTGCCTGGTGGCCGATGCGCTGGGCATGACGACGGTGTTCGTGCATTCGCTGTCGGGCGTGATGTCGGCCTACGGCATGGGACTGGCCGACCAGACGGCGATGCGCGAGGCGGCCGTCGAGGTGCGCCTGTCCGAAGACGCGCACGTGGACCTGGAGGCGCGCCTGCATGCGCTGGGCCGCCAGGCGCGGGCCGACCTGCATCACCAGGGTGTGGACGACGCGCGCATCGCGCTGATCGGCCGCGTGCACCTGCGTTACGAGGGCACCGATTCGGCGCTGATCGTGCTGTTCGATACCGTCGACAGCATGAAGGCGCAGTTCGAAACGGCCTACCGCAAGCGCTATTCCTTCCTGATGCCGTCCAAGGCGCTGATCGTCGAAGCGGTGTCGGTGGAGGCGCTCGGCAAGTCCGATGCGCCGGCGGAGACGGTGGAGCCGGCGCCGCGCCGCATCTCCGGCCTGATGCCCAATGCGGTGGTGCCGATGTACACCGGCGGCAAATGGCGCCAGACCAACCTGTATCAGCGCGCCTCGACCCGCATCGGCGATGTGGTCAAGGGCCCGGCCATCATCGCCGAGGCCAATGCCACCACCATCGTGGAGGCGGGCTGGCAGGCCGAGGTCTCGCTGCATGACCACCTGGTGCTCAGGCGCGTGACGGCGCTGCCGGAGCGGCGCGCCATCGGCACCAGCGCCGATCCGGTGATGCTGGAAATCTTCAACAACCTGTTCATGTCGATCGCCGAGCAGATGGGGCTGCGGCTGCAGAACACCGCATACTCGGTCAACATCAAGGAGCGGCTGGACTTCAGCTGCGCCATCTTCGACGCCGACGGCAACCTGATCGCCAACGCGCCGCACATGCCGGTGCACCTGGGCTCGATGGGCGAGTCGATCAAGACCGTGATGCGCGAGAACGCGGGCCGGATGCGCGCCGGCGACGTCTTCATGCTCAACGATCCATACAACGGCGGCACCCATTTACCGGATGTGACGGTGATCTCGCCGGTGTTCGACGAGGCTGGCGCGCAGATCCTGTTCTACGTCGGCTCGCGCGGCCACCATGCGGATATAGGCGGCACCACGCCCGGTTCGATGCCGCCGGATTCGCGCGTGATCGAGGAAGAGGGTGTGCTGATCAATAACTTCAAGCTGGTGGACGGGGAAGCCGGCGGCCAGTTGCGCGACGCCGAGACGCGCGCCTTGCTGGCGGCCGCGCGCTACCCGGCGCGCAATCCGGAGCAGAACATGGCCGACCTGCGCGCGCAGGTGGCGGCCAACCAGAAAGGCGTCGAGGAGTTGCGCAAGATGGTGGCGCATTTCGGGCTGGACGTGGTGCAGGCCTACATGGGCCACGTGCAGGACAACGCCGAGGAGGCGGTGCGCCGCGTGATCAGCGCCTTGAAGGACGGCAGCTACACGCTGCAGCTGGACAACGGCGCGCAGATCCAGGTCGCGGTGCGGGTCGACCACGCCAGCCGCAGCGCGGAGATCGATTTCACCGGCACTTCGGCGCAGCTGGAGAACAACTTCAACGCGCCGTCGGCGGTATGCATGGCGGCGGTGCTGTACGTGTTCCGCACCCTGGTCGACGACGAGATCCCGCTGAACGCCGGCTGCCTGAAACCGCTGAAAGTCCTTATTCCGCCTGGCTCCATGCTCAATCCGCATTATCCGGCGTCTGTCGTGTCGGGCAACGTGGAGACGTCGACCTGCATCACCAACGCGCTGTATGGCGCGCTGGGCGTGATGGCGGCGGCGCAGGGCACGATGAACAATTTCACGTTCGGCAATGAGCGGTATCAGTACTACGAGACCATCAGCGGCGGCTCGGGCGCGGGGCCGGGCTTCGACGGCACCAGCGTCGTGCAGACCAATATGACCAACTCGCGCCTGACCGATCCGGAGATACTGGAGTTCCGCTTCCCTGTGCGGCTGGAGAGCTACGAGATCCGCGAAGGCAGCGGCGGAGCGGGGCGCTGGCGCGGCGGCGACGGCGGCGTGCGCAAGGTGCGCTTCCTGGAAGCGATGACGGCGGCGATCCTGTCCAACAACCGCATCCACGCGCCGTTCGGCATGGCCGGCGGCGGGCCGGGCGCCTTGGGCCGCAACACCGTGGTGCGCGCCGACGGCAGCGTGGAGGAACTGCCGCACATCGGCAAGACCACCATGCAGCCGGGCGACATGTTCGTCATCGAAACCCCCGGCGGCGGCGGCTACGGACCGCCGTCGGCCTGACGGGCAGGGCTACAGACGCTGCCGATTATGCGGCGGTTCTTGGCAGGCGGATGGTGAAGGTGGTGCCGTCCGCGGCGCTGGAGGCGACGCCGAGCGTGCCGCCGTGCGCCTCGACGATGTCCTGGGCGATGTACAGCCCGAGCCCGATGCTCCTGGACGGCGGCCCGTCGGCGCTGGCTTCGACCGACAGCCTGACCATCGGAGCGAAGATCGCCGCCAGCGATTCGGCCGGAATGACATTGCCCCGGTTGTTCACCGCGATCACCACCTGCCCGGCCGTGCCGCTGGCGTCCATCGTCACCGGACCGTCGTTGGTGCCGTAGCGCGCGGCGTTGTTGAGAAGGTTGGACAGCACCTGCTGCATGCGGTGCTGGTCGAAGCTGATGGTCAGGTCGCCGGAGCCGCTCCAGCGGAACTGGCGGTTCGGATGTGCCGCCTGGGCGTCATCGAGCGCCGTGCGGCAGGTCGCGCCGATGTCGGCCATCACCGGCGCCACCGGCATCTCGCCGTCCAGCTGTGTTCTCGCGTAGTCGAGCAGGTCGTTGACCATGGAACTCATGGTGTCGACGCTGCGCTGTATCCGCGCCGCCGTCTGGTCGATCTTCAGCTCGCCCGGCGGCAAGCGCGCCAGGTAGGCCGCCGCCATCGACATCGTGGCCAGCGGGGTGCGCAGGTCATGGCCGAGTATGGCGAGGAAGGTGTCGCGCGTCTTGGCCGATTTGTTCGAATACGTCAGCACCGATTCGGCCAGCGCCTGGTCGATCGCTTCGTTGAAACGCATCATGTCGCCGGCGATTTCTTCGTTGACCGCCGACAGCTTCGGCAGCCACAGCCGCAGTACCGTGGCGCGCAGCGCGCGGTACTCGGCGGTCAGCTGGATCAGCGTAAAGCCGCTGGTGTGGCGCAGCGTGCCGTGGGTCGCGGCGGCGCTTTCCGGTCCGGTGGCCTCCGGCGCCTCGCCACGCGACTTGTCGTACTGCTCGTCCGGCGTCTCCTTGACATCGATCCCGTCCGCGATCGCCAGCAGTATCAGCTTGGCGTGGTCGCGCAGCGCCAGCGGCGACATTTGCCCATCCTTCGGTTGCAGCGTCCGCGCGAACGATTCCCACTCCACCAGGATGGTTTCTATGTTGCTGCGGATAAAGGTGGAAAGTTTCATTTGTAAGGCCTGTTCGGTAGCGCGCAAGGTGCAGCGAACCATGATAGCTTGCGCCGCTCGCAATAGCCATAGCCGTCCGCCTGCCGATACCTGGGGCACCGGAATCCGGTACCACGGATTCGTCGCTTGTCCGCCATCGGGCCGGCGCGTACAGTCCAGGTTTTCAGGAGGCGGGTGAATCGGATGGAAGGAGAAATCACAATGCGAACGCTATTCAAGCTGCTGCGTGGACGCAAATCGCCCAGCGCGGCGATCTGGTCGGCCTTTCTGCTGTGCGCGCTGTACTTCGTCTCGTGGTACATGATCGCCCACTGGTCCAACTTCCCCGGCTCGGTAATCTGAGCTAGGCGACCGTCGCGATACCGTATTTGCGCTGGGTGTGGGCGTACTGCGCCTGCAGCGCCTCCAGCGATGGATGGGCGGGGTCGATCTTGCGCATGCGTTCCAGCAGGAACGCGCATTGCTCGCCCAGCGGTACTTCCCAGCCCAGGTCGTCGAGCTGCTTGAGGATGGCCGATGTCGCCGCCGGCAGCAGCGCCATGTTGGCCGGCGCCTTGCGCAGGGCCGCGTTCAGCGTATCGACCGCCGCCCGCAGGTCGCCCTGGCTGCGCTGATCGTGCGCATGGGCGATCAACTCGTCCACCTGGTGCTTGATCTGTTCGCCCATGCCCTCGGCCAGGTCGTGGCGGCCGGCCTTTTCAAACACGTCCACCGCGTCGTCCATCGACACGCCGCTGTCGGTGTCGTTCATCAGGTTGAGCATCAATTCCGACGCCTGCTGGTCCAGCTTGACGTTCAGGCAACTGTGCACCAGGCCAATCTTCAGCCCGGTCGACAGGCCGCGCGTGGCGCCGATGGCGTTGACGGCGTTGGTCAGCTCGGTCGCCGCGCCGGCCAGGTTGCCGGCCATTTCCTGCAGCATGCCGGCCGCGATCGCGCGGCAGGCCTCCACGTTGGCGCCGCCGCGCAAGGAGCGTTCCATGTCGCGGATCACGCCGCTGGCCTGGTTGGCGTCGCCTTTCTTGACCAGCGTCTTGACCAGCTTGACGTGATCCTCGGGGTCGCGGAATTCCGAATACTTGGCCTTGGCCACCACCTGCTTGAACGCCTTCTCGGCCATGCCGACGTCGCCGGTCTCGAATGCCACTTCGCCCAGGTGCCGCAGCCGGCTGACCATGTTGGGCGAGATGGCCACCGCGTCCTCCAGGATCTTCTTGGCTTCCTCCTGCTGGCCCATGGCCTCGTGGGTACGCGCCAGCAGGTCGTAGGCCGCCATGAACTTGGGATTGTCGGCCAGCAGTTCCTGCAGGGTCTGCTGCGCCTCGACCAGCTTCTGCTGGCCGAACTGGCAGCGCGCCATGCCCAGATGCGCCCACGCGATCGGCTTGGCCATCAGGATCACCTGGTACACGATCTCGGCCTCGGCCAGCTCGCCGATGGACACCAGCAGCTCGGCGCGCAGGCGGGCGAAGTCGATCGCGTAGCGGGGATTCTTTTCCTCGCCGCCCACGCAGTCGGCGATGGCCTTGCGCACGTTGCCGTTCTCCACCAACTGGTAGACCGGCAGGAACACGTCGCGCTTGTCGACGGCCTTGCGGATGCGCTGCAGCAGCGCGTCGACGGTGAAGGGCTTGAGCACGTAGTCGGTCGGCGTCAGTTCGGCCGCGCCGATCACCTTGCTGTAGACGCCCTCGGAGGTGAGCATGATGAAGATGGTCCACGGCGCGATCAGCTTGTGCAGGCGCAGGTCCTCGAGCAGCTGCTGGCCATCCTGGCCGTTGTTCTCTCCGCTGCCGTTGCCCAGGTCGTACTCGCACAGCACGATGTCGAACGGTTTCTTGGCCAGTTGGCGGATGGCCGTGCCGGAGCTCACCGCGTATTCGATCCTGGTGATGCCCGCCTGGTTCAGCATATTGTGCAGGCTGCCGCGCATCCCAGGGTTCGGGTCGACGATCAGCACCGACAATTCACTATATTCCGCCATGTTACGTGCCTCATCTAAAGTTAAATCTAGGATACTCCATGGAAAATCAAAATGTATGAATTCAAGGCCTTAGGAGACGAAATAGACTGAAAATGTTGCTTCGCCGGCAGTTTTTGGCCGTAATTGGCGCTGTATAGAGACAACGGTAAGGGGTATAATGCGCGCAAAGGAATTCTGCAAGACAAGTATCTCGTGCTCCATCACCCTTTAATCCGCAGCCACGCTGCATCAACCATCCTCCAAATATGTTGATTCTGCCGGGCTCCAACGCCCTGTCCGCATTCCGTAGCCAACGCCTGTTAACTCAACTGCAAGCCGCGCTGCCTGCCGTCGCCGCCGTCCAGGCGCGCTATGTCCATTTCATCGACGCCGCCGCGCCGCTGTCGGCCGACGACACCAGCCGCCTGGGCGCGCTGCTGACCTACGGTGAGCCGGCCCACGCCGACAACACCGACGGCGCAGTCGAAGAGTTCTTCGTCATCCCGCGCTTCGGCACGATCTCGCCGTGGGCCTCGAAGGCCACCGACATCGTCCACAACTGCGGCATGGCGCACGTCAAGCGCGTCGAGCGCGGCATCGCCTTCCGCATCAACCTGAAGACCGGCATTTTGGGCAGCAGCATCGGCGCCGCCAAGAAGCTGTCGGAAGAAGAAGCGCAGGCTGTCGCCGCGCTGCTGCACGACCGCATGACCGAATCGGTGCTGCGCTCGCCGGACGACGCGGCCGGTTTGTTCCGCACGCTGGACGCCAAGCCGCTGGAATCGGTGGACGTGATCGGCATGGGCAAGGCCGCGCTGGAGAAGGCCAACACGGACCTGGGCCTGGCCATGTCCGACGACGAGATCGAGTACCTGGACGCCGCCTTCACCAAGGCCGGCCGCAATCCGACCGACGTCGAACTGATGATGTTCGCGCAGGCGAACTCGGAGCACTGCCGCCACAAGATCTTCAACGCCGACTGGACCATCGACGGCGTGGCGCAAACCAAGTCGCTGTTCGGCATGATCAAGAACACCCACCAGCTGCAGCCGAAAGGCACGATCGTCGCCTACAGCGACAACTCGTCGATCATGGAAGGCGCCGAAGTGATGCGCTTCTTCCCGCAGGGCGACGCGCACCAGTACGCGCCGACCACCGAGTTGACGCACACGCTGATGAAAGTGGAAACCCATAATCACCCGACCGCGATCTCCCCGTTCCCCGGCGCCTCCACCGGCGCCGGCGGCGAGATCCGCGACGAGGGCGCGACCGGCCGCGGCGCCAAGCCCAAGGCCGGCCTGACCGGCTTCACCGTATCGAACCTGATGCTGCCGGGCGCCGTGCAGGCCTGGGAAAACGATGCCGACGTCACCGCGCCGGTCAGCGATTACCGCGACAGCACCAAGGCCTACGGCAAGCCTGACCGCATCGCCTCGGCCTTGCAGATCATGATCGAAGGCCCGCTGGGCGGCGCCGCGTTCAGCAATGAATTCGGCCGTCCGGTGCTGGGCGGTTACTTCCGTACCTATGAACAGAACATCGGCAAGCAGTTCGCCGGCGCGCAGGACACCGTGTTCGGCTACCACAAGCCGATCATGATCGCCGGCGGCATCGGCAACATCTCCGGCCAGCACACGCACAAGAACGACATCCCGGTCGGCAGCCTGCTGGTGCAGCTGGGCGGTCCCGGCATGCGCATCGGCATGGGGGGCTCGGCCGCGTCGTCGATGGCCACCGGCACCAACACCGCCGACCTGGACTTCGACTCGGTCCAGCGCGGCAACCCGGAAATGGAACGCCGCGCCCAGGAAGTGATCAACGGCTGCTGGCAGCTGGGCGCCAAGAATCCGATCATCTCGATCCACGACGTCGGCGCCGGCGGCTTGTCGAACGCCTTCCCGGAAATCACCAACGACGCCAAGCGCGGCGCGATCTTCGACCTGCGCAAGATCCCGCTGGAAGAAAGCGGCATGGCGCCGAAGGAAATCTGGTCCAATGAATCGCAAGAGCGCTATGTGCTGGCGATCGCGCCGGACAGCCTGCCGATGTTCAAGGCGCTGTGCGAGCGTGAACGCTGCCTGTTTGCCGTGGTCGGCACCGCGACCGAAGAGCGCCAGCTGAAACTGATCGATCCTGAACTGGGCAACGAGCCGGTCGACATGCCGATGGACGTCCTGCTGGGCAAACCGCCGAAGATGCAGCGCGACGTACACCACGTGCAGAACGACCTGCCGGCGATCGACCTGACCGGCATGGACCTGGAAGAAGTGGCCAAGCGCGTGCTGCTGCTGCCTACCGTCGGCGACAAGTCCTTCCTGATCACCATCGGCGATCGCACCGTGGGCGGCATGTCGGTGCGCGACCAGATGGTCGGCCCATGGCAGGTGCCGGTGGCCGATTGCGCCGTCACCGCGATGAGCTTCGAGGGCTACCTGGGCGAAGCGATGGCGATGGGCGAGCGTACGCCGCTGGCCGTCATCGACGCCGCAGCGTCGGGCCGCATGGCGGTCGCCGAGGCGATCACCAACATCGCCGCCGCGCCGATCAAGGATATCTCCGACATCAAGCTGTCCGCCAACTGGATGGCCGCCTGCGGCCAGCCGGGCCAGGACGCCGCGCTGTTCGACACCGTCAAGGCGGTCGGCATGGAGCTGTGCCCGGCGCTGGGCATCAGCATCCCGGTCGGCAAGGATTCGCTGTCGATGCGCACCACGTGGAAAGACGAAAGTGACGAGAAGGCCGACAGCTTTGGCATTGCCAAAGCCGTCACTTCGCCGGTATCGCTGATCGTCTCGGCCTTCGCGCCGGTGCACGACGTGCGCAAGTCGCTGACGCCGCAGATCAAGACCGATGCCGGCGACACCGCCATCATCCTGATCGACCTCGGTCGCGGCAAGAACCGCCTGGGCGCCTCGGCGCTGTCGCTGGTCATGGGCCAGCTGGGCAACGAGACGCCGGACGTCGACAGCGCTGAAGACCTGAAAGCCTTCTTCACCGCGATCCAGCAACTGAACAACGACGGCAAGCTGCTGGCCTACCACGACCGCTCCGACGGCGGCCTGTATGGCACGCTGACCGAGATGGCCTTCGCCGGCCGCGCGGGCCTGTCGATCAACCTCGACATCCTGACGCTGGAAGAGGGCCATGGCGCCGACCAGGGCGACGCCAAGAACTGGGCCGGCCAGATCGCCGAACGCCGCAACGAGCAAACGCTGCGCGCGCTGTTCTCCGAAGAGCTGGGCGCGGTGATCCAGGTGCGCGCAGAAGAGAAGTCGCTGGTGATGGACGTGCTGCGCACCTTCAACCTCGGCGCCTGCAGCCACATCATCGGCAAGCCGAACGACCGTGGCGTGATCGAGTTCACCCGCGACGCCAAGATCATCTACGCCAAGCCGCGCGCCGAACTGCACCGCCTGTGGAGCGAGACCAGCTGGCGCATCGCCCGCCTGCGCGACAACCCGGCCTGCGCCGACGCCGAATACGACCGCATCCTGGACGTCACCGATCCCGGCATCACGCCGAAGATCACCTTCGACCTGGCGGAAAACGTGGCCGCGCCGTTCCTGGCCACCGGCGTGCGTCCGCGCGTCGCCATCCTGCGTGAGCAGGGCGTCAACTCGCACATCGAGACCGCGTACGTGATGCACCAGGCGGGCTTCAACGCCGTCGACGTGCACATGAGCGACCTGATTGCCGGCCGCGTCAAGCTGGACGACTTCCAGGGCATCATCGCCGTCGGCGGCTTCTCGTACGGCGACGTGCTGGGCGCCGGCGAGGGCTGGGCCAAGACCATCCTGTTCAACGCCGCGCTGTCCGAGCAGTTCGCCCGCTTCTTCGCGCGCACCGACAGCTTCGGCCTGGGTGTCTGCAACGGCTGCCAGATGATGAGCAATCTGAAATCCATCATCCCTGGCGCACACGCGTGGCCGAAGTTCACCACCAACAAGTCGGAGAAGTTCGAAGCCCGCTTCGCGATGGTGGAGGTGCTGGATTCGCCGTCGATCTTCTTCAACGGCATGGCCGGCACGCAAACCGCGATCGCCATCGCCCACGGCGAAGGCTATGCCGACTTCACGCAGACCGGCAACATCAGCGAAGCCGTGGCAGCGATGCGCTTCGTCGACAATCGCGGCGCCGCCACGGAAGCCTATCCGTACAATCCGAACGGCTCGCCGCAAGGCTTGACGTCGGTGACGACGGCCGACGGCCGCTTCACGGTTATGATGCCGCACGCCGAACGCGTATTCCGCTCGGTGCAGCAATCTTGGCATCCAGAATCGTGGGGTGAGGATTCGCCGTGGATGCGTATGTTCCGCAATGCCCGTAAATTCGTCGGTTAATTTAACGGCGTGCCAAATAAAAAGCCGGAGCGATCCGGCTTTTTATTTGGATAAATGCTTATTGGCCTCTCGGAAGCTAAGTGCGGATAAGCGCGGTTTTACTTTCAAGATAAATTCCCGGACTGCGTCCGGATCGTGGCGTGCATAATCCCTCAACGCCCAGCCAATTGCCTTTTGTATGAAGAATTCTTTTTCGTGCGATAACGTCAGCGCGTAATTGAATAATCGATTCGTGTCGACTTTATCGCGCCAACCTAATTGATGAAGCAAGGCGATGCGCCGCACCCACATATTATCGTGGGTGAGCGCAGCGTCCATTTCATCATGTTTATGTCGCAGCACGTCGCTGATTACCGCGGCCAGCGCGTCCACGGTATCCCACCACGATTTATTCTGTGCCAATGCAAGCAGTCGTGGAATATGCAGGATATCCATTTCTTTCCAGTGCATCGCCAGTAAATCGATCGCCACATATTGATATTCACGCTGCGGCAACTCCCATAATGCGCATGCATAATCCAGCAGATTATCCGGACCTGAGCCTTTTAAAGTCTTTAAAAGCGGCTTGGCCGCCAGCCGGCGTTGCGGCGTGCCGACGCCCAGATAATCGAATTGATCGCGCATGTAGGCGCGCATGGCAGGTGCGCGGGCGGCATCGGTGACGGCGGCGAGGGCCGCTTCAAGGTCGGCCTGGAACTGTGGATTCATGCTGCAGATTATAGCCGACTCCACGTTTTGCCCCGTAGATAAGCCGGTTCCTGGCATGAATAAGCTAAAAATTGGCATATTCAAGGTGTAAAAAAGGCGCCTCAAGAGGCGCCTTTTATAACCGCGAAACCAGTATTACTGGATCTTGGCTTTCTTGCTCAGCTCGTCGCGATAAGCGGCGATTTTGCGCTGTTGCAGGGCTTCTGCAACCTGGCCTTTAACTTCTTCCAGTGCCGGCAGTTTGGTCGCGCGGGATTCTTCCAGCTTGATCACGTGATAGCCGAATTCGGTTTTAACCGGGGTTTGGGTAATCTCGCCGTTTTTCAGTGCGACCATCGCATCAGCGAAAGGCTTGACCAGTTTGCCTGGGGTCATCCAGCCCAGGTCGCCGCCGTTATTGGCCGAACCGTCTTTCGACACTTTAGCCAATTCTTCGAATTTACCGCCGGCTTTCAGCTTGGCGATAATATCCTTGGCTTCCTGTTCGGTGGCGACCAGGATATGACGCGAGTGATATTCTTTGTCGCCCATCGCTGCTTTATACTTGTCGTATTCAGCTTTGATTTCAGTATCTTTGACTGGGTTTTTCTTTACGTAATCAGCCAGCATCGCATTGATGATAATGCTTTGACGGGCGTTTTCAATCGCGGCCTTGACTTCCGGCTTGGTGCCGAAGCCTTGCTTGTCCGCTTCCTGGATCATCACTTCGCGGCCGATCAGTTCTTTCTTGACCATTTCACGCAGTTGCGGGCTGTCAGGCTGCTGGCCTTGGGCGACGACTTGCTTGACCATCTGGTCTACCTTGGAGGCAGGAATAGCCTTGCCATTGACGGTCGCGACGTTTTGCGCGAATACCGGAGCTGCAACGACAGCGATCAGTGCTAACAACAGGCGGGCTGGCTTCAACATCATTATTAAATCCTATAAAAAATCAAGAAATCGCACTCGGGCGGTGCATTGTACCAACGCAAAATCAAAAACGGCGCCCCGCAGGGCGCCGCCTTTTGTAACATTACTGCACTTTTGCTTTCTTGACCAGTTCTTCCTGGTAAGCCTGCAGTTTCTTCTGGGTCAGCGCTTCCGCGATTTGCGGTTTCACTTCTTCCAGGGTAGGCAGCTTGGCTGGACGGATGTCGTCCACTTTGATGACGTGGAAGCCGTTCTGGGTCTGCACTGGTTTCTCGGTGACCTGGCCTTTTTGCAGGGCCACGAAGGCGGCCGAGAACGCTGGTGGGAAGGACGAAGGCGAGGCCCAGTCCAGATCGCCGCCATTGGCTGCCGAACCGGTGTCTTTCGAGGTTTTTGCCAGGTCTTCAAACTTGGCGCCGCCCTTGATCTTGGCGATCACGTCGTTGGCTTCGGCTTCGGTGCCCAGCAGGATGTGGCGGACGTGGTATTCCTTGTCGCCGGCCTGAGCGGTGAAGCGGTCGTATTCAGCCTTGATGTCGGCGTCCGACACCGGGTTTTTCTTGACGTAGTCGCCGATCAGCGAGTTGATGATGATGGCTTGACGGGCGTTTTCGATTTGCGCCTTGACCGCTGCGTCCTTGCCGAAACCTTGTTTTTCCGCTTCCTGCATCATCACTTCGCGGCCGATCAGGTCTTTCTTGATCAGTTCGCGCAGTTGTGGCGAATCAGGCTGCTGGCCTTGAGCAACGACTTGCTTGACCACGGCGTCGACGCGCGACGTTGGGATGGCTTTGCCATTAACTACGGCAACGTTTTGTGCGAAAGCAGGTACGGCGATAACGGCGAGAAGTGCAATCAGCAAACTGGCTGGCTTGAAAGTCATTATTAATTCCTGTAAGGGGAAAGTTTTAGCGAAATTGCCGGGCGGTAGGAGTTGGATCAGCTATCTGTCTTTGTGCTCAATTATTTTCGACGACGCCAACCGTTCCCACACCAAGCGTTACATCATACTTCGGACGGAGCCAATGCGGTAATGGCCAATGCATGAATTTCTTTATGCATCATATCGTGCACGGAATCATACACGAGTCGATGTCTTGTGACGAGTTTGAGGCCCTCGAATTGTAACGAAACAATTCTGACGTTGTAATGACCCCCACCGGAGGCGGCCCCGGCATGGCCGGCGTGCAGGGCGGAATCGTCTTCCAGCGTCAGCTCCACCGGCGTCAAAGCGGCCTCGAAGCGGCTGCGCATGCGCTCCATGCGCGTGTCCTTGGTCAGGTCGCTCATGCTTCATCCTTCATGTGGCGCGACAGATAAATCGTTTGCGCAACAATAAACACAAACATCAGGGCGGTCGAGCCGAAGGCTTTAAAGCTGACCCATGAACTGGTGTCGCCTTTAAACAAGACGAAGGCGACATACCAATTCAGGAAGCCCATTGCGATAAAGAAACATATCCAGGCCAGATTCAGGCGGGCCCAGATCAGGTCCGGCAATTGGATGATTTCTTCCATCGATTTGCGCATCAGGTTCTTTTTAAAGACGAACTCGCTCACCAGCAGGCCCGAGGCAAAGAACCAATACACGATACTCAGTTTCCATTTGATGAAATCCTCGTCGTGCAGGTATATCGTCAGGCCGCCGAAGAAGACAAACATGGCCAGCGAAAACCACAGCACGAAGTCGACCTTGCGGCCGCGCGCCTTGACGTAGCCGATCTGGCCCATCGTCGCCACGATGCCGACCAGCGTGGCGATGACGATCGGCGACTGCTCGGTGGTGACCGTGCCGCCAGAGACGATGCCGCTCAGGTAGGTGTTGATGAAGTGCTGGGCTGCGTCCGCGTTCCAGCCCGACAGCTTGTAGGCGACAAAGAACAGCAGCAGCGGGATCAGGTCGAACAGAAATTTCATAATGTCTTATTAGTCTTGTGGATCAAAGCGTAAAGAGGCGGAATTGATGCAATAACGCAGCCCGGTCGGCGGCGGGCCGTCCGGGAACACGTGACCCAAGTGCGCATCGCAGACCGCGCAAATGATTTCGGTGCGCAGCATACCATGCGTACGGTCGGTTTTTTCAATGACATTGGCCGGATCGAGCGCCTCGAAGTAGCTGGGCCAGCCGCAGCCCGAGTCGAATTTGGCGTCGGAACGGAACAACGGCGTATTGCAGCATACGCAGGTGTAGATGCCGTGTTCGTGATGATCCCAGAACTTGCCGGTGAAAGCGCGTTCGGTAGCCGCGTGGCGCGTGACTTGATATTCCATCGGATCCAGCATGGCGCGCCATTCGGCGTCGGATTTGGTGACTTTATTTGTCATGGCTTAGTGCTCGCTTAAGAGGAACAGCTGACTTCGAGGTGGCTTGCCCAGTCTGGGGGCAAGGCTGCGTATTGTTCGTGCTCGGGCTGTTCGTCGTATGGGCGCTGCAAAACTGACAGCAGGCGCTCAACTTCAGTAAAGTCCTTATTTTGCGCTTTTTCAATAGCCACTTGGGCCAGGTAGTTGCGCAGCACGTATTTGGGGTTGACCCGGTCCATCGCAAGCTTGCGGCTTGCATCGTCGCTGGACTCGGCCTGCAGGCGGGCGCGATATTGCAGCGCCCAGACGTCGAAGGCAGGACGGTCGATGAACAGGTCTCGCAGCGGTTCGTCGCCGCTGGCGTCGGTCGCCTTGATGCCGCTCAAACGACGGAAGAAGAGGGTGAAATCGACGCTGTTGGCGTGCATAAGCGCGAACATGGCGTCGAATAGCGCGCGGTCGGCGTCGGCGTGCTGCTCCAGCGTGGCCAGGCCCAGCTTGGCGTGCAGCAGTTCGTCCATTTTTGCGGCGAACTCGGGCTGGTAAACGTCCAGCGCGGCCTGCGCCGCTTCCACTTCGCCGATCAGCGGCAGCAGCGCCTGGCCCAGCGCGTAGCAATTCCAGTGGCCGACCTGCGGCTGGTTCGAGTACGAATAGCGGCCCTGCTGGTCGGTGTGGTTGCAGATGTGGTCGGAATCGAAAGCTTCCATGAAGCCGAACGGGCCGTAGTCCAGCGTCAGGCCGAGGATGGACATGTTATCGGTGTTCATCACGCCATGCATGAAGCCGACCGCCTGCCATTGCGCGATCATGTGCGCGGTGCGGCGCGAGACTTCGGCCAGCAAGGCCTGGTACGGATTTTCCGCGTCGCGCAGCTCGGGATAGAAGCGGTCGATGACGTAATTGGCCAGTATCTTCAATTCTTCCGGCTTCTTGCGGTAAAACCAGTGCTCGAACGAGCCGAAGCGCACGAAGGTCGGCGCCATGCGCACCACCACGGCCGACGTCTCGACCGTCTCGCGCATCACGCCCTGGTCGGAACCTGCCACCGACAACGCGCGCGAGGTGGGAATGCCCAGCGCATGCATCGCCTCGGAGCACAGGAATTCGCGGATCGACGAGCGCAGCACGGCACGGCCGTCGCCCATGCGCGAGTAGGGCGTCAGGCCGGCGCCTTTCCATTGCAGTTCCATCGGCCCTTCGTTGGTGGCGACGTCGCCAAACAGCATGGCGCGGCCGTCGCCCAGCTGGCCGGCCCAGACGCCGAACTGGTGGCCGGAATACACGGCAGCCAGCGGCAGCGCGCGCTCCGGCGCGGCGTTGCCGATCAGGACGTCGAGGCCGTCGGCGACCTGGGCCGGCGTGAGTCCGATCAAGTCGGCGGCGGGCGCGCTGACGGCGACCAGATACGGCGCCGGCAGCGGCGTCGGCATCAGGCGGGTGTAGAAGGCGGGCGGCAGGGACGCGAAGGAATTGTCCAGCGGCAGTTTTGAGGCAGTAATGGCGGTTCCCGTTCTGTGTAAGGGCGTAAGCCGTCAATTTTACCGCACGCCATGGCTGCTGCAATGCAGCATCGAAAACCATTGACGCTGAGCGCGGCCGCGCCACAAACTTGTTCATATAAAATTAACTTTTCCCGAGGCAGCCATGTATCCCCAGAGTCCATTGATGGGCCAGATGATGAACCAGCCACTGCTGGTGTCCGGCATCCTCGAATTCGCCGCCCGCCACTACGCCAACAGCGAGATCGTCTCGCGGCGCGTCGAGGGCGACCTGCACCGCTACACCTTCCGCGACTGCCACCAGCGCGCCAAGCGCCTGGCCAACGCGCTGCAGGGCCTGGGCGTGCGCATGGGCGAGCGCGTCGGCACGCTGGCGTGGAACGGCTACCGCCACCTGGAGGCCTACTACGGCGTGTCCGGTTCCGGCGCCGTGCTGCATACGATCAATCCGCGCCTGCATCCCGAACAGCTGGCCTACATTTGCAACCACGCCGAAGACCAGTACCTGCTGTTCGATTTTTGCTTCCTGCCGCTGGTGGAAGCGTTCGCGCCCCACTGCAAGACCATCAAGGGCTTCATCCTGCTGGGCGAGGCCGACCGCCTGCCGGCCGACAGCCAGATCCCCAACCTGATGTCCTACGAGGACCTGATCAACGCCCACTCGGACGATTACCGGTGGCCGCTGTTCGACGAGAACTCCGCCAGCACGCTGTGCTACACCTCCGGCACCACCGGCAATCCGAAGGGCGTGCTGTACTCGCACCGCTCCACGGTGCTGCATGCCTACGCGTCGGCGCTGCCCAACGTGCTCAACGTGTCGTCGCGCGACACCGTGATGCCGGTGGTGCCCATGTTCCACGTCAACGCCTGGGGCTTGCCGTATTCGATGCCGCTGTCGGGCGCCAAGATGGTGTTCCCCGGCGGCGCGCTGGACGGCAAGTCGGTCTACGACCTGATGGAAAGCGAAAAGGTCACATTCTCGGCTGGCGTGCCGACCGTGTGGCTGGGCCTGCTCAACTACGCGATCCAGAACAAGCTGAAGTTCTCCACCTTCCGCCGCACGGTGATCGGCGGTTCGGCCTGTCCGCCGGCGATGATGAACACGCTGATCGACGAGTTCGGCGTCGAGGTCATCCATGGCTGGGGCATGACCGAGATGTCGCCGCTGGGCACCACCGGCGGCCTGCTGTGCAAGCACCTGGAACTGCCGAAGGCGGAGCAGCGCAAGATCCTGCAAAAGCAGGGCCATGCGATCTACGGCGTCGACATGAAGATCGTCGACGACGACGGCAAGGAATTGCCGTGGGACGGCGTCAGCTACGGCCACCTGCTGGTCAAGGGGCCGTGGGTGGTGGCACGCTACTTCAAGGACGAGGGCGGCGACGTGCTGGAGGATGGCTGGTTCCCGACCGGCGACGTAGCCACCATCGATGTCGATGGCTTCATGCAGATCACCGACCGCAGCAAGGATGTCATCAAGTCCGGCGGCGAATGGATAGGCACCATCGACCTGGAAAACGTCGCCATGTCGCACCCGGCGGTGATGCAGGCGGCCTGCATCGGCGTCGCCCATCCGAAATGGGACGAGCGGCCGCTGCTGGTGGTGGTGCGCCGGCCCGGGCAGGAAGTAACCCGTGAAGAGTTGCTGGCCCATTTCACCGGCAAGGTGGCCAAGTGGTGGCTGCCGGACGACGTGGTGTTCGCCGATGCCTTGCCAGTCGGCGGCACCGGCAAGATCCAGAAAAACAAGCTGCGCGAGCAGTACCGCGACCACAAGCTGCCCGGCGCCTGATCCAATTTATTTTGCCATCCCGGCGTGCTCCGCGGTGTGGGTCGCCAGCGGCAGCTCGGGCAGGAAATACAGCATCAGCAAGCCCAGCCCGACCAGCACGGTGCCGGTGGCGAAGATGCTGGCGATCGCATGGCGATAGACGTCGGCGGTCGCCGCCTGTCCGTGCAGCCGCTGCGCCAGGATCGCGCCGGACCCCGTCACGCCGACCAGGCCGCCCAGCGAACGGAAGAAGGCCAGCATCGCCGTGCCGACGCCGCGCCGCGTGGCGGGCAGGGCGTTCTGCACCGCCATCGTCATGTTAGGCATCACCAGCCCCAGGCCGGCGCCGAGCACGAAAATGGCCGGCTCCAGCACCATGTAGCCGGCCGAGGTCGAGATGGACCAGGCCAGCACGCCGAACGACAGCGTCGCCAGGCTCAGGCCGATGATTTGCGCCGGCTTGTAGCGGCCGCCCGACTTGGCCAGCACGCGGCCGTTCAGCGTGGACGAGATCACCAGGCCGACCATCATCGGCATCGTCAGCAGGCCCGAGTTGGCGGGGCTGACGCCCATCACCATCTGGAACAGCAGCGGGAAGAACACGCTGGAGCCCATCATGCCGACGAAGGTCAGCGCCAGCACGATGCTGGCCACGTTGAACACGCGGTTCTGGAACAGGTCAGGGGGCAGCACCGGCTCGGGCACGCGGCGCACGTGGGCCAGCAACGCGGCCGCCAGTGCCGCCGACAGCAGGCTCAGGAACTTCACTTCGTGCGAATCCCACGGCCATTCGGTGCCGCCCAGCGCCAGCACCAGCAGCGCAGCCGTCACGGCGCCGGTCATCAGCGCCGATCCCAGGTAGTCGATCTTGTGCGCGTGGTGCGGACGGTCGCCGTGCATGGACTTGGCGATGACGTACAGCGCCAGCGCGCCGACCGGCAGGTTGACGTAGAAGATCCAGTGCCATGACAGCCAGTCGGTCAGCAGGCCGCCCAACACCGGCCCCAGCACGCTGGTCACCGCGTACACGGCGGCGATGCTGCCCTGGCGCTTGCCGCGTTCGGCCGGCGGTATCAAATCGCCGATGACGATCTGCGCCAGCGGCAGGAAACCGCCCGCGCCCAGGCCCTGTATGGCGCGGAAGGCGATCAGCTGGAACATGTTCTGCGCCAGGCCGCACAGCATCGAGCCGGCCAGGAAAGTGATGATGGCGGTGTACAGCAGCGGCTTGCGGCCGTACTGGTCGCTGAGCTTGCCGTACAGCGGCATGGTGGCGGTCGATGCCAGCACATAGGCCGTCACCACCCACGACAGATGGGTCATGCCGCCCAGGTCCGATACGATGCGCGGCAACGCGGTGGCGACGATGCTCTGGTCCAGCGCGGACAGGGCGATCATGATGACCAGCCCCAGGTAGATGACGCGGATTTCTTTTGCCGTGGCAGGTGCGGTGGAAGTGGTCATTCGCCGATCTCGTTGAGGTAAATAAGTGCGTCGCGCAGCGCCTGCGCGCCTTCCGGCGGCAGCTGCGCCAGCTTGCGCGCCAGCCAGTCGCGGCGGCGGTTGCGGATGTCTGCCAGCACGGCGGCGCCGTGTTCGCTCAGCAGCAGGCCGCTGCGGCGGCGGTCTTCCGGATCGGGCGTATCGCGCCGTATCAGTCCGGCCGCTTCCAGTGCCTTGATGTGGCCGCTCATGGTCGGCCCGCGCAGCTTTTCCATGCGCGCCAGCTCGGCCACGCCGATGCCCGGCGTCTGGCTGATGGTCGACAGCAGCATCCTGTGCTGCAGCGACAGGCCGGACGGATCGCTGTCGCCCTCATGGCGGATGCGGCGAAATACGTGATGCAGGACGTTGCGCAACTCGTCGGCCAGCGCGATGGCTTCTTGCGGAACAGGTTTTTCCATGGGATAGAGTAAAGATAGGTAGGTTACCTATCTATCTTAACGCTGACGCCGCCGGATTTCAAGGCAAAAAAAGCCCGGCGGCGGCCGGGCGAGGGGAGGAGACGTTCTTTACTGCTTCATTTGAGGGCGCCGAACACTTTTCCTATGAGCTTGCTGCCCTGTCCGAGAGGATCGGCGCGGATGGCTTTTTCTTCTTCACCTATCATCGTGTACAGGCCGTCCAGCGCGCGCTGGGTGACGTAGCCTTCGACCGTGCTCTGGTCCTTGGCCAGCATGCCCATTTTCGGCGCCAGCGCCATCGTGGCGTTGTACTTGTTGGCCAGGTCGGAGCGGTCGGTGACCTTCTTCACGATCGGCAGGAACTGCACCGCCAGCTTGGGCGAGGTCTTCTCGCGGAAGAAGTCGGTCACCGAAGTGTCGCCGCCGGTCAGGATGTTCTTGGCGTCGGTGACCGTCATCGACTTGACCGCGTCCAGCAGCAGCGGCTTGGCCATCGGCACGGCCGCCTCGGCCGCGTGGTTCATCTGCACCACCAGGTCGTCGAGCTGCTGCCCCTTGCCGGTCATCTTCAGCAGCGGGCGCGCCTGCTCCAGGATCTTCGGCAGCGGAATGCGCACCTTGGCGTTGTTCAGGAAACCCCCGTCCGTGCCGAGCTTGGAGACCGCCATCGAAGAGCCCTGTTCCAGCGCCGCCTTCAAGCCGCCGGATGCGTCCTGGTTGGTCAAATCGGCCAGCGACAGCGCATAGGCGCTGGCGGCCAGCAGGCTCAGGGGAATCAACACGGCGATGGCGCGGCGTGGCATGGACATAGTCAACCTCGGAAAAAGTAAGCCGCCGGCGGCTGCCGGCACGGTCCCACTTTACTCCAGCGGCGCTCATGCCGCCAGCGCCGGAATCTCGCGTGCCAATCGTTGCAGCAGGCGGCCGCACTCGAACACGCTGAGCGTCTGGTGGTTGTCGCCGTCGCCCTCGATATCGATGACTTCCTCCATCTCGCTGCGCGGATCGCCTTGCGCGCTGGTGTTGCGCATCATCTTGGGCGCCGTGAAGCGCCGGCTGTCGTTGACCGTCATGATGTTCTCGACGGCGTCCACCATCAGGCCGTAGAGTTCTTCGCCGCGCTCGATGACCAGGATCTTGGCCTGGCCGCTGTGCTCCAGCGCGGGCATCCGGTACAGGCTGCGCAAGTCGATCACGCTGATCATTTGCTGGCGCAGGTTCAGCATGCCGCGCATGAAGTCCGGCATGCCCGGCGGCCGCGTGATGTCGTCGGAAAAATCGATAATCTCGCGCACCTGCTTGATCTCCACCGCGTAGGTGTTCTCCAGCGCGAAGGTGATGTAGACCTGGCGCTGGCTGCGCTTGGCATCCTGCTGCCGCGCCGGCGTCGTGCCGGTTTGGTCCTTGGGATACAGGTTGGCGTGGCCGGTGCGCATTTCCTGGATCTCGGTGCTGCTGAAGATTTCACGGTGATTGAGGAAGATGATGTCGCCCAGCCCCGGCTTGGCGATGCAGCCGCCGAACATGCCGGCGCGCGCCTTGCTCAGCAGCGGTATCGCCATCAGCTCTTCGCTGTAGAAGTTGACGATGCTGTCGACCGAGTCGACCAGGAAGCCGATGGTTGCGTCGTCGATGCGGGCGATGACGATGCGCTGGTCGGCATGGAGCTCGCGCGTGGTTGGCGCTGCGCTCAGCAGGGCGGTGAAATCGACCACCGCCACCTGGCTGCCGCGAAAATTGATGCGGCCCAGGCACAGCGCGCTGTTCAATATCGACGCCTGCAGTTCCGGCACGCGGATGATCTCCTGGATCGCGCTCATCTCGAACGCGAACGACGACGCGCCGACGCGGAAGCTGACGCACTGGCGCCGCTCGCCCTGGCTGCGCTGCGCCGCCTGCCTGCCGGCTCCCTGCAGCGCCAACACCTGCGGCACGTTCTCGATGCGCACCAGCGCGGCCGGATCCAGCACCTGCACCAGGCGGGCGCCGTCGCTGAGCAGGATGGTGCCGGCCACCACGCCGTGGGCGTCGCCGTTGGCGTAGCTCAGCGTGCTGCGCTGCTCGCGCCGCACGCGCAGGATCTCGCCGGTGGCATGGAACAGGATGCCGACCAGCACGCCCTGGAAGTCGAGGATGGCGATCTTGTCGCTGGCTTCGGCGCCGCGCGCGTCCGCGCTGAACACGCGGCCCAGGTTGACCACCGGGATCACCGCGCCGCGCAGGGTGAACACGCCTTCGAGGAACTTCGGCGACAGCGGCAGCGCGCTGACCTTGTCCGGGAAATTGACCACCTCGCGGATACAGCTGGCGGGCAGCGCGAATTCATCCGCGCCGAGCACAAAGGAGCCGAACAATTCGGTGGCGCTGTCAGTTGCTTGCATGGCGGAGGTCCTGTGGATGGTTGCCGATCTCGCAGATGGCGTAGCTGTGGGTGGCGCAATCGATGGTCATGGTGCGGCCGCACTCGCCGCCGACGCGGCAATAGCGCACGGTCAAGCCGTGCAGGCTCAGGTATTTGTGGGCGGCTGCGGCGTTTTGCGTGCCAATCTGCAAGCGGCTGGTGTAGTTGCCGAGCATGTTGGCACCGCCCGCCACGATCACCTCGATATCGGGATAGTCGGCTTCGGTGGCGCCCATCATCATCAGCAGCGACGGCACCGCCTGGCTGACGTAGCGCGCGCCCAGTTCAGCCTGCAATTCCGGCGCTTCCGGCAGCAGGCAATGGGCCAGTCCGCAGCGGCCGCGCTTTCTCCAGATGAAGCCGATGCCGATGCAGGAGCCCAGCAGGGCTTGCAGCTGGCCGGTGCGGGCGCCTATCTTCAGTTTGCCCATGGTCACCTGCAGGCATTGCGGCGGCACCGCCGGGCCGGGGCCCAGCGCTCCGGCGCGCGGATTGGGAATGATGTGGTGTGTGATCACGGCGTTGCTCGCTTATCCATCGTATAAACCATCGGCCGCTCGCAGTGGTAGGGCAGGTTGAGGCCGCGGATCGACTCGGACTCGCCCAGGATCAGGCGCGAATCGGGCGTCATGCTGTGGCGGACCTGCTGCAACACCGTTTCCTGGTGCTCCTGGTCAAAGTAGATCAGCACGTTGCGCAAGAACACCAGGTCGAATTTCTTGTGCGGCTTGAGCGGCGCCAGCAGGTTGTGCTGCGCCAGCTCGACGTTCCTTTTCAATGCATCCACCACTTGCAGGCCTTTGCTGCCGGGCTTGAAATATTTTTTCACCCAGTCCGGATGCGTGCTGAGGATGCGTTCGACGGAACGCCCGGCATAGTCGCCGGCGCGCGCCTGCTCCAGCACCTGCCGCGAAATGTCGGTCGCATGGATGCGGTAGGTGAAGCCGGGGTGGGCCGCCTGGAATTCCTCGCACAGCATGGCCATCGAATACAGTTCCTCGCCGCTGGACGCCGCCGCCGACCAGACCTTCAGGCATCCGCCCGGCTGCGCCTGCCACCATTGCGGCAGGAACACCTGCTCCACGTAGTCCCACACCTGCGGCGTGCGGAAGAACAGCGTGTCGTTGGTGGTCACCAGGTCGATAAAGTGCGGAATCTCCGAACGGTCCTGTTCCACCTTGTCCAGGTAGGCCTGGTAGCTGCCTATCGCCAGCGCCTGCATCCTTGGCCGCAGGCGCCCCTCCAGCAGCACGCTTTTGCGCTCCGTCATCGCGATGCCGGTGTGTTTGCGCACCAGCGCGATCAGCGCGCTCAGCGTCGCCGGGTTCAGTCCGGCGCTGCTGTCCACGGTTAGACCACGAAGCCGGCGACGGTTTTATTCAGGTCCCCGGCGCGTTGGTTGAGCCCCTCGGTCGAGCGGGCGATGCTGTCGCAGGCGGCCGCCGATTTTTCCGCTTCCTCGGCGATGTATTGCACCGCCGTGCTCACTTCGCGCGCCGTCAACAGCTGCTCGTTGGTGGCTTTGGAGATGTCGGAAATGGCCACCGTGGTCTGGGCGACGCCGGCCACGATCTTGTCGAACGCGTCGCTGGCCTGGCGCGAGATCTCGCTGCCGGCCGAGACCCGCTTGACCGACTCGTTGATCAGCTTGGAGATTTCCTTGGTCGCCTGCGACGAGCGCTCGGCCAGCTTGCGCACCTCGTCGGCCACCACCGAGAAGCCCAGGCCGTGCTCGCCGGCGCGCGCCGCCTCGATGGCCGCGTTGAAGGCCAGCATATTGGTCTGGTTGGCGATCTCGCTGATCACCTTGACGATCTCGCCGATGTCTTCCGACGAGCGGTTGATCAGGTCCATCGCCTCGATCGACTTGGCCACCGCCTTGGCGCCGGCCTCGGCCTCGCGCTGGGTGGTCTTGGCTAAGGTATCGGCGCCGGTGGTGCTGTTGGCGATCGAATTGATGGAGTTGGTCAGGCCGTCGATGGAGGCGTTCATCTCCTCGACCGTGGCGCCCAGCGCCTGGGTGCCGACGGCGACGCCGTTGCAACGCTCGGCGATGGTGGTCGAGGCCTCGGACAGGCCGCCGGCCGAGGCCACCACGTCGCCGATCACCTTGCGCAGGTCGGCGATCATCTTGCTGATGCCTTCGGCCAGATGGTCCAGCGGCTCATCGCCATCGACGGCGATCTTGCTGGTCAGGTCGCCATGCGCGGCGCGCTCGACCGACTCCAGCAGGCGCTTGATCTTGGCGCCGTCCGATTCCGCCTTGGCCGCCACCGAGACTTCCAGGTTGACCTGGGCCGTGATATCGGTCGCGAATTTGACAATCTTATAAGGTTTGCCATTCAAATCGAGTATCGGATTATAAGTCGCCTGTATCCATATGGTTTTGCCATTATTGCCGATTCGTTTATATCGGCCGCTGTCGAATTCGCCACGATTCAATTTTTGCCAGAACCGTTTATATTCTGAACTATTAATATATTCGGGCTCGCAGAACATGCGATGGTGCTCGCCCTTAATATCCTCCAGCGTATAACCCATGACATTCAGGAAATTATCGTTGGCATTCAGCACATGCCCGCCCATGTCGAACTCGATCACCGCCTGCGCCTTGGAGATGGCGTCGACCTTGCCTTCGTATTCGGAGCTCTTGAGCTTGCTGTCGGTGATCACTGTGGCGAACTTGATGACTTTGTAGGCCTTGCCATCGGCGTCGATGATCGGGTTGTAGGATGCGTTGATCCACACCTCGCGGCCGCCCTTGGCGAAGCGCTTGTAGTCGCCGCGGTCGAACTCGCCGCGCCCCAGGCGGGCCCACAGGTCCTTGTACTCCGCCGTCTTGACGTACTCGGGATCGCAGAAGATCGAGTGATGCTTGCCCTGGACTTCCTCCAGCGTGTAGCCGACAGTGGCGAGGAAATTGTCGTTGGCATGCAGGATGGTGCCGTCCAGTCCGAACTCGATCAGCGCTTGCACGCGGTTCAGCGCGGTGTTAATAGCTTGAATATCCAGATCCTGCGATTTGATTACCTGGCTATGCGCGTCCATATGGAGTCCTGTTATATTTGGAGAGAATTTAATCCAAGAAGTTATTGGATTTTCCGCATTAATATTCAGCCGAATTCCCATAAAACACAAGAGCTTGCCGAAAGTTTTAATTGGCCGTGTACTTTATTTGCCACGTGGAATTAATGGTGGCTTATGTTTTAAGCAGTGTTTTCTCTTATTCACAAAGCGCTATCGCCGCATTCAAAAGCGGTGGCCGGAAAGACAAGTTTGCATGGCTGGCTGGCGGGCCATCCTGTACCATGTAAGAACGCCAACAAAAAAAATAATACGATCGTTCTTTTATGCGGTATAGTGAGCGGGCTGAGGTTCCCACTAAAACATAAGGAAGAGACATGACTGCTGAATATCAAGTCCACGGCGCCGTTGCCGTCATCACGCTGAACAATCCGCCGGTCAACGGCCTGGGCCTGGCCACCCGCACGGCGGCCGTGCAGGGCATCCAGCAGGCGCTGGCCGACGATGCCGTCAAGGCCATCGTCATCACCGGCGCCGGCAAGGCGTTTTCCGGCGGCGCCGACATCAAGGAATTCAATTCGCCCAAGGCGCTGACCGAGCCCAGCCTCCACACGCTGATCGCCACCGCCGAGGGCTCGACCAAGCCGGTGGTGGCCGCCATCCACACCGTGTGCATGGGCGGCGGCCTGGAACTGGCGCTGGGCTGCCACTACCGCGTGGCGCTGCCGGGCGCGCAGATCGCGCTGCCGGAAGTCAAGCTGGGTCTGCTGCCGGGCGCTGGCGGCACGCAGCGCCTGCCGCGCGTGCTGGGCCTGGAAATGGCGCTGAACATGATCGTCTCCGGCACGCCGGTGGCGTCCGAAAAGCTGGCCGGCACCGCCTTGTTCGACCAGGTGTTCGCCGCCGATGCCGACCTGGTGCAGTCCGCCGTCGCCTTCGCCGGAACGATCGCCGACGCGCGTCCGCTGCCGAAAGTGCGCGACCGCAAGGTGGACTACCCGAACCACGAAGCCTTCCTGCAATTCTCGCGCAACACGGTCAAGGCCATGTCCGGCCCGTTCCCGGCGCCGCTGGAATGCGTGGAAACGGTGGCCGCCTCGGTCACCATGAAATTCGAAGACGGCATGAAGTTCGAGCGCGAACGCTTCCTGCACTTGATCCAGACCACCGAGTCGAAAGCGCTGCGCCACGCCTTCTTCGCCGAACGCGTGGCCAGCAAGGTGCCGGACGTGCCGGCCGACACCCCGGTGCGCGCGATCAAACAGGCGGCCGTGATCGGCGCCGGCACCATGGGCGGCGGCATCGCGATGAACTTCCTCAACGCCGGCATTCCGGTGGTCATGCTGGAAACCCGCCAGGAAGCGCTGGACAAGGGCATCGCCACGATCCGCAAGAACTATGAAAACACGCTGAAGAAGGGCAAGCTGACGCAGGAGAAGTTCGACCAGCGCATGGCGCTGCTGAGCGGCACCCTGGCGTATGAAGAGATCGCCCAGGCCGACATCGTGGTCGAAGCCGTGTTCGAGGAAATGAGCGTCAAGGAAACCGTGTTCCGCAAGCTGGACGAGGTGATGAAGCCGGGCGCTATCCTGGCCACCAACACCTCCACGCTGGACGTCGATCAGATCGCCGCCTTCACCAGGCGTCCGCAGGACGTCATCGGCACCCACTTCTTCTCGCCGGCCAACGTCATGAAGCTGCTGGAAATCGTGCGCGGCGCGCGGACCGGCAAGGACGTGCTGGCCACCGCGCTGGCGCTGTCGAAAAAGCTGAAGAAGACCGGCGTGGTGTCGGGCGTGTGCGACGGCTTCATCGGCAACCGCATGATCGAGCAATACAGCCGCCAGGCCGGCTTCCTGCTGGAGGAGGGCGCGCTGCCTGAGCAGGTCGACAAGGCCGCCGAGAAATTCGGCTTTGCCATGGGCCCGTTCCGCATGGGCGACCTGGCCGGCAACGACATCGGCTGGGCCATCCGCAAGCGCCGCTACGTCGAGAAGCCGGAAATCAGCTACTCGAAGACCGCCGACCTGCTGTGCGAAATGGGCCGCTTCGGCCAGAAGACCGGCGCCGGCTGGTACGACTACAAGGCCGGCGACCGCAAGGCCTATCCGAACGAGCAGGTCAACGCGATGATCGTCCAGCACTCGGCCGACATCGGCGTCGAGCGGCGCAAGATCAGCGACCAGGAAATCGTCGAGCGCCTGGTGTATTCGATGGTCAATGAGGCGGCGCGCATCCTGGAAGAGGGCATCGCCCTGCGCGCCTCGGACATCGACATGGTCTACCTGACCGGCTACGGCTTCCCGCTGTTCCGCGGCGGCCCGATGTTCTACGCCGACACCGTGGGCTTGCCGAACGTGCTGGCAGCGATCAACAAATATGCCCGCGGCCACCACGGCGAGGCCTGGAAGCCGGCGCCGCTGCTGGTCAAGCTGGTCGAAGAAGGCAAGGGCTTCAACAGCTGATGTCGGCAAAATCTCACATGCCGTGTGGGAATTAACATGGCATGTGCGTATTCGGGTTTATCCGGGCAAAAAAATAGCCGCCATCGCTGGCGGCTATTTTCGTTACGCGGCGACGGTTAGTCGGCGGCGTAGATGTTGTTGTCCTTGGTTTCGCTGACGAACAGCGCGCCGATCACTGCCGTGATCAGGGCGATGATGATCGGATACCACAGGCCGTAGTAGATGTCGCCCTTGAACGCCACCAGCGCGAACGAGATCGTCGGCAGCAGGCCGCCGAACCAGCCGTTGCCGATGTGGTAAGGCAGGGACATCGAGGTGTAGCGTATGCGGGTCGGGAACATTTCCACCAGCATCGCGGCGACCGGGCCGTACACCATGGTCACATACAGCACCAGGATGAACAGGATCAGTACCATCATCGGCTTGTTCATCTGCGCTTCTTCAGCCTTGGCAGGATAGCCCGCAGCCTTGATGGTGCCGCCGACTTCCTTCTTCAGCGCCGCTTCGGCCTTCTTGCTGTCTGCATCGAAGTTCAGGCCGTCAGGCGTCATCACCGCGTTGAACGAGGTGATTTCCTTGTCGCCGACTTTGACCTTGGCCAGGCTGCCGGCCGGCGCGTCCTGCTTGGTGTAGGCCACCGAAGCGTTGGACAGGATGCCGGTCGCGATATCGCACGACGATGGGAATTTCTTGGTGCCGGTCGGGTTGAACTGGAAGTTGCACGAAGCAGGATCGGCGATCACCACCACCGGCGAATTTTTCAGCGCGGTTTCCAGCGCCGGGTTGCCGTAGTGGGTCAGCGCGCCAAACAGCGGGAAGTAGGTCGCCGCAGCCAGCACGCAGCCGCCCAGGATGATCCACTTGCGGCCGATCTTGTCCGACAGCGTGCCGAAGAAGATGAAGAACGGGGTGGCCAGCGCCAGCGAGATCGCGGTCATGATGTTGGCGTTGGGACCGTCGATCTTCAGCACCTGGGTCATGAAGAACAGCGCGTAGAACTGGCCGGTGTACCAGACCACCGCCTGGCCCATGGTCAGGCCGACCAGCGCCAGGATCACGACTTTGAGGTTTTTCCACTGGCCGAATGCTTCGCTCAGCGGTGCTTTCGAGGTCTTGCCTTCGGCTTTCATCTTGGCGAAGGCCGGCGATTCATTCATCGACAGGCGGATCCACACCGAAATGCCCAGCAACAGCACCGACACCAGGAACGGCACGCGCCAGCCCCAGGCGTTGAATGCGTCTTCGCCGATGGCGGTACGGGTGCCCAGGATCACCAGCAGCGACAGGAACAGGCCCAGGGTCGCCGTGGTCTGGATCCACGAGGTGAAGGCGCCGCGCTTGCCGTTCGGTGCGTGCTCGGCCACGTAGGTGGCTGCGCCGCCGTATTCGCCTCCCAGCGCCAGGCCCTGCAGGATGCGCAGCGTGACCAGGATAATCGGCGCGGCAATGCCGATCGCCGCATAGCCCGGCAGCAGGCCGACGATGAAGGTGGAGCCGCCCATGATCAGGATGGTGATCAGGAAGGTGTATTTACGACCGATCATGTCGCCCAGGCGGCCGAACACCAGCGCGCCGAACGGACGCACGATAAAGCCGGCGGCAAACGCCATCAGTGCGAAAATGAAGGTGGTGGTCGGATCGCCGATGAAGAACTGCTTGGCGATGATGGCGGCGAGCGAGCCGTACAGATAAAAGTCGTACCATTCAAAGACGGTACCGAGCGACGACGCAAAGATGACCTTGCGTTCTTCCGGCGTGATCGCGCCGGACTTCGGCAGGTTACGCGGGTCTGCGGTGCCTGATGTTGATGCCATGTCTGTCTCCTGTAATTTTTGGATTTCCCCAGCCGAGAGGTGTACGTTGCTTCGTTACTCCTTCGTCAGCATGGATGCAGTGTGGCCGTTGAACCTTACACAATACTTGCTCGAAACTTACATGAAACTGACATAAATATTTGCGAACGACCGTACTAAAATATGCTATTCTGGGTTCATCAAAACATCATCCATATAGGAGACTTCCATGATCGACGCCGTCATTGTTTCAACCGCCCGTACCGCACTTGCCAAATCGTGGAAAGGCGCGTTCAACATGACGCACGGCGCCACGCTGGGTGGCCATGCGCTGGCCGCCGCCATCAGCCGCGCCGGCATCGAGTCCGGTGAAGTGGAGGACGTGCTGGTCGGTTGCGCCAATCCGGAGGGCGCCACCGGCGGCAACATCGCGCGCCAGATCGCCATCCGCGGCGGCTGCCCGGTGACCACCGCCGGCATGACCATCAACCGTTTCTGCTCGTCCGGCCTGCAGACCATCGCCACCGCCGCCCAGCGCATCATCGCCGGCGAAGGCGACATCTACGCCGCCGGCGGCGTCGAGTCGATCTCCTGCGTGCAGCAGGAAATGAACATGCATATGTACAAGGAAGTCTGGCTGTCCGAGCACAAGCCGGAAATCTACTGGCCGATGCTGCAGACGGCCGAGACCGTCGCCAGGCGCTACAACATCAGCCGCGAGCGCCAGGACGAATACGGCGTGCAGAGCCAGCAGCGCGCCGCCGCCGCCCAGGCCGCCGGCCTGTTCGACGCGGAAATCGTGCCGATGACCACCGTCATGGGCGTGGCCGACAAGGCCAGCGGCATGCTGCTGTCGAAGGAAGTGACGATCTCGGCCGACGAAGGCATCCGCGCCGACACCACCTATGAGGGCGTGTCCAAGATCCGCAGCGCGGTGCCGGGCGGCGTCATCAGCGCCGGCAACGCCAGCCAGTTCTCCGACGGCGGTTCGATGTCCATCCTGATGAGCGCGCAGACCGCCGCCGCCAAGGGCTTGACGCCGCTGGGCATCTTCCGCGGCTTCGCGGTGGCCGGCTGCGAGCCCGATGAAATGGGCATCGGCCCGGTGTTTGCGATTCCCAAGCTGCTGAAGAAAGCCGGCCTCAAGGTCGAGGACATCGGCCTGTGGGAATTGAACGAAGCCTTTGCCGTGCAGGTGCTGTACTGCGCCGACAAGCTGGGCATTCCGATGGACCGCCTCAACGTCAACGGCGGCGCGATCGCCGTCGGCCACCCGTACGGCGTGTCGGGCGCGCGCCTGACCGGCCATGCGCTGCTGGAAGGCAAGCGCCGTGGCGTCAAATATGTGGTCGTCACCATGTGTATCGGTGGCGGCCAGGGAGCCGCAGGCCTGTTCGAAGTGGTGTAAGCGCGATGCAGTCGAAAATCCTGTCGCGCCGCGACATCGCCTTCATGCTGTACGAATGGCTGGACGCGGAGGCGCTGAACAAGCGCGCCCGTTTCCAGGATCACAACCGCGAGAGCTTCGACGCCGCCATCGATACCGCCGAGCAGATGGCGACCGAGCTGTTCGCGCCGCACAATAAAAAGAGCGACGGCGAGGAGCCGCATGCGGTGGCCGGCGAGCACTGCCTGAACGTCAGGATCATTCCGGAAGTGAAGACCGCGCTGGACGCTTTCTCCGCCGCAGGGCTGATGGCGGCCGGGCAGGACTTCGAGCGCGGCGGCATGCAGCTGCCGCTGGTGGTGGAAAAGGTGCTGGCGTCGTACTTCACGGCCGCCAACGTCGCCACCAGCGCCTACACCTTCCTGACGATGAGCGGCGCCAAAACCCTGCTCAAGGCCGGCACGCCGGCGCAGGTGCGGCGCTATGTCGAGCCGATGTTTGCCGGACGTTTCTTCGGCACCATGTGTCTGAGCGAACCGCAGGCCGGCTCCAGCCTGTCCGACATCACCAGCCGCGCCGTGCCCGATCCGGTCGGCGGCGTGGAAGGCGAGCGCCAGTTCCGCCTGAGCGGCAACAAGATGTGGATCTCCGCCGGCGAGCACGAGCTGTCGGACAATATCGTGCACCTGGTGCTGGCCAAGATTCCCGGGCCTGACGGCAAGCTGATTCCCGGCGTCAAGGGCATCTCGCTGTTCATCGTGCCGAAATACCTGGTCAACGAAGACGGCAGTCTCGGCGAGCGCAACGACGTTGTGCTGGCCGGCCTGAACCACAAGATGGGCAATCGCGGCACCACCAACTGCCTGCTCAATTTCGGCGAAGGCAAGTTCAAGCCGCAAGGCAAGGGCGGTGCCATCGGCTACCTGGTCGGCAATCCGCACCAGGGCCTGGCCAATATGTTCCACATGATGAACGACGCGCGCATCGCCGTCGGCCTGGGCGCGGCGGTGCTGGGCTACACCGGCTACCTGCATGCGCTCGACTACGCCCGCAGCCGTCCGCAAGGCCGCCATCCGGCGCAGAAGGACCCGGCCCAGCCGCAGCTGCCCATCATCGAACACACCGACGTGCGGCGCATGCTGCTGGCGCAAAAGGCTTACGTTGAAGGCGGCCTCGGCCTGGTGCTGTACAGCGCCCGCCTGGTCGACGAACAGCAGACGGCGGAAACGCCGGAAGCGCGCGAACACGCGGCGCGCCTGCTGGATTTCCTGACGCCGATCACCAAGTCGTGGCCGTCGCAATGGTGTGTCGAAGCCAACAGCCTGGCGATCCAGGTGCACGGCGGCTACGGCTACACGCGCGAATATAACGTCGAGCAGTTCTACCGCGACAACCGCCTGAACGCCATCCATGAAGGCACGCACGGCATTCACGGCCTCGACCTGCTGGGCCGCAAGGTGGCGGCGCAGGACGGCGCCTTGTTCAGGGCCTTCGGCGCCGAGCTGCGCAAGACGGTGCGCAAGGTGCGCGGCAGCGTCGGCGCGCCGGATGCGGTCGGCGCTCACCTGAGCGACATCAGCAGCGAACTGCTGGCGCACGCAGCTGCGCTGGACGCCGCCTGGCAGGTAGTGGAACAAGTGACGCAAAAGCTGTATGCTGCCGGCGACATGAACAAGACCCTGGCCAACGCCAGCACCTATCTGGAAGCCGTCGGCCACGTGGTGGTCGCGTGGATCTGGCTGCAGCAGGCCTTGGTGGCCGCAGCCTCGCTGGACCTGGACAGCGCCGACGCCGATTTCTACCGCGGCAAGCTGCAGGCCTGCCGCTACTTCTTCCGCTGGGAACTGCCGAAAGTCGAACAGCAGCTGGAACTGCTGGCCAGCATAGACACCACCACGCTCGACATGCGCGACGCGTGGTTTTAACCTGGAGAGAACAATGCTCAAGCACATCGTGATGTGGAAACTGAAGGAACACGCCGAGGGTGGCGACCGCGCCACCAACGCCGCCAAGATGAAATCCATGCTGGACGGCTGCGCCAAGCTGGTGCCCGGCATCCTAAAATTCGAAGCGGCCGTGGCCCAGCCCGGACTGGAAGCGACCTACGACGTGATCCTGTATTCCGAATTCACCGACAAGGCCGCGCTCGACGCCTACCAGGAACACCCGGACCACGTGGCCATCAAGCCATTCTTCGGCGCCGTGCGCGACCAGCGCCAGTGCATGGACTACGAAATCTAAGGACCGACCCCAATGCGTACAACTCAAGAACTGTTTTCACTGGCCGGCAAGACCGCGCTGATCACCGGCGGCTCGCGCGGACTGGGCCTGCAGATGGCGCTGGCGCTGGGCGAGCAGGGCGCCAAGGTCGTCATCTCGTCGCGCAAGCAGGCCGACCTGGATGAGGCGGTCGCCTTCCTGACCGGCCACGGCGTCGCCGCCCACGCCATCGCTGCCGACCTGTCGCAGGACGCGCATGCGGAGGCGCTGGTCAGCGCCGCGCTGGAACAGCTGGGCCATATCGACATCCTGATCAACAACGCCGGCGCCAGCTGGGGCGCGCCCGCCGAAGACCATCCGGTCGAAGCGTGGGACAAGGTGATGAACCTGAACATCCGCAGCATCTTCGTGGTGTCGCAGCTGGTCGGCAAGCGCTCGATGATCCCGCGCAAGTACGGCCGCATCATCAACATCGCCTCGATCGCGGGCCTGGCCGGCAATCCGCCGGGGACCATGCAGACCATCGCCTACAACACCTCGAAAGGCGCGCTGGTCAACTTCACCCGCACCCTGGCGGGCGAGTGGGGCCGTCACGGCATCACCGTCAACGCGCTGGCGCCGGGCTTCTTTCCATCGAAGATGACCAAGGGCTTGCTGGAAAAGCTGGGCCCGGACGAGATCTCCAAGGACGCCCCGCTGGGCCGACTCGGCGACGACGAAGACCTGAAAGGCGCGGTCGTGCTGTTCGCGTCCGATGCGGGCAAGCACATCACCGGCCAGATCCTGGCGGTGGACGGCGGCGTCTCGGCGGTCTGACGATGGCCGAGATTCCTCAGACTTACCGGCGCATGGTGCTGGCGGCGCGTCCGCGCGGCCCGGTGGCGCCGGAGAATTTTCGGCTGGAGACAGTGCCGGTGCCGGCGCTTGCCGATGGCGAACTGCTGATCCGCAACCACTACCTGTCGCTGGATCCGTACATGCGCGGACGCATGAGCGCGGCCAAGAGCTACGCCACGTCGCAGCAGCTGGACGAGACCATGATAGGCGGCACGGTCGGGCAGGTGGTCGCCTCGCGCAACGAGTATTACAAGGTCGGCGAGTTCGTCGGCGGCATGCTGGGCTGGTCCGAAATGGGCGTATCCGACGGCCTGTTGCTGCGCAAGCTCGACACCACGCGCATACCGCTATCGGCCTTCCTCGGCGTGGTCGGCATGCCGGGCATGGCCGCTTGGTACGGCTTCAACCAGATCATGGAGGCGGGCAGCGGCGATACGGTGGTGGTGTCGGCCGCCAGCGGCGCGGTCGGCAGCGTGGTCGGCCAACTGGCCAGGCTGCGCGGCTGCCGCGTGGTCGGCATCGCCGGCGGAGCGGAGAAGTGCGACTACGTTGTCAAGGAACTGGGCTTCCACGCCTGCGTCGACTACAAGGCCGGCAACCTCGAGGCCGACCTGGCCGCCGCCACGCCGGACGGCGTCGACGCGATCTTTGAAAACGTCGGCGGCGCCTGCCTGGATGCCTCGCTGGCGCGCACCAACGCCTTCGCCCGCGTGGCGCTGTGCGGCATGATCGCGGGCTACAACGGCCAGGAAATGCCGATCAAGAATTCGCGGCTGCTGCTGATCAACCGCTTGACGGTGCGCGGCTTCATCATCACCGAACACATGGAATTCTGGCAGCAGGGCTTGCAGGAACTGGCCGTGCTGGTGGCCAATCACCAAATCAAATACCGCGAATCGGTGGCGGACGGCCTGGCTGCCGCCCCGCAAGCGTTTATCGGCCTGCTTCAGGGGCACAACTTCGGCAAACAACTGGTGAAGCTAATCTAATAATGAAAACATTCAGAGACAAAGTCGTCGTCATTACCGGCGGTGCAAGCGGTTTGGGCCGCGAGTTCGCCAACGTGGCGGCGCGCGAGGGCATGAAGCTGGTGCTGGCCGATGTGCAACGCGACGCGCTGGACCGCGCGGCCGCGGAGCTCAGGGGACAGGGCGCCAGCGTGATCGCCATGATCTGCGACGTGCGCAAAGGCGAGCAGGTGCAGGCGCTGGCCGACGCGGCCGTGGCCGAATTCGGCGCCGTGCACCTGCTGTTCAACAACGCCGGCGTCGGTTCGGGCGGGCTGATCTGGGAAAACACGGAAGCCGACTGGGAATGGGTGATGGGCGTGAACGTGTGGGGCGTGATCCATGGCGTGCGCATCTTCACCAAACTGATGCTCGATGCGGCGTCGCGCGATCCGTCGTTCGAAGGGCATATCGTCAACACGGCGTCGATGGCGGGGCTGCTGAATGCGCCGGCGATGGGCGTGTACAACGTCTCCAAGCATGCGGTGGTGTCGCTGTCGGAAACGCTGTACCAGGATTTGCAACTGGTCGGCGCGCCGATCGGCGCCTCGGTGCTGTGCCCGTACTTTGTGCCGACCGGCATCAGCCAGTCGCACCGCAACCGGCCGGAAGACGTGCGCATGACGCAGGGGCCGACCGCCAGCCAGCTGGCCGCGCAGGCGATGACGGACAAGGCGGTCTCGTCCGGAAAGGTCACCGCCGTGGAGGTGGCCGAGATCACCTTCAAGGCCATCGCCGACGGCCAGTTCTACATCTACTCGCATCCGGGCGCGCTGGCCGGCGTGCGGGAGCGCATGGAGCACATCGTCGCCGCCACCAATCCCGGCGACCCGTATGCCGCCACGCCGCACGTGCGCGAAGCCTTGCGCGCCAAAATGAAACTGGGTTGAGACGAATGCATACGCTTGCCTGATCATCCTCGCAGTGCTCGCCATCGGCAACGCATGGTCGCGCGAATGGTTGTACGCGTGCTGGTTTTCATTGGCGATTTTCTATAACCTGTATCCCACGGTCCTGTCGTCGTGGGTGTTCGGAATAGCCAGCATAGTGCTCGTGGTGGCCGCGCTGACGCGGTGGATACGAAAACGTCGCCGTAGTGGCGGCGCGGCGCCCTGAAAGGCATCTTGCGTGCGACAATCGTGTTCCGCCAACTTGATTGCACGCCGATGACCGACACCGCCAAGCACGATATCCGTTTCGGAGACTGGAACGCCCCGCTCAACGCGGACGCCAGGCTCATTCGTTTTGAAGTCTTCGTCGAAGAACAGAAGGTTCCCGCCGAACTGGAGATGGACCACATGGACGCGGTCTGCCTGCACGCCGTGGCCTACGACAGCGCCGGCACGCCGATCGGCACCGGCCGCTTGCTGCCGGACGGCCACATCGGCCGCATGGCCGTGCGCCAGGGCGCGCGCGGCACCGGCATCGGCGGCGCCTTGCTGCAAGCGCTGATGGAGCAAGCGCGCGCCCGCGGCGACAAGCAGGTGGTGCTGAGCGCGCAAACCCATGCCGCGCCATTTTACGAGCGCCATGGTTTCGCCATCGACGGCGACGAATTCTTCGAGGCCGGCATCTCGCACATCAACATGCAGTACACCTTTTAAGGAACGCCGTCATGACCAACATCGTTGAGAATTTCGATCCTGAGCTGGACCTGGTGTTCTAGCGCGACATCGACATCTCGCCGGAGCAAGTCTGCGCTGGATGGACCAGGCCCGAGCATCTGGTGCACTGGTTTACGCCGGCGCCGTGGACGACGCTGGAAGCCGAATGCGACCTGCGGCCGGGGGGCCTGTTCCGTTCGGTGATGGCCGGACCGAACGGCGAGCGCCACGACAACTTTGGCTGCTATCTGGAGGTGGTGGAAAACCGCCGGCTGACATGGACGCCTACATGAAGCAGTTGGGTTAGGCTGCTGGCGCCAACGGCGGGCGCGCAAGGCCGGCTTCGGTGGTCTCTTGGGGCAGTTCCCCGGGAACCGGGCGGGTGGCCAGTTCCAGCTCTTCGAAAGCGTCGTAGGTCAGCGCCATCAGGCGCTCGGGATCGGGCACCAGGTCGGTGTCGACGAACAGGGCCAGCTGGATCTGGCCGGCGTAGGAGATGAACGCCAGTCCCACACCCAGCTTGCCCGCCTGCGGCACCCAGCAGATCAGGTCCGTCATGCGCGAGCCGGCCAGGTAGCGGCGGCTGCCGGGACCTTCGATATTGGTCAGCACCACCGAGCCCTTGGACGTGAACAGATTCAGCGCGAAGTGCTGCAGCGCCGTCGGCAGGCAACCGGCGATCGACAGGAAGGCCATCGTGGCGCGCGGCTGGTGCGAGCGCTTGATGGCCGTCATGCGGTCGCTGGACTGGCGCAGCCGCACGCGCGGGTCGTCGACATTGGTCGGCAGGTCCACCGCCACCAGACCGAACTCGTTCCCCAGCTGGAAGGCGTTGGCCTTCTCGCGCAGGTTGAAGGTGACGGCGGCGCGCAGCGCGCGGCCGTCGGGCCGCTGGCCGTGCTCGTCCAGGTAGCGCCGCAGCGCGCCGGAAACGGCCGCCACCCACACATCGTTCAAGGTCACGCCCATGCGCTTGGACATGGCGCGCACCCGGTCCATCTGCAGCGGCGGCAGCCAGACCAGCTGCTTGGCGCCGGTCATCGGCGCCTTGAAGCGGCTGTGCGCGTCTGGCCACAATACCGACAGCCGCGCCACGTGGGCGGCGATCTTCAGCCAGGACACGCTGCGCGCCACCGCCGAGCACACGGCGTTGTGTGCGACCGTGGCGCGGTGCGGATGGCCGACCGGCGAGGGCGTGCGGCCATGCACGCCGTTGTCGTCGGTCAGGTGGTTGAGCACATGCACCAGGCCCAGGCCGTCGGTGATGCAGTGGTGGACGCGGAACACGATGGCGTGGCCGCCGTTGACGCGGTCCAGCACCGTCATGTGCCACATCGGCCGGTCGCGTTCCAGCGGCAGGTGGGCGATGCGCGTCATGTGGGCCTGCAGCTGTTCGCGGCTCACTTCCTGCGACAGCTGTTCCAGCTTGATGTGCTGGGTGATGTCGAACCGCTCGTCCTCCACCCAGTGCGGGCGGCCGTGCCGCTGCAACACCTTCTGCGTAAAGCGCGGATAGTTGGGCAGGCGATGCGCGATGGTGGACGTCAGCCGCTCCATGTCGACCGCGCCTTCGAACAGCAGGATGCTGTTGATGACCATCAGGTTCTTGTCGGTGTCCATGCGGTGCCATGCATAGTCGCGACGCGTCATCGCCGCCGGTGCTGCGGTTGGTTTGCTCATGTGATGCCGTCTCCTCGTGCGGCGCCGGATCTTTGCCGGCGTCCGCTTATATTTTTACAGGTGTCGCTTTTGCCCGTGCTTCCGTTGACGGCGATGGCGCAGCCGCGGCTGCCGCCTCCACCGATTTGGGTGAGCGCGGCCGCAGCGCATAACGGTTCAGGCCCGCCATGTGGATGCGGCACAGGTATTCCTTCCAGTCGATGGCGCTCGGGTCCACCATGTAGCGCGCCCGGTCTTCGCTGCCGAAGCGCTGCGCCAGCGCCATCAGCGACGTGTTGTGGAACACGTAGCGCGGCGCGGTGTAGAACGAGAACGTCAGGGCCAGCAGTTGCGTGGTGCGCAGCGCCTCGAGCTTCGGCGATTCGCCGGCGCCCAGCAACCGCCGCACGCCGCTCCACGCCCTGGCGCCGATGCGCATCGCCCGCAGCATCAGCAGGAACGCGGGACGGCTGACGACCCGGAAGTCGTGTTTCGGCTCGTGGTAGAACAGGCGCTCGTAGCTGCGCCAGTTGCGCTTCGATTCGGTTTGTATCAGGTCGATCACGCGGCCGACGGTGATCGGGTTGGCCGATCCGGTGCAGGCCTGGTAGATGCGGGTGGCGCCCGGATCGGCCAGCGCTTCGGCGGCGGCCAGCACGATGCTGTTGGCGACCAGGTCGGCCGGCACGATGTCGACGATTTCATTCGGCTTGGCCGGGAAGAAGCTGGTCTTGCCGCGCGCGTAGGCCAGGATGATGGCGTCCGCCACCTTGACGCCTTCGAGCCAGCCGGGCGCCGGTTCCTGCAGCGTGCTTTCGATGATGGACGGCCGCACGATGGTCAGCGTCTTGCCGCGCATGGCCTGCATCGCCAGCTGTTCCCCCATCCACTTGGTGAAGGTGTAGGTGTCGTTCCAGCCGTGGTAGTTGGCCTCGGCGATGCCCAGTTCCGTCAGGCGGCGCTCCAGCTGCTCCGAGCCGATGGTCTCGGCCTCCACCACCGCGATGCGGTGCTGCAGGTGCTTGAGCAAACCATATAAATCGAAGTGGCCGTCGGCATGGCGCGGGATGGCGGCGCGTGCCGGCGTGACGTTCTGTTCGAGCATGTCGCCGCGGTTGTAGCCGTTGACGTAGCAGGTCGAGACCTGGATCAGCGGCGCGTTGCCGGTGCGAGCCAGTTCGCAGATGTTCTGCACGCTGAGCGCGTTGATGGCCAGCGCCTCGTCCAGCGCCTCGCGGAAGTTGACGCTGGCGGCGGCGTTGATCACCACGTCGACGCGGTGCGCCAGCGCGGTGAAGTCCGGCAACAGCAGGCCGAAGCAGGGCTCGGTCACTTCGCCGGTCACGCATTCGATCTTCTCGGCGAAAAATTCGGCCAGGAACGCGGGCCGCTCGGCGCGCAGGCGGTCGAACACCGACGAGGTGGCGATGTCGCGGTCGAAGCGCTGGCGCGCGTCGGCGCCATGCTTGCCGCCGCGTATCAGCAGCACGATGCGGCCGATGTCCGGCACGCTGCGGATGAGTTTTTCCAGCACCACCTTGGCCAGGAAGCCGGTGCTGCCGGTAATCAGGATGCGCTTGCCCGACAGCGCCGCTTGCACATTCAATGCTGGTTTCATAGGGTTCTCAGAAACGGTGTCATTACTACAATGATCCGATCTTAGAGCGAAACCCGGGAGTGACTGGCGACTTTGCAGTGGCTTTGGAAGCCAAACGCATGGCGGCGCGAGTCATGCGGCTGTGGTGCCGGGGGAAAGTGGTGTGGCAGCGTTTACAACATTGAGGCATTTGCGCAACGAACTATGTTCTTGCGGAACTCAGTCCAGTCCTACAGCGGAGTGGGCGGTGCTCCTATATCGTGCCGTATCGCGTGGGCAGATGATTTGTTACCGGCTGCGGCCGGCAATTTAACCACCTGAACAGGAGACCACCATGAACCAAGGTAAAAACAATCCATCGCCATCGGAAAATTCCAAACAGTCGGGCACTCCAGGCTCGCAGCAAAGCGGCACGCGCGGCGGCAGCCAGCAGCAGAGCGTCGACACCAGCCGCGATAGCAAGAACAAGGAAAACAGCAATCCTGGCCAGCGCCAGTCCGGCAGCCGCGACGAGCGCGGCAACCGCGACGATTGATTAAGGTTTGCCCGGCAACAGACCGCCACAGGCCTCCTTGATCGCTGCGGCAACGATGTCCACGCGTCCGGGCGCCCCAGGCAGGGCGCGGCGGATGCGTGGTTTGCGCCACACATTGCTTGCAAATGGGAAATTATAATCCTACACTTGTAGCCAGAATCTCGCGCTGTGCCACCACGCGCAGCCGTTCTCATCAGATCACCTCTTCGGCCCAGCCCCGCCGGAAAATCCCCTTTTTCCGTCAACCCTTACCCGGTGGAGCGACTGCTATGAACAATCTGAAAATCGGCACCCGCCTGAATATCGCCTTTGGCGCCATGTTGGCGCTGTTGGTCATCATCGCCTACATCGGCTGGTCGTCGCTGTCGGCCACCAAGGCGCGCATGGATACGGTCGTCAACGAGAACAACGCCAAGATCGCGCTGTCGAACCGCATGCTGATGGACCTGAACCTGATCGCGCGTTCGGCTCGCAACTACATCCTTTACACGGACAAGGATGTGCAGGGCAAAATGGTGGGCCGCATAGACGGTGCCGAAAAGAGTTTTAACGCCAGCTTCGAACAACTGGGAACGCTGGTGCGCAGCGTCAAGGCCAGGCAACTGCACGCCGACATCAAGACGCAGGCGCCCGAGACGCTGAAGCTGCTGCGCACCGTGTTGACTCTGGTCAATGACGGCAAGCGGGACGAGGCGCCGAACTTCCTGCGGGACTCCGTCCAGGCGCAGCAGGATGGCAGCTTCGCGCTGATCAACGCGATGATCGATCTGCAGGAAAAACAGAACAAGGATCTGATCGAGGAAATGCACGTCGAATACGTGTTCGCGGTCAGATTCCTGCTGATGACCGCCGTGCTGGCCTGCGTTGCGGCGACCGGGCTGGCATGGTCGATCACGCGCTCGATCACGCACCCCATCAATGAGGCCGTGTCGATCGCGCAAACCGTCGCCGCCGGCGACCTGACCCGCCGCATCGACGTCGAAGGCAAGGACGAGGTCAGCAAGTTGCTGACGGCGTTGAAGGGCATGACCGACAGCCTGGCCGCCATCGTTGGCGAAGTGCGTTCCGGTACCGAGACCATAGGCACCGCGTCGCGCCAGATAGCGGTCGGCAACCAGGACCTGTCGTCGCGCACCGAGGAGCAGGCCAGTTCATTGGAGGAGACCGCGTCGTCGATGGAGGAACTGACTTCCACCGTCAAGCAGAATGCCGACAACGCGCGCCAGGCCAATGTGCTGGCCAACTCCGCGTCCGAGGTGGCGCTGCGCGGTGGCGCGGTGGTGTTCGAGGTGGTGCAGACGATGGGGTCGATCAACGACTCGTCGAAGAAAATCGTCGACATCATCGGCGTGATCGACGGCATCGCTTTCCAGACCAATATCCTGGCGCTGAACGCGGCGGTCGAGGCGGCGCGCGCCGGCGAGCAGGGGCGCGGCTTCGCGGTGGTGGCGTCGGAAGTGCGCAACCTGGCGCAGCGCTCGGCATCGGCCGCGAAGGAAATCAAGGAGCTGATCGGCGATTCGGTGGAGAAAGTGGAACTGGGCGCGAAGCTGGTCGATCAGGCCGGCGCGACCATGGGTGAGATCGTCGACAGCGTCAAGAGGGTGACGGACATCATGTCCGAAATCGCCTTTGCCAGCCAGGAGCAGAACGCCGGCATCGAGCAGATCAACCAGGCCGTCACGCAGATGGACCAGGTGACCCAGCAAAATGCCGCATTGGTGGAGGAGGCTGCGGCGGCGGCCGAATCGATGCAGGACCAGGCGGTCAAACTGGCGCAGGTGGTCGGCGCCTTCAAGCTGGGCGCGCATCGGGGCGCTTCGGCCGCCGGCAAGCCTGCTGTCCGCCGGCCGCTGAAGGTGGTCAAGGCGGTGGCGAAAATCGCCGCAAGCCCGCGCGCGCCGGCGGCGCGGCCGGCCAGGGTCGCCGCGGTTGCCGGCGGCGACTGGGAAGCGTTCTGACTGTTTAGCCTGCCGCCGGCGGATACAGGCCGTGAACGCGGCCGAACAGGCGCGTGAGGCCAAGCAGGGCGTCGATGTGCGGCGTGGCCAGTTGCAGGCGCTGGCCTATCTCGCGCACGGCCGCCACCAGCGCATCGAGTTCCAGCATGCGGCCGGCCTCGGCGTCCTGCAGCATCGAGCTTTTGAAGGCACCCAGCTTGCGCGTGACCAGGTGGCGCTGCTCGGGCGTTTCGGCGATGCGGCAGGCGATGCGCTCGCCGATGACGGCCGCCTCGCGCATCGCGGCGCGGCAGAATTCGGCCACCAGCTGGTCGTCCAGGATGCGGTCCGCCGTCGCGCCGGTGATGGCCGATACCGGATTGAGCGTCATGTTCCCCCACAGCTTGTACCAGATGTCGTAGCGGACGTCGGCCGACACGGTCACGTCGAAGCCGCCCAGGCGCAGCAGCGCCCCCAGCTCGTTCGCCCGGTCCGATAGTGCGCCGGCCGGTTCGCCGATGATCAGGACATTGCCCATCATATGGCTGACCAGTCCCGGCTCGGGCGTCGAGGTGCTGGCGTGCACCACGCAGCCCAGCACCTGCGCGTAGGGCAGCGCCGCAGCGATCGCGCCACCCGGGTCGATGCTGGCCAGCGGCTCGTCGCCGATGGCCGGCACGCCCTGGCAGAACCACCATGGCACGCCGTTCATGGCCGGCAGGATGACGGTGTGCGGGCCTATCAGCGGCGCGATCTGCCGCGCCACGGCGGCCAATGCCTGGCCCTTGACGGCGATGATGACGACGTCCTGCGGTCCCAGTTCTGCGGCGCTGTCGCTGGCGCGGGCGGGTGCCTGGAGCAGCGTGTCGTCTTGTTGCAGGCGCCAGCCGCGGGCGCGCAGCGCGGCCAGCGTGACGCCGCGCGCCAATGCGCTCAGGTCGCAGGCCTTGGCCGCGGCCAGGCGCGCGCCGATAAAGCCGCCGATGGCGCCGGCGCCGACGATACATACTTTCATGGGATGCTCCGCGAGAGGGAAGTGCGGAATATTAGCAGAGATGCAAGCCCGGCGGACAGCGCCGCCGGGCCGGTGCTACATTGGTCGCAAATTTAGTTGCGAATGTCCAGCGCGCGGTTCAGGCTCAGCGCCGCCAGCGAGCAAACCGCGCCCGACAGCAGGTACAGGCCGACATACGCCAGGCCGAACTGCGACGACACGCCCAGCGCCACCAGCGGCGCGAAGCCCGCGCCCACCAGCCACGCCAGGTCGGACGTGAAGGCCGCGCCGGTGTAGCGGTACTGCGCCGGGAAGTTGGCGGTCACCGCGCCGGCGGCCTGGCCGTACGACAAGCCCAGCAAGGCGAAGCCCAGCATGATGAAGGTGTCCTGCGCAGCCTCGCCGCCGTTGAGCAGCATCGGCACGAAGCCGCTGAACACCGCGATCAGGATGGCCAGCGAGCCCAGCGTGCGGCGGCGGCCGATGCGGTCGGCGATCAGGCCGGAGGCGACCACGCCCACGGCCATCAGCACCACGCCCACCATTTGCGTGCCGAGGAAGCCGGTGATCGAACGCGGCGAGTAGATCGTGATCCACGACAGCGGGAACACCGTCACCAGGTGGAACAGCGCATAGCTGGCCAGGGCGGCGAGGGCGCCGATGATCAGGTTGCGGCCCTGCGAGCTGGCCATCTCGACCACGCTGGTCGGCTGCAGTTCGCGCTCTTCCAGCAGCTTCGCATATTCGCTGGTGGAGGTCAGGCGCAGGCGGGCGAACAGCGCCACCACGTTGATGGCGAAGGCCACGTAGAACGGATAGCGCCAGCCCCAGTCCATGAAGTCCAGGTCGTTCAGGTTGCCGATCAGGTACCAGAACAGGCCGGCGGCGATGAAGAAGCCGGTCGGCGCGCCCAGCTGGCCCAGCATCGCGTACCAGCCGCGCTTGTTTTCAGGCGCGTTCAGCGCCAGCAGCGACGGCAGGCCGTCCCACGAGCCGCCCAGCGCCAGGCCCTGGCCGATGCGCAACGCCGACAGGATAATGATGGAGTTGAAGCCGTTGTCGGCATATGATGGCAGGAAAGCAATCCCGGCCGTGGTCGATCCCAGCAGCAGCAGCGCCCCGGTCAGCTTGGCTTCGCGCCCGTAGCGGCGCTGCACGGCCATCGAAATGACGGTGCCGATGGGCCTTGCAATAAAGGCAAATGAAAAGATGGTGAACGCGTACAAAGTACCTTCCAGCCGCCCGTCGAACGGGAACAGCAGCGAAGGGAACACCAGTACGGAAGCAATTGCGTAGACAAAGAAATCGAAATACTCGGAAGCGCGGCCGATGACCACGCCTACCGCTATTTCGCCGGGGGAAATATGTTCGTCGTCCCGGGTATTGATGTTGCGTGCATCGTTACCGGCCTGAGATGGTTCTTGGGCGCCAACATGGACGCCGTTTGGTGTAGTCGTAGTGGCCATAATCTCTGTCTCTGTGTCTCTGTTACGTTGATATTGTTATCACGGTCATGCCCTGGCCACCCTAGGACAAAGTGTCCAATGGCAAGAACATTCCGTGATTGGTACAGTACCATGTTATCCATATTCTGTAACGTACATTACCGCATGATTCCTCCTATCGCTCGTCGTGGACTGTTCCTCGCACCGCTGTTGTGGCTTGCCGGCTGCAATACGGTCGTGCTGAACCCGTCCGGGGATATCGCAGCCCAGCAGGCACACCTTGTTGTTGTGTCAACCTTGCTGATGCTGTTGATTATCGTTCCCGTTATGTTCTTGATCTGTTTGTTCGCCTGGCGCTACCGCAAGTCCAATACCGCCGCCGAATACAAACCGAACTGGGATCACTCGACCAAGCTCGAACTGCTGATCTGGGGCGCGCCGCTGCTGATCGTCATCGTGCTGGGCCTGATCACCTGGATCTACACCCACCTGCTGGACCCGTACCGTCCGCTGAGCCGCATCGACGAGAACCGTCCCGTGGCCGCCGGCGTCAAGCCGCTGGAAGTGCAGGTCGTGGCGATGGACTGGAAATGGATGTTCATCTACCCGGAGCAGGGCATCGCCACCGTCAACGAGCTGGTGACCCCGATCGACGTGCCGGTGCGCTTCCACATGACGTCGTCGTCGGTGATGAACGCGTTCTACATCCCCGCGCTGGCCGGCATGGTCTACACCATGCCAGGCATGGAAACGCAGCTGAACGCGGTGATGAACAAGGTCGGCGTGTATGACGGCTTCTCGTCGAACTACAGCGGCGCCGGCTTCTCGGACATGAAGTTCAAGTACCACGGCGTCAGCCAGGCCGACTTCGACAGCTGGGTCGAGAAGACCCGCGCCGGCGGCGCGCTGACCCGCGCAGAGTTCAGCGCGCTGGACAAGCCGACCATCAAGCATCCGATCATGCACTTCGGCAGCGTCGACAAGGGCCTGTACGACCTGGTGCTGAACCGCTGCGTGGCCGAAGGCTCGGTCTGCATCAACGCGCAGATGGAGCAGGACGCCATGCGCATGCAGGCTGCCGCCGCCGCGAAAGAATTGCCGAAAGACGTGTGCACGCCGAAAGTCGCCGCCGCCACGCCCCAACCACTCCGTAAAGAATGACCATGTCTGATCTCAACCTGACCAAACTGATCTTTGGGCGGCTGTCGCTGGAAGCAATTCCATACCACGAGCCCATCCTGATCGGCACCTTCGCCATGGTGGCGATCGGCGGCCTCGCGCTGCTGGCCGCCATGTTCAAATTCCGCCTGTGGGGCCCGCTGTGGCGCGACTGGATCACCTCCATCGACCACAAGAAGATCGGCATCATGTACATGGTGCTGGCCATCGTCATGCTGCTGCGCGGCTTCGCCGACGCGCTGATGATGCGCATGCAGCAGGCCATCGCCTTCGGCGACAACGCCGGCGTGCTGCCGCCGCACCACTACGACCAGATCTTCACGGCCCACGGCACGATCATGATCTTCTTCGTGGCGATGCCGCTGGTGACCGGCCTGATGAACTACGTGGTGCCGCTGCAGATCGGCGCGCGCGACGTGTCGTTCCCGTTCCTGAACAACTTCTCGTTCTGGATGACCACCTTCGGCGCGATGCTGACCATGGTGTCGCTGTTCGTCGGCGAATTCGGCCGCACCGGCTGGCTGGCGTTCCCGCCGCTGTCGGGCATCGCCGCCTCGCCGGACGTCGGGGTCGACTACTACATCTGGTCGTTGCAGGTGGCCGGGGTGGGGACCACGCTATCGGGCGTCAACCTGATCGCCACCATCGTCAAGATGCGGGCGCCGGGCATGAGCATGATGAAAATGCCGGTCTTTACCTGGACCGCGCTGTGCACCAACGCGCTGATCGTCGCCACCTTCCCGATCCTGACCATCACGCTGGCGATGCTGTCGCTGGACCGCATGGTCGGCACCAACTTCTTCACCAACGACCTCGGCGGCAACCCGATGTTGTACGTCAACCTGATCTGGATCTGGGGCCACCCCGAGGTCTACATCCTGGTGCTGCCGGTGTTCGGCGTGTTCTCGGAGATCGTCTCGACGTTCTCGTCCAAGCGGCTGTTCGGCTACACCTCGATGGTGTATGCCACCATCGTGATCACCATCCTGTCCTACCTGGTCTGGCTGCACCACTTCTTCACCATGGGCTCGGGCGCGTCGGTGAACTCGTTCTTCGGCATCACGACGATGATCATCTCGATCCCGACCGGCGCCAAGATCTTCAACTGGCTGTTCACCATGTACAAGGGCCGCGTGCGTTTCGACGTGCCCATGCTGTGGACCGTCGGCTTCATGCTGACCTTCACCATCGGCGGCATGACCGGCGTGATGCTGGCAGTTCCACCGGCCGACTTCGTGCTGCACAATTCGCTGTTCCTGATCGCCCACTTCCACAACGTCATCATCGGCGGCGTGGTGTTCGGCTGCTTCGCCGGCTTGAACTACTGGTTCCCCAAGGCCTTCGGCTTCAAGCTCGACGAGTTCTGGGGCAAGGTCTCGTTCTGGTGCTGGCTGGTGGGCTTCTGGGTCGCCTTCACGCCGCTGTACGTGATGGGCTTCATGGGCGTGACCCGCCGCATGAACCACTTCGACGATCCGTCGCTGCAAAAATGGTTCGTCATCGCCGCCATCGGCGCGCTGATCATCGCCGCCGGCATCGGCGCCATGCTGGTGCAGTTCTACGTCAGCTGGAAGAACCGCGAGAAGCTGCGCGACGTCACCGGCGACCCATGGGGCGGCCGCACGCTGGAGTGGGCCACCTCGTCGCCACCGCCGGACTACAACTTCGCCTTCACGCCCGTGGTGCACGAGAGCGATACCTGGGCCGACATGAAAGCCAACCACTATCAGCGTCCGACCAGCGGTTTCGTGTCCATCCACATGCCGAAGAACACCGCCGCCGGCTTCATCATCTCGGCGCTGTCGTTCGCGCTGGGCTTCTGCATGATCTGGCAGATGTGGATCCCGGCCGGCCTGTCGTTCATCGCCATGATGGCCGCCATCATCACGCACACCTTTAACTACAAGCGCGATTACTACATCCCTGCGGAAGAAGTCGTCCGCACCGAAGAAGCGCATACTCGTTTGCTGGAAGCCCATGTCTGAAACTATCGCTAACGGCGCCGTGAGCGCCGACCCGAGCGCACGCTACTACGTGCGCGAACACCACCCGGAGAACGGCACGCTGCTGGGCTTCTGGCTCTACCTGATGAGCGACTGCCTGCTGTTCGCCGGCCTGTTCGCCGCCTACGCGGTCCTGGGCCGCAACTACGCCGGCGGCCCGACCGGCGCCGAGCTGTTCGACCTGCCGACCGTGGCGATCAACACCGGCTTCCTGCTGATGTCGTCGATCACCTACGGCTTCGCGATGATCGCCTCGCAGCGCAAGAACGTGAAGGCGACCATCGGCTGGCTGCTGGTCACCGGCCTGTTCGGCCTGGCCTTCCTGTACCTGGAGCTGGACGAATTCGTTCACCTGATCCACGAAGGCGCCGGTCCGCAGCGCAGCGCGTTCCTGACCTCGTTCTTCGCGCTGGTCGGCACCCACGGCCTGCACGTGACCTTCGGCTCGATCTGGCTGGTCACGCTGGTGTGTCAGCTGGCCAAGCACGGCCTGACGCCTGAAAACAACCGCCGCCTGATGTGCCTATCGATGTTCTGGCACTTCCTGGACGTGATCTGGATCGGCGTGTTTACCTTTGTCTACCTGATGGGAGTCCTGCCATGAGCGCACACAATCACGACCACCACGGCCACGACGACCATGGCCATGGTCACGAACAAGGCGCCCACGGCAGCCTGAAGGATTACGCGATCGGCTTCGTGCTGTCGGTGATCCTGACCGCGATCCCGTTCTGGCTGGTGATGCACAAGGTGTTCGACAAGTCGAGCACCACCGCCGCCGTCATCCTCGGCTTCGCCGCGGTTCAAGTAGTGGTGCACATGGTGTACTTCCTGCACATGAACGGCAAGATCGAAGGCGGCTGGTCGCTGCTGGCGACGATGTTCACGCTGGTGCTGCTGGTCATCGTGCTGGCCGGTTCGATCTGGGTCATGTACCACATGAACGTCAACATGATGCCGTCCATGGGTACGGACGTGCACAACATGCGCGACATGCAATGACAACAGGCGCGCAGCGCCCACGTTCCCGCGCCCTGCGCGTCAGCCTGGCCATCGCGGCCGGGTTGATGCTTGCAGGGTTTTTTGCTTTGGGGACGTGGCAGTTGTTCCGCCTGCAGTGGAAGCTGGCGCTGATCGAGCGCGTCGAACAGCGCGTGCACGCGGCGCCGGTGGAGGCGCCCGGCGCGGCGCTATGGCCGCAGCTGAGCGCCGAGGCGGACGATTATCGCCGCGTTAAGCTCAGCGGTTTCTACCTGCGCGGCTCGGACACGCAGGTGCTGGCGTCGCTGGACCGCGGCATCGGCTACTGGGTGCTGACGCCTTTGTGCCGCGACGACGGCGGCATCGTCATGGTCAACCGCGGCTTTATCCGCGCCGGCTCCGGCGGCTGGGCGCCGCAGCCCGCGCCGCCGGCCGCCGCGGCCAATCCGTGCGCCGCCGGCGGCGATCCCGTCACCGTCACCGGCTTGATGCGCCTGAACGAAGTCTCCGGCCGCCTGCGCCAGAACGAGCCGGCCCGCAACTACTGGTACACCCGCGACGTGCAGGCCATCGCCCGCGCGCGCGGACTGCCGGCCGTGGCGCCGTACTTCGTCGACGCCGATGCGGGTGCGGCCGCCGCCGAGGGCGGGCCGCTGGGCGGCCTGACCGTGGTTTCCTTCCCCAACAACCATTTGGTTTATGCTGTCACCTGGTACGCGCTGGCGCTGATGATCGCCGGCGCTGCCGCATGGGTCGTCCGCGACGGACGCCGATCACAGACAGCTGAAGCGTAAATGGCCAGGAAAAACGACAATCCGTACGACCGGGGGCGGCCCAACGCGCCGGTCATCGAGCCGCTGGCGGCGGTGAATGCCCACGCCAACACCATCTCCCACGCGGCCGGCCACAAGAACATGCAGCAACTGATCCAGCTGCGCTGGATCGCGGTGGTCGGCCAGATCACCACCATCTTCGCCGTGACGATGATCTTCGACGTGCGGCTGCCGCTGCCCGCCATGCTCGACGTGCTGGCCTGCCTGATCGCCTTCAACATCGCCAGCACGCTGCGCTGGCAGGAAAACCAGGTGGTCTCCAACAGCGAGTTGCTGCTGGCGCTGACGGTGGATGTCGCCAGCCTGACGGCGCAGCTGTACCTGAGCGGCGGCGCCAGCAATCCCTTTGTATTCTTATACCTGCTGCATGTGATCCTGGGTGCGGTGCTGCTGGAGGCATGGTCGACCTGGACCATCGTCGGCGTCACCGGCACCTGCATCGCCGGGCTGGCGCTGTTCTCGGAACCGCTGCCGCTGCCGCTGGACCATTCGCGCGGCATCTTCAGCCTGTACGTGCAGGGGATGCTGATCTGCTTCGTGCTTGATGCGGCGCTGCTGGTCATCTTCATCACCCGCATCACGCGCAATATGCGGGTGACGGCGACCAAGCTGGCCGATCTGCGCCAGCGCGCCGCCGAGGAGGACCACATCGTCCGTATGGGATTGCTGGCGTCGGGCGCGGCGCACGAACTGGGCACGCCGCTGGCCACGCTGGCGGTGATCCTGGGCGACTGGCAGCACATGCCTGAGTTCAAAGGCAACCCGGTGCTGCTGGAGGAGATCGGCGAGATGCAGACGCAGCTCAAGCGCTGCAAATCCATCGTCAGCGGCATTTTGCTGTCGGCCGGCGAGACGCGCGGCGAATCGTCGGCCGCCACCACCGTCAACACCTTCCTGGCCGACCTGGTGGCGGAATGGCGCGTCGGCCGGCCGGTGGTGGAATTCGAATTCGAGAACCGCATCGCGCCGGATCATCCGGTGGTATCCGATTCGACGCTGAAGCAGATGATCTGCAATGTGCTCGACAACGCGCTGGAGGCGTCGCCGCACTGGCTGCGCATGGAGGCCGGCGTGGAAGAGGGTGCGCTGGTGCTGCAGGTGACGGACGCCGGTCCCGGCTTCGCGCCGGACATCCTGGCGCAGCTGGGCAAGCCATACAACTCAAGCAAGGGCCGGCCGGGCGGGGGATTGGGCCTGTTCCTGGTCGTGAACGTCGCGCGCACGCTGGGCGGCGCGGTCACGGCGTCGAACCGGCCGCAGGGCGGGGCGCAGGTGCGCCTGACGCTGCCGCTGTCCGAGATCGAAATCAAACCGGAATCGAATCAATATGACTACTGAAGAAGAACGCGTGTTGCTGCTGGTCGAGGACGACGCCGCCTTCGCGCGCACCTTGAGCCGCTCGTTCGAGCGGCGCGGCTATAGGGTGCTGCTGGCCGAGAACGTGGACGAAGCCAGCGCGCTGCTGGTCGACAATGCGCCGGGCTACGCGGTGGTGGACCTGAAGTTGAAGGGCAATTCCTCCGGACTGGCCTGCGTGCAGATGCTGCACCAGCACGATGCCGAGATGCTGATCGTGGTGCTGACCGGTTTCGCCAGCATCAACACGGCGGTGGAAGCGATCAAGCTGGGCGCCTGCCAGTACCTGGCCAAGCCGTCGAACACCGACGACATCGAAGCCGCCTTCGAGCACGTGGCCGGCGCGGCCGGCCTCGAACTGAGCAACCGCACCACCTCGGTCAAGACGCTGGAGTGGGAGCACATCCACGCGGTGCTGGCCGAGACCGATTTCAACATCTCCGAAGCCGCGCGCCGCCTCGGCATGCACCGCCGCACGCTTGCGCGCAAGCTGGAAAAGCAGCGCGTCAAATAACTACTTGGCCGGTGCCTCGGTGACGACGATTTTCATCTCCAGCGCACCACCGTTGTCGGTGGCGACCTTGATCCCGGCCTGATCGCCAAGTGCGACGAGCAAGCCATGCTGGCCGACCTGTTCCCCGCCGTGGACGGTGGTTGTGGCGACGTACACCGTGCCCGGCTTCTGCGCGGTGACCAGAAAACTCGCTTTCCATTGTTGCGCGCCCTCGCCGACGGCGAGCGCCGCCTTCTCGCCTGCATGGACGAGCAGGCGGGGCGAAATGTCCAATCCGTCGGCATTCAGTTTCAGCGCGATGTTATAGAGCTGGCTTGCGGACGCTTGTTGCTGCGCGGCCCATGACGCGTAGCTGGCGCCTATCATGACGGCGGCGAGCAGAATGCGGCCAGTCGCGCGAGCGGCGAAGGTGGTGCGGCGATTCAGGTTCATGACTCTCTCTTTCAGTGGATGGTTGGACTGCCATTGACATGCCAGCGGAAAGCTGTCCGCCGCCAGCTGTGACTTCATCATCGCGCCGGCGTAGGCGCGGCGGGAGCGGGGATGGCTGCGCACTACGTCGGCATCGCACGCCAACTCCTGGTCGATGCGCATCAGGCGTGCCCCCAGGTGTATCAGCGGATTGAACCACCAAAGGCATTGCAGCGCCGCGCATGCGGCGTTGGCCAGCGGGTCGTGCCTGCGCGCGTGGGCACGCTCGTGCGCCAGGATTAATTCCCGCTCCGTCGCCGAATAGCGGCGATCGAAATCGGCCGGCACCACCACCAGCGGGCGCAGTATGCCGACCAGCGCCGGTCCGGTGCAGCCTTGGCCGGTGTAGGCGCCGTCGTTGCGAAGACTCAGGCGGCCGATCCCGCGCGCAAAGCGGAGCTGCAGACTGGCCTGTCGCATGGCGGCGGCAATCGCGCCGGATAGCCAGATGAACAGTAGCGCCGGGACGGTAAACGGCCGCGCGCCGGCGGCAATCACCGGCGCGGCCGCCTGGCCCAGCGCCGGCAGGATGGACACTGGCGCGTACACGGCGACGGTGGCTGGCGTCGGCAGCAACGTGGCCAGCGCGCACAAGGGCACGACAAGCCAGAGCGCATAGGCGGTGCCGGCGCCCGCCAGACCGCGCAAAGGCCGTCGCATCGCCATGACGACAAGCACGGCCAGGCTGGCCGCAACGGTGGAGCGGCCCAGTGCGGCGAGCAGCGGCGACAACTCATTTGTCGTCATCAAGCTCCCCAATCAGCCGCTTGAGTTCCGCGATATCGGCCTTGCTCAGCTTGCGATGGCGGCTGAAATGCGCGACCAGCGGCGCGACCCGCCCGTCGAACAGCCTGTCGAGAAAGCCCTTGCTTTCGCTGTGCAACCACTGCTCGCGGGTCATGGCCGCCGAATACAGGTAACGCCGTCCATCCTTCACAACCTTGACGGCGTGTTTGCGCAGCAGCCGGTTCAGCAACGTCTTGACGGTCGATTCCTGCCACGCGCGCTCCGGTCCGATCGCTGCCGCGACCTCGTCGGCGCTGCGCGGACTATGCGACCACAGCGCCTCCATCACGATCGATTCTGCCTCGCTGATGTGCGGTAGAGCTTTCATCATTATTCGTTTACAGTTGTAATCGCTAAAATGATTACATGTGTAATCGATGCCGTCAAGCGTTATACTAAGTCCATGACACAACAGACTTTACTGCCGGGCTTTGAACCGGAACCGCAGCTGACGGACCGCATCTTTTTCGCGGCGCTGCCGGACGCCGGCGCCGTCGCGCGCATCAAGACGCTGACGGCTGAACTGAAGCAGCAGCACGGCCTGCGCGGCAAGCCGATTGCCGATGGCAAGCTGCATGCCACGCTGTGCAACCTCGGCGACTTTCCGCACATGCCCGATGCGCTGGTTGCGCGGGCGGGGCAGGCCGCCGCTTCGGTGGCGTCGGCCACCGCGCCGTTCACCGTCCGCTTCGACATGGTGCAAACCTTCGTCAACCGCAGTCGCCACCGGCCGTTCGTGCTAAGCGGCGTCGACGGCGTGGTCGGCCTGGGCGCGCTGTACAAGCAGCTGGCGCAGGCGCTGCTGAAGGCCGGCCTGCCGGGCAATCCACCCGGCTATACGGCGCACATCACGCTGCTGTACGACGATGCGACTGTCAAGCCGCAAGCCATCGCGCCGGTCGAATGGACGGTGCGCGAACTGGTGCTGGTGCACAGCCAGATAGGCCAAAACCTTCCCTACACCACGCTGGCGCGCTGGACGCTCGAAGGCTGAGGTTTTTTGTGATACTTTAACCTTGTCGATATCCACAAGGTGAGTGTCCATCATGCTGATCAGACGTTGCGCTGTGTTGTTCCTGGAACCCCGCGAGGATCTCGATATCGACTGGACCTCGCTGTTCGCCGGCGAGGGCGCGCTGGGCGCGACCATGCGCTGGGTCGCGCTGGCGCCGCACCTGGGCGAGGAGGTCGAGGTGACGTTGCCGGAGATGGCGGCGCTGGGCGGCATCGGCTTTACGCTGTGGCAGGATCGCGCCGGCTGCGAAGAGCGCCACGGCGCGGATCACGTGGCGCGGCTGTTGCAGGCCGGCCTGCTGATCGGCGATGACGCCGATGACGCCACCGGCGCGGCCTTCCGCGAACGCGACGAGACGCTGCGCTCGCAGCACTGGCGCCCCTTGTCCGCCGCCGCCCATATGTTCAGCCGCTGGGGCGACATGCGGGTCGACAAGGGCATGCAATTCCCCAGCTTCGAAGAACTCGTGGTGTCATATGGCACGCCGCCCGGTCCGGCGATCGAGCGCTGCGCCGACGGCCAGGCCATCATGCTGCCGCCGCCCGAACGCGCGCGGCTGGACGACACGCTGTTCCAGCGCTACACCGGCCGCAATTTCGACGGCGCCGCCGTGCTGGCCCTGACCACCGCCTCGCGCCTGCTGCAGCGCGCCTTCGGCTCGCAGGGCGAGCGCGAAATGGCGCCCGACGCCTTCGTGCTGAAAAAACTCAGTCCCTCTGCCGGCGGCCTGCATCCGACCGAAGTGTATGTGATGGCGCAGCGCGTCGAGGGCGTGGCGCCGGGCCTGTATCACTATCATCCGGTACGTCACGCGCTGGAGCCGCTGGCGGCGATGGATACCGCGCAAACGGCGGAACTGGCGATGCGCATGGTGGCCGACCAGGACTGGTTTGTCGATGCGCCGATGATGATCGTGCTGGCCGCGCGCGTGGAGCGCAATTTCTGGAAGTACCGCAATCACGCCAAGGCGTATCGCGCCTTGCTGCTGGATGCGGGCCATCTGTCGCAGACCTTTTATCTACTGGCGACCGAAGCGGGGATGCCGGCCTTTGTGACGGCGGCGGTGAACGAGGTGGATATCGAGCGGGCGTTTGGGCTCGATCCCTTGAAGGACATGGTGGTCGCCGTCTGCGGCTGCGGAATGGCGTCCGGGGCGCAGGATACGGTGGAGATGCGTTACGAGCCTTGACCCCGCGCTACCATGCGGGGCCGATGGCCGTTCAACGCTGACCGGACAGGAAGAATGGAATCGCGCCGGCGGCGTTTTCCAGCTTGCCCTTGATGGCGTGGCGGCTGGCGGCGAACACTTCTTTCGACGGCAGGCTGCGCAGCGATGGGATGCTGGCGGCGTCGAGCTGGATGCCCAGCGTGCCCAGCGCCATTTGCGGATCGTTCAGGAAGCTCATTCGGAAGCCGTCGTCGCCGGACAGTTTGGACAGCAGCAGATCGAGATCTTGCGGGGAATGCGTGGCCATGTCTAACCTTTCGTGTGGTAGTGGTTGGATACGTCGCGTTCAAAACGCAAGTTCATCGTAGGCCAAAGATTGCCGAAGCTCAAGCCTTATTGCACCTAGCGTCTTGCTAGGGACTCTGCACCAATTCGGCCGCCACCGATTCTTGTTCGGCCAGATCGATGCGCGCGCTTTCCATAACGACATCAAAAGCTTGCATGAAAGCAGCCAGTAAATCAGGGTGGGTGGATGGCTGCTCTCTGAGGCCGGTCTCCAGTGTGCTTGCCGCTTCGAACAACTCCGTTGCCGAAATATTACCGGCCGCGCCGCGGATTTTATGCACCAAATCGGCCGCCGCCGCAAAGTCGCCGGAGTGGATTGCATGTTGAATCTGTTGCAAACCGGTGCCGGCGTCGTGGGCGAACTGGATCAGCAGGCGTGACAACAGCAGGTCGTTGCCGCCCAGCCGCGCCAATGCCGCGTCGACGTCGATGCCGGCGCGCAGCCTGGCCGGTTCTGCCGCCGCGGGCGGCGGCGGCTGCGGCTCCGGCGGTGCGCGCTCGGCGTGCGGCTCGACCCAGGTGGCCAGCACCGCATACAGGGTGTCGGGATCGACAGGCTTGGTGACGTAGTCGTTCATCCCCATCGCCAGGCAGCGTTCGCGATAGCCGGCCACCGCATGCGCGGTCATCGCGATGATCGGCAGCCGGGCATGGGCTTCGTCTTCGCGTATCAGGGCGGTGGCTTGGTAGCCGTCCATGTCCGGCATCTGGATATCCATCAGCACCGCGTCGTAGGCGCCGGCGGCGGTCATGCGCACCGCCTCGGCGCCGCTGCCGGCCAGCTCGACGCGCACGCCGGCGCGCTGCAGCACCTCGCTGGCGACCTGCTGGTTGATCGAATTGTCGTCCACCACCAGCACCAGCGAACCGCGGATGCGCTGCACCGCCAGCGACGGCGCCGCCGGTATCTTGACGGCCGGCTGGCCGGCATCGAGCCCCAGCGCGGACAGCAGCGCCGTGCGCAGCAGATAGGGATTGGCCGGCTTGTCGAGGAAGGGCATGACGCGGCTTTGTTCGGCGGCCTGCGCGTTGTGCTCGCGCGCATAGGCGGTCACCATCAGCACCGCCGGCGGCGGCTGTCCGCCGTTCTGCTCACTGTCTTGCTCACTGAGCTGCGCGATGCGGCGCAGCGTTTCGATGCCGTCCATGTCCGGCATGTCGGCGTCCATCATCAGCAGGTCGTACTGATCGAGCTGCAGCGCCGCCAGCGCCGCCGCGCCCGACGCCACGGTGCGCGCACGCAGTCCCAGGCTGGCCAGCTGGATCCGCATCATGTGGCGGGCCGCTTCGCTGTCGTCCACCACCAGCACGCGCTTGCCGTGCACGGCGGACGGCAGCGACGGCAGGCGCGGACTCTGGTCTGCGGCGGGCTGCAGCCGCACGGTGAAGCTGAAGCTGCTGCCGACGCCGGGTTCGCTGTCGACCTGGATCACGCTGCCCATCTTGCGCACCAGTTGCTGCGAGATTGCCAGTCCGAGGCCGGTGCCGCCGTACAGCCGCGTGGTGCTGGCGTCGGCCTGGGCGAAGGCCTGGAACAGGCGCTCCTGCTGCTCCTGGCTGATACCGAGGCCGCTGTCCTCGACGGTGAAGCGCACGCCGATCTGGCCGTCGCCGCCGTCGATCAGGTCGAGGCCGTCGGCGTTGTCCAGCTCCACGCGCAGCTCGATGTGGCCGCGCGCGGTGAACTTGAGCGCGTTGCCGACCAGGTTGACCAGGATCTGGCTCAGGCGCAGCGGATCGCCCAGCAGGTTGGACGGCACGTCCGGCGCGGCCCAGATCACCAGCTCCAGCCCGCGTTCGGCGGCGCGCCACGAGAACAGGTCGGCCAGCTGGTTGAGCGTGTCGGGCAGGTCGAAGGGCAGCGCCTCCAGTTCCAGCTTGCCCGACTCGATCTTGGAGAAGTCCAGCACGTCGTTGATGATCTCCAGCAGGCTCTGGCCGGCGCGGCCGATCTTGCGGAAGTAGTCCAGCGGCTGCGGCGGCAGGTCGAGATGGGTGCCGAGGCCGGCGAAGCCGAGGATGGCGTTCATCGGAGTGCGGATCTCGTGGCTGATATTGGCCAGGAACTCGCTCTTGGCGCGGGTGGCCGCTTCGGCGTTGGCGCGTGCCTGCTCGATCATGCGCAGCGCGCGCGCCTTCTGGTAGGCCGAGACGAAGGGTTCCTTCAGTGCCTTCAGCAGATCGAGATCGCTGGCCTCGAAGCTGGCCTGGTATTGGTAGTTTTCGAAAATCAGATAGCCTTCGACCTGGCCGTCGATCACCACGCGCACCGCCAGCAGCGCGCACACGTCGCCCGGCAGCGATTGCTTGTGATGGACTTCGAAGATGTCGGGCGCGATCATGCAGTCGGGCGGAGCGTAGCGCAGCTCGGCCTGGCGCAGGTCGATGCGGTAGGCGTCGGATGCGGCGTCGATGCGGCCCCAGGCCGCGCGCAGGCTCAGGGTTTCGGTGCCGGCTTCGCGCACCAGCGCCAGCGCCGTATCGACGCCCTTGATGACGGTCGATTCGTGCAGGATGGTGTGCAGCAGCGCGTCGAAATCGAGCTGCTCGTTGATCGACTTGACGATGGCGTTGAGTTTTTCCAGGTGCTGCGTGCGCGAATACACCAGCGCCTGCAATGCGATGCCGGTGCGGTGCAGCTGCCGCACGCGCCAGCGCACCAGCGCCCAGGTCAGCGCGCAGGCGGCCAGGAAGTAGCCGGCATAGGCCCACCAGGTCTGGTGCCATGCCGGCAGCACCACCACCCGCAGCGACAGCTCGGCGGCGTTCCACAAGCCTTCGCGGTTGCTGCCGCGCAGGCGCAGCAGATAGCTGCCCGGCGGCAGACGGTTGTAGCTGGCGATCCGGCGGCTGGCGTCGGTCTCCACCCATTGGCTGTCGTAGCCTTCCAGCATATAGGCGTAGCGGTTGCGCTGCGGCGCCGAGTAGTCCAGCGCCGCCAGCTCCACCTCGAAGCTCTGGTTGTGCGGATGCAGCGTCAGCGTCGGTCCCTGCAGGTTGTCCAGCTGGTCCGGCGTGAGCACGTGCTGGTCCAGCCGCACCGCGCTGATGACCAGCGGCGGACGGTAGCCCCAGTCGTTCAGGCGGCCGGGATAGACCACCGCCATGCCGGAGGTGGCGCCGAACACCAGGTCGCGTTCCGCCGTGACGGTGCTGGCGCCGATGAAGAAGGTGCGGAAGGCCAGGCCGTCGGCGCGGGTCAGCGCGCGCGCCTTGAGCGTGCCGGCGTCGATCACGGCGATGCTGTCCGAGGTGGCGGCCCAGATCCGGCCCACCGGGTCCGCCTGCAGCGACATGATGGTGCCGGCGGTCAGCCCGTCGGCCATGCCGATGCGTTCGAACTGCGGCACGCCGCGCGGATCGCGCCCCGTCATCACGCAGATGCCGCCGCCGTAGGTGCCGACCCACAGCCGGCCGCGCGTATCGAGCACCAGGGAACTGATCACCGGCTCCGACAGCGCGCCGGGCAGGCCGGGATTGGCGCGGATCTGTTCGACCTTGCCGGTGTCCGGATCGAGCCGGTTCAAGCCGTTGCGGGTGGCCACCCACAGCGTGCCGTCGGCGTCGGTGATGACGGCGTGGATGCGGTTGTCGGTCAGGCCGCCGCTTTCGGCGGGGCCCTGGACGTAGCGCTGAATGGTGCCGGCGGCAGGATCGTAGCGCAGCAGCCCTTCGAAAGTGCCCAGCCACAGCTCGCCCTTGCGCAGCAGGATGGTGCCGATGCGCGGATACGGGTTGTTGGCCTGCGGCAGAGCCACGCGCCTGACGCTGTGCGCCTTGCCGGAAGTGCGGTAGAGGCCAAGCTGGGTGCCGATCCACGCCTCGCCGGGGTCGGCTTCGGCCAGCGCCAGCACCATGCGGTTCGGCAGCGCCCTTTCCGGCTGGGAGGGGTCGGGCCGCAGCGCGGCGCGGCGGCTGCCGTCGGGGAGCACGATGTCGATGCCCTGGTCGGCCAGCGCGATCCAGACCTGGCCGTGCTGGTCGTTCATCAACGCGCTGACGGCCGACTCCTGCGCGCCTTCGCCGCCAAAAACGGAATCGATGCTCTCGCTGTGCGGATCGTAGATGTCGACGCCGCGCTCCGTGGTCACCCACACCATGCCGCTGCGGTCGCGCAGCAGGGCGGCGGTGCGGTCGTTACTGAGGCTGAACGACACGGCCGGCTGGTGCAGGATGCGGCTGCCCTGGCCGCTGGCGGGGATATATTCGACCACGCCGCCGCCGTAGGTGGTGGCCCACCAGGTGCCTGGCACGGTCTCCGTCACGGCCAGCACCATGTTGGCCTGGGGATCCCTGACGCCTTTGATGCCGACGATGCGGCCGCTGTCGGCATCGGCGTCGACCACGCCGATGCCGCTTTTCAGCGTGCCGAAGGCGATCTGGCCGCGGCTGTTTTCACCCAGCGACATCACGGTGTCGCTCCAGCCGCCATGACCCTCGGCGGCGATGGCGATGGTGGCGATGGTGGGGGAGAGCGGCTCGGCGCCGGCCTTCAGGCGCGACAGGCCGGTGCCGGAGCCTATCCACAGATTGCCGGCGCGGTCCATCAGCAGCGCGCGGATCTGGTTGTCGGGCAGTCCCGGATATTCCTCGTGGGTGTAGCGCCGCACCGTGCCCTGGATCGCGTCGTAGTATTTGAGGCCGGACGACGTGCCCACCCACAGGTTGCCCCTGGCGTCGCTGGCGATCGCGCTGACGGCGCCCCGGCTCAACTCATCGTTGACACGGACGAAGTGCTCGTTGTGCCGGTCGAACATGGCCAGGCCGGAAGCGGCGGTGCCTATCCACAGGCGGCCGCGCGCGTCGGCGTGCAGGGCCTGGATGAAATCGCCGGGGAGCGAGGTGGAGACGCCGGCATCGTGGCGGAAGCTGCGCATATGGTAACCGTCCCAGCGCGCCAGGCCGGCCTGGGTGCCGATCCAGATAAAGCCGTCGCCGTCCTGCGCCAGCGCCATGCCGACGGGATTGGGCAGGCCCTGTTCCAGGCCCAGGTGCTCGAACAGCGGCGTGGCCAGCTTGCCCCAGCGTTCCGGACTGGCGGCGGCATAACCGCAAGCGAGCAGCCAGCACGCCAGCGCGGCCGCCAGCCAGCGCCGGGCGCTTGTACAGACATGCGGTGTGAGGGCGTGAATGTTCAAATCGGGGCGCACTCCGGAAGGTAGCTTCCAGCATACGGAATCGGCGACAGAAAGTCCATGCAAAGCAACGGGATCGCCGTGGTGCTTGTACAATCGACAAATGGATAAAGATATCAATATGAAACCAGAATTGCTGGTGCTGGCGGCCAGCCCGTCGGCCGACGTCATGGCCCAACTGGAGCGGCATTTTCACTGCCATCATCTGTGGCGCCAGCCCTGCGAGGCCCAGCCGGACTGGCTTGCCGGCGTGGCGCCCGGGGTGCGCGGGGTGCTGACCACCGGCGTGATCGGCATCGGCCCGGCGCTGCTGGAGCAGTTGCCGCGGCTGGAAATCGTCGCCGTCAACGGCATCGGCGTCGACGCGGTGGCGCTGGACGTGACCCGCGCGCGTGGTATTTTTGTTACCAATACTCCCGGTGTGCTGACCGAGGATGTGGCGGATCTGGCACTGACGCTGCTGCTGGCGGCGGCGCGGCGGCTGCCGGCGCTGGACCGCCATGTGCGCAGCGGCGCGTGGGAACGCGGCATGCCGCTGGCGCCGACGCGGGCACTGCGCGGCAAGGTATGCGGCGTGTTCGGCTTCGGCCGCATCGGGCAGGCGGTGGCGGCGCGGGCATCCGCGTTCGGCATGCGGACCATGTATTTCCAGCCGCGCGCGATCGAAGGCGCGGCGGTGGAGCGTTGCGCTTCGTTGCTGGAGCTGGCGCAGGCCAGCGACTACCTGGTGGTGTGCGCACCGGGCGGCGCGGCCACCCGGCATGCGGTGAACGCCGAAGTGCTGGCGGCGCTGGGACCGGAGGGAACGCTGGTGAACATCGCGCGTGGCTCCCTGGTCGACCAGGCGGCGCTGATCACGGCGCTGGAGGAGGGCACGCTGGGCATGGCGGCGCTGGACGTGTTCGACAACGAGCCGCATGTGCCGGCGGCGCTGCGTGAACTGGACAACACGGTGCTGGCGCCGCACGTCGGCAGCCTGACCGTGGAGACGCGCCACGCGATGGGACAACTGGTGGTGGACAACCTGCGCGCCTATTTCAGCGGCCAGCCGCCGCTTACGCCGGTTCCTTAGCCGGGGCGCACGCCGGCGGCAGCTGGCAGTGCAGTTTCACGCAATTGCGGCCGGCGCGCTTGGCGGCGTACAGCGCTTCGTCGGCGCGGCCGTAGGCCAGTTCGAAGCTGGTGCCGGCTGGGTTCCAGCTGACGCCGACGCTGGCGGTGATCTGGCGGTTGATCGGGGGCGCGAACACCTGGTCGGCGATGGCGTCGCAGACCGATGCCGCCACGGCCTTCGCCTCGTCGGCGGAGCTGGTCGGCCATACCACCGAGAATTCCTCGCCGCCGACGCGGCCTATCGCCACCTCGGGGCCGAGCAGCGCCTGCAGGCAGGAGACCACCGTCTGGATCACGGCGTCGCCGGCCGGGTGGCCGAAGTCGTCGTTGACCCACTTGAAATGGTCGATGTCGAGCACGATCAGCGCCATGTCGCCGCGCTGCAGGCAGCCGGTGGCCTGCTCGATGACGGCGGCGCGGTTCAGCGCCCCGGTCAGCGGATCGTGGGTGGCGCGGTATTCCAGCTGCTGCGCCAGTTCGTGCAGCTGGCGGTTCATCTGGTTCATATCCAGTTCGGCGCGGTCGCTGCGGCGTATCAGGCGGCGGCTCTCGCGCATCAGGCGCTCGTAGTGGACGATCATCTCGGACAGCGCCGCGCGCGCGTCGGCTTGCGGATCGGCGTGGGCCGCCCTGGCGTTGGCCAGGGCCGCGCTTTCCAGCGCGAACAGGTCGGCTTCTTCGCGGCCCGGGATGGTCATCATCAGTTGCTCACAGCATGATCGTGGAAATCGAGGGCGTCGAAATCGTCCCGCAGTTCCTGGCCGAATTCGAGGATGGTGTCGTCGTCCTCGTCGTGGTACCAGTTCAGCCGCACGTGGTTGCCGGCGATGGCGGCCTTGTTCAACGCATCGAAGAAGGCGAACAGCATCTTGGTGCTGGAGCTGTTGAAGTAGGCCAGCGAGACGTTGACGGTGATGCTGCTGTCCTTGCAGCCGTCGAGGAAGGCCTGCACGCGGGCGATCAGCGGGCCATAGAAGGCGGCGGCGTTTTCCGGATAGGATTCGCCCTTGATCGACAGCGTGTGCTGGTCGAAGCGGAAGTCGATTTCCGGCGAGGTTGGCGAGGCGCCGATGAATAGTGGTTCCATAACTGTTCCAGTACTTTCTAGATTATCGCTTTGATGCAGAACACCGTGGTGCCGGGGTTGTGCGCTTCCTGGACGAACTCGAACTCCAGCGGTTCGCTGGCGTCGCGCGCCATGGTCAGGAAGCCCAGGCCGGCGCCCTTGCTGTCGGCCGGCGTTTCGTCGCGCAGCGCTTTTTTATAGGCGGACTTGATCTCGTCCATGGTCATCGTGTGCAGCGGTTCGAGGCGGTCGCGGATCAGCCCCACGTTGGCGCTGGCGACCGGATTGGCGCACAGCAGGAAGAAGCTGTCGTCCTTCATGCCGATGCAGAACGAGCCGCGACGCATCTGGTTGTCGCTTTGCTCGTGCGGCGTCAAGGTGTCCGACGAGTAGTGCATGATGTTCTGCGACATTTCGACGAAGGAAGAGAAGATGCGCCGGCGCGTCGGCCCGGCCGCGCCGGCCGTGTCCAGGCGCGCCTTGATGGTTTCGGAAATGGCCGCCACCACGTGCTGCGAAAAATAGCCCACGTAGAAAAAGATGATGTGGCGCTTGCGGGCCACGTCCCAGAAATCGTTGAATTCTTCGTACAGCAAATCGTGCTCCTGATGGACTAAGGGCGGAAACAGAAAAAGGTCAGGTCGTCGCGGCGCGGCTGCTCGCCCTGCCAGGCCTGGTAGTCGTCCAGCATGGCCTGGCTGACGTGGCGCGCGCACTGGGTGCGCTGGGCCAGCAGCACGTCGCGCATGCGGCGCTTGCCGTAGGCGATCTCCTTGCTGCCGCCGATCTGGTCGATCAGGCCGTCCGTGGTCAGGAATAGCAGGCTGCCTTCGGCGATGGCGATGGTCTTGTTGGTCCAGCTGTGATCCAGCGGCGTGTCGACGTAGCCGACGCCCATGCGCTCGCCGTCCACCGTCTGCACCGCCTGCTGGTCGGGATCGAGCTGGTACAGCGCCAGCTTGGCGCCGGCGAAATGCAGCCGGCGGCTGGCGTTGTCGAACCATAGGAAGGCGGCGTCCATGCCGTCGTTGGATTCGGCGGCGCCGCTTTCGATCTGGCCCAGCATGCTCTTGACGCCGCGATTGACTTCGCCGATCAGCGCGGCCGGATCGCGCGGCCCCAGCTGTTGCAAGGCCTGCGCCAGCGTCGACGATGAAATCAGGGTCATGAAGGCGCCCGGCACGCCGTGGCCGGTGCAGTCGGCGATGGCTGCGAACCAGCCGTCCGGATAGCGGGCGAAGTGATAGAAATCGCCGCCGACGACGTCGCGCGGCTGCCATTCCAGGTGGGCGTCGTCCAGCGCCTCGTTCAGCGCCAGGTCGGAGGGGCGCAGCAGCGAGCGCTGGATCACGCTGGCGTAGTCGATGCTGTGCATGATCTGGCGGTTCTTCTCGGCCTGCATATTGGCCACCACGTTCATCAGCTGCAGGCCGAAGCCGACGCCGGCCAGGCTGCCTTCGCGCGTGACGATGAAGCCGTCGGCCAGCGCCTTCTCGCCCGATTCGACGGCGCGGAAGGTCAGCTGCTCGATGCTCATGGCGGCGTCGACGATCAACGGCTCCTTGTCCATGAAGGCGATGCAGCTCTTCTTGCCGTACAGCTCGTGATAGAAGGGCTTGGACATCTGCGACATGAAGATGTTGCGGCTGATCAGGCCGATCGGCCGCTCGCCATCGATCACCGGCAGGCTCATCAGATCACGGCGCTCGGTGAACAATTCCAGCACCATGAAATTGCTGGTGTCGGACGGCACCGACACCGTTTCCACGCACAGGTCGGCGGCGATGGAGAGGCGGAATCGGGGCAGGTGCAAACGCGAGGCATTGAACTCCATGACCTGTAACCTTTGGATGACAACAATGCGGGCAATGCTACCGGGAAATTATTACCGCCTGATTACAGCTTAACCAAAAGAAAAGAATGTTATCAGTCTGTGCACATTTAGTTTCCATACGGTAATGGCCCCGTAACAATTGGTGAGTATATTGAGCCTCATCTTGTGTTGTGTGCACCTCTCTTATATGAATGCCATGAAAACCCCCAATCTGAATACCGGCGCCCGCGTGGTGGCGTCGTTTGCCATCCTGCTGTTGGTGATGGCCTGCATGTCCGGCGTGTCGCTGTGGAGCCTGCAGTCGGCCAACGACACGGCGTCCAACCTGGTCAACGACAAGCTGGCCAGGCAGCAGCTGACCTCCGACCTGCTGGGCATGACCGAGCTGAACGGCTTGCGGGCGATTTCAATCGCCCGCAGCGACAGCCTGGAGGTGGCCGACATCTTCCAGGCGCAGCTGGCCGCCGGCGAGAAAGCCGCCGCGGCGATGGAAACCAGGCTGCTGGCGATGCCGGCCGACGCCGACGAGGCCGCATTGCTGCGCGCGGTGACCGGCAAGAAGTCGGCCTACCTGGGCCTGCGCGCCGAACTGTTCAAGATGAAGGACAGCGGCCGCGTGCAGGAAGTGGGCGAGCTGCTGGACAACAAGATGCCGGCCGTGTTCCAGGGCTATACCGGCGCGCTGGGCAAGCTGCTGTCCTACCAGAGCCAGGAAGCGAAGGCGCTGGCGCAGCAGTCGGCCAGCCAGTTCCAGCGCAGCCGCGCGCTGCTGATCGGCCTCGGCCTGGCGACCCTGGGGCTGGGCGCGGTGCTGGCGCTGCTGCTGACGCGCAGCATCGTGCGGCCGTTGACGCAGGCGGTGACCTTGGCCGAGCAGGTGGCGGCGGGCGAATTGCACGTGGCGATCCAGCACGGCCGCAGCGACGAGATCGGCCAGCTGTTCGATGCGCTCAGCCATATGACCAGCCGCCTGGCCGACACCGTGGGCCGGGTGCGCGACGGCGCGGTGGCCATCGATTCGGCGTCGCGCGAGATCGCCAACGGCAATATGGACTTGTCGCGCCGCACCGAGCACCAGGCCGGCGCGCTGGAGGAAACCGCATCGGCGATGGTGGAACTGACGTCGGCGGTGCGGCAGAACAGCGGCAACGCGCGCCAGGCCAACCAGCTGGCGCTGTCGGCCTCGGCGGTGGCGGGCAAGGGCGGCAAGGTGGTGTCGGAGGTGGTGGCGACCATGGACAGCATCAATGACTACGCGCACAAGATCGTCGACATCATCGCGGTCATCGACGGCATCGCCTTTCAGACCAATATCCTGGCGCTGAACGCGGCGGTCGAAGCGGCCCGGGCCGGCGAGCAGGGGCGCGGTTTCGCGGTGGTGGCCTCCGAGGTGCGCAACCTGGCCCAGCGCTCGGCCGGCGCGGCCAAGGAAATCAAGAAGCTGATCAACGATTCGGCCGAGCGCATCGCCAGCGGCAGCGAACTGGCGCAGGCGGCCGGCGCGACGATGGACGAGATCGTGTCCAGCGTGGAAAAGGTGACCACCATCATGTCGGCGATCAGCACGGCCAGCGCCGAGCAGGAGCACGGCATCGAGCTGGTCAACGCGGCCATCGGCGACATGGACGACGTCACCCAGCAAAACGCCGCGCTGGTGGAGGAGGCCGCCGCCGCGGCCGACGCCATGCAGGAGCAGGCCAGGGAGCTGGCCGAGCTGGTCGGTTCGTTCAAGATCGACGCCGACGAGTGGGACAGCCGCGCCAGCGTCAGCCGCTTGCCCGCCGGCCGGCAACGCCCCGCGCGGCCGGCGCTGCAACTCCAGTCGCTGCCGCGCGCAGCCTGACCCCGTCGCGCCTTGCGCCGCCGCAAGGGCGGCGCCGACCTCCTTTGATCTAATGAACGATGCGTTCAACCAAAGGAGGCCGTTATGAAAACGCCGAAATCGTTCCTCTGCGGGGCGATCGTGATTGCGGCCGCCATCGCGATCGCGTCGTTGCCGCCGGTGCAGGCCCAGGTGGCGCAGCCGCTGCCGCCGGGCCATCCGACCAGCTACGCCAAGGTCGACATCAGCGAGGACTTCGCCGTGACGATGGCGCGCATGCGGGCGGCGCGCGCGGCCATCATGCAGCGCCAGCTCGACCTGCTGGCGGCCCGCTACGACCTGGCCAACCGGCCGGCGCCGGGCGTGACCATGTTTCGCGGCAAACCGGTGCAGGAGGGCGTGCGGGTGCGCCTGCCCAGGGGCTTGAGCTGGGAGCAGCTGGCCGCGCTGAGTCCGAACGAGATCCGCGAGCGCAACCTGTTCCCGGCCGGCTTCCTGCCGCTGCCGCATCCCAACCAGACCGAAGGCGGCATGCTGTTTCCGCAGTTCGAGATCGACGAGATCCAGCGCCAGGAGGCGCGCACCTTGAAGCGCTTCGACCTTGATTTCGACCTGCCGGACCATTTCCTGCCCGAGTTCCCGGCGCCGATCTTCCTGACCACGCATCCGGAAATGGGCGACGTCTCGCAAGGCAAGCTGCTGACCATCGACAACTTCCACCAGATGTTCAACGGCGTGCTCAATCCCAAGCAGCTGGAAGGCCTGCGCCTGCTGCTGACGCCGTTCCCGCAGCAGCAGTTCAACCAGACCGAGGACCGGCGCACCGAGCGGCCCAGCCGGGGCGTGACCTGTTTCGATTGCCACGCGAACGGCCACAGCAACGGCGCCACGCACCTGGCCGGCGATGCCCGGCCGCAGGAATTGCGCCACCGCATCGATACGCCCAGCCTGCGCGGCGTGAACGTGCAGCGGCTGTTCGGCTCGCAGCGGGCGCTGAAGACGGTGGAGGATTTCACCGAGTTCGAGCAGCGCGCGGCGTATTTCGACGGCGATCCGGTGATCGCCACCAAGAAGGGCGTCAATCCGCTGGAGCGCGGCAGCCAGGTGCACTTCATGGCGGAATTCCAGGAGCTGCTGGATTTCCCGCCGGCGCCCAAGCTGACGGTGACCGGCAAGCTCGATCCCAGGCTGGCCACGGCGGCCGAGCTGCGCGGGCAGGCCGTGTTCAACGGCAAGGGGCAATGCGTCAGCTGCCATGCGCCGCCGTATTTTTCGGATAACCTGATGCACAATCTGAGGATCGAGCGCTTCTTCAAGCCGCAGACCATCAACGGCATCAAGGCGGTCGGCGACGGCCCGATCAAGACCCTCCAGCTACGCGGCATCAAGGAATCGCCGCCCTATCTGCACGACGGCAGGCTGTTGACCCTGGAGGACACGGTGGAATTCTTCAACCTGGTGCTGGAAACGCACCTGAATACGCAGGAGAAGTCCGACCTGGTGGCCTTCCTGCGCACGCTGTGACGGTTGTGTCGTTGCTAGAATGGGGGCTATGAATAAATCCTCCCGCATTTTGATTCCGATTCCACTGCATGACTTTGATCCGACCGAGGTCGCGCTCAGCTGGCGCATTTTGCGCGATGCCGGCCACCGGATCGAGTTCGCCACCGTCGACGGCACGCGCGGCCATGCCGATCCGAGGATGATCAGCGGCGTGGGCCTGGATCCGTGGGGCTGGCTGCCCGGCCTGCGCAAGCTGCGCCTGATCGGCCTGATGCTGCGGGCCAACCGCGACGGCCGCCAGGCCTATGCTGCGCTGGAACAGGATGCGGCATTCCTGCGGCCGAAGCGGTTCCGGGACGTCGGCGTGGCCGACTACGACGCGCTGCTGCTGCCGGGCGGCCATGCCAGGGGCATGCGGCCCTATCTGGAAGACCTGACTTTGCAGGCGCTGGTCGCCGGATTTTTCGACAGCGGCAAGCCGGTGGCGGCGGTTTGCCACGGCGTGCTGCTGGCGGCGCGCTCGGTGTCGCCGCTGACCCGGCGCTCGGTGCTGTACGGCCGCAAGACCACCGCGCTGACGTGGAAACTGGAGCGCAGCGCGTGGAATGTCACGCGCTTCCTGGCCCGCTTCTGGGACCCCGGCTATTACCGCACTTACGGCGAGGACAAGGGCGAGCCCGCAGGCTACTGGAGTGTTGAGCAGGAGGTGCGGCGCGCGCTGGCGTCCGCCGATGACTTCGTCGACGTCCCGCCGGGCACGCCGCATTATTTGCTGAAGACCTCCGGCATGGCGCGCGACACCCCTGGCGACGACCGCGCGTCCTGGGTGGTCCGCGACGGCAACTACCTGTCGGCGCGCTGGCCGGGCGACGTGCATGCGTTCGCCCGCCAGTTTGCGCAGCTGCTGGCGGAGTAGCGCCGCCGCGCTTACATCTTGTACGAGGCCTGGATCGAGAGCGAGCGCGGCGCCATCGGCAGGTCGTACGGCAGTTGCAGGCCTGGCGCCGGACTCGGCTCGCGCACGTCGGCGTTGAAAACGTTGCGCAGCGCGGCCGAGAAATTCCATTGGTTGCGGCCGTTGCGGGTGGCCAGCGTCAGGTCCAGCGTGGTGTAGTCGGCGATCGGCGTGCGCAGGTCGCCGAAGGCGCGCCGGCGTCCCGCCACCCAGTTCAGCTGCGAGCCTGCCTGGTAGCCGCTGGCGAACACCCAATCGGCGCGGCCGTACAGATGGTGGTGCGGCGCGTAGCCCGCATCGGCGTGGGTGGTCTGGTCAGTCGAGCGCTGCCAGGCGTAGTTGCCCGACAGGCGCAGGTCGCGCGTGACCGTCCAGTTCGATTCCAGTTCAAGGCCGTGGCCGCTCTGATTGCCGGTGTTGGCGTAGGTGCCGCCGGTGCCCGGCGTGGCGTTCGGCACCACGCGGATGATGTTCTTCATATCGTAGTGATAGAAGGTCAGGTTGACGGTGGCGTCGGTGCGCGCCTGCCAGGCGAAGGCCAGCTCGGTGGTCGCGTTGCGTTCCGGCTTCAGGTTGGGATTGCCCAGCGCGACCGGATTGGTGATGCCGTAGCTTTCCGAGAACGATGGCGCGCGGAAGGCGCGGCCATACAGCAGCTTGGCGGTCAGGTCGAAGCTGGCGTCCCACACCAGCGCCAGGCGCGGATTGGTGGTGCCGCCGAAGTCTGAATAGTGGTCGTGGCGCACGCCGGCCGTCAGGTTCCAGTCCTGGGCCAGATTCCATTCATCCTGTAGATACAGGTAATCGATCCTGCGCCGCTGCGGCCGCAGGAATGGCGTGGTGTAGGTGGTCTCTATCACCGCCGGCAGCGGAATCGGCGTGCCGTTGGCCGCGTAGTTGAAGTTGCGGTATTCGCGGGTGCGGTACAGGTCGATGTCGTCATGGCCGACGCCGATGCGCACATGATGATCGTGCAGGCCGCTGTAGTCCGCATAGCCGGACAGCCGGTAGGTGCGCTCCCAGGTTTCCGGCGCGCCGATCATGCCGTTGGGGAAGGTCCCGGTCGGGAAGGCGGCGCCGGGCGGCAGCAGCTGGTACAACACCGGCACTTCCTGCGCATACTGTTGGGTGCTGAAGCTGGCCCCCATGCCCCAGTCGCGCGTGACCAGCGGTTCGGTCCAGCTCAGGTTGCTGGTGACGCGTTCGCTGCGCTGGCGGCCGACCGGATCGAGCGCCACGGCGATGCCGGCGCCGGTGCCCATGTCGTAGCGCTTCTTGTAGCCGAAGCGGGCGCGCCACTGGCCGTAGACCAGGTCGAGGTTGCCGTCGATGGATTTGACCTGGTTGTTGAGGCCGCCGGGCGCCAGGCTGGCGTGGGTCTTGAACAGCGTATCGTTGCGGGTCTGGGCGTCGGCGCCGATTTCGCTGGAGAAACCGTCGGTCTGGCCCATGCGCACATAGGCCTCGACCTCGACCGGGCCCAGCTTGCCGCCGTGCTGCAGCCAGCCGTCGTAGGTGTGGAAGGAGCCGGCGCGCGCACCCACTTCGGTGCCCTGCGCCTCGGCCGAACCCTTGGTGATGATGTTGATGACGCCGGAGAAGGCGTCCGAACCGTACAGCGCCGAACCGGGGCCACGGATGATTTCGATGCGCGAGATATGCTCGACCGGATAGCCGCCCCAGATGTTGCCCTTGTTGCCGATGAAGGCGGTGGTGATGGGAACCCCGTTTTGCAGCATCAGCACCTGCGGCGTGTAGGAACTGACGATGCCGCGCACCACATACAAGGGGTTGTTGCCGTTCGGGCCGTGGTTGACATGGATGCCAGGCACGCTTTCCAGCACCTGGTCGAGGTCGGTGGCGCCCATGGCCGCGATATCGGCCGCCGTGATGACCGAGGCCACCGCCGGCGCGCGCCGCAAGGCCAGCAAATTGCCGGTGGCGATGCTGACGCTGTCGCTGTTGCCGTAGACAAGGTTCAGTTCGTCTTCTTCGGTGGTGGGCTGGCCGGCCAGGGCCTGTACTGAAGGCAAGGCCAGCGCGGCAGCCAGGAATACATGGGACGCATAGGAAGACTTCAACATCCATTCTCCAAGGGGCTATTTTTTTTCCATTGTATCCGCAGGAAACACAGTATTGGGCAAAAATGCCACGCAAGTTGCTTGCGTGTTGCTATCTGCGCATCCAGGGCCGGGCGGCCGGGCCGTTGTAGGCCACCGCCTCGCATGGCGTGGGGAACAATGTGCCCTCGGGCTTTTCCATCGCCTCGGCCACGCAGGGAGCCATGCCGGCCAGGAAAACCGGCACCCGCAGCAGCTGGTATTCGCGCAGGGACAAGCCCATGTCGGCCACCAGCGCCGCATGCGGCGCCGCGAAATTCATGCGCAATTGCGGGTAGCGTGTCAACAACACTTTCTCGATCTCGAAGGCCAGCGTCAGGTGCGGGCCATGGCGCATGCCCAGCCGTTCGGCGACGGCCATGACCACCGGGATGCGCTCGTCGATCGAGCTGATGGGGCGGCCGTAGCCATAGATACGGCGCTGCGCCGCCTCCGCCCAGACGATATCTTCCAGCGTTTCGCCGGCCCGCACCCGTGCCAGCGTGGTTTGCAGGAAGCGCATCGAACGCAGCGCGGCGTTGCCGCCGTAGACGGTGGCCTCGGACACGGCCGCGCCGGCGATCATGCCGAGGTTGGCGCTGCTGCGGGCGTTGCCGGCCAGCGCCGCCACGCGGTTGTTCCACAGCCGCGCGTCCGGATAGCTGGTGCTGACCCACAGCGCCTGCACCATCTCCACCTGTTCCGGCGGCAGCTGGCGGCCGGTCACGCCGTAGGCGTACAGCGCCACCCATTCCAGCTGCTGCAGGTCGCGGTGCAGGTTATGGCCGCGGAACACAGCGTGGCTGCCGGGGAAGGCGCCGCCCACGCTGGTGCGCAGCACGCCGGTGTGCCGGCGCAGCGATTCCGGTCCGCTCATCGTGTCGTTCATCGTCTCTCTCATGCCGGCCCCCCCGGCGTGGCGGCGGGATCGAGTTCCAGCCGGTAGAACGGAAAGTGCTTGAAGCCGACGGCCTGTTGCTCCAGCGCGTGGGCTGCCGCGCCGGGCAGGCGCAGCAGCAGGGTCAGCATCTCGCCCTGGTCGGGGCTGAAGCCCAGGTCGTGCAGCACGCAGGCGGTCACGCCGCTGATGGACAGCGGCAGGCCGATGGACTCGGCGGCCTGGTCCAGGTTGGCATGCAGCCAGCTGGTGCCGGGGCCCGCGCCCAAGCCCGCCAGCGTGGCCGCCAGCTGGCGCACCGGCAGCGGCGTGCCGGCGCCGTGCGGGTCGAAACCCGGCACGTGGGCGCGCTCGGGGAAGATTTCCACCGGATCGTCGGCGCTGGCGGCCAGATAACCTTGCCAGGCGGCCAAGTCGGGGCCGCAGCGGCGCCACATGGTCATGGCGTCGTGCACTTCGCGCGCGCCGCCGTTGCGGCCGGCGCCGACGGCCAGCGCGGCGATCAGCGCGGACGCGGCGGGCGAGCCGCCGACGCCGGCGCACATGGCGGCATGCACCGACGGGTCGCGCGGGCCGGGATTGGCCAGCGCCACGGCCAGCGCTTCGAGCACGTCCAATGCCGCGCCGTCCGGCAGCTCGGGCCGCATCAGCAGCCACAGCATGTCCACCCAGCGCGCCCGGCCGACCATCTCGCCGTGCACGTCGTAGCCGCGGCAGCGCGCGGTGCGGGCGGCGTAGGGATTGTCGGCTTCCGGCGTTTCCTGCCAGATGCCGGTGTGGATCAAGTCCTTGGGCGAGGGCGCGGGGGCTGCGTGCGTGGACATGCCGGCCTCCTTATTCGCCGCCGTTGAGCAGCACCTTGAGGCGGCTGCCCATCGGCGGAATGGCGTCCGGATCGATCTGCACGTCCAGCAGCGTCGGGCCCGGGTAGTTGCAGATGGCCTTGATGTCGAGCGCCTGCAGGTCGGCCGCCGAGCGGATGGTGTGGCCGCGGCCGCCCAGCGCGCGCGCCAGCCCGGCGAAGTCGGTCTGCGGCAGCGCGAAGGCGATCTGCTCGCCGCCGCCTAGGCGCTGGCCGTGCTTGACCATGCCCAGCGCGGCGTCGTTCAGGATGACGAAGATCACGCACTGCTGCTCGGCCACCGCCACCGACAACTCCTGGCCGCTCATCAGCATGCTGCCGTCGCCGGTGATGCAGACCACTGGCGCGGTCGGATTGCCGGCCGCCGTGCCGACGGCCGCGCCGATGGCCCAGCCCATCGGCGCGAAGTGCGACGTCAGGCGCAGCCAGCCGCCGGTGCTCTGGCGCTTGCCCAGTTCGCGCGGACGGTCGCCGCAGCCGGTGCGGCGTTCGCCCAGGCGGCGGTCGCGAGGCTGCAGGTAGTGGATGGCCCAGGCCGCGCTGCTGCCGGCGTCGGCCAGGAAGCGGGTGCCGTGTGGGAACAGGCTGCCCAGCTCCTTCATCAGGCGCTGCGGCTTGATCGGCACGGCGTCGCTGTCGAAGGCCGTTTCGTCGGCCATGATCGACACCGGATTCCACTGCACGTTGCTTTGCTCGCGCTTGGCGATGCGGCGGGCGCGGGCGTAGCAAGCCTTGCCCAGCGTGGCGCCGTGGTCCGGCGTCATCGCGGCCAGCGCCTGCTCGTCGCCGACGATGCCGTCGACCAGGCGGTTGAACACGGCCGCCAGCGCGCCGCGCACATGCAGGCCTGCCATCGGCGTGCGCGCCAGGTGTTCCTCGGTGTTGCCGATGTGGACCAGGCGGTTGTTGAGCAGGCTGTCGCTCCAGCCGCCGGTGTCCCATTCGCCCATGCTGCAGCCGGCCGCCAGGATCAGGTCGACCGATGGATCGCGCAACGCGGCGTCGGCCGTGGCGTGGCCGCCGAAGCCGAAGGTGCCGCGATACAGCGGATGGCGCGGATTGACCAGGCCCTTGCCGTCGGTGGTGGCGATGAAGGTGGCGCCTTCGAGGTCGGCGAACTGCAGGATGGAATGGATGGAATCGCCGCAACCGCCGCCGATCAGCATCACCACGTTGCGCGCCTTGGCCAGCAGCGCGCGCAGCTTGTCGATCGCCGCGTGGTCGATCAGGCCGGCCGGGCTTTGCAGCGCCGCCAGGTCGTAGCTCGGCGTGCGCTGCTTGCTCGGCGCGCGGAACACGTCCGACGGCACGCTCAGGTGGACCGGGCCCGGCGTGTTGTGGCTGGCGTGCTGCAGGGCGGTGACCAGCTTCCATTCCAGCTGGTCCGGGTGCGACACCAAGGTGTTGTAGCGGGTGCAGTGGCTGAACATGGCCAGCACGTCGACGCCGGTGCACGACGATTCCTGCAGGCCGGTCTTGCCGAACGAGGGCAGGTTGGGCTGGGCCGTGATGACCAGCACCGGGATGCCGTTGGCGTGCGAGGTGGCGACCGCGGTCAGCATATTGGTGGCGCCGGGGCCGGAGGTGGACATGCACACGCCGAGCTTGCCGGTTTCGCGCGCGTAGCCGTCGGCCATGAAGGCGGCGCCGGCTTCGTTGCGGGCAACGATCTGGCTCAGGTTGCCGCCGTTGCGCTGGTTGCGGGCGATGGCGTTGTACAGCGGCTCGATGGCGCCGCCTGGCACGCCGAAGATGTAGTCCACCCCCAGCTGTTCGAGGTAGGCGACCAGCAGGTCGGCCATGTCCATGGCGATGTTAGCGTTAGCGGCGGCGGCGGTGGCAACTACAGGACGTGACTGCTCCTGTCGGTCAAATTCGACATTATCAAACATTACGGTTCCTAAAATGGGCAACGCGGCTTGTGGGCTAAGCCGATATTTTAACTAGCAGGCTGGCAACACACATTGTGATTAAACAATAATTGTTGCAGTGCGAGATCATAGCTTAAAAATATGGCAAAGTGTTATATTTGGTGAGAATTTATGAAAATATTCTGTCGGCTTTACAACGGACGAAAAAAAGCCGGAAGCGCTTGCTTCCGGCCTGGGCCCGGGGAAATGGGGAAAATTGCGTGGGAAATTGCGTAGTAAATTGACCGGAATTTGACCGGAAGCGCCGCCGCCGGCGCGGCGCCTCAGGCGCGCAGGCGGGCCGTCTCGTGCCGGTTGACCAGGGCGGCGAACTGCTCGGCCGGGACCGCCGGGCTCAGGTGGTAGCCCTGCATCAGGTCGCACTGGCGCCCGCGCAGGAAGTTCAGCTGGGCCTCGGTTTCCACGCCCTCGGCCACCACCTCCAGCCGCAGGCTGTGCGCCAGCGCGATGATAGCGCTGACAATGGCGGCATCGTCGGCGTCCTGCGGCACGTCGCGCACGAAGGAACGGTCGATCTTGATGATGTCGACCGGGAAGCGCTTCAGGTAGGACAGCGAGGAATAGCCGGTGCCGAAGTCGTCGATCGACAGCCGCACGCCCAGCGAGTGCAGGCGGTGCAGCGCGGCCAGCGTGTCCTGCGCGTTTTCCATCAGCGTGCTCTCGGTGATCTCCAGCTCCAGCAGGTCCGGCGCCAGGCCGGTGTCGGCCAGCACCGCCTCGACCGAGGCGGCGAAGTCCTTCTGCAGCAGCTGGCGCACCGACAGGTTGACCGCCACCCGCAGCGGCGGCAGGCCGGCGCGGACGAACTGCTGCAGCTGGGCGCAGGCGGTGCGCAGCACCCAGTCGCCGAGCGGATTGATCAGGCCGGTTTCCTCGGCCAGCGGGATGAAGTCCACCGGCGCGATCATGCCGCGGGTCGGGTGGCGCCAGCGCACCAGCGCCTCCATGCCGATGATGCGGCCGGTGGTCAGGCAGGCCTGCGGCTGGTAGTGCACTTCCAGCTGGTGCTGCTGTTCCAGCGCGCGGCGCAGGTCGCTCTCCAGCCGCACGTGCTCGGAAATCGAGTGCTCCATTGACGACTCGTAGAACTGGAAGCCGGTGTTGGTGCGCTTGGCGCGGTACATGGCGCTGTCGGCGTGCTTGACCAGCGTGGCGACGTCGCCGCCGTCGTGCGGGTACATGGCGATGCCGACGCTGGCGGTGACGAAGATGTCGTGGCCGTCGATCGGGAACGGCGCCGACAAGGTGCGCACGATGTTGTGGGCCGCGGTGGCCGCCGAGGCCGGGTTGTCCAGCTCGTTGAGGACGACGGTGAATTCGTCGCCGCCGAGGCGGGCCACGGTGTCGTCGCCGCGCACGGCGGTGCGCACGCGCTTGGCCACCGCCTGCAGCAGGCGGTCGCCGACGTGGTGGCCGAGGTTGTCGTTGACGTACTTGAAGCGGTCCAGGTCCATGAACAGCACGGCGACCTGGCGGCCGTCGTGGCCGGCCTGCTCGATGCTCTTGCCCAGCAGCTCGAAGAACAGGGTGCGGTTGGGCAGGTTGGTCAGCACGTCGTTGTAGGCCAGGTGGCGGATGCGCTTTTCCGCCCGGTTGGCTTCGATGATGCGGCGCACACGCTGCGACAGCACGGCGTAGTGGATAGGTTTCGGGATGTAGTCGCTGGCGCCGGCGGCGAAGGCGCGCTCGACCGACGAGTTGTCCTGCAGCGCGGTGATCATCAGCACCGGGATGTCGGCGGCGTTCGGCAGTTCCTGCATGCGGGCGCAGGCGGTGAAGCCGTCCATCACCGGCATCATCGCGTCCATCAGGATCACGTCCGGCTGGAAGCGCGCCAGCATCGCCAGCGCCTGCGCGCCGTCGGCCGCCTCCTCGACGCGGAAGCCGTCGCGCTGCAGGGTGTGGCGCAGGGTGCTGCGGGTGCTGCGGTCGTCGTCGACCACCAGCACCTGCGGGGTGTCGTCGCCGACGGCCGGCGTCTCGGGGTGGACGCCGCTGATTTCGCCGTACAGGAAGGCGGCCAGCGTGTCGTAGTGGGCGCGCAAAGGCGCCAGCAGCGGCACGATCTGCGCCGGCTCGCGCGCGGCGGCGAACTGTTCGGCCTGGAACGCCAGGCCGGCCAGCGTGTCGGCGCCGAAGTTGCTCGACGAGCCTTTCAGCGCGTGGGCGCGCATGCGCGCGGTGTCCATGTCGTTGGCGTGGACCGCGTGTTCCAGCTCGTCCAGGCAGGCCGGCGTGTCTTCCAGGTAGGGCGTGATGGCGTGGGGCAGGGTGTCGCCCAGCACCTCGCGCAGCTTGTCGAACACGGCCTGGTCGACCGGACCCGGACCGGCCGACGTTGGCGATGGGGGCGACACGGGCGCCGGCGGCAGGACCGGCGCCGGCATGGCCGCGGCGTGGCCGGGCGTGGCCAGCAGGCCGGTGTGCGGCAGCCATTTCTCCAGCTTGCGGCGCAGCTCGACCAGCGTGATCGGCTTGGCCAGGTAATCGTCCATGCCGGCGGCCAGGCATTTCTCGGCGTCGCCGACCTGGGTGTTGGCGGTCATCGCCACCAGCGGCGTGCGCCGGCCCAGCGCCAGTTCGGCCAGGCGGATGTGGGCGGTGGCTTCGTAGCCGTCCATCTCCGGCATGCTGCAATCCATCAGGATCAGGTCGAAGCGCTCGCGCTGCGCGGCGCGCACGGCCTCGACGCCGTCGGCGGCGAATTCGCAGACGCAGCCGTTCATCGCCAGCATGCCGGCGGCCACCATCTGGTTGGTGCGGTTGTCCTCGGCCACCAGCACGCGGAACTGGCGCTCCGGCAGCGAGGCCGGCGCCGGCGCCGGCAATGCGGCCGGCGCGCCGTCCTGCTCGGGCGCCGGACGGCAGCGGATCGAGAAGGTGAAGGTGGTGCCGCTGCCCAGCACGCTGTGCACGCCGATCTGGCCGCCCAGCAGCTCGGCCAGCTGTTTGCAGATCGCCAGGCCGAGGCCGGTGCCGCCGTAGCGGCGCGTGGTGGTCGGATCCGGCTGCACATAGGCTTCGAACAGGTGGCGGCGCACTTCCTCGCTCATGCCGATGCCGGTGTCGCGCACTTCGAACGACAGGCCGAATTCCGTGTCGCCGACCGGCGCCAGCGCGACGCTGACCGCCACCTCGCCATGCTCGGTGAACTTGACGGCGTTGCCCAGCAGGTTGATCAGGATCTGGCGCAACCGCAGCGAGTCGCCGCAGATGCGCTCGGGCACGTCCGGCGCGATGGTCCAGCCTATGCCCACGCCTTTTTGCTGGGCCGGGCGGGCCACCAGTTCCATCACTTCGGCCATCAGCGTGCCGAGGTGGAACTCGGTTTCCTCCAGCTTCAGCTTGCCCGCTTCCATCTTGGAAAAGTCGAGGATGTTGTTGATCAGCGCGATCAGCGTGCGCGAGGAGTTCCAGGCGACGTCGACGAACTCCTGCTGGCGCTGGTTCAAGCGGGTTTCCTTCAGCATGTCCAGCATGCCGACCACGCCGTTGAGCGGCGTACGCACCTCGTGGCTGACGGTGGCGGCAAACTGCGCCTTCATCTGCGCCATGTTGACGGCGGCGTCGCGCGATTCCTTCAGCTCGGCCTCGCGCTGTTCCAGCACGTTCATCATCTGGTTGAAGGCGTGCGCCATCTCGATCAGGTCGCGCGGGCCGGCGGGCGCGGCGCGCATGCCCGATTCGCCGGATTCGGCGCGGCGCATCAAGGTCGACAGCGCGTTGAGCGGATTGATCATGTGGCGCGTCAGCAAGCGGCCCAGCACCAGCAGCACCACGGCAAACGACAGCGTCAGCGCCAGGTTGCCCAGCAACAGCGACCAGGTCAGCTGCTTCAGCGTGTCCTTGCCGATCTGCACATGCACATAGCCGAGCAGTTGCTGCTGATGCTCCTGCAACTCAAACGGCGACGCCTCGCTCTGGCCGCCGTACACCGGCGCGGCAAACATCCAGCCGTCGGCGTTCTCGCCGACCAGGCCGGCGTGCGCCGGCACCGCGATCGCCAGCGCGGCGTCGTTGAGGCGGGCGCCGTCCTGCACCTTCGACAGCAGCACCGTGCGCCTGGCGTCCATGATCTGCAGGCCGGCCACGTCGGGGAAGGACAGCGTCGAATTGACCACGTCGCGGGCGTTCTCGGACGAGTGGAACAGCAGCGCGAGCGTGCTCTGGCGCGCCAGGTTGTCGGCGATGCGCTGGCCCTGGCCGATGAAGTAGTCGCGCATGCGGGCGTTGGCTTCCCACGAGTTCATCAATGCGGAGAACACCGCCAGGCCCAGGATGGCGGCCGACACGATCATCGTCAGCTGTCGTTGGAAACCGGTACGGCGCAGGAAGTTGCGGAACATTTTCATCATCAGGGCTGCGGATAAACGAAGTCAAAGCTGCGCTGCTGCAGCGCGCCCAGGTTGAGGCCGATATGGCTGGCCGTCCGTAAATTAATTGCCGTCTGCAGCTCGCGCAACGGCACCAGCGCGCGGCGGCGGACGTCGCCGGCGATCACGCCCATCGCCGAGCTGGCCAGCGTGCGGCCCAGCTCGACGTTGTCGGGCGCCATGGCGAACAGCGCGCCTTTCTTGACGTGCAAGGCATTGCTGGAGAACAGCGGCACGCCACTGTTCCAGGATTCGCGCAGCACCAGCGGCAGGATCGTGCTTTCCTCGACGGTGGTGCTGTCGTGCGGCAGCCAGACGGCGTCGTGGCGGTTGTCGGCGGCGGCGATCAGCTGCGGATACAGCTGGGCCGCGCGCGACAGGTCGCCGGCCACATGGGCCTGCAGTTCCAGTCCCTGCGCCTTGGCCGCCTCGCGCGCCAGCTTGATCAGCCATTCGGATTTCTGCGGGTTGTAGACCACGATCACGCGCTTGAGCTCGGGCAGCAGCGCGCGCAGCTTGGAAAACAGCATGGCCGGATCGGGCGTCATGCTGATGCCCATCACGTTCTCGGCCTCGGACAGCAGCAGCACGCCGCCGGCCAGCACGGCGATTTCGCGGTCCAGCCCGGCTGTGGCGTTCAAGCCCTGGCGGCCCAGCGCGATGACGACCTTGGTGCCGTTGCGCTTGAGCGTGGCGTTCAGTTCGGCGGTATCGACGCGCGGATCGACCGGATAGCTGCGCACCTTGAGCTTGGTGCGTTCCTCTATGCCCTGGATCATGGCGATGAAGGCGGAGCGGAACGGCTCCTCCGCATTCGGATAGACGACGGCGATCGTGCCCTTGCCGATCGAGGCCTGCACTTCCGGACGGCGCAACTGGTCTTCCAGCTGGGCCAGGGTGACCGTGCGCACGTCGGCCCGCGGCGCCGCCGCAAAGGCGGGGACGGCCGCAATGGCCGGGCCCGCCGGTTCGAACAGCATGCCGCCGGCAGCCGCGCCGGCGCCAAACACGGCAACGCTGGAGGGAAGCGCCGTACCCGACGCCCACGCCGGTCCGGCCAGTGTCAAGCAGAACAGGGCGCCCGCCGATCGCAAGCGCCCGCCAAGAAATATTGTTTTTTTCATCAGACTCTTTACTGCTACTACCGCGGCGCCAAAGAAGGGCGTTGTTAAGATGCCTTCACAGTATAAGCGGAGTCTTTCCCTGAGAGAAAGAAAATTGGGTATTGCAGAGATTGCTTTACGGTTCCGGGAATATAGCATCGAAGCTTCGTTGCTGAGCAGATACAAGATTGAGCCCGAGGTGGCTGGCGGTACGCGAGTTGAGCGCGGTGCGCACCGCCCGCAGCGGCACCAGGCCGCGCCGGGTGGCGTCGCCGTTTTGCATGGCCAGCGCCAGCGCGGCCAGGTCGCGGCCCAGCTGGACATTGTTCGGGTACAGGCCGAACAGCACGCCTTTCCTGACGTGCAGCACGCTGCTGGAAAACACCGGCAGGCTGCGGCCCCACGATTCCTTCAGCACCAGCGGCAGGATGGTGGTTTCCTCGACGGTGGTGGCGTCCTGCGGCAGCCACAGCGCGTCGCGGCGGCCGTCGGCCGAGGCCAGCAGGCTTTCGTAGGCGCGCGCGGCGCCGGCCAGGTCGGTGGCCTCGATCGCCGTCAACTCCAGGCCGAGGCCGCGCGCCGCCTCGCGCGCCAGCCGTATCAGCGCGTCGTTGGCCTGCGGGTTGTAGACCACGATCACGCGGCGCACGCCCGGCAGCAGGTTCTTCAGCAGGCCGAACAGCAGGGCCGGGTCCGGCGTCAGGCTGATACCGTGCAGGCGCTCGGCGTCGGGCGCGGCGCCGCCGCCGGCCACGCCCCCGACCACCACGCCCAGCGACGGATCCAGCGTGCCGGCCGCCTTCATGCCCTGGCGCCCCAGCGCGATCACCACCTTGCCGTTCTTGAGCGTGTTGCGCAGGTCGACCAGGTCGCTGTTGGCGGCCAGCGGTATGCCGCGCGCCTTGGCCTTCGATTGCTCCTCGATGCCCTGGATGATCTCGGCGAACACCGTGCGGTAGGGATCGGCGAGCTCCGGATACAGCACCGTCAGCGCCTGGGCGAGCGCCGGCCTGCCCAGCAACAGGGCGCAGACGCAGGCTACGGTTCGGATGGTCGATCTCACCATGGCAGTGGCGGCAAAATTGGAACAGCCGCAGTGTATCCTTTGCTAACGATTCTACTGCGATAGTAAATTTCAATGATAGTGCTGAAAGCGCTTCCACATGTTATAAACTCGGGTAAACAGGCAACACTTACTTTCCATCATCCCATGCCCGCCACCAAAACGCCGATCCGCACCCCGCCCATGTTCAACCTGGCTTGGCCCCTGCTCGTCGAATTGGGGCTGGCGATCGCCTCCAGCGTCATCGGCACGGCGCTGGCCTCGCGCATCTCCGACGAGGCCGGCGGCGCGTTCGCCATCGCCAGCCAGGTGTCGGCCACGCTGTTCATCCTGTTCCGCATCATCGGCGCCGGCGTCAGCGTGGTGGTCACGCAGAACCTGGGCGGCAACCAGCGCGACGCCGCCAACCGGGTCGCCTGCGCGGTGGTCGGCGCCAGCACCTGGCTGGGCGCGGTCACCGGCCTGATGGCGCTGCTGGGCGCCCACGGCCTGCTGCATCTGCTCAACGCGCCGGCCGAGGTGCTGCCGCTGGCGGCGCCGCTGCTGCAGGCGCTGGCGCCGGCCATGCTGCTCGACGCCTGGAACGCATCGATGGCGGGCGTGATGCGCGCGCACCTGCGCACCCGCGACACGCTGGTGGTGCTGGTGATCATGCACATCAGCCACCTGGCGCTGGCGATCCCGATGATGCACGGCTGGGGCCCGATCCCGGCCATGGGCCTGCCCGGCTACGCGGTCGCGCTGGCGATCAGCCGCGCCATCGGCCTGGCGCTGCACCTGCTGATGTGGCGCGTCCACCTCGGCATCCGCGTGGCGCGCGACGACTGGTGGCGTTTGCCGCGGCGCGAGCTGGCGGCGGTGCTGCATATCGGCCTGCCCGGCGCGGCGGAAAATATCGCCTGGCGCCTGGCCTTCATGGTCAGCGTGGCGACGGCGGCGGAGCTGGGCGCCAGGTCGCTGGCCACGCAGGCTTACGTGCTGCAGCTGATGGGCGGCGTCATGATGTTCAGCATCGCCACCGGGCTGGCGGTGGAAATCGTGGTCGGCTACCTGATCGGCGCCGGCCGGCTGCGCGAGGCGCACGGCGTGGTGCGGCGCGCGCTGGCGCGCGGGCTGGTGGTGTGCGTGCTGATCGCCGCCTGCGCCGCGCTGCTGGGCCGTTGGCTGCTGGGCTGGTTCACGCAGGACCAGGAGATCATCGCCGCCGGCGCCACGCTGCTGTGGATCACCGTGCTGCTGGAGCCGGGCCGCACCTTCAACCTGGTGGTCATCAACGCGCTGCGCGCCGCGGGCGACGCGCGCTTTCCGGTGATGGCCGGCGCCTTCTCGATGCTGTTCGTGCTGGCCGGCGGCAGCTGGCTGCTGGGCGTGGTGCTGGGCTGGGGCTTGCCCGGCGTGTGGATCGCCTACGCGGCCGACGAATGGATACGCGGCCTGATCATGTGGCGGCGCTGGCAGACCCACGCCTGGGTGCCGCACGCGCGCGCCTCGCGCAAGCGGCTGCGGCCCGTCATCGTGGTTGAAGGCTGAAGCGGTCCGCGATCCAGTCGATGAACACCCGCACGCGGTTGCTCAGGTGCCGGTTGGGCGGAAACACCACGTAAAACGGGTAGGGCGCCGGCTGCCAGGTCTTCAGTACCGGCACCAGCGCGCCGCTGTCGATGTGCGCGCGGGCGAGGTAGTCGAAGGTCTGGATAATGCCCAGTCCCGCCAGCCCCGCCTCGAAGTGCGCATTGCTCTCGTTGACGCCGACCGCGTGGCGCACCCGGATTTCCAGCTTCTCGCCGCCGCGCGAGAAATGCATGGCCATCGCGCGCCCGGTGCTGGCCGACAGATAGCTCACCACCCGGTGGTCGCCTTCCAGTTCCGACGGATGTCTCGGCGTGCCGTGCCGCGCCAGATAGCCGGGCGTGGCGCAGGTGACCCAGGCCGCCTTGCCGACCTGGCGCGCCACCATCGACAGGTCCGTCACCGGGCCGCCGCGTATCACGCAATCGACGTTGTCGCTGATCAGGTTCACATGGCGGTCGCTGACACCCAGGTCCAGCTGGATGCCGGGATAGCGGGCCAGGAACTCCGGCAGCGCCGGCACGATGATGCGGGTCGCCACCGACGAACCCATGTCCACCCGCAGATGGCCGCGCGGCGTGCCGTGCGCGGCGCCGAAGCTGCTGTCGATGTCGCCCAGGTCCTTCAGCAGCCGCGTGGCCTTCTCGTAGTAGGAAGCGCCGTCCGCGGTGACTGATACGTGGCGCGTGGTGCGCTGCAGGAGCTTGACGCCGAGATGCGTCTCCAGCGACTGCACCAGCTTGGTCACGCTGGCCTTGGGCATCTGCAGCGAATCGGCGGCCTTGGTGAAGGTGCCCGCTTCCACCACGCGGGCAAAGGTGCGCATTGCGAGTAGCTGGTCCATGGTTTCTCCTGTGTTCTTGATTATACACGCAGGGGAATAAAGCATTCATTTGTAGCTACTTTATCGAATAATCTGCCGGGCTTACAGTGGAGGCACTCAACCACTGAAGGAGCACATCATGAAACTCGAAGGCAAAGTAGCGCTGGTCACCGGCGGCACCACCGGCATCGGCCTGGCGACCGCACTGGAATTCGCCAAGCAGGGCGCCAAGGTGTACATCACCGGCCGCCGCCAGCAGGAGCTGGATGCGGCGGTGGAGGCCATCGGCCACGGCGCGGTCGGCGTGCGCGCGGATTCGGCCATGCTGGAGGATCTGGATCGGGTGTATGCGGAAATCGGCAAGCGCTCCGGCCAGCTCGACATCCTGTTCGCCAACGCCGGTGGCGGCGACATGCAGCCGTTGGGCGCGATCACCGAAGAACACTTCGACCGCGTCTTCGGCACCAACGTGCGCGGCACGCTGTTCACTGTGCAGAAGGCCCTGCCGCTGCTGAAGGACGGCGCCTCGGTCATCCTGACCGGTTCGACCACCTCGGTGCAGGGCACGGAGAATTTCAGCGTCTACAGCGCCAGCAAGGCGGCGGTGCGCAACTTCGCCCGTTCCTGGCTGCTGGACCTGAAGCCGCGCCGCATCCGCGTCAACGTCATCAGCCCCGGCCCGGTGGGCACCCCCGGCCTGGCGGGACTGGTGCCTGCCGAGCACAAGGACGGCCTGTTCGGCCATCTGGCCAGCCTGGTGCCGATGGGGCGCCTGGCCGAGCCGGACGAGATTGCCAAGGGCGTGCTGTTCCTGGCATCGGACGACAGCAGCTTTGTCAACGGCATCGAGCTGTTTGTCGACGGCGGCATCGCGCAGATTTAAAACTGAGAAGGCGCCTTGCGGCGCCTTCTTTTTCTATTGCACAGTGAGGATCACCTTGACGGTGTCATCGACCGCGGACTTTTCTATGTAGCCGATGGCGCTGACATCGGCCGCCACCGCCTTCTTCACCTCGGCGCTGGAGCCCAGTTCCTTGGGCGCCGAGGCCTTGCCGGTAAATACCAGCTTGGACCAGATCGCCTTTACCTGCGTGCTGTCCTTGTCCAGCACCTTTTTATAGAACTCGTTGCGCAGCGGCCCGTCGGTGTGCTCGATGGGCGTGAACAGGGTCGATTTCCCGAGGAAGAACTGGCCGGCCTGTTCGCTGAACATGCGCGTGGCCGGATTCTTCGGGTTGACGATGACCACGATTTCCGTCGCGAACACGGGCGCGACGGCCAGCCAGGTGCCTGCCGCAAGCAGCAATTTACCGATAGTCGTTTTCATAATGGTTCTCCTCAGAAGACGAAATCGATGGCTGCTGCGTAGACGTTGACGGTGCTGCCCGCGAAACCCGGCTTTGGATTCAGGAAGTAGCCGGCGCCGTCGCGGGTCTTGACGCGGTCCATCTGCACCTTGAACGCGGCCGATTTGTAGAAGTCCCAGCGCAGGCCGATGGCGGTGGACGATTGCAGGCCCGATTTGATGGCGCCATTGGTGCCGGCGCTCAGCGCGGCCAGCGGGCCGGTGGTCGGCAGCGTGCTGAAGCTGCGGATGCTGTCCTGCTTGACGTCGCCGTACGAGGCGTACGGCACGAATTTTCCGTAGCGGTAGCCCATCATGACGTACCAGGAACTGGTGTCCGGCACCAGCCGCGTATCCGTCTTGCGCTTGGCGTATTCGGCCTGGCCGATGATGTTGTTGTAGTCCATCGCGATGCCGGCCGAGGTGAACGTGCCCTTGACATCGGTCAGCGGCACCTCGTTGGCGACGGCGGTCAGGCCAAACTGCTTCAACGCGCCGACCAGGCCGGTCAGGCTGGGGTTGTTGTAGATGCCGAAGGTGGCTTGCGAGCGGCCCAGGCGATAGGTGAACGGACCGTTCTCCACCACCAGCTGGGTCGAGACCACCGGCTTGAATTCGACGTAGTAATTGCCGGGCGCGCGCACCTTGGAGCGGCCCACCGCCGCCTGCGCCGTCACGGTGGTGTCGCCGAAGCTGTGCTGGTACACCACGTCGCCGCCGTCCGCGTTGTCGACGGTGACCTGGCGGTACACTTCATTCGGCGGCCGCAGCATGGTGTTGGCGTAGCCGACGTTGCGCACGTCGGAAATCATGTACACCGGCAGGCCGATACGCCCCAGGCGAACGGAGAAGTCGTCATTCAGCTTGATCTTGGCGAAGGCCCACGCCAGCTCGGCGCCGAACTGGTCGTTGGAGCCGTTCTTGCGCACCAGCCCTTGCGCGGTAAAGGAAATCGTATCGCTCCATTTCGCCGTGGCCTGGATGCCGAAGTTCGAATCGACCCCGGCGCGCGCGTCCTTGCCGACGCCGGCGGCCTGGTTGACCCGGTTGAACTCTGCTTGATCGGAATTGGTCATGGTCAGGGCGCCGGTACCGAAGCCGCTGATGGTGATCGGCATGCCGTCCTGCGCGTGGGCAGTGGCGGCGAAGGCGCTGAGGATTGCTAAGGCTGATATCGCAAGCTTGGGTTGTTTCATCGTGTACCCTCCAGAGGTTAATGGCGTCGTCTTGTATGTGTTTTGCGCCTTATTTAGTGTGGACCGGGGAGGCGTACTTGTGTGTGTTTTATACCGGAATGTCACAATTTCGTTGTGCAGTGGCAACGATCGCGGCGCTGAAAACGCTATCACGTGATGCAAACGGCAAGCTTGTCTAAAGGATGTCTGCCGTTTCTTGATCTGGCGCAGCCTGGCCGCGATGTCACACTTTATGCGCGATGCGCGCCTACAGCGCCGGCATTTTTCGGAAGCCGACGCCCAGCCGGTTCCAGCCGTTGATGGTGTTGATGGCCAGCGTCAGGTCGACCTGCTCCTTCGGCGAGAACTGGGCCTGCAGCAGTTCGTAGTCGGCGTCCGGCGCGTGGGTGGTGGCGAGCGAGGTCAGGGCCTCGGTCCAGGCCAGCGCCGCCTGTTCGCGCGGGGTGAAGAACGGCGTCTCGCGCCAGACGCTGACGCCATGCAGGCGGCGATCCGTTTCGCCGGCCTTGCGCGCATCGGTGGTGTGCATGTCGACGCAGAAGGCGCAGCCGTTGATCTGCGAGGAGCGCAGCTTCACCAGTTCCAGCAGCGACGGCTCCAGTCCCAGTTTGCTGACCGCCACTTCCAGCGCGACCATCGCTTTCATGGCGTCGGGAGAGGCGGTGTAGAAGTCGGTACGTGCATGCATGATCTTTTCCTTCAAGGTGGTTGGTTAGTGCAACCATTTTAGGAGGCCAATCATTGACCGCGGGTGGCCAATCCGGCCTAAAACGGGTAGACCACTGATGGAGGGCTCAGCGCCCGGCGGCGGCGCGCTGGGCGGCGGGCAGGTTGCGGGCGATGGCGCGCAGCATCTGCTCGACGTCGATCGGCTTGGCGATGAAATCGTTCATGCCGGAGGCGATGCACTGCTCGCGCTCGGACAGCATGACCCCGGCCGTCATGGCCAGCACCGGCAGCTCCAGCTTCAACTCGTGGCGGATCCTGGCGGTCGCTTCGAAGCCGTCCATTTCCGGCATCTGCACATCCATCAGCACCAGGTCGTAGCGGTGCCCGTCGCTGCGCAGCCGGTCCAGCGCGGCGCGGCCGTTGTCGACGGCGTCGATGGAGGCGCCGGCGTGCGACAGCATGGCCTGGGCCACCAGCTGGTTGATCGGATTGTCCTCGACCAGCAGGATGCGTACGCCGTCGATGCGCAGGCCTGCCGGCGGGCCGCCGTCCGCCGCCGGCGCCGCGACGGCCGCTGCGTCCCCGGCGCCGGCGCTGGCGGCGCGGTCGCGCGCATAGTCCAGCGCCTGCAGCACCGTTTCGCCCAGCCGCGCCGTGGTGACGGGCTTCAGCAGCACCGCGTCGGCGGCCTGCGCGCCGTTCGTGTGCAGCAGCTTGCCCTGGCCGAAGGCGCTGACCATCAGCACCACGGCCGGCCCGTCGTCCGGCATGGCGGCGCGGATCGCCTGCATGGTTTCCAGGCCGTTCAGGCCGGGCATGCTCCAGTCGACCAGCACCGCGTCGTAGCGCGCAGCGCCGCGCAGCAGCGACAGTGCCAGTTCGCCGGATCCGGCGCGGTCGGCGCTCCAGCCCCGCGCGCGGACGGTGCGGCAAAGGTAGTCGGCGCTGACCTCGTCGTCGTCGACCACCAGCAGATGGCGGACGGTGGCGACGGCGCCCGGCTGCGCCGCTTCGCCGGCGCACTGCAGCGGCACCGTCAGCGTGAAGACGCTGCCGTTGCCCGGCGTGCTTTGGACCTCGATGGCGCCGCCCATCAACGCCGCCAGCCGGCGCGAGATCGTCAGACCGAGGCCGGTGCCGCCGAAGCGCCGCGTCATCGACGCATCGCCCTGCGAGAACGGCGCGAACAACAGCGCCAACTGGTCCGCCGGCACGCCAATGCCGCTGTCGCGCACCGTGAAGCGCAGGGCCGCTTCGCCGGTGGGCGTGGCGCCGGCCAGCTCCACCAGCACATAGACCGAGCCCTTCTCGGTGAACTTGATGGCGTTGCCGACCAGGTTGATCAGGATCTGCTGCAGGCGGTGGCCGTCGCCGAGCAGCGACTGCGGCACGTCCGGTTCCACGCCGATCGCCAGCTCCAGGTCCTTCTCGCCCGAATTGACGGTCATAATGGTGGCGATCGCCTCCAGCACGGCGCTCAGCTGGAACGGCGCCGGCGCCAGCTCCATGCGGCCGGCCTCGATCTTGGAGAAGTCCAGCACGTCGTTGAGTATGCTGAGCAGCGAATTGCCGGACGACCGTATCATCTCCAGGTACTTCTGCTGGTCCGGCGACAGCGTGGTATTGCCCAGCAGGTGAGTCATGCCCAGCACCGCGTTGAGCGGCGTGCGGATCTCGTGGCTCATGTTGGCGACGAATTCCGACTTGGCGCGGCTGGCCGCTTCGGCCAGGTCGCGGGCGACGATCAGCGAGCTTTCCGACTCGCGCAGCGCGGCGGTCTTTTCCTCGGCCAGCGCGCTGGCATAGGCCTGGCGCGCCGTCAGCGCGCGCACCACGCCGAAGAACAGCAGGCTGATAATGGCCCCGGCCAGCAGCACGATGTGCGATTTCTGGCGGTCGATCGAGTTTTCAAACGCCGGCAGCGACGTGAAGCGCAGCGTCCAGCCGTGCTGCAGCAGCGTCAGCGGCGCCGTCTGCCGGTAGGGATTGGGGTACTTCTGCAAGTCGTCGGCGCCGCGGCGGGCGCTGGTGTACAGATGGTCGGCGGGCGCGGTGCCGGCGCCGTCGAAGATCTCCAGCTGCACCTTGCTGTCGGCGTTGCCAAGCAGGCCGGTCATCAGGTCGTCGGCGCGGATCGGGCTGTAGGCGAAGCCCTGCAGCGCCGCCATGCGCTGCTCCGTGCCGGCGCTGTCCGGCAAGCGCGCCTGCGTGCGATAGACCGGGACGTACAGCAGGAAGCCGGGCTGGCCGAGCTCGGGCGCGTCCTGCACCAGCACCACCTTGGACGACAGCACCGGCGCGCCGGTGCGCGCCGCCTCCAGCAGCGCGGCGCGGCGTATCGGCTCGGACATCATGTCGTAGCCGAAGGCGCGCCGGTTGCGTCCCAGCGACGGTTCCAGATACAGCACCACGGCCGACATCGAGCGATCGTAGGGTGAGCCCGGGGCGGCCCAGATATGAAATCCGGCCCAGTTGTCCAGGCGGTGGACGCGCTCCTCCAGCGCCTCATGCTGGCCGGTCCGCAGCCAGGCGGCGTAGCCCAGCCCCAGCACGCCGGGGAAGTTGCGCGGCAAATCCAGTCCGTCGGCGAAAGCGCGGAACTGGGCCCGGCTGGGCTCCGGCTCGGCCTTGAACAGCGCCTGCGCGCCGCGCAGTCCCGCTTCGTACAAGTCCATGCGGCGCTCGATGCGTTCGGTGATCTCGGCGCATTCGGCGTCGAACTGTTCGCGCGCGCGGCGCTCGGTGCTCAGCGCGACGAGGTGCCAGACCGCCACCGTCAGGCCGAAGCCGACCAGCAGCGTGGCCCATTGCGCGGCGCTGTGATCGCGGACGCTGGCGTTCATGCGCCGGCGCTCGCTGGCGTCGGCGCACAGCACCATGCCGATCAGGCTGCACAGCACGACGAAGCTCTCGAGCGCGATGAGGGAGTCGTTCAGCGTGCCGACGGCGAACGGACCGAGGCCGCTGACGCTGCCCAGCACCGCGCCGCCGGCCGTCAGCAGGCACGCCAGGCTGGCGCCGCGCAGGCCGAAGCGGTACGAGGCCTGGGCCACGCACAGCATGAATACATAGGGCAGCCATCCGAGGCCGTCGCCGGCCGAATAGCGGCGGCCGAACACCAGCGCGATCAAGGCCGACAGCGCGGCAAGCGACAGCAAGGCCTCCGCCCAGCGCTGCCGCGGCGACTGCTGCACATCACGGGCGCCGGCGCCGGGGCGGAGCCAGGCCAGGATCGCCGGCGCCACCACCAGCACGCCGGCGGTGTCGCCGACCCACCAGGTCAGCACCACGGTGGTGTAGGCGGAAGCGGGCACCAGGCCGCCGACGACCAGCGTGATGCTGCCGATGCCGGCGCTGACCACGCACATGGCCATCGCGATCAGCGCGAATTTGTAGACGTCCTGCAGTTGGCTCAGCGGCTGCGCGGTGTCGGTGTGGCGGCGCATCAGCCAGGCGCCGGCCAGCGCCTCCAGCGTATTGCCGGTCGCGATCAGCAGCGAGGCGGTCACCAGCCCGGCGCTGAACGGCACGCCGTTGGCGGTGAAGGTGGCGAGGTTGGCGGCCAGTGCGCCCAGCAGGATGGCGGGCCAGGCGCGGTAGCCCATCGCCACCACGGCGGCGAAGGCGATGCCCGACGGCGGCCAGACCGGCGTGGCGTTGGAGGTGGCAAAGGCCAGCAGCAGGCTGGCGCGCGCGATCAGGAAGTAGCAAGCCGTCAGCAGCACCAGTGCGAGCGGAGTGGGGCCTCGGCCCGGGTGGGAGGCCGCCGTGGTAACCGGATCGTAAGCTGCGCGCATGGCAGATGATGGGGTTGTCTCGTAAGCAACCACTATACCCCGAAAACAGACCTGGGAATGTGTGTGCGGCGCCACAGCCGCATTTGTCGGGTTTATAGTGAGCGGACGTAGCCAAACAGGCCTGCGACATGTAATACTTTGATATCATCTTTCTAGCGAGTGCGCGCTGCCCATGGCGTTCAAAAAGTTTTTGCCGTCCACTCTCAGGTTCCGGCTCAGTAGCCTGGTCATGCTGCTGGTGCTGGGCGCCACCGTCACGGTGACTGTGGTGGCGCTGATGTTGGCCGAGCGCGACATGAAAGAGGTGATCGGCAGCCAGCAATACGCGCTGCTGTCCGGGGCCGCCGCCCACATCGACGAGCACCTGGCCGGCAAGAAGGCGGTGCTGGCGGCGCTGGCCGAATCGCTGCCGGCGGCGACGCTGCGCGATCCGGCGGCGCTGCGGGCCTACCTGCTGGCGCGGCCGACGGCGCGCGGCCAGTTCTCCTATCTGGAAATCTATGACGGCCAGGGCGTGCTGACCAGCGCCATGGAAGAGGCCATGCCCGAGCAGCAGTACAGCGCCGCCGGCGCCGACTGGTTCGTGCAGACGCTGAAACGGCGGCGCGGCCAGGTGTCGGCGCCATTCGCCAGCAAGCTGGCCGGCGCGCCGACGGTGCTGATCTCTGCGCCGGTCCTCGACGCCGAAGGCCGCGTCGTGCTGGTGCTGGCCGGCGGCATCAACCTGCTGCACTACGCGCCGTTCGAGGCGCTCAGCGCGCTCAAGCCGGGCAGCACCGGCTTCAACTTCATCATGACGGCCGAAGGGATTTTGCTGAGCCATCCGGACAAGAAGCGCATCCTGCACAGCATCAACGAGCGCCCCGGCGTCAACCTGGCCACGCAAAAGGCGCTGGAGGGCTTCCAGGGCTGGATGGAGGCGGAGAACAAGGATCACGTCAAGGGTATTTATTCGTATCGCCGACTGCAGCACGCGCGCTGGATCGCCGCGGCGCGCTTCCCCAGCGACGAGGCGCTGGCGCCGCTGCGCGAATTGCGCTATGAGGCGGCCATCGCTTCGACGGTGTTCGCCGGGCTGGCGGGCGTGCTGGCGTGGGTGGGCATCGCGCGCCTGCTGCACCCTCTGCAGCGGCTGCGCCGCAACATCGCCGAGGTCAAGGACAGCCGCGCCGGCATTCAGGTGCTGCAGCTGCACCGCAAGGACGAAATCGGCGAATTGAGCGGCGCCTTCTACCGCCTGATGGCCGAACGGGAAGCGGCGCAGATGCGCACCTACGAAAGCGAAAAACGCGCGCGCATCCTGGCCGACAACCTGCCGCTACTGGTGGCCTACGTGGACCGCGAGCTGCGCTACCTGTTCACCAACGAGCACTATCGCACGCAGTGGGGCATCGATCCGCAATCGATGCTGGGCAAGACCGTGAGCCAGGTGTTCGGCGAGGCGGCGTCCGCCCCGTGGCTTGACGACCTGGCGCAGGCGCTGTCGGGCCGCCGCCTGCACTATGAACGGGAACTGCTGCTCAACGGCCAGGTCCAGCATTTCATGGTCGACCTGGTGCCCGATATCGCCGCCGGCGGCGAGGTGCTGGGCACCTACCTGATGGCGATGGATATCACCGACCGCAAGAACGCGGAACTGATGCAGGCTGCCGGCGAGCAGCGCGCGGCCGCCGCCAGCCGCGCCAAGAGCGAATTCGTGGCCAACATGAGCCACGAGATCCGCACGCCGATGAACGCGGTGCTGGGCGTGGCCTACCTGCTGGGGAATACGGAGCTGAGCGCACCGCAAAAGGAATACGTGGACATGATACGGTCGTCGGGCAACGTCCTGCTGGGCATCCTGAACGACGTGCTGGACTTTTCCAAGATCGAGGCGGGCCGCATGGAGCTGGCGCCCACCATCTTCCAGCTGAACGAAGTACTGGACGCGGTGGCGCAGGTCATGATGCCGAACGCGGAGGCCAGGGGCATCAGCCTGGCCATCGGCGCCGACAGCGCCGTGCCGCAGTCGCTGGTCGGCGACGCCATGCGCCTGCAGCAGATATTGATCAACCTGGTCGGCAACGCCATCAAGTTCACCGCGCAGGGCCAGGTGGCGCTGCGGGTGGCGCGCGTCGACGGCGGCGCCGCCGCGTATCACGCCGCGTACCAGTACGGCGCCGACGCGGTCGGCCTGCGCTTTGTGGTGCGCGACACCGGCATCGGCATGGACCTGGAGCAGCAGAGCCGTTTGTTCGAAGCCTTCAACCAGGCCGACGCCTCCACCACGCGGCGCTATGGCGGCACCGGTCTGGGGCTGGCCATTTGCCGCCAGCTGGCGGAGCTGATGGGCGGCGGCATCGCCGTCAGCAGCACGCCGGGCATGGGCAGCGAATTCGTCGTCACGCTGCCGTTCCAGCTGGCGCGGACCGAACCAGCCGCGCCGATGGCGCCGCTGAATGAGGAGACGGGCGAGCAGTGCCTCAAGGGATTGCGCCTGCTGCTGGTCGAGGACCATCCGCTGAACCAGGTGGTGGCGCGCGGCATGCTGGAATACGCCGGCGCCAGCGTCGACGTGGCCGAGAACGGCCAGCTGGCGGTGGACCGCCTGCGCGAGCACGGCGGCGACTACGATATCGTGCTGATGGATGTGCAGATGCCGGTCATGGACGGTTTTGCCGCCACCGCCGCGATCCGCGAGGAACTGAAGCTGGACTTGCCCATCCTGGCGATGACGGCCGGCGTGATGCAGTCGGAGCAGGAGCGCTGCGTCGCCGCCGGCATGAACGACTTCATCGCCAAGCCGGTCGATGTCGAGCAGATGCTGGAGATTATCTCGCGCCATCTGCCGGCGCGCCTGCGTGCCTGAGCTGCCTTGATGTGGACGTGGCGCGCATTTCGCGCCGCCGGACCGCATTTCGCGCCGGACGCGCGCATTTCGTCGCATCGGCGGCCGTAGCCAGGCGGCGCTGGCTAGAGTGGCAGCACATTCACTCACCGGAGCACATCATGCGACTTGCCATTCTTGCCGCCGCCATCCTCGCAGCCGCCGCCAGCACGCCATCGCGCGCCGCCGACCTGACCATCGCCGTCACCGGCGTGGCCAGCGCCCAGGGCCAGATCATGGTGGCCCTGTACAATTCCGCCGACACCTTCCAGGCCAAGCCATACCGCGCAGTCGTCGCACCGGCCGCCGCCGGCACCGTGCAGATCGCGGTCAAGGACCTGCCGGCCGGTGATTACGCCTTCGCGCTGTACCACGACGCCAACGGCAACGGCAAACTCGATCGCAACCTGGTCGGCATGCCGACCGAGGACTACGCCTTCAGCAACAACGCCATGGCCAGGCAACGTGCGCCGGCCTACGAGGCGGCGCGCTTCCAGCTGCCTGCCTCCGGCGCGGTGGCCAGCGTCAGCCTGCGCTGATCGGGAGGCGACATGGACAACCGTCGTCAATTCCTCGCGCGCGGCATCGGCCTGGCCGCACTCGGCCTCGCTTCCGGCACGGCGCTGGCCGACAGCGCCACCTTGCGCAGCTTCCACCAGGCGCTGGCGCGCAATCCCATGTTGTCGCTGTATGCCGGCGCGGAAGGCGACCAGTCCGGCGACGCCGTGCTGCATGGCCGCCTGCCCGACGACTTGCGCGGCGTCTTTTACCGCAACGGGCCGGGACGCTTCGAACTGGGCGGAGAGCGTTACCATCACTGGTTCGACGGCGACGGCTTTGCCCAGCGCTGGCAGATCGGCGGCGGCAAGGTAAGCCATCGCGGACGCTTCGTGGCAACGCAAAAGTTCGCCGAGGAGAGCGCGGCGGGGCAGTTCCTGTATCCGGCCTTCGGCACCCATATCGGCCGCAAGGCGGCCAGGAACAACGACACCGTCAATGCCGCCAACACCAATCTGCTGCCGCTGAACGGCCGCGTTTATGCGCTGTGGGAGGGCGGGTCGGCGGTGGAGGTCGACCCGGCGACGCTGGAGACGCGGGGCATCAAGACCTGGCGCGACGACATGAAGGCGATGCCGTTTTCGGCGCATCCCAAAATGGATCCGGACGGCGGCCTGTGGAACTTCGGTAATCTGCCGGGCAGCGACCGCCTGGTGCTCTACCGCCTGAACGCAGCCGGTGAACTGACCCGCACGGCCATGATCAACGTGCCGCAACTGAATATGGTGCACGATTTCGTCGTCAGCGGACGCCACCTGATCTTCCTGGTGCCGCCTTACGACATGCGTCCCGGCGACGATTTGAGCTTGCGCGAAAGCCTGCGGTGGAACGGCGAGCGTCCGCTGCGCGCGGTGGTCATCGCCAAGGATACGCTGCAGCTGCGCCAGGTGTTCGAACTGCCTGGACGTTCGGTCTTCCATCTCGGGAACGCCTTCGAGGACGGCGCCTGCACCCGGTTGGACTGCGTCATGCACGAAGGCGACATGCTGCCAAGGCTGGCGTTGCCGATGCACGGCGAGGCGATTCCATACAGTGCCGGCTCCAGCAGCACGGTGCAGATCACGCTGGACTATGCCGCCGGCCAGGCGCGCGAGGCGCGGCTGTTCGGCGTCGGCGAGTTTCCACGGGTGGCGCCGCAGGTGGTGTCGGCGCGCCATCGCAAGCTGGCCGTGCTGGGCGCCAGCGCAGGCGCCGAACATATCCTCAACACCGTCAACCTGATCGACACCGACAGCGGCAAGGCCGACAGCTACCGCTTCGACGCCGGCTGGCAGGTCGAGGAGCACGTGCTGGTGCCGCGCCGAGGTGCCGGCACCGGCGCGGGCCCGGAAACCGACGGCTACCTGGTCGGCGTGGCGCAGGACGCGCGGCGCGGCCAGACAGTGCTGACGGTGTTTGATGCGCACAACATCAAGGCCGGTCCGAGGGCGTTGGCGCGCTTGCCATATCGCGCGCCGCTTTGCTTTCATGGTAACTTTCTGCCGGCTTGAATATTATGGACACCACTATGAATAACCGCAGCATGCCGCCGCTGGGCCACCCGCTGGAATTGATACCGTTCTTCCGGCGCTGGCCGCCGTCGATGCGGCGTAACCTGCTGTACACGCTGATCTGGAGTTGCGGCCTCGGCGCGTTGCTGACCGCGGTGGAGATCGCGCTCTTGCACGACCGCAAGCCGCTGCTCGGCTATCTGCTGCCGATGCTGCTGATCTCCAACCTGATCGGTTTCATGATACACGGCGGCTCGATGCTGGCCAGTTCCCTGACGGACGGCCGGTCCAGCCGCATGAGGGGCCTGCCGCGGCTGATGTTCAGCATCTGCCTGGTGGGATCCAGCGTCCTGCTGGGGCTGGGACTGGGCAACGCGCTGTTGAGCGGGAAGAATCCGTTCGAACTGCTGGCCAACCGCAGCGTGCTGCTGCAATCGCTGGTGCTGGCGGTGGCGATCGCGCTGGTGATGTACTGGGTGCGCGGCTCCGCCGAAAAGCGCCTCGAACGCGCGCTTGACGAGGCGCGGCAGAAGGAGCTGATGTCCTCGACCGCGCGGCTGCTGGCGGAGGCGCGCCTGCGCGCGCTGCAGGCGCAGATCGAGCCGCACTTCCTGTACAACACGCTGGCCAATGTGGTGAGCCTGATCGGGCCGAAGCCGGCGCAGGCCCAGCACATGCTGGAGCGCTTCATCGATTATCTACGCGCCAGCCTGGCGTCCAGCCGTAGCGAGGAGGCCACGCTGGGCACGGAGACCAGGCTGGTCGCCGCCTACCTGGACGTGCTGGCGGTGCGCATGGGCGAACGCCTGCGCTACCGCATCGAGCTGCCCGACGAACTGCGGCAGTTCGCCATCGCGCCGATGCTGCTGCAGCCGGTGGTGGAAAACGCCATCTCTCATGGCCTGGAGCCGAAAGTGGAGGGCGGCGAGATCGTCGTCAGCGCGCGCGTCGAGGGTGCCTGGCTATGTCTGCAGATCAGCGACACCGGCGTCGGCCTGCAGGAGACGGCATCGGCCAAGCCGGGCGGCGGCGTGGGCCTGAGCAACCTGCGCGAACGCCTGCGCAGTTTGTATGGCGGCGCGGCTCGGGTAGAATTATTGGAAAATCAACCTTGCGGCATGACGGTGCGCCTGATGCTGCCTTTGAAAGCGAGTCCGATATCAATACTCCCCGCGCCCTGATCGCAGACGACGAAGAGCATCTGCGCGACTATCTGGAAACCCAGCTGAAAACCGCGTGGCCGGAGCTGCGGGTGATCGCCAAGGCCGCCAACGGCCTCGAAGCCCTGCGCCTGATCGACGAGGAGGCGCCGGACGTAGCCTTCCTCGATATCCGCATGCCCGGCATGACGGGGCTGGACGTGGCGGCACGGCTGGTGGCCGGAGCCAGGCCGCCGCTGATCGTGTTCGTCACCGCCTTCGACCAGTATGCGGTGGAGGCGTTCGAGCATTCGGCGGTGGACTACCTGCTCAAGCCGGCCAGCGAGGAGCGGCTGGCCAAGACCGTGGCCAAATTGAAGGGCAAGCTGGTGGCGCCGGCCGCATCGTCCGCTCCCGCGGCGATTTCGGCGGCCACGCTGCAGGCGTTGTTGCAGCAGTTGAGCGGCGCGGCGGTGGCTCCGGCCGCGCCGGTGCCCAGCCTGCAATGGATACGGGCCTCGCAGGGCGATCAAACCCGGTTGATCTCCATCGACGAAGTGATTTACTTCCAGAGCAACGACAAGTACACCAGTGTGTTCCTGGCCGACGGCGAGAGCCTGATCCGCACGCCGATCAGCAAGCTGCGAGAGCAGCTCGATGAGCAGCAGTTCTGGCAGATCCACCGCAGCGTGATAGTCGCGGCGAAGCACGTGTCAGGCACCCGCCAGGACTTTCGCGGACGCCTGATGGTTCAGCTGAAGGACCGTCCGGAGCAACTGGTCGTCAGCCGCAACTACGTGGATCTTTTCCGGCAGATGTAGGGCTTATTTACCTGCGAGTACAGGGCGGACTTTCGCCGCGGCTTCCTTGGCGCGTGCGCGGGCGGTGTCGACGTCGTCGGCGGTGGCCAGCGCCACGCCCATGCGGCGGCGCGCGAACGATTCCGGCTTGCCGAACAGGCGGATGTCGGAACCCGGCACGCGCAGCGCTTCCGCCACGCCTTCGAAGGCAATGCCGGCCGCCTCGTGCTGGCCGTAGATCACCGCCGACGCACCCGGCGATTTCATCGCGACATTGACCGGCAGGCCGAGGATGGCCTTTGCGTGCAGTTCGAACTCGCTTTGCAGCTGGGTCGCCATCGTCACCATGCCGGTGTCGTGGGGACGCGGGCTCACTTCCGAGAACCAGACCATATCGTCCTTGACGAACAATTCCACGCCGAACAGCCCGAGGCCGCCCAGGTCGCCGGTGACCTTTTGGGCGATGTCGCGCGCGCGCGCCAGCGCCAGTGGATTCATGCGGCACGGCTGCCACGACTCGACGTAGTCGCCTTGCACCTGCACGTGGCCGATCGGATCGCAGAACTGGGTTTCGACCTGGCCGTCGGCGCCGATGGAGCGCACCGTCAGCAGCGTGATTTCGTAGTCGAAGTCGATGAAGCCTTCAACGATCACCCGGCCGGAATCGACGCGGCTGCCGGCTGCGGCGTAGTCCCACGCGGCCTTGACTTCGGCGGCGCTGTCGATCTTGGACTGGCCCTTGCCGGACGAGGACATCACCGGTTTGATCACGCACGGGAATCCGATGGCGGCGGTGGCCGCTTCCAGTTCCGCCAGGCTGCTGGCGAAGCGGTACGGCGACGTCGCCAGGCCCAGCGTTTCGGCAGCGAGGCAGCGGATGCCTTCGCGGTTCATCGTCAGCTGGGCGGCGCGCGCGGTCGGGATGCAGGTGATCTTGCCGGCTTGTTCCAGCGCGGCCAGCGTGTCGGTGGCGATGGCCTCGATTTCCGGCACGATCAGGTCGGGCTTTTCCAGTTCGATCAGGGCGGCCAGCGCGGCGCCGTCGGCCATGTTGATGACGTGGGAGCGGTGCGCGACCTGGTGGCCAGGCGCATTCGGATAGCGGTCGACGGCGATCACTTCGACGCCCAGACGCTGCAGCGCGATGATGACTTCCTTGCCCAGCTCACCGGAGCCGAGCAGCATGACTTTGGTGGCGTTGGGGGACAGCGGCGTACCGAAAATGCGTGGAGTGTTCATGAATAGTATGGACGTGTTTAGAAAGAGTAGACCAGTGTTACCGAGGTCTGTGTATCGGTGTTCTTTTTATCTTCGGGTACGTTGGTGTCGTTGCGCACGCTGAAGGCGGCCTTCATCTGCATGGTGCTGTTGATCTTGGTGCGCAACGCCGTCTCGGCCAGCGAGTGGATATTCGAGGTGCCGCGTTCGACGCTGAGGTTCTGCGTGAACTGCGCGTTGTCGCTCAGCTTCCATTTCAGATTGGCCGCGCCGCGCACCGTCAGGCCGCTCTCGGTCTCGCCGGTGGAGCGCGCGCCGCTGAAGTAGCCCGGCCCGATTTCCACATCCAGCGTGCTTTCCGGCGTCTTGTATGCCTCGGTGCCGTAGCCGACGCCGACGGTCGAATAGCGCGTGTAGGCGCCGAACTTGTCGTTCACATGGGTGGCCAGCGCAAACAGTTTGTCGTGGTCCTGCAGCAGCTTGTACGCGGCCTTGGCGGATGCCGAGTAGCGCTGGGCGGAGCGCTCGCGCACCTTTTCGCCGTCGGCTTGCGTGACCTGTTCGTCCTTGAAATAGCCGGCCAGGATGTATTCGTTGCTCCAGTCGGGCCGCTCCTGCTTGGCATCGAGCTTGCCGGTGACCGAGGTGCCGACGGTGTTGCCTGAAGTGGAGATGGCGCCCAGTTCGGCGGAATTATTCCAGCCGTGATCGGGGACGGAGTCGGCGACAGCGTAGCCGTGCGCCATGGAGAGGAGTGCAGGGATAAGAAGTATGGCTTTCATCCCGACATTGTACCCGAGGCGGAAAAACCACGGCGCCAAACGGACTGATTCTTCTCCGTGCGCGGCCGCACAGATTAACTTGAAAAATTGCGAGAAAATCAATTGACTTGTTAAAAAGGATAGATCATGAACACCTCCCTGCGACTGATGCAACTGTTTGCCTGCGCGGCATTGGCCGTCTCCAGCGCGTACTCCGCCGCGGCCGTCAATCGCTGCGTCGGCCCCGATGGCGTGGTTCTGTTCACCGACCAGGAATGCCCGGTCTCCAGCCGCTCCGCCAGCAGCGATGATGGCAGCGTGGGTATCGCCATCAACACCGGCGGCGTTCCGGCCAGGTCGGACGATGGCGTCGAGCACGTATCGCCCGGCATCGTGCGGGCATCGCTGCCGCGCAGCGTCTGGGCCGATCTGCCGCGTCCTTTGCAACGTAAAACCATCGGTCTGGATGCGGGAACGCTGCAGGCCGCCCGGGTAACCATGCAGATGCAGGACGAGATGCGCCGTCAACGCCATGTCGCCTCACTGCGCTAATTAAGATAAATATGAAAATTTCACTAGTTGCGGCACTCGCCGCATTGACGTTCACGGCCCACGCCAGCGCCGACACCAACATGGCCTATCTGGGCCAGGTTGCCGCCTATGGCCCAGGGATCGGCGACTCGGCCGGCGCGCAGTACGGCGGAGGTATGGCATCGCTGGACAGCGTCACCGACGGCACGTTCACGCCGCTCGGGCAGCAGTGGAATTATGGATCGGTGTACTGGTCGGGCCTCGACAGCGGCGTGACGATCACGCTGTCGCATCTCGCCTCAGTCGGCCGGCTGGTACTGGAAGCGGATAATAACGACGACTACCGCACCGAATTCCTCGACCGCGCAAGCGTCTGGCAGAACCTGACGACGGTCGAAACCGACAAGGCCGAACAGGGCCAGAATTTGTACGGCGGCTTGCTGTCGACGTCGATCGAGGCGCGCGCCTTCCGCATATCCGCCTACGGTGACAATCATTATTCGGTGGCGGAATTCCAGGCCGGCGGCGACCGGATCGCGGATGACACGCCTCCCCAGCCGGTACCGGAACCGACGACCTGGTTGATGCTGGGCGCCGGCCTGGCCGTGCTGGGTGCGCGGAAAAAACTCGGCTGGTTCTCCAGCTGATCATCTAGCTGATCAACCAGTAGTCCGGCCGCGCGTAAATCTCCTTCAGCATGTCGATGAAGAAGCGCACCTTGGCCGGCAAGTGGCGCTGCTGCGGATAGACGGCCATGATGTCGTACTGCGGCAGCGCGTAATCATCGAGCACGGTGATCAATTCCCCCGACGCCAGCTGCGCCTGGATTTCCCACGACGAGCGCCATGCCAGCCCCAGTCCCTCGGTGGCCCAGCGGTGCAGCAGTTCGCCGTCGTTGCAGTTCAAATTGCCGTCCGCGCGGACGGTCACCTGCTTGCCCTGAACCTGGAAGTACCAGCCGCGCTGCTGCCCGCCTTGCAGGTTGAAGGCCAGGCAGTTGTGGTCGGCCAGGTCGTCCAGCGTGCGCGGTATGCCGTTGCGCTCGAAGTATTCCGGCGTGCCGCACACCACGCGGCGGTTGCTGGCCAGCTTGACGGCGACAAAACTCGGATCGATCACGCCGCCGATGCGGATGCCCACGTCATAACCGTCCCTGACCAGATCGACCACGCGGTCGGTCAGGTTGAACGAAATCTGCACGTCCGGATGCGCGCGCACGAAGCCCGCCGCGTGCGGCGCCACGTGCTTGCGGCCAAACGCCGCCGGCGCCGACACGGTCAGGTGACCGGTGGCGCGGTGGCGGCCTTCCGACACCATGCGGTCCGCATGGCCCAGATCCGCTAGTAATTTGCGGCAATGGTCCAGATACAGCATGCCTTGTTCGGTCAGCGTCTGATGGCGCGTGGTGCGGTGCATCAGCTTCACACCCAGCCTTTTTTCCAGCGCATCGATACGCCTGCCCAGCATGACGGGCGTGATGTGCTGCCCCATCGCCGCGCGTACCAGGCTGCCTTTTTCGGCCACGTCGACGAAGGCCTCGATTTGCGTAAGTTTGTCCATGTCCCGATTATTCCATACTTATTCGATATTGTGGGTATCGAATAAAGCGAGAGTTTGTCTTCTTATCACAGCGCTTCTTTCCCGCTACGATGGCTCCATTGACTTCAATACTCAACTGACAGGGGACCAGCATGGCACGGATGACAGCAGCGCAGGCAGCAGCAATCGTTTTGGAAAAAGAGGGCGTGAACCAGGTATTCGGTGTTCCGGGCGCCGCGATCAATCCATTTTACGCGGCATTGAAGAAGCAGGGTAGTGCCAAGCACATCCTGGCTCGCCACGTCGAGGGCGCCTCGCACATGGCCGAAGGCTACACCCGCGCCACGGCCGGCAACATCGGCGTCTGCATCGGCACCTCCGGCCCGGCCGGCACCGACATGATCACCGGTTTGTATTCGGCCCAAGCAGATTCCATACCAATCCTCTGCATTACCGGCCAGGCGCCGCGTGCCCGCCTGTACAAGGAAGATTTCCAGGCGGTCGACATCGAATCGATCGCCAAGCCGGTCACCAAATGGGCCGTCACCGTGCGCGAGCCGGCGCTGGTGCCGATGGTGTTCCAGCAGGCTTTCCACATCATGCGCTCCGGCCGTCCCGGTCCGGTGCTGGTCGACCTGCCGTTCGACGTGCAGATGGCCGAGATTGAATTCGATCCGGACACCTACCAGCCGCTGGAGCCGTACAAGCCGAAAGCCACCCGCGCCCAGATCGAAAAAGCGCTGACGATGCTGAACGACGCCGAAGCGCCGCTGATCACCGCCGGCGGTGGCGTCATCAACGCCGACGCTGCCGACCTGCTGGTGCAGTTCGCCGAACTGACCGGCGTGCCGGTGATCCCGACGCTGATGGCGTGGGGCGCGATCCCGGACGACCACAAGCTGATGGTCGGCATGGTCGGCCTGCAAACCAGCCACCGCTACGGCAACGCCACGCTGCTGGCGTCGGACTTCGTGTTCGGCATCGGCAACCGCTGGGCCAACCGCCACACCGGCACCATCGAGGTGTACACCAAGGACCGTAAATTCGTCCACATCGATATCGAACCGACCCAGATCGGCCGCGTGTTCGGCCCGGACTTCGGCATCGTCTCCGACGCAGGCGCCGCGCTGAAGCTGATGATCGAAGTGGCGACCGAATGGAAAGCCGCCGGCAAGCTGAAAGACCGCTCGGCCTGGGTGTCCCAATGTAATGAACGCAAGCGCACCATGCAGCGCAAGACCCACTTCGAGCAGGTGCCGGTCAAGCCGCAGCGCGTGTACGAAGAGATGAACAAGGCCTTCGGCCGCGACACCTGCTACGTCAGCACTATCGGCCTGTCGCAGATCGCCGCCGCGCAGTTCCTGCACGTGTATAACGCACGCCACTGGATCAACTGCGGCCAGGCCGGTCCGCTGGGCTGGACCATCTCGGCGGCGCTGGGCGTGGCCGCGGCCGATCCGAAGCGCAAAGTGGTGGCGATCTCCGGCGACTACGACTTCCAGTTCATGATCGAGGAGCTGGCCGTCGGCGCGCAATTCAAGCTGCCTTACCTGCACGTGGTGGTGAACAACTCCTACCTCGGCCTGATCCGCCAGTCGCAACGCGGCTTCGACATGGACTTCTGCGTACAGCTGTCGTTCGAGAACATCAACGCGCCGGAACTGAACGGCTACGGCGTCGATCACGTCGCCGTGGTGGAAGGCCTGGGCTGCAAGGCGATCCGCGTCACCAATGCCGACGACCTGCCGGCCGCCTTCGAGCAGGCCAACAAGTGGATGGAAGAGTTCCGCGTGCCGGTGGTGGTCGAGGTGATCCTGGAGCGCGTGACCAACATCGCCATGGGCACCGACATCGACAAGATCAACGAGTTCGAAGAACTGGCCCTGAGCGCCGCCGACGCGCCAACCGCCGTCACGCTGATGGACTAAGGAGCAATCACATGACCAAACTTGCAGCCAATCTGACCATGCTGTTCACCGAAGTGCCGTTCCTGGAGCGCTTCGAGGCGGCGGCCCGCGCCGGATTCAAGGCGGTGGAGTTCCTGTTCCCGTATCCGTACAGCGCCGGTGAGCTGGCCGGACTGCTGAAGGCCAACAAGCTGGAACTGGTGCTGCACAACCTGCCGGCCGGGAATTGGGAAGCGGGCGAGCGTGGCATCGCCTGCCATCCGGACCGCGTGCAGGAGTTCCGCGACGGTGTCTGGACCGCGATCGCCTACGCCAAGGAGCTGGGCGTCAAGCAGCTGAACTGCCTGGTCGGCATCGTGCCGCCCGGCGTGACGCGGCAGGATGCGCAGTCGGTGCTGGTGGAGAACCTGAAGTTCGCCGCCGACGCGCTGAAGGACGAGGGCATCCGTCTGCTGGTCGAACCGATCAACACCTTCGACATTCCAGGCTTCTTCCTGACCAATACGGCGCAGGCGGCGGCACTGATCGAGGCCACCGGTTCGGACAACCTGTTCATCCAGTACGACATCTATCACATGCAGCGCATGGAAGGCGAACTGACGAACACCATCAAGAAGCACCTGCCGCTGATCCGTCACGTGCAGCTGGCGGACAACCCGGGCCGCAACGAGCCGGGCACCGGCGAGATCGGCTACCGCTACCTATTCGACCAGTTGAGCGTGGCCGGCTACGACGGCTGGATCGGCTGCGAGTACAAGCCGCGCACCACCACCGAAGCAGGACTGGGCTGGCGTGCGGCGCATGGCCTCTGAAGCTGGCGTTTAAACCACATCATACAAAGGAAAATATCATGTCTCGAGTTGGATTTATTGGTCTGGGCATCATGGGCGCACCGATGGCGCAGCACCTGCTGGACGGCGGCCACAAACTGTACCTGCACGACATCAAGAACCCGCCGTTCCACCTGATCGAAGCCGGCGCCACCGTGTGCACCTCGGCGGCGGAAGTGGCGGCGCGCGCCGACATCATCATCATCATGGTGCCGGACACCCCGCACGTGGCCAACGCGCTGTTCGGCGACGAAGGCGTGGCCAAGGGCCTGCGTCCGAACACCATCGTGGTCGACATGAGCTCGATCTCACCGATCGAAACCAAGGCCTTCGCCAAGAAGATCAATGCGCTGGGTTGCGAATACCTGGACGCGCCGGTGTCCGGCGGCGAAGTGGGCGCCAAGGCGGCCTCGCTGACCATCATGGTCGGCGGTTCGGAAGCGGCGTTCGAAATCGTCAAGCCGCTGTTTGAACTGATGGGCAAGAATATCACGCTGGTCGGCGGCAACGGCGACGGCCAGACCACCAAGGTAGCCAACCAGATCATCGTCGCGCTGAACATCCAGGCCGTGGCCGAAGCGTTGCTGTTCGCCTCCAAGGCCGGCGCCGATCCAGCCAAGGTGCGCTCCGCGCTGATGGGGGGCTTCGCCAACTCGCGCATCCTGGAAGTACACGGCGAGCGCATGGTCAAGCGCACCTTCAATCCCGGTTTCCGCATCGAGCTGCACCAGAAGGACCTGAACCTGGCGCTGCAAGGCGCCAAGGCGATGGGCGTGTCGCTGCCGAATACCGCCATGGCGCAGGAACTGATGAACGCCTGCAGCGCCAACGGCCTGGGCGGCATGGATCACTCGGCGCTGTGCCGCGCGATTGAAATCATGTCCAACCACCAGATCGCCGAGGCGTAATGAGCACCTTCAATCCACGCCAATTCCTGCTTGACCTTTACGGCTCGGCCGTGAACGCGGTCAGCGCGGAAAAATGCCTGCCCGCGTACCTGCCGGAGCCGCCGAAGAACGGCCGCACGCTGGTCATCGGCGCAGGCAAGGGCGCGGCCGCCATGGCGCGCGCTGTCGAGCAGCACTGGAAGGGCGACATTTCGGGCCTGGTCGTCACGCGCTATGAACATGGCGTGGACTGCGAGCGTATCGAAGTGGTCGAAGCGGCCCATCCGGTGCCGGACGAAGCGGGCCGCGCGGCGGCCGGCCGCATGATGGAGATGGTCAAGGGCCTCAGCGAGAACGACCTGGTGCTGTGCCTGATCTCCGGCGGCGGCTCATCGCTGCTGGCGCTGCCGGCGCCCGGCATCACGCTGGAGCAGAAGCAGGCGCTGAACAAGGCCCTGCTGCGCAGCGGCGCGGCGATCTCCGAAATGAATTGCGTGCGCAAGCATCTGTCGGCGATCAAGGGCGGACGCCTGGCGCTGGCCTGCGCCCCCGCGCGCGTGGTCACGCTGCTGATTTCCGACGTGCCCGGCGACGATCCCGGCATCATCGCCAGCGGCCCGACCTTGCCAGATGCGACCACCTGCGCCGATGCGCTGGCGGTGTTGCGCAAGTACGACATCGCCATTCCCGACAGCGTGCGCGAGCACCTGGAATCCGGCGCCGGCGAAACGCCGAAACCCGGCGATCCACGCTTCGCCCGCAACAGCCATCACGTCATCGCCATCGCGCAGGACGCGCTGGAAGCGGCTGCGGCCCATGCCAGCGCGGCCGGCATCACGCCATACATCCTGTCCGACGGCATCGAGGGCGAATCGCGCGACGTCGCCATCGTGCACGCGGCGATGGCGCGGCAGGTGGCGACCCGCGGCCAGCCGTTCCAGAAGCCCTGCGTCATCATCTCCGGCGGCGAAACCACGGTGACGGTGCGCGGCTCGGGTCGCGGCGGACGCAACGCCGAGTTCCTGCTCAGTCTCGCGGTGGCGCTGGAAGGCCATCCCGGCATCCATGCGGTTGCCTGCGACACCGACGGCATCGACGGCTCGGAAGACAACGCCGGCGCCCTGTATGGACCGGATTCGCTGGAACGCGGCCTGTCGCAGAAGCTGCGCGCCAAGACGCTGTTGGAAAACAACGACGGCTACGGCTACTTCAGCGCCTTGAACGACCTGGTGGTCAGCGGCCCGACCCGCACCAACGTCAACGACTTCCGTGCCGTTTTAATTCTGTAGATAAGGAATACCCAATGCGACGTCAACGTCAGGCCAAAATCGTGGCCACGCTCGGCCCGGCCAGCAGCACCAAGGAAGCCATCCTGGCGCTATTCGAGGCCGGTGCCGATGTGTTCCGCTTTAACTTCAGCCACGGCACCCATCAGGACCACCAGGCGCGCTGCAACATCGTGCGCGAGATCGAACGCAGCGTTGGCCGGCCCATCGCCATCCTGGCCGATTTGCAGGGACCCAAGCTGCGCGTGGGCCAGTTCGCCGAAGGCAAGGTAAAGCTGGAGGCTGGTCAGGAATTCTCGCTGGACCGCGATCCGGCGCCGGGCGATGCGCAGCGCGTCTGCCTGCCGCACCCGGAGCTGTTCGAGGTGATCGACGCCGGCCAGTCGCTGCTGCTGGACGACGGCAAGGTGCGGCTGGCGGTGCTGGCCAACGAGGGCCGCCGCGTCATCCGTACCCGCGTCGTCAATGGCGGCGTGCTGTCGGATCGCAAGGGTGTCAATGTGCCCGACGTGGTGCTGCCGATTCCCGCGCTAACCGCCAAGGATCTGCGCGACCTGGACTTCGCGCTGGAGATGGGCGCGGACTGGATCGCGCTGTCGTTTGTGCAGAGGCCCGAGGATTTGCTGCAGGCCCGCGCCATCGTCGGCGACCGCGCTTCGCTGCTGGCGAAGCTGGAAAAACCTGCGGCGATGGATGCGCTGGACGCGATCGTGGCGGTGTCGGATGCGATCATGGTGGCGCGCGGCGACTTGGGTGTCGAGTTGCCGCCGGAGTGCGTGCCGGGCGTGCAAAAGCGCATCCTGCGCGCCTGCCGCCAGCAGGGCAAGCCCATCGTCATCGCCACGCAGATGCTGGAATCGATGATCTCCACGCCGGTGCCGACGCGCGCCGAGGCGTCCGACGTCGCCAGTGCTATCTATGACGGCGCGGACGCGGTGATGCTGTCGGCCGAATCGGCCAGCGGCGCGTATCCGGTTGAAGCGGTATCGATCATGAACCGCATCATCTGCGAAGTGGAGAAGGATCCACTGTACCGTCAGATGATCGATGCGCAGAACCAGGCGCCAATGCCCAACAGCGGCGACGCCATCTGCTCGGCGCTGCGCGACGTGACGCAGATCGTCGGCGCGGTGGCGACCGTGACCTACACCAGTTCCGGCCACACCAGCCTGCGCGCGGCGCGCGAGCGGCCGACGGCGCCTATCCTGAGCATCACGCCGAACCTGTCGACGGCGCGCCGCCTGGCGCTGGCGTGGGGCGTGCATTCGACGGTCAGTCCGGACGTGCGCAATGTCGACCGGATGGTGGCGGCGGCCTGCCAGGCGGCGTTGCGTGAAGGCTTCGGCCAGCCGGGCGACCAGATCGCGATCACGGCGGGCGTGCCGTTCGGCCAGCCGGGCAGCACCAACTTGTTGCGCATCGCGCAGATCTGGCCGACCGACGAACCTGTCGCGGCGTGATTCTATCGTCGTCTCGTGGCGCTGCGGTTCCCTTGATATTGCAGCGCCAGTTGGTCGGAATAGGGCAGATCTACTTTCAGGCTTCGCCAATATTTGGCACGGTACTGCTGCTTTGCCTGTACTTGAATGCACCGGCACTGGCGTTGGGCTGCGCGCTCGGCGTCAGTTCCGCGTCGCTTGCGGCATGGGCGATGCGGCTGCCGTCGGAAAACCGTCATGACGGTATATACAGTTTCAACGGCGCGTTGACCGGCATCGGCTTGTGCGCCGCGTATCGGCTGGATGGCGCGCTGCTGGTCTGGATCGCAGCCAGCGGTCTGCTGACCGCCGCGCTGACGCAGGTAATGCAGCGCCTGCGCATCCCGCCATTGACGCTGCCGTTTGTCCTGATGATGTGGCTGGCCATGGCGATAGGCCAAAACTTCGGCTTGCAACCATCGCCGCTGCCCGGCGATTCCAGCTGCGGCAGCGCCCCATTGAACTATCTGTTTTGCACATTGAGCCAGGCGACCTTTATCGGCCTCGCGCCGCTGGGCATGCTGCTGTGGGCCGCGATGTCCCGGTGCGACTGGCATCTGGCCATGTCGGCGCTCGCGGGTGCATCCGTATCCTGGCTCACGTTCATTGCCACCGCGGCGGCATGGCCCGACAGCGGCATCGCGGCCCACGCCACCGGCGCCGGTATCAACAGCACACTCGTCATGCTGGCCCTGGGCAGCCGGCATTGTCGCTGGCACCTGCGACTGGCGGGCGTAGCGCTGAGCATTGTGCTATCCGTCGCCCTCGGCGGTCTCTCGCTCTCATACTTCACGCTGCCGTTCATCCTGACGACCTGGATGATACTAAGCGGTATTAAGCGGCATTGACATACTCGGTCAATCCATCCGCCAGCGCGGCGAAGGTGGTGGCGCAGGCGGGGTTGCTGCGCAGGTTTTCGTGCATCGCCAGCCAGGTATCGAGCGGGATGGTCAGCAGGTCGGGCAGTACGCGCACCAGTTGTGGATCGCGCTCGGCCAACCGGACCTGGCAGATGCCTATGCCCAGCCCCGCGCGGATCGAGGCCAGATGTACCAGGTCGCTGTCGCTGCGTAGTGCGAAGGTGTTGTCTTTCAGTTCGCCCAGCAGGTGCTGCAGCTTGCGGGTGAACGCCGTCTCGCTGTCCACGCCGATCAGCGAGTGGTTGGCCATGTCCTGCCAGCTCAGCGGCGTGCCGCGACGCTTGAGATAATCGCGCCGCGCGTGGAAGCCCAGGTCGATGTTGCCGATACGCCGCGCCACCAGCACATCCTGGTCGGGGCGTTGCATGCGCACGGCGATGTCGGCATCTCGCCGCAGCAGGTTTTCGATGCGGTTGGAGGTCGTCAGCTCGATGGTGATGCCGGGGTGGTGCCGCGTCAGCCGCGCCAATATCGGCGGCAGCACCTCGACGCCCACCACGTCGCTGGCCGTGACCCTTACCGTTCCCTTGATCTCTCCGTGGCCAAGCCCCGACGCCGCCCACAGCAGCGCCGACGACGTAGCTTCCAGCGTTTCGGCATACGAGCGCAGGGCGTGGGCGGCCTCGGTCGGAATGAATCCCGTCTGCGAACGGGTGAACAGCGACAACGACAATGCCTGCTCCAGGCCGTCGATGTGGCGGCCGACGGTCGGCTGCGTCAGGCCCAGCGCGCGGGCGGCGCCCGACAGCGATCCCTCGCGCAGCACGGCGAGAAAGGATCGATATAAGTCCCAGTTTGGTTCGGTCATACGAAATTGTATAGCGCCTATGCGAATTTAGGTAATTTTCTTTTAACTCCGTTTGGCCCACACTGGCTACATCAACTCACCACACGGAGAACACCATGGAAAAGACAGCATTGGTATTGGGCGCGACGGGCGGTATCGGCGGCGAAGTGGCACGTTTGCTGCTGGCGCGCGGCTGGACGGTCAAGGCGTTGCACCGCGCTCCGCTCAGCGCGGCAAAGCAGGGCGACGGCCTGCAATGGCTGGCCGGCGACGCGATGAATCGCCAGGACGTGATCTCCGCCGCGCAGGGCGCGCAGTTGATCGTGCACGCGGTGAATCCTCCCGGCTACCGTAACTGGGGCGCGCTGGTGCTGCCGATGATAGACAACACCATCGCCGCGGCACGCGCCAGCGGCGCGCGCATCCTGCTGCCCGGTACCGTCTACAACTACGGCCCCGATGCGTTCCCCCTCATCGACGAGGAGTCGCCGCAGAATCCCGTCACTCGCAAAGGCGCGATCCGCGTGCAGATGGAGGCACACTTGCAGGCGGCGGCCGCCGAAGGCGTGCGCACCTTGATCGTACGGGCCGGAGACTTTTTCGGGCCGAAAGCGGGCAACAGCTGGTTCGCACAGGGCCTGGTCAAACCCGGCAAGCCGCTGACGGCGATCAGTTATCCCGGCAGCGTGGGTATCGGCCATCAATGGGCCTATCTGCCTGACGTGGCGGAGACGATGGTGCGGTTGATCGAGAAGGACGATCAGTTGGAGACCTTCGCGCGCTATCAGATGGAAGGCCACTGGGATGCCGACGGTACGCAGATGGTCACGGCGATCGCGCGCGCCGCCCGCCGGCCGGAGCTGAAGGCAAGTGCTTTCCCCTGGTGGTTGCTGTCGCTGGCGTCGCCGTTTGTGACGGTGTTCCGCGAACTGCGCGAGATGCGCTATCTGTGGCGGCAGCCGGTGCAGATGTCCAACCGCCGGCTGGTCAAGATGCTGGGCGTGGAGCCGCGCACGCCGCTCGACGTCGCGGTGCGGAGCACCCTGGATGGCCTGGGCAGCCTGTAAGTACTAGGCCAGTCCGTATTTGGCGAGGATGCGCTGCGACGTACCGTCGGCATCCATCGCCATCTTCGCGCGTTGGAACTGCTGGGCGGTGGCGTCGTCGAAGTCCAGCGATCCGGCCAGCCACGCGGTGGTGCTGCGTACCGGTGGACTGACCTGGAAATCCTTTTCGGCGTTGCGGCTTCTGAGCGAACTTTGAATGATGAACCTCTCCCCGAATGCCGCGTCGGCCATGCCCTGGAGGAGAAAGCGATGGACTTCCTCGATCGAGCTGGCTTCGATCAGGTTGTGGTAGCCCAGATCCTGCAGCATGAGGGCCTGCCCGGCGCCGCGCAACGTGGAGATGCGTGCGGACTTCATCAATTCCGGATGCTGGGTATCGAATTTGCCGCTGCGTGGCGCGAGGAACAGATAATGTTCTTCATACATCGGCGCCAGCCAGCGGAATTTGTTCTCACGTTCCGGCAAGCGGGTAAGCGGAAAAATGACGGTGGCCGTCATGGTCGTCGCCAGGAACTGAGCGCGTTTCCAGGGGAAGAATTCCACCTTGGGCTCGAGCTTCATCCTTTTGCACAATTCCATCAGCAGCTCGTACAGCGCACCGGGCCTGTCGCCGCCGTTCTCGAGGACCAGCGGCGGCAGGTGTGCGGTGACTACACGCAGTTGCCGGCTTTCCGTCGCCAGGATGGAAGCGGGGGCGCAACCAAGTGCCAGCGCCAGGTTGAATAAGGTACGCCGTTTCATGGCGCTATCCTACCCGATTTTAGTCCTGCTCGGACCACAGCTTGCCGGCGGTGGCCCAGTTCTCCCGCTTGCACTCGTGGATGATGATGTCGACCGATTCGGCCGACGCGCCCAGCGTCTGCACGGTGGCTTCGGTGACGGCTTTGACGAATGCGCGCTTTTGCTCCAGCGTGCGGCCTTCAAACAGTTGTACGTTAATAGTCGGCATGGTGCTTCCTTTCAGGAGCGATAGTTCGGGCTCAGTTTATCCAGTTTGCGCAACAGAGCGGGCCATTCGAGGCGTCCGTCCGGGCTGCCGTCGCCCAGCAGTTGCCGATGCGTCCTCAGGCAGGTTTCGTGCTGTGGCATATGCAGCCTGCCGTCGCCGGATTGCGCCTTGAGCTGGATGGCGCAGGTTTTGTCCAGTATCGTGGCGCGCGCCGTGCACCGCCGCATGCAGCGCGAAGCCCGGGCGGTTGATGTCGTATTGGGCCGCGTCGACCGGGTTGCCGTCGCCGTCCACCTTTACCACGTTGGAGGCGCACACCTCCTCAAACCGCAGACCGAACGGATTGATGAGGTAGCGGCCAGCCTCGCCCGGCACGACGGCCGAGATGTGGGTGTAGATTACATCGTCCCAGCCATGCAGGGCGCACAGGTGGTAGCACGCGGCGAGATCGACGCGTGCCTGCCATTCGTCCTTGTTCATCCGCTTAGTCCTGGCGCTGGTGCACGACGCTGCCGGCGGCGTAGGTGGCGGAGATGGCGCGGTCGTCGCCCAGCATGGCGATGGCGAACAGCAGCTCTTCGATCGAATCGGTGCGCTCGGTGCGACGTGCCAGCAGCGGCGTCGCCTTCGGATCGAGGACGATGAAGTCGGCCTCGGCGCCGGGCACGAAGTTACCGATCGTGCCTTCCAGCTGCATCGCGCGGGCGCCGCCCAATGTGGCGAGGTAGAACATGCGCATTGCCTGCAGGTAGGTACCGCCCATGCGTGCTACTTTGTAGGCTTCGTTCATCGTCTGCAGCATCGAGAACGAGGTACCTCCACCGACGTCGGTCGCCAGCGACAGCGGGATCCTCTTCGCAAAGGCTCGCTCGAAGTCGAACAGGCCGCTGCCGAGGAACAGGTTGGAGGTAGGGCAGACCGAGATCGCCGACTGGGTCTCGCCCATGCGGGCGCGGTCGGTGTCGTCCAGCCAGATGCAGTGGGCGTACATCGAGCGCGGACGCATCATGCCGAAGTGGTCGTACACGTCCAAATAGCTGCGGGCGTTGGGGAACAGCGATTTGACCCAGGCCACTTCATCGGTATTTTCCGCCACGTGGGTTTGCAGGAAGGTGTCCGGATAGGCCTTGGCCAGCGCGCCGGCCAGCTCCAGCTGCTGCTCGGTGGAGGTCGGGGCGAAGCGCGGCGTGATGGCGTACAGCTGGCGGCCGCGCTTGTGCCATTTCTTGATCAGGTCTTCGGTTTCGCGGGCGCCGCTTTCAGCGGTGTCCTGCAGGAAGTCGGGGCAGTTGCGGTCCATTAGCACCTTGCCGGCGACCATGCGCAGGTTGCGCTTTTCGCTCTCGGTGAAGAAGGCGTCCACCGATTGCGGATGCACGGTGCAGTAGACCATGGCGGTGGTGGTGCCGCAGCGGGTCAGTTCATCGAGGAAGAAGCTGGCGACGTTGGCCGCGTGCTCCGGATCGGCGAATTTTCGCTCGGTCGGGAAGGTATATTTCTCCAGCCATGGCAGCAGGCCGGGCGCGGGCGAGGCGATCATGTCGGTCTGCGGATAGTGCACATGGGTGTCGATAAAGCCGGGCATGATGATCTTGCCGCGGTAGTCGTGCAGCGGCGTGTCCTTCGGCAGGAATCCGATCAGCTGGCTGAAGTCTCCGGCCAGGTGGACCTTGCCGTCGTTGACGATCAACAGGCCGTCTTCGTGCCACAAGCAGGCGTTGGCCTGGTAGGCCGGGTCGTCGCTGAAGTGGAGAAGGCTGGCGCGATATGCCTGGAAGTTGCCGCTTTGGGTGATGATGCTTGCCATGATTTGATTCCTCGATTTTTGCGGACGGCAGTTGACGCGCGCGCAGTGGGCGGCGCGACTGACATGGTCGTCGGCGATTAAGGCGGGCGCGTGGCGCCACACCGGCTGTACGTTTTGTGGATTTAAACTAGCGCGACGGCTAGATCAATGAGAGGCGATGACGCGCTCCCGCCCCGGCGCTGCCGGAGAGTGAGGGCGCCCAGGCTGCAGGCAATGTAGAGAGAATCAGATCACGCATTATGTGCTGAGTTCCGATGTTTCGAGAGTAGCGGATGCGTCGATTTTAACACTAATCTCCGCCGGAGTCAGAGCTGCGGCTTCCCACACCTGCATCAACTGCGCGGCCACCGAGACGGCGATGACGGCCGGCGCCTTGTCGTGGATGCCGGGCAGACCGATGGGGCAGGTCATGTCGGCCATGCGGGCGGCTGGAATGCCGCGTTCCTGCAGGCGGCGTTCGAACGACACGCGCTTGGTCCTGGAGCCGATCAGGCCGAACCAGGTAAAGTCGGTACGGCGCAGGATGTGCTCGGACAGCTGCTGGTCCAGCGCGTGGCTGTGGGTCAGCACCAGGAAGGAGGCACCGGCCGGCGCTTCTTCGACCACGGCTTCCGGCGTATCGGTCGCTTCGACCCGCACGTTGGCCGGAAGCACCGGCGGGAACATGTCGTCCCGCTCATCGACCCAGACCACCTGGCAAGGCAGTTCGGCCAGCGCGCGCACGATGGCGGCGCCGACGTGGCCGGCGCCGAACAGGTAGAGGCGAGGGCGGTAGGGCAGACAGGAGTCGATCAGCCAGCGGTGGCCGAAATCGTCGATGCGTACCTTACAGTCGATACCGGGGCCAGGACGGGCCAGCATTGCGGGGCCGGGGCCTGAAAGGTGAGCGCCGGCTGCGTCGTAGATGCTGGCCGGCTCGGCGCAGTCCAGCGGCACCAGGCGCCAGCTGTCCTGGCCGTCACGCCAGCGGCGGGCCAGCGCGCCGAAGTGTTCGCCGGCTTCCGGCATGATGCGTTCAAACGCCAGGTGTACCACGCCGCCGCAGCATTGCCCCAGGCTTGGACCGAGCGGGAAGCGTTCGAGGCGACGCTCGGCATGGACGTCGCCGGCGGGCATGGCCAGCATTTCGCGGGCGATATCGGTGGCGACCATTTCAAGATGGCCGCCGCCGATGGTGTCGAAGGCGTGATACTGGGTGATCAGCATCTTGGCGCCCGGTTCGCGCGGCGCCGAGCCGGCGACCTGCGCCACCGTCACCAGCACGCGCGGGACCGCCTTGCTGGCGGCCGCCGTCAGCGCGTTGAGGTTGAAAGGCATGCTATTGTTGGACATGTCAACCTCGTTCCTGGACCGCCGTGATGGCGTTCAGGATGGATTCGCTGGTGGCTGGCGCGCGTAGCGGCGGATTGTACTTGTGGTCGGCCACGGCGGAGCAGGCGTCGCGGATCGCCAGGAACACCGAGAACGGCAGCAGCAGCGGCGGCTCGCCGACCGCCTTGGAGCGGTGTATGCTGTCGGCCACGTTGCGGTTCTTGAACAGGCGCACGCTGAAGTTCTCCGGACAGTCCGACACGCCGGGGATCTTGTAGGTCGACGGCGCGTGCGTCATCAGCTTGCCGGCCGCGTTCCACCACAGTTCCTCGGTGGTCAACCAGCCCATGCCCTGTATGAAGGCGCCTTCGACCTGGCCGACGTCGATGGCCGGATTCAGCGAGTTGCCGGCGTCGTACAACGCGTCGGCCTTCAACAGCTTCCATTCGCCGGTCAGCGTGTCGACCACCACTTCCGACACCGAGGCGCCGTAAGCGTAGTACGAGAACGGGTTGCCACTCATGGTCTTCGGATCCCAGTGCAGGCCCGGCGTGGCGTAGAAGCCGTCCGACCACAACTGGACGCGCGCCAGGTAAGCCTTCTGAACCAGCTCCGAGAACGGAATCGCAAGGTCGCCGACGTGGACGAAGTTGGCTTCGAAGCGCACGGTGTCGGCATCGCCGTCGTGGCGCTTGGCGGCGAATTCGGCCAGGCGCTTGCGGATGGTGTTGGCCGCGTCCTGCGCCGCCTTGCCGTTCAAGTCCGCGCCGGTGGAGGCGGCGGTGGCCGAGGTGTTGGCAACCTTGCTGGTGTCGGTGGCGCTGGCGCGCACCATCGCCAGGTCGATGCCCAGTTCATGTGCTACAACCTGGCATACCTTGGTGTTGATGCCCTGGCCCATTTCGGTGCCGCCGTGGTTGACCAGCACCGAGCCGTCCGTGTAGATGTGCACCAGCGCGCCGGCTTGGTTGAAGTGGGTGACATTGAAGGCGATGCCGAATTTGACCGGCGTCAGCGCCAAGCCACGTTTCAGCACCGTGCTTTTGGCATTGAACGCGTTGATTTCCTCGCGGCGCTTGCGGTAGTCGGACTCCTGCTCAAGCTGCGCGACCAGTTCGTGGATGACGTTGTCGACCACTTTTTGCTGGTATTGCGTGACGTTGCGGCCTTCTTCGTCGTTGCGGCCGTAGAAGTTGATCTTGCGGACGTCCAGCGCATCCATGCCCAGGTTGCGGGCGATTTCGTCCATGATGTATTCGATGGCGATGGCACCCTGCGGACCGCCGAAGCCGCGGAACGCGGTGTTCGATTGCGTGTTGGTCTTGCCGGCCATGGCGCGGATGTCGACGTCGGCCAGGTAGTAGGCGTTGTCGAAGTGGCAGACGGCGCGTGTGGCGACCGGTGCCGACAGGTCGGCAGAGAAGCCGGCGCGCGACACCATCTCCACCTTGGCGGCGACGATGCGGCCGTCGTCGCCGTAGCCCATCTCGTATTCATAGTAGAAGCAGTGGCGTTTGCCGGTGACCATCATGTCGTCGTCGCGGTCGGCGCGCAGCTTGACCGGCTTGCGCAGGTGCGCGGCCGAGATGGCGGCGCAGGCCGCCCAAAGCGCCGATTGCGATTCCTTGCCGCCGAAACCGCCGCCCATGCGGCGGCACTCGACCACGATATCGTGCGAATGGCGGTGCAGGGCGTGCGCGACCACGTGCTGCATTTCGGTCGGGTGCTGGGTCGAGCAGTAGATCAGCATGCCGTTGCCTTCCTTCGGAATGGCATACGAGATCTGGCCTTCCAGGTAGAACTGTTCCTGGCCGCCGACATGCAGATCGCCTTTCAGCTTGTGTTTCGAACGCACGAACGCCGCTTGCGCATCGCCACGCGCCAGGTGCATCGGCGGGACGACGAAGGATTTCGCGTCGCGCGCGGCTTGCGGTGTCAGGATGGCCGGTAGCTCAGCGTATTCGATGACGGCTTTCTTGACAGCGCGGCGGGCGTTGTCGTGCGAGTCCGCCACCACGATGAAGATCGGCTGGCCGATGTATTCGACCAGTCCTTCGGACAGGATAGGGTCGTCGTGAATGATAGGACCACAATCGTTGGTACCGGGAATGTCCTTGTGCGTATAGACGGCGACCACGCCAGGCATGGCCTTGACCGCGTCGAAGTTCATCGACAGGATGTTGGCGTGCGCCTTGGACGAGATGCCCAGCGCGGCGTGCAGCGTGCCTTGAGCTTCCGGGATGTCGTCGGTGTAGGTGGCTTCGCCCAGCACGTGCAGCACTGCCGATTCGTGCGGGTGCGACTGGCCGACTTCGGCCCAGGTCATTGGAACTCCGGGAACCGCGGGCTGCGTCAGGAATGCTTCGGATTTGCTGTTCATGCTGGCACGGCTCCTTCCGCGTAGTGGTAGGCGTTGATCGATTGCACCGGCTGGGCGGAGTCCGGATTGGTCTCCAGCCAGTAGCGGCGCAGCAGGTTTTGCGCGGTCTTCATGCGATAGTTGGCGGTGGCCCGCATGTCGCTCAGCGGGGTGTAGTCCCTGGCCAGTTCGGCCATCGCCAGTTTCAGCGTTTCTTCGTTCCAGCGCTTGCCGTTGACGGCCGCTTCGGCCAGTGGCGCGCGGCGCGAGGTGGCGGCCATGCCGCCGTAGGCGATGTGGGCGTCGCTGACGATGCCGTCCTTCAGCGTGAAGGCGAAGGCGGCGCAGACGGCGGAGATGTCCTGGTCGTAGCGCTTGGCCAGCTTGTAGGTGCGGAACTGGATATCCTTGCGCGGCAGCGGAATGCGTACGGCTTCGACGAATTCGCCCGGCTGCCAATCCTTCTTCATGTAGTCGACGTAGAACTTCTCCAGCAGCATGGTGCGCTGGCCCTTATCGCTGCGGATGACGATTTCCGCGCCGAGCACGATCATCCACGGCGCCGAGTCGCCGATCGGCGAGCCGTTGGCGACGCTGCCGCCCAGGGTGCCGGTGTTGCGGATAGGCTGCGAGGCGAAGCGCTGCCACATTTCGTGCAGCTCGTCCTTGTAATGCTTGCAGACGGCCTCGTAGGCATCGTTGAGCGAGACGGCGGCGCCGATGGTCAGCACGCCGTCGCTTTCTTCCATGTGGTGCAGTTCGCGCACCTGGCGCACGTAGATGATGTCGCCGAGGTTGCGCATCTGCTTGGTGACCCACAGGCCGACGTCGGTCGAGCCGGCGACGATGGTGGCGGTCGGTTTTTCGGCGCGCAGCGCGGCCAGTTCGGCCAGCGTGCGCGGTGCGTGGAAGGTCTGGCCGTCGTGGCTGTAGCTATACATTTCGGTCCGCTGGATGGATTGCAGCGAGGCTTTCAGCGCCTCGCGGTCGAAACTGACGTGAGGCAGTTCGCCCATGCGGCGCGCGGCATCGATGATCGGACGGTAGCCGGTGCAGCGGCACAGGTTGCCGGACAGCGTTTCATCGACGGTCTTGCGGCACGGCGGCGTGGTCTGGCCGTCCTGCTTCAGGTACAGGCTCCACAAGGACATGGCGAAGCCCGGCGTGCAGAAGCCGCATTGCGAACCGTGGCATTCGACCAGTGCTTCCTGCACCGGATGCATGCTGCCGTTGGCCTGCTTCAGGTCCTCGACGGTGAAGACGGCCTTGCCGTCCAGCGTAGGGACGAACTGGATGCAGGAGTTGACCGACTTCATGGCCACTTCGCCGTCGGGCTGCAGCTCGGCCACGACTACGGTGCAGGCGCCGCAGTCGCCTTCGGCGCAGCCTTCCTTGGTGCCGGTGCAGTGCAGGTCTTCGCGCAGGTGCTGGAGCAGGGTGCGGGTTGGTGCGCTGCCCGCGACGTTGTGCACCTCACCGCGGTAGAAGAATCGAATTGGTTCAGTCATGATTGCTCCGCAATTACTTGGTTTGGAACTGGCGCAGGAAGTCCAGGAAGATCTGTGCCGACACTTCGGCGTCGTCGGCCGTCATGGTTTCCAGCGGGTTGTGGCTGATGCCGCCGTTGCCGCAACGGGTGAACAGCATGGCCACGTCGGTCATGCGGGCCAGCGCCATGGCGTCGTGGCCGGCGCCGGACGGCAGTTCGAACACTTCGATGCCGGCGCGCTCGGTGGCGGCAGCCAGCTGCCTGACCAGCCATGGCGCGCATGGCGCGGCCGGAGCCTGCATGATCTTGGTGACCTTGAGGCCGATCTGGCGGCGCGCGCAGACGGCTTCGGCCTGGTTCAGGATGTCGGTGACCGCGGCGTCACGGGTCGCATCGTCGGCCGCTCGGATATCCAGCGACAGCTTGCAGGCGCCGGGGATCACGTTGACCGAGCCGTCCGGCACGTGCAACTGGCCGACGGTACCGACCAGCGAAGGTTCGCGGCCGCAGCGGTCTTCCACGTACAGCACGATTTCCGCTGCCGCCGCTGCCGCGTCCTTGCGCATGACCATCGGCGTGGTGCCGGCGTGGCTGGCCAGGCCGGTCAGTTCGACCTGGTAGCGGCAGCTGCCGGCGATCGAGGTGACGACGCCGGTCGGCAGGCCTTTGCCCAGCAATACCGGGCCTTGTTCGATGTGGACTTCGACGAAGGCCAGCACGTCTTCCGGCTTGCGCGCCACCGAGGCAATCTTGCCGACGTCGTGGCCGGCTTCGGTCAGCGCGGTGCGCATGGTGATGCCCTGGGCATCGGCCTTGTCCAGCAGCTTCATGTCGAACTGGCCAATGACGGCGTTCGAACCGAGGAAGGTGCTCTGATAGCGCACGCCTTCTTCTTCCGAGAAGCCGATGATCTCCAGGTCGAACGGCAGGCGTTCGCCGCGCTCGTTCAGGTGCTTGACCACGGCGATCGGCAGCAGGATGCCTTCGCGGCCGTCGTACTTGCCGCCGTTGCGGACGGTGTCGTAGTGGGAACCCGTCAGCAGTGCCTTGGCGCCCGGCTTGTCCGATTTGTAGCGGCCGACCACGTTGCCGACCGGGTCGATCTCAACCTCCATGCCGGCTTCCTTCATCCACGCCGCCAGCTGGGCGGCGGTCTTGCGGTGGGCGTCGGTCATGTAGGCGCAGGTTAGGTTGTCGGCGTCGTCGCTCCAGGCGCCGATCACTTCCGACCATTCCATGATGGTGGGGCCGAACTGCAGTTGCAGTTCCAGCAGTGCGTTCAGGCGCATTTCGGCGATGCGGCCGATCTGGCGCAGGCATTCGGCTAGTTCGTCGTCGCGCTGCGAACGCAGGCGGCGGCTGAAGGCGGCGATGATCTCCTGGCGCGACAGGCCGTTGCCGGTCGGTCCTTTCACCGCGAGGATGAAGGGGAAGCCGAATTTGGCGTTGTAGTCGGCGTTCAGCTTGTGCAGCGTGGCCAGTTCGTCGGCGCTGCAGTGGGTCAGGCCGGCCTGCGCCTGTTCGCCGGTCGACTCGGCGGTCAGTTCGCCGGCCAGGGCCGCCTTGCCTGCCAGTTCCGGGTGGGCGCGGACCAGGCCCAGTTGTTCGTCCTCGGTGGCCTTGCGCACGACGGCTTGCAGCGCCTGTTTCAGGGCGGACGTGGTGGCGAATGGACGCTGCGCGGCGGCGCGCTGCGGGATCCATGGCGAATGTTCGTACAGGCCGTGCAGCTGCTGGGTGAACTCTTCGGCGCTGCAGCCGTTCAGGTGATCTAGTGTGATTGTCATCGTTGTGCAGGCGGGGCCTGTCTCCTCTTGGTATAAGAGGAATGATATATGGCGGGGGAGGCTGTTATATATGCCCGGGGCCATAACCGCATTCAGCCCGGGCTTATGGGAAGTGTTGTGACCTTGCCACGGATTATTTGGAGACGAGCGCCTGCGCCGCCTGCGTGACCTGGTCGCGCAGCCATTTGTGTTCCGGGGCGTGGTGCACGCGCTCGTGCCACAGCTGGTAGAAGCGCATCGTCGGGAAGCGCACCGGCACCGTGAAGGTCTTGAGCGGCAGGTTGCGCTCGTAGAAGCGCAGGTACTGGCGCCCCGTGGTGAGCACCATGTCGGTCTGCGTCAGCATGTAGGGAATCAGGCTGAAATAGGCCGATTCGACGACCACGTTGCGCTGGTGGCCCTGCTGCGCCAGGAAGCTGTCGATCACGCCGTGGAAGCCGGGCAGCGTGGGCGAGGGCGCCACGTGGGGCAGGCTCAGATAGTCGGCCAGTGTCATGTCGTCCGGGCCGGTGCGCTTGGCGTAGGGGGCGTCCGCGCGCATGGCGCAGATAATCGGGTCCTCGAACAGGCGTGACAGGTGCAGGTGCTCCGGCGGCTGCTCCCAGTTACCGATCAGCAGATCGAGCTCGCCGTCGGACAGCATGCGGATCGAGTCCACTTCCGCGCCCAGGCTGTGGATGATGATGCGGCTCTTGGGCGATTCGCGTCGCAAGCGCGCCACGACGTTGGGCAGGAACTGGATGTCCAGGTAGTCAGGCGCGCCGATGCGGAAGGTACGGCTTTCCTCCTTGGAGGCGAAGGGCGTCTTGTGCAGGAACAGCTGTCCCACTTCGTCGAGGATGCGCTTGGCCGGTTCCTTCAGGCTTTCGCCATGCTGGGTCGGCACCATGCCGCGGCCGCCGCGCACCAGCAGCGGATCGCCTGTGAGCTCGCGCAGTTTTTGCAGCGAGGCGGAGATAGAGGGTTGCGTCTGATCGAGCTTCATCGCCACGCGGGAGACGTTTTTCTCGCAGAGGAGCATGTACAGGATGCGGATCAGATGCAGGTCTAAGTGGTCGGGAAGTTGTGCCATATGGGTCTATCTATAACGGTGAGCCTATTTTTAATATACGGCTACTGCCATACGAAAAGCCAGAATTAGTTTTATCGTTCGTCTCACACCATGCGTGACCTGCGCGTGGTTTTCAATCGGTCGCAGCGGAGCTTTCAACAGTTCGCGGCCAAAAGGGAAATCATCCCAATCGTCTGGAGCGCCCGCGGTGGCAGACGAGCTTAATCCAATCATGGGGACAACATGGAATTGCTCGCTTACGGCGTGGACTGGCTCAATCTATTGGTGCGCTGGCTGCATCTGATCACGGGGATCGCGTGGATCGGCGCATCCTTCTACTTTGTTTGGCTGGATAACAGCATTCGTCCTCCGAAGCCGGGTTCCGACCTGGCCAGGAAGGGCGTGTCCGGCGAGTTGTGGGCCGTGCATGGTGGCGGTTTTTACAACCCGCAGAAATACCTGGTGTCGCCGGCCGAACTGCCGTCGGACCTGCACTGGTTCAAATGGGAGGCATACGCCACCTGGATCTCCGGCTTCTCGCTGCTGTTCATCGTCTACTACTTCAACGCCTCGGCGATGATGATCGATAAGTCGGTCGCGGACCTGACCCAGTTGCAGGCGATCGGCGTGGGCCTCGGCTCGCTGCTGGTGGGCTGGATCTTCTACGACACGCTGTGCCGCTCGCCGCTGGGCCAGAAGGACGGCCTGCTGGGCGTGATCATGTTCGTCTTCATCGTGGCCATGGCCTACGTGCTGACCAAGTTCCTGAGCGGCCGTGCAGCCTACATCCACGTCGGTGCCATGATCGGCACGATGATGGTCGGGAATGTGCTGATGCTGATCATCCCCGGCCAGCGCAAGCTGGTGGAAGCGATGGAGCAGGGCAAATCGCCGGATCCTATCCACGGCAAGAAGGCCAAGCAGCGCTCCGTGCACAACAACTACTTCACGCTGCCTGTGCTGCTGATCATGATCAGCAACCACTACGCGATGACCTACAGCCACGCCTACAGCTGGGCGCTGCTGGGCGCGATCATCGCAGCCGGCGTGCTGATACGTCACTTCTTCAACCTGCGCCACCATGGCAAGACCGCATGGCAGTTCCCGGCGGCGGGCGTCGCCATCCTGGCCGCGGTGGCGGTGGTGATCGCGCCGCGTCCGGCCGCTGCTCCTGTACCTGCGGCTTCGGCGGCGGTTGCCGGCGATGCCGCCGGCGAGGTACATGCCAGCGTCGCGGCTCCGGACTTTACTCGCGTGCAGGCCATCGTCAACCAGCGCTGCGTCAGCTGCCACGCCGCGCAGCCTACACAACCCGGCTTCGCCACCGCGCCTGCCGGCATCAAGTTCGACACGCCTGAACTGATCCGCCAGAACGCGGCCAAGATCAATCAACAGGCCGTCGTGCTGAAGGCCATGCCGATCGGGAATATGACCAACATCACGCCTGAAGAACGCTCCGAGCTCGGTGCGTGGTTCGCCGCCGGCGCCAACTGACAAGAAGACAGATCATGACTACTACCACCATCAATGGTTTCAACCTGACGGCCGCGCAGGTCGTCGCCGTCGCCCGCAACCCGGCCATCGAAGTCAACCTGGCCGCCTCGTCGCGCGCCGCGTTGAAGGAAAGCCGTGATTACATCGAGTCGACCTGGATGCACGACGAAGCGCCGATGATGTACAGCTTTAACACCGGTGTCGGCATGCTGAAGGACACCCGCGTCAAGGTGCAGGACATCGTCCTGTTCCAGACGCAGCTGATCAAGGCCCACGCCTGCGGCATGGGCGAGCCGTTCTCCGAAGAGGTGAGCCGCGCCACGATGCTGTTGCGCGCCAACGCCTTCGCCAGCAACTACTCGGCGCCGCGCGTCGAAGTGGTGGACCGCCTGCTGGCCTTCGTCAATGCCGGCATCCACCCGATCATGCCGCAGAAGGGCTCCGTCGGCGCCTCGGGCGATCTGGCGCCGCTAGCCTACCTGGCCGCCGCCATCGCCGGCTTCGACGAGGCGGAAGTGATGTACAAGGGACAGCGCATGTCGGCTCCCGACGCGATCCGCGCTTCCAACGTCGGTCCGGTCGTGTTCGAGCTGAAGGCCAAGGACGCGTCGGCGCTGATCAACGGCTGCACCGTCTCGCTGGCGGTGGCGCTGCTGGCTGCGGAAGACGCGCGCAACATGCTGTCCGACGCCTGCCTGTCGCTGGGCCTGACGCTGGAAGCGATGCGCGCCGAGATGTCGGCCTTCGATCCACGCATCCACGAAGCGCGTCCGCACGCCGGCCAGATCAAGACCGCCGCCATCATCCGCGACCTGCTGCAAGGGTCGACCCGCACCACACACGAAGCGCGCGCCGTGCAGTTCCCCGAAGAGCTGCGCCGCACCGATATCCCGTACACGGCCCGCATCCAGGACGTGTACTCGCTGCGTTGCGCGCCGCAGGTCTATGGCCCGGTGTTCGATGCGCTGGACTACATCGACACCATCCTCGACAAGGAAGTGAATTCCGCCACCGACAACCCGCTCATCTTCGGCAAGGACGGCGGCGGCTTCGAGATCATCTCGGGTGGTAATTTCCACGGCCAATACCTGGCGCAGGCGATGGACCTGCTGGCGATGGCCGTCGCGGACCTGGGTAGCATCGTCGAGCGCCGCGTCGCGCGCCTGATCGACCCGACCTTGTCGTGGGGCCTGCCGCGCAACCTGATGTCCGGCGTGCGCGGCGTGAACACCGGCTACCCGGTGATGCAATGCTCGCTCAGTTCCCTGGTGATGGAGAACCGCACGTTGTGCATGCCGGGCAGCGTCGACTCGATTCCGGCCAAGGGCAACAGCGAAGACCACGTATCCAACTCCACCTGGTGCGCGCGCAAGGCCGCCACTGTGGTGTCGAACACACAGTACATTGTCGGCGTTGAAATGTTGTTGGCCTCCCAGGCGCTGACGATGACGGAAAGTCTGCTGCCTGGCTTTGTGCTCGGCAAAGGCACCCAGGTGGCGTATGAGGCGGTGCGCAGCCAGATCCCGGCCTGCCTCGACGGCGACCGCTGGCTGCACAACGACCTTGAAGTGGCGCGTTCCTTCATCACCACCGGCTCGGTGCGCAAGGCGGTCGTCGCACAAATAGGTGAATTCGTCTAAACCGGAAGGACCTCTGACCAGAGGAGGGTAAACATAGGGCTACGCCGTAATGAAAATACGGCGCGCCCGACTGTTATAGGCCATAACAGATAGCAGGTATGCCACCACAGCGATTTCAAGAAGTGGCCCCTGAGATAAGGTCTATGCCGATTGTTCCCATGTTTAATCGGCGGACGACACATAAGTAGTCAAAATAGAACACGGAGACATCATGTTAATTCTAGAGAAGTTCTTTAAGCTGAAAGAGAACGGTACCGACGTGCGCACCGAATTGGTCGCAGGCCTGACTACCTTCCTGACGATGGCTTACATCATCTTCGTCAACCCCTCCATCCTCGGTGACGCCGGCATGCCCAAGGGCGCGGTCTTCGTCGCCACCTGTATCGCGGCAGCGCTGGGCTGTCTCATTATGGGCCTGTATGCAAACTATCCGATTGCCATGGCGCCGGGCATGGGGTTGAACGCCTACTTCGCTTACGTCGTGGTCAAGGGCATGGGCATGCCCTGGGAAATGGCGCTGGGAGCGGTCTTCATCTCCGGCTGCCTGTTCGTGTTCGTCAGCGTATTCAAGCTGCGCGAGATGATCGTCAACGGCATCCCCCATTCGATACGCACCGCCATCACCGTCGGCATCGGCCTGTTCCTCGGCCTGATCTCGCTGAAAAGCGCGGGCATCGTCGTCAGCAGCCCTGAGACGCTGGTGCGCGTGGGCGACCTGCACAAGGCGCCGACATTGCTGGCCATCGTCGGCTTCTTCATCATCGTCGCATTGGACCGCCTGAAGGTAAAGGGCGCGATCCTGATCGGCATCCTGGCCGTGACGGTGCTGAGTTTCTTCGTCGGCGGCAACCAGTTCAACGGCATCGTCGACACGCCGCCGTCGCTGGCGCCCACCTTGTTCAAGCTGGACCTGATGGGCGCGATCTCGGTCGGCCTGCTGAACGTGGTGCTGGTATTCTTCCTGGTCGAGCTGTTCGACGCCACCGGCACGCTGATGGGCGTGGCCAACCGCGCAGGCCTGCTGGTCAACGGCAAGATGGAACGCCTGAACAAGGCGCTGCTGGCCGACAGCTGCGCCATCGTCACCGGCTCGCTGCTGGGCACCTCCAGCACCACCGCCTACATCGAAAGCGCCGCCGGCGTGCAAGCGGGCGGCCGTACCGGCCTGACCGCCGTCGCCGTCGGTGTGCTGTTCCTGGCCTGCTTGTTCATCTCGCCGCTGGCCGGCGTGGTGCCGAGCTACGCAACGGCGCCCGCGCTGCTGTACGTGTCGTGCCTGATGCTGCGCGAATTGGTCGACATCGACTGGAGCGACACCACCGAATCCGTGCCCGCGGCAATCGCGGCACTGACCATGCCGTTCACGTACTCGATCGCGCTTGGCGTGGCTTTCGGCTTCATCTCCTACGCGGTGCTGAAGCTGTTGACCGGCCGGGTGCGCGAAGTGCGTCCAGTGATCTGGGCGATCGCTTGCGTGTTCACCTTCAAGTTCGTCTACCTCGGCGCTGGCTGAGGAACCAACTCTTCTTCTCCCGATTGATCTCTGTCCGGCGCCCGCAATGGCGCCGGCTGGGACGGTCACGTTCAAAAATATGGAAAACTAAAATGAAAACGAGACAAATTCCACAACTGCTGTGCATCGCCTTCCTGAGCCTGGCCGGTTCTGTCAACGCCGCCGACTGGAGCGACACCTCCGTCAGCTGGCGTTACGGCACCGACTACCGCGAGCCGTTCAACAGCCAGGACATCGCCAAGAACATCGTGGCGCTGACTCACGTCAGCGGCTACAAGTACGGCACCAACTTCTTCAACGCCGACTTCCTGATGTCGGATAAAAACGATCCGGCGTCGCTGACGCAAAAGTCCGGCGCCAACGAAGCCTATATCCTGTACCGGAACACCGTGGACCTGAGCAAGGTGACCGGCACCGAATACAAATTCGGCCCGGTGCGCGGCCTGGGGATCACCGGTGGTTTCGACGTCAACACCAAGAACGACGTAGGCTACAACTCGCGCAAGCGCATGTTCGTGCTGGGACCGACCTTCATGTGGGACGTGCCGGCCGGCCATTTCAACACCAGTCTGTTGCTGATCAACGAGAGCAACGCGCCGAGCGGCGCCTTCCCTCCGATCTCCACCGTCACTGGACGTTATACCTACAAGACGCATGCAATGCTGTCGTCGGAATGGGGGATTCCATTTGGTTCGTTGTGGGCGTTCGAAGGCTATGCGAACTTTATCGCGTCGAAGGGCAAGGACGAAGTGGGCAACGATACCGGCGCAGAGACCAATATCGACATGCAGGTGATGTTTGATGTGGGGGCCGCGATGGGCCACGCGAAGAACACCTTCCGAATCGGCGTCGAGTATCAATACTGGCGCAACAAGTTCGGCAACACCTCGGCCACCACCGGCGGTCAAGGCTATGTCGCCAAGACGCCGATGATACGGGCCGAGTACCACTTCTAGACTACATTAAATCCGGGGTTCGCCAGTGCTGCTGTTGACGGAGATGGAGTTCCCCGGTGGCGCGGTCATTTGCACGCGGTGCTCCTGGCCGCGATAGTTGTAGGTTACGTCCCAGTATTGCGGCTTCTGGTTTTCGACGTTTTCGCAGCGGCGCACATCGCGCTCGGAGGTCTGCGTGCTATTACGGTTGGCCACATTGTTGCCGATGGCCGCGCCGGCGATCGCGCCACCGGCGGTGGCGACATCGCGTCCCGTACCGCCGCCGACCTGGTGGCCGAGGATGCCGCCGATCAGCGCACCGGCGATGACGCCGCCGGCACTGGTGCCGCTGCGCGCGGGCTCGGTCACCTGCTGGCGCTCGACCCAGCAGCGTTGCTCAGGCGTGCCGACCACGGCGTGCACCGAGGTAATCGGCACTTCGATAATGCGCTCGCTCGGACGGCGGCGATATTCATTGGTAGGTTGCGGCAGCGGCTCCGGCGCTTCATTTTCATAGCGGTCGCGGCGGCCGAGCGGGCGTACCGACGAGATGCGGTCATTCATGCCCATGCCGCTCAGCGACTCGTAGCTGCCGCGACGCAGCACCATGCAGTGGCCGCGGAAGTTGGAGTCATCGCACACTTCCCACTGGCCGCGATCGACCACCACCGACGAGGCGCGATCGTTGAAACCGTTGCGGGTAAAGTCCCGCACTTGTTTGTTGGCGGTGAAGGCGCGGCCGCGCCAGCCGTCGTGTTCGTAGAAGGTGATTTGTGCAAAGGTTTGCGTGGTCATGCCCAGCGCTGCGAAGGCTATGGCGATTTTCAGTTTGTTATTCATTTTTCTTCTCCGTTGTGGATGGTCTTGAGGCGCTGCCAGCATGAGCCGTTTGTGACGTACGTTCTGTGCGCTTGTGCACATAAAGCATATTTCCAATATAAAAATTCTATTACCTGAAGGGAAAACTGGAGGATACTTGGCGTTAAAGGGGAGAGCGGCCATGATTCGTCATCGTTATTGGATGTTTGCGCTTGTATGGGGCCTGCTGGCGGGGTGCGGTGGCGGAGGAGGCGGGGGCGCCAGTCCTGGCCCGACGGTGGTCGCGACGACGCCGAACGCGCCGCTGACGGCAAGCGTGGCCGGCAAGGTGACGGTCAAGGGCGGCGCGCCGCTGGCGGGTGTGGTGGTGACGGCCTACCAGACCAATAACCACACCTCGGTGCAGGCGACCACGGACGCCAACGGCAACTACAGCTTCAGCGGCCTGATGACGGGTACCCAGACGCGCTATGAAATCTGGGCCACCAAGGCGGGCTACGGCTTCTATCCGGTGCCGGCCAACGGCAGCGCCACCGCGCTCAAATCCGATCACAACGCCCTGTACCGGATGGTGCTGTCATACATGGCCACGTCCGGCAGCAACGTCACCGGCGGGAACTTCGACGCTTATGACGGGGGCAACCGACTGCTGAACCTGGCCGCCAGCGGACAGCAGACCAGCTACGCCGCCGGCGACGACGGCGCGTTGAAAAACGGCCTGGCGTGGCCTACAGGGCGCTTTGTCGATCTGCAGAACGGCAGCGTCAGCGACAAGCTGACGGGATTGGTCTGGACCCGCAACGCGGCTTGCTTCAGCGCCCGCAACTGGCTGGACGCGCTGGCGGCGGTCAAGCAGATGGCCAACGGCATGTGCGGCCTGAGCGACGGCTCCAAGGCCGGCGACTGGCGCTTGCCGAATGTGATCGAGTTGGAAAGCCTGGTCGATATCTCGCGCAGCAATCCGGCACTGGCTGGAGGGCACCCCTTCCTCAACGTGGCCGGGCCTTACTGGAGTTCGACCACTTACCGCGGCGTCACCGAAGAAGCGTGGGTGATCGATTTCAAGGACGGCCGCTATATCAACGATTTGCTGAACAATCTGAAGGCCAGCTCTCCCAATGGCGTGTGGGCGGTGAAGAGTGGCGGCAGCGGCAGCGTGAATTTGATGGCCACCGGCCAGTTCATCGTCTACGCTGCTGGCGACGACGGCGATGTTCGCAGCGGCGTGGGACAAACCTCGCTGCGCTTTGTCGACGGGGGTAACGGTACTGTCAAGGATACTGTAACGGGGCTGGTGTGGCTGAAGCAGGCCAACTGTATCCGTCAACCGTGGGCCGGTGCGCTGGCCGCTGTACGGGCGCTGTCGCAGGGACAGTGCGGGTTGACCGACGGATCGAGCGCAGGCAGCTGGCGCATGCCGAACCGCGCCGAGATGTTGAGTCTGGCCGACCGCGCGGAAACCAATATGGCTTTGCGCTTCAACTCCGTGTTCCAGAACGAGGAAAAGACGGCGATAGAGCAGGCGGCGGTATTCAACAACTTCGTCGAGCTGGAGTTCTACTGGACTTCCAGCACCGACTTCGCCGACCCGACGCAGGCCTGGACGGTATTCAGCTGCGACTACGGCGTCTACAGCATCCTGAAAGGCAACACCGGCTACACGCTGGCGGTGCGCGGTCCGTAAAAAAAAGCGGGGTCAGTTCCGGCATCGTGCCACGTACGCCAGAGGCATGATTGAATCCGCAATTGAGTTAAATCAGCGTATGTCGAGGCTGGCGGGACTAGGGTGTGTGAATGACACGTCCACTCCGCATAGAGTTCGCCGGTGCGCTGTATCACGTTACCTCACGTGGTGATCATGGCGAAGCAATTTATCGTGACGACGCCGATCGAATGGCGTGGCTCGATATTTTTGCGATCGTCTGTAAGCGATTCAATTTTGTCATCCATGCGTATTGCCAAATGACGAATCATTACCATGCGGTCGTTGAGACCGTCGAGGGTAATCTGTCGCAGGGAATGCGGCAGTTGAACGGCTTATACACTCAGCACTTCAATCGTCGGCATCGTCTGTCGGGACACCTTTTTCAAGGGCGCTACAAAGCAATTTTGGTTCAAAAGCAAAGCTATTTGTTGGCGCTGTCACGGTACGTGGTGCTCAATCCGCTTCGAGCCCACCTGGTGCAGTTGCCGGAAGAGTGGGTATGGAGCAGCCATCGATATCTGATGGGGATGGGCGATCGGCCAGAGTGGCTCGACACAGAATGGTTGTTGGGGCAGTTTGGCTCGACGCGCAGCCTGGCCATAGCGCGGTATCGTCAGTTTGTGATGGATGGGGTGGGGCTGGATAGTCCATTGAAGCGAGTCTGCCATCAGCTTATGTTAGGCGACGAGTCTTTCGTCGAACACCATCGAAGCTGTTTTGGGGACGCGTCTTTGCGAGGTGTTTCCAAAGCCCACCGACGGGCGGCCGCTCGGTCACTGGAAGAATATCGGCTTCAATTTTCAGACAGGGATCAGGCGATGGCGAACGCGTATTTTTCTACCGTATTCACCATGGAGCGAATTGGCGAGTTCTTCGGCGTTTCTTTGAGAACGGTGAATCGCGCGGTAAAGAAATATGACGGTAAGCTCTGACGTGGCAGGTTGCCGGAACTGACCCCGCCTTTTTTAGAGTCCGCTGTCTTATGGCTCCACCGAATGGGCGCGCTTCAGGCAGCGCAGCACGAAGGTGGAGCGGCTGTGGCGCAGGCCGGGCAGCTTGTAGAGTTTGCGGCGCAGGAATTCTTCGTAGCCCGCCGTACCGGCTACAGCCACCTTGATCAGGTAGTCGTATTCGCCGGTCAGTAGATACGCCTCCATCACTTCCGGCAGATCGGCCAGGGCCTGGCCGAATTTTTCGAAGATGTCGTCGTCGTGCCGGTCCAGCGTCACTTCGATGATGACCGTGTCCGGGTAGCCCAGCGCCTTCTGGCTGAGTAGCGCCGTGTAGCCTTCGATCATGCCGCCTTCCTCCAGCGCGCGCACGCGGTTCCAGCACGGCGTGGTCGACAGGCCGACCTTTTCGGCCAGCTTGGTGTTGCTCAGGCGGCCGTCCTGGCGCAGTTCACGCAGGATGCGGCGATCGAGTTCGTCAATTTCCATGGGATAGTTCCGCAAAAGATGAATATCCCATATATTCTATATTATTCGGGACGTCGTCCTTTAAATTTACATAAGCGAAGCAAATTCAGGAAGCCTATTTTGACGCTTCCCGGATATTCTGGTGGCATGAATACCACACAAAAAAGCTACCGTTTTTGCATAGAGCCGGACGATCCGATCGCCACGCTGGAAGCCGTGCTGGCGATTGTGCGGCGGCTGGGGATAGAGTTGCGCAGCCTGCGCACGACGGCCACCGCGCAAGGGGTGGACGTGCAACTGCGGCTGGCGGCGGCGGAGGAAGATCCGCTGACGCTGTGCCGCATGCGGCTGCACAACGTCATCGGCGTGCTGGCGATACGCGAAATGCCCACCTTGGTGGCATCCCGCGAGAGGACAGCAGTTAGCCAGTAAGGTAAGCGTATTTGAACAGGAACACGCCGGCGATCACCCACACCACCGGCTTGACCTCGCGCGCGCGGCCGGTCAACAACTTCAGGCCGGCGTAGGTGATGAAGCCGAACGCGATGCCATGGGCGATCGAATAGGTGAACGGGATCACCAGCGCGGTGATGGCCGCCGGCACGCTCTCGGTGGTCTCGTTCCAGTCCACGTCGACCAGGTCGCGCAGCATCAGGCAGGCGACGAACAGCAGCGCCGGGGCGGTGGCGTAGGCCGGCACCACGCCGGCGATGGGGGCGAAGAACAAGGCCGCCAGGAACAGCAGCGCGACCACCAGCGCCGTCAAACCCGTACGGCCGCCGGCCTGCACGCCGGCCGCGCTTTCGAGATAGGCGGTGGTGCTGGAGGTGCCGAGCATCGAGCCGGCCACGATGGCGCAGCTGTCGGCCAGCAGCGCCTTGTTCAGGCGCGCCATCCGGCCGCCGACCAGCAGCCCCGCGCGGCTGGCCACGCCCATCAAGGTGCCGGTGGCGTCGAACAGTTCAACCAGGAAGAACACCAGCACCACATTGAGCAGGCCGATGTTGGCGGCGCCCTTCAGATCCAGCTGGAGCAGCGTCGGCGCCAGCGAAGGCGGCATCGACATGAAGCCGTGGAAGGTATTCCCGCCGTAGAAAAAGCTCAGCACCGTCACGGCGATAATGCCGATCAGCAGGGCGCCCGGCACCCGCAGACGGTCCAGCGTAACGATCAGCAGGAAACCGGCCACCGCCATGATGGTCTGCGGCTTGTGCATGTCGCCCACGCGCACCAGCGTCTCGGGGCTGGCGACCACCAGGCCGGCGCTCTTCATCGCGATCAGCGCCAGGAACAGGCCCAGGCCGACGGTGATCGCCACCCGCAGCGAGTGCGGAATGCCGTTGACGATCTGCTCGCGCACCTTGAACAGGGTCACCAGCAGGAACAGGCAGCCCGAGATGAACACGGCGCCCAGCGCCGACTGCCACGGCACGCCCATGCCCAGCACCACGGCATAGGCGAAGTAGGCGTTGAGCCCCATGCCCGGCGCCATGCCGATCGGGTAGTTGGCGTACAGGCCCATGATGATGGTGCCCAGCGCGGCGGCCAGGCAGGTGGCGACGAAGACGGCGTCCTTCGGCACGCCGGCGTCGCCCAGGATCGCGGGATTGACGAAGATGATGTAGGCCATCGTCAGGAAGGTGGTGATGCCGGCCACCACTTCGGTGCGGACATTGCTGCCGTGCTCTGCGAGCTTGAAATATTTGTCGAGCGGCCGCATACGTTCCCCCTGGGAATTGCTTCTTGCACAAAAAAGATGCGAAAATACCAAAATAACTACTGATATTTGGTACACTTTAACCCTTAATCAGTATCTCACGAGCACGGAGCACGGGTCATCAACATGGAACTTCAGCCACGACAAGAGGGGCGCACGCTGGTGCTGAGCCCAGCCGGCCGCATCGATCATACGCACGCGGATGCCTTCAAACTGGCGCTCGATCCGCATCTGCGCGACTGCACCAGGGATGGCGCGCCGATGGTGATCGATTTCGCCGGCGTCAATTACATCAGCAGCATCGGCTTGCGGGCGCTGATGGTGGCCATCAAACAGGTCAAGGCGCAGGGCGGCCGCATGGTGCTCGCGGCGCTGCAGCCGCTGGTGCTGGAGGTGTTCACCATCAGCCGTTTCGACATGCTGTTCGAGATATTCCCGGACCGCCCCGCAGCGCTGGCCGCCGTTGGCGGCGCTTCATGAAGGCCCGCATCTGGGGTGCGCGCGGTTCGCTGCCGGTCGCGCTGAATCACAAGCAGATCCGTTCCAAGCTGGTGAAGGCGCTCGAGGGCGCCATCGGCCGCAATCTCGACACGCCGGAAAAAGTGGCGTCGTATATCGACAACGACCTGGGCTTCGACGTGCGCGGCACCTACGGCGGCAACTCCAGCTGCGTCGAGGTGGAAGTGTGGGATCCGGACACCGTGCACGAGCACATCATCCTCGACCTGGGTTCCGGCGTGCGCGCGCTGGCCGGCGCCAAGCTGGCCAAGTATGGCCCCGCCAAGCCGCAAACCTACCATGTGTTCATGTCCCATCTCCATTGGGATCACATCATGGGCTTCCCGTTCTTCACGCCGGCCTACATACCTGGCAACCGCATCATCATCTACGGCTGCCACAAGGAGCTGGAGACGGCGTTCCGCCGCCAGCAGGAGCCCATCAGCTTCCCGGTCGGCTTCCATCAACTGGGCGCCACCATCGAATTCGTCACCATGGAGCCGGGCGTGCCATTGAAACTGCACGACGTGACCGTGACGGCCAAGCTGCAGCTGCATGCCGGCGACTCCTACGGCTACCGCCTTGAGCACGGCGGCAAGAGCATGATCTACAGTACCGATTCCGAGCACAAGCTGGATAACGCCGCCGAGCGCGTGGCCTTCGTCGATTTCTTCCGCGACGCCGACCTGGTGATCTTCGACGCCATGTATTCGCTGGCCGATTCCATTTCGGTCAAGGCCGACTGGGGGCATTCCAGCAATGTGGTCGGCGTCGAGCTGTGCCAGCTGGCGGGCGTTCACCAGCTTTGCCTGTTCCATCACGAGCCTATTTACGACGACGCGCAGATCGCCAGCGTGCTGGCCGAAACGCGCCGCTATGCCGAGATCACCGGCGAGGCGCCGCTGGAAATCGTCTCCGCCTACGACGGCATGGAAATCGAACTGTAAGCGCGGCCATGCTGCAACGCTTGCAAACCCGGGTCCTGGGCGGCCTGCGCGCGGGCCAGGGGCGGCCGTTGGCGCTGGTTCTGGCGGGCCTGCTGGCGTTGGCCTTGTCCATCGGCGGCGACGGTCCGCTGCCGCAGCTGCGGCAGGCCCTATTCGACGCCTATCAGGTCCATCTGCCGCGCCAGCGCGCGTCCGGACCGGTCCAGATCATCGCCATCGATGAAGCCTCGCTGAAGCAATTCGGCCAGTGGCCATGGCCTCGCACGCGCCTGACGGAACTGATAGAACGCATCGATGCGCAGCGGCCGCTGGCTATCGGGCTGGATATCCTGATGCCGGAGCCGGACACCACGTCGCCGGAAGCGCTGGCCGCCCGCCTGCCAGCGGGCGCGTTGCGCGATGGCCTGGCCGCGCTGCCGGCCTACGACGACGTGCTGGCAACGGCCATGCGGAGGGCGCCGACGGTGCTGGGCGCGGCCGGCTTCGCCCATCCCGAGCCGGGTACCAGCGATGCGCTGCGCGTCTGGCCGGTGCACGTGAACGGCATGAGTGCCGCGCCGCTGCATGTGATGACGCATGTGATGAGATTCCCGCAAGCGATGTCCAGCCTGCCGTTGCTGCAGGCGGCGGCCAAGGGGCAGGGCTTGTTGTCGGTGAACCTGGAGAAGGGCATCGTGCGGCGGGCGCCGCTGGTAGGCGCGGTCGGCGAGACGCTGGTGCCGGCTTTTTCGATGGAGCTGCTGCGCGTGGCCACCGGCGCCAAGGCACTCGAAATCGAAGCCGGTTCCGACGGCGTGCACAGCGTGTCGGTAGGCGACCTGCGGGTGCCGACCTTGCTCGACGGCGCGGTCTGGGTGAATTTTTCCGCGCCGGCGATGGACCGCTACATCTCCGCGCTGGACCTGATGCAGGACCGTCTCGACCCGGCCGCGCTGCAAGACAAGATCGTCATCGTCGCGATGACCGGGCTGGGTCTGACCGACTACAAAACCAACGCACGCGGCGACTTCATGCCCGGCGTCGACACGCACGCGCAGATGATCGAGAGCTTCTTCGACGGCGCCTTCCTGCGCCGTCCCGGCTGGATGCGCGCCGCCGAGGTGGCGTCGTTCGGCATCTTCAGCCTGCTGCTGGTGTGGCTGATGCCCGGCTTGCGGCTGCGCGTATCGGTGCCGATAGGGGCCGTCATTGCGCTGGGCATGTTCGGCGGCGGCGCGCTGCTGTTCGCGCGCGCCGGCTTGCTGTTCGACGCCGCCGCCGTGGACTGCGGCCTGGCCCTGGTCGCTCTCAGCCTGTTGACCAGCATGCTGGCGGCGGCCGTGCGCGACCGCAAGCTGAGCGAGCACGCGCTGCAGGCGGCGCGTGTGTCGGCCGCGAAGACCGCCGGCGAACTGGGCGCCGCCCGCCGCATCCAGATGGCGACGCTGCCGCAGGCCGCGCAGTCCTTCCCCGGCGAGCGCCGCTTCACGCTGGATGCCTTGCTGGAACCGGCGCGCGAGGTGGGCGGCGACCTGTATGACTTTTTCATGCTTGACCGCGACCGCGTCTTCTTCATGGTCGGCGACGTGTCGGGCAAGGGTCTGCCGGCCAGTCTGTTCATGGTGGTGGCGAAGGCGCTGTCCAAGAGCGTCGCGCTGCGCGGCACCGATGGCATGGCCGCCATCATGAACGGCGCCAACCGGGAGCTGTCGCGCGAGAATCCGGAGATGCTGTTCGTGACCAGCGTGGCCGGCATCCTCGATGCCTCCACCGGCCAGGTCCTGCTGTGCAACGCAGGCCATGACGCGCCGCGCCGGTTGATGGCCGATGGCCGCATCGAGCTGCTGCGGCCCGCCGATGGGCCGCCGCTGTGCGTGATGGATGATTTCGAATACCCGGTCCAGCAATACCAGCTGCAGGCGGGAGAGTGCCTGTGCCTGACCACCGACGGTATCAACGAGGCGATGGACGAGGCGGGGAATTTGTATGGCAACGAGCGGCTGGACCGGCTGCTGGGCGGCATGCCGACGGCGTCGCCGCCGGCAGCGGTGGTGCAGGCGGTGCGCGACGATGTGCGCCGGCACGTGGGCCAGGCCGAAGCCTCGGACGACCTGACCTTGCTGGTGCTGCGCTGGGACGGCGCGGCGACAAGCTAACGGACGCGGATCTCGACGCGGCGGTTGCGCGGCTCGTCGACGCCGTCGGCGGTCGGCACCAGCGGCTCGCGTTCGCCCCGGCCTTGCACCACGATGCGTTCTTCGTCGATGCCGGTTTCCACCAGCATGCGCTTGACCGCGGCGGCGCGGCGCAGCGACAAGGCATCGTTGTATTCGCGCTTGGCCACGGTATCCGTATGGCCGATGACGATGATCTCGGGAGCAGGGCGCGACCCCAGTTGCGCCTTGACGTCCGCCAGCCGCGCCGCCGATTCGGGCACCAGGTCGTCGGTGTCGGTGGCGAAGTAGAGCGTGAACACGGCCGCGCGCTGCGGCATCGCCGACAGCACTGTCTCGTAGCGGCTCCTGATATCGGCCATGTCGCCGATGCTGACGGTAGCGCCTTTGCTATCGATGGCGGCGACCTGGTACGGCTTGTCTAGCACCGTATCGGCGCCCGCCGTGGAGATGATCACCGCGCTCGGCTTGCCGTCCTGGTTGGGCAGCAGCGTGATTTGTTCGGCGGGTGTGCGTTGTTGCGAGACGGCGGCGATCAGGCAGGCGATCCAGATTAACATCGCCATCGATTATTCTCCGTCCTTGACGTCGATGACGAATTCGGTGCCGCGCACTCCGAGGATGGACGTCGGCGTGCGGAACTGCACCGCGCCCGGCGATTGCTTGGGCAGCTTGCCGGAAATGACGCCCAGCGTGCCGCGTTTGACGGTGGCGTCCAGCGTGCCCTCGTGCGAAGTCGGGTCGAAGGCGTATTTTTCCAGCCACACGTTGCTGTTTGGCCCCACCGCCAGCAGCGTCTCGTCGCGCAGCGTGATGCCGACGCTGCCGTCGGCGCCGGTGATCACGCGGTCGCTGGGCATCAGCGACGCACCGGCGCTTGCCGGCGACTGCTTGCCTTCGCGTTCGATAGTCGCTTTGCCCTTGGTGGTCTTGACCATGCCGGCGGGCGGTTCGGCGGCATGGGCGGAAGCGATGACCAGGACCGCTGCCAGTGCGGCTTTCAACATGTTTCTTCTCCTTGGATGATCAATCCGATAATATATTGATATGGAGAAAAAAGAAACCGATACCGCGCACATGCTGCAGTTTCCGGCGCGCCTGGACGCGGTGCCCAGCGCGATGGCGTTCGCCGCGCTGGCGCTGCAGCACGCCGGCCTGGCGCCCGGCGTCGTTGCCCGCGCCGAGCTGATACTGGAGGAGCTGCTGCGCAACAGCATCCTGCATGGCTACGGTGGCGACAGCGCGCATTCGGTATGGGTCGGCGTGGACGGTGCGCGGCTGGCCTACGAGGACGAGGCGGCGCCATTCAATCCGCTGACCGAAGGACCTGCGCCGGCCGATCCGCTGCTGCCGGTCGAGCAGCAGAAGGTCGGTGGCGTCGGACTGCTGCTGATACGCCAACTGGGCGGCGCGGTGGCCTATTCCAGAAGCGGGGGGCGCAACCGCATCGAGATCGCCTTACAATAGCGTCATCACCAACCAACAGGATTTTGCATGAGCGAGTTTTCCAGCGATATTTACACCGAACCGTCCGCGATCGACGTCAACACCCTCGACAACCTCGGCCCGCTGGCGCCGATGGCGGGAATCTGGAAGGGTGAGCGCGGCCTCGATATCAAGCCGAAGGCGGACGGCCCGCGCAAGCAGGCCTACGTCGAACGCATCGAGCTGCAGCCGATCGATCCCGTGACCAACGGCCCGCAGCTGTTCTACGGCCTGCGCTACCTGATCATCATCAACAAGCCGGGCCAGGCCAAGACCTACCACGAGCAGGTCGGTTACTGGCTGTGGGAGCCGGCCACCAGCACCGTGATCCAGACGCTGGCCATCCCGCGCGGCCAGATCGCCATGGCGTCGGCCGTGGTGGCGCCGGACGCGAAGGAGTTCGAACTGGTGGCGCGGCTGGAGTCCGACACCTACGGCATCCGTTCCAACCCGTTCCTGGAATACGGCTTCAAGACGGTGGAGTACCGCATCAAGGTCACCATCAACGACGACGGCACCTGGGGCTACGAAGAAGATACGGTGATGATGATACGCGGCCAGGATGAGCCGTTCCATCACGTCGACCGCAACCTGCTGAGCAAGGTCGCCGAACCGCTGGCCAACCCGATGGCGAGCGGCGTTCCTGCGTGAACGAGATGAAGCTGCGGGCGATTTTATGGGACAACGACGGTGTGCTGGTGGATACCGAGCGCCTGTTTTACGAGGCGAACCGGGATCTGTTCCTGCCACTGGGGTTGGCCCTGAGCGAGCAGCACTTCTTCGACTGGTACCTGGCCGACAACTGCGGCGCGTGGCACCTGATCGAGCCGCGCCTGAGCCAGGCGCAGATCGAAGAATGGCGCAACGACCGCAATCGCCGCTATGCCGCCCGACTGGCTTCCGAGCACATTCCCGCCATCGAAGGCGTGGCCGACGTGCTGGCCAGCCTGTCGCCGCGCCTGCGCATGGGCGTGGTGACCAGCGCCAACCGCGAGCACTTCGAGATCATCCACGACCGCCTGGCGCTGATGCCGCATTTTGAATTCGTCCTCACGCATGAATCCTACGCCAGCAGCAAGCCCTCGCCGGAGCCGTATTTGCTGGGGCTCGAGCGGCTGCAGCTGAACGCCGCCGATTGCCTGGTGGTGGAGGATTCGCCGCGCGGCCTGCAGGCGGCGACGGCGGCCGGCATCCGCTGCATCATCCTGCGCAACGCGCTGACGCGTGGACACGACTTCCCCGGCGCCTATCGCGTGGTCGACACCATGCCGCAGCTGCTGGACGAAATCGAGCAGCTGATGGCGGAAGGCTGAACCATGGCCCACCTGCACCTGTGCTGGGAGCTGGGCGGCGGACTGGGTCACGCGGGACGCCTGAAAATGCTGGCGCAGGCGCTGCTGGCGCGCGGCCATCGCGTCACCCTGAGCTTGCGCGACCTGGCGCACACGCGGTCCTTGCTGGCCGACCTGGACGTGCCGAAATTCCAGGCGCCGGTGTGGCAGCAAGGCAGCAGCGGCCTGCCGCCGACGCAGGGCAACCTGGCCGAGATCCTTTTCCTGTTCGGCTATCTGGATGCGGCACCGCTGCGCGGCATGGTCGACGGCTGGCGCGCGCTGTTCGGGCAGTTGCGTCCTGACCTGGTGGTAGCCGATTTCGCGCCGACGGCGATCCTTGCCGCCCGCAGCCTGGGCTTGCGCAGCGCTTCGGTCGGCAGCGGCTTTTACAGCCCGCCGCCGGGCAAGTCGCTGCCGCCGTTGCGCGACTGGGAGCCGATCCCCGCGCAGCGCCTGTCGTCGTCCGAAGCCCGCGTGGTGGGCAACGCCAACCTGCTGCTGCCGTCGATGGCGGCGCCTTTCGAGCACGGCGCGGAGCTGTTTCTGGGCGACGTTGCCGTGCTGTGCACCTGGCCGGAGCTGGATCACTACGGCCGCGCCGAACACGAGGCCGCGCACTGGGTCGGCCCCAGCCTGTTGTCGCCGGGCGGATTGGCGCCACACTGGCCACCGGGTGAGGGGCGCAAGGTGTTTGCCTACCTGAAGGCCGGACATGCGTCGCACCGCGCGGTGCTGCAGGCGCTGGTGGATGAGGGCTGCCGCGCGGTGGTGTATCTGCCGGACGTGGCCGGCGGCGCGGCGCCGCCGGTCATCAGCCCGCAACTGCATTACGCGGACGCGCCGGTCGACCTGACGCTGGCGCTGGCCGAAGCCGACCTATGCATTTCCCACGGTGGCGTCGCCACGCTGGCGCAAGCGCTGTTGGCGGGTGTGCCGCTGCTGATGCTGCCGATGCAGAATGAGCAGTTTTTGATCGCGCGCCAGGTGGCGCGCTCCGGCGCGGGCTACAACGCGGCCTTGCTGCAGCCGGATGGCGACTGGCGCGGCGCCGTGCGGCGGGTGCTTGAACAGGACAGCTATCGCTTGGCGGCACGCTCATTCGCGGCACGCCGCCGGGGCTTCGATCCAAAGCGGATGAACGACGAAATCGCGGCGCTGCTCGAGCGGCAAATGGCCTCTACGCAACAAAGCTGAGATTTCCTCGCCCTAACGCGGATGTCAGGCTGAAAAATTCCAATCAGTAACATAAACGGCGCTACACTCTCTCCAGCAGATTCATCCCGTAGTTATTAAAAACACATGACGTGGCGCTGGACGCCGCACACCGCGATTGGGGAACTGATGATGAACAGCCGCTCTTCCTGCCCGACGATCGGATCACTGCGTCCCAAATGGTTGCCCTTGCTGGTAGCCGCCTGTTTTGGCGGCGCCCAGGCCACGCCGACCCTGCCGCAAGTGGTGGCCGGCCAGGCGACATTCGGTCAACAGGGCAATGTGTACTCCATCACCAACACGCCCAACACCATCATCAACTGGCAGAGTTTTTCGGTCGGTGCCGGCGAGGTGACCCGCTTCATCCAGCAGAACAGCTCAAGCAGCGTGCTGAACCGCATCCTGGGGCAGGATCCCAGCCAGATTTTTGGCGCCCTGCAGTCGAACGGCCGCGTGTTCCTGATTAATCCCAACGGTGTGATGTTCGGCCGCGACTCGCGGGTCGACGTGGCCGGTCTGGTCGCGTCCAGCCTGAACCTGTCCAACACCGACTTCCTGGCGGGCAGGAACAACTTCACCGCGGTCGCCGGCGCGGGCGCGGTCAGCAATGCCGGCAGCATCACCACGCCGTCCGGCGGCCAGGTGTTCCTGGTGGCGCCGAACGTGGACAACAGCGGCGTCATCACCTCGCCCCAGGGGGATGTGATCCTGGCGGCCGGCCATGCTGTGCAATTGGTCGAGGCGGGCAATCCATCGGTGCAGGTGGTGGTCAGCGCGCCGGACAACGCGGCACTGAACCTGGGCCAGGTGATCGCGCAGGGCGGCCGCATCGGCATCTACGGCGCGCTGGTCAACCAGCGCGGGCGTTTGAACGCCAACAGCGCGGTGGTGGGCGAGAACGGCAAGATCGTCCTCAAGGCCAGCCGCGACACGCTGCTGGAAGCGGGCAGCGTGACCAGCGCCACCGGCGCCGGGCAGGGAGGGGACGTGTCCGTGCTGGGGCAGCGCGTGGCGCTGACCGGCGACGCGCGCATCGATGCCAGCGGCCAGACCGGCGGCGGCACCGTGCTGGTCGGCGGCGACTATCAAGGCAAGAACGCGGCGGTGCAGAACGCGCAGCAAACCGTGGTAGGGGCCGACGCCCGCATCCAGGCCGACGCGATCGCGCGCGGCGACGGCGGCAAGGTGGTGGTCTGGGCCGACGGCGCCACGTCGATGGCCGGGCAAGTGTCGGCGCGGGGCGGGGCGGCCGGAGGCAATGGCGGCATCGCCGAGTCGTCCGGCAAGCAATTCCTCGATTTTCGCGGCACGGTCGACCTGCGCGCGGCCCGGGGCAAGATGGGCACGCTGCTGCTGGATCCGAATAATATTTCCATCACCACCGGCAGCGACACCTACATCACGCAAACCGGCGGCTCGCCTTTCGTCTACGAGGCCAACAATACTCCGGCCGTGCTGACGCCGTTGACGCTGACGAACCAGCTTGCCATATCGGACGTCAACGTCTACACTGGCACCGGCTCCATCACGGTGCTGAGCCCGGTCAGCTGGTCCAACTCCAGCGAGCTGACCTTGTCTGCCACCACCGGCATCGCGATCAATTCGCAGGTGACCAATACCGGGGGCGGCAAACTGTCGCTGTACACGACGGGCGGCAACATCACCCAGACCTCGGTGATCTCGGTGCCGACATTGGCGGCGATCGCAGATACCGGCAGCGTGACCCTGACCCACAACGGCAACACCGTCGGCACCCTGGCCGGTTCGGGCGCCACCGGCTTCTCCTATCACGACGCCGACGCGTTGACGATCGGCACGGTGGCGGGCGGCGCGATCCCGACGCAGGTCGGCGTCAGCTCCAGCGGTGGCTCTGTCGAGATCATGACCGGCGTGGCCACCGTCACCGGCGGCCTGGCCATCGACTCGATCGTGTCGGCGCCGTCCGGCACCCTCAATTTCCGCGACTACAAGGGCGACATCACCCAAACCGCGGAGATCAGCGCGCCGTCGGCGCTGATCATCGCCGACGAGGGCGCGGTTACCCTCAATCACACTGCCAACAATCTGACTACCCTGGCCGGTTACAGCAATGCGCCGTCGGGTTTTAGTTTCGTCAATTCCGGCGCCTTGACGGTCGGCGTGGTCAGCGGTTCGCACGGCGTGCTCAGCTTCGGCACCGCGCCCCTGAGCCTGACGGCGCTGACGGGCGACCTGACGGTATCGGACACGACCTACGGCGTCACGGCCGGCAATTCGGGAGTCTCCGCGCTGACGCTGACCGCCACCAGCGGGCAGGTGCTGGGCAGCGGCATCGTCAAGGGCGGCGCCACCGTCATCAACAGCGCCACCGGCACCAACCTGGCGGGAACGCAAAATGAGATCGGCTCGCTGACCGCCGGCGTCACCGGCACCGGCAACATCACGCTGGTCAACAACCGTGCATTGTCGATTGCCTCGGTCAGCACCGCCGCGTCCAACGCGGCGGTCGACATCTCGACCACCGCGGCTTCCGCCTTCGGCATCGAGGTGGCCGGCACGATCAATGCCGGAGCCTCGGGCTACGTCGCGCTCAATGCCGGCGGTACTGGCGCGATCACGCGCACCGGCGCCTCCAGCGTCATCAGCGCGGACAGCATCATGCTGCAGAACAGCAGCACCGGCGCGATCGGCACCTCGGGCCTGCCTTTGCTGACCAACGCGCTCAACAGCGATACCACCGACTTCCATATCGGCGCCTCGGCTGCCGGCCCGCAAGGCTTGTACCTGGCGCACACCGGCAGGATGAGCCTGAACTCGGCCTCGCACTACGGCAGCAACGCCGCCATCAGCATCGGGGCGACCAACGACCTGACCATCGCCGGCAACCTGAGCGCCGGCACGGCGAATTTGACGCTGGACACGTCCGGCAGCCTCGCCAGCGACACCAGCTCCATCCTCACCGGCGGCACCGTGAACCTGCTGGCGACGCAGAATATCAACCTGGGCAGCGTGGTCTCGTCCACCGGCAGCATCAGCATGGTGGCCCAGCAGGCGTTGACGGCGCGCGGCATCAGCACGGCCGCGCTCAACGCCGGCAACGTCACGCTGACCGCCAACGGCGGCGACATGATACTGGGCGCCGACAGCGCGCTCGACGCCCGTTCGAGCTCAGCCGGAGGCAACGGCAGCGTGTCGCTGACCAGCGCCGGCGCGATCCAGATGCTGAACAGCAACGTCATCAAGGCCGGCGCGCTGGACATGAAGGCCGCCACTGGTATTTACGGCGCCAGCAATTCTGTCCCGCTCGCGATCATGAGCGACAGCGTGCAGGCGCAAAACACGTCCTCGGGAGTGATACGGCTGTCCAACAGCGGCACCAATTTGTCGGTGGGCGGGGCCAGCAGCTACGGCATCGATCAGCAAGGCGCCGGCCTTGTGTATCTGGACAACGCCAGCGGCTACACGACGAGCATCAACAAATCCATCACCAGCGCCGGCGGCAGCATCGCGGTCTACGGATCGGGCGGGATTTCGCTGGTGGCATCGCAGCCTATCGCCAGCAACGGCGGCGGCATCCAGCTGTTCGCGTTCGACACCAACGCCCAGCTGACCATGCCGGCCAGCTCCAGCGTCAGCAGCGGCGGCGGCTTGATCAACCTGAAGGCCGACGCCATGTCCTTCACCGGCAGCGCCTTGCATGCGGGCAGCGGCGGCGTCGCCATCGGACCGGGCAGCGGCGATACGCTGATCCGCGCGGGCACGGGCGCCACCGATGTCAGCGGCGCGCCCGGCACGCGGGTGCTCGGCCTGACCGAGGCCGAACTGCGCACCATCGACACCACCGGTTACATTTATCTCGGCAATGGCTCGCAGACCGCCGACGTGACCATCGCGGGCGCGCTGGATCTGTACAACGGCGGCGCCCTGAACGGCATGCTCTCGCTCAACGGCGGCAGCGGCAACGTGTTCATCAACGACGTGCTGACGACGGGACAGGCGACCATCGCCAACGCCAACGCATCGAAAACGATCACGATCGGCAATGGCGGTCAGCTGCAGACTCACGGCACAACCGTGTTCAACGCGCTGGGCGGCGTGGTCATGAGCGGCAATGGCAGCATCGCCACCAATGGCAGCGTGCTGTACATGCAGGGCACGACCGGCGTCACCCTCAATGGCACCTCCAGCATAGCGACGGCGGGCGGCGGGCTGACCATCGATGCCGGCAGCGTGGACGGCGTGTTCACCACCCAGGCCGGCACTTCGATTTCCAGCGGCGGCGCGACGCCGCTGATCACGGCCGACAACATGAGCCTGGCGGGCACCATCACCAGCACCAGCGGCGTCGCCCTGGCGCCGCACACCGCCGGAGTATCGGTCAAGGTGGGCGCGCTGGCGGCCGACAGCAGCGGCGTGCTGCGCCTGACCAGCAGCGAACTTAACGGCGTGAACGCGCCCATCCTGCGCATCGGCTCGTCCACTTCCGGCGCGGTCGCCATCGAATCGGCGCTGGGCAATGGCAGCGGCGGCGCGTTCGAGCACGTCGGCTCGGCTTTGCATCTGACCTCCGGCGGCGCCATCACGCAGAGCGCCGGCGCCACCATCGGCGGCATCACCAGAGTCGCGTTCACCGGCACCGACGTCGCGCTGGACCAGGCCAACGGCACCGGCCGCATCGCCGGCTCCACCAGCGGTTCGTTCGCTTACCGCTCCGCCAACCAGATCTCGGTCGAGACGGTCGACGGCGTCAGCGGCGTCACTTCCGGGGCTGGCCAGACTATCAAGCTCAAGTCCGACGGCGCCGGCATCAGCCAGAACGTCGGCGCGCCGCTGATCGTATCCAGCGGCACGCTGGTGCTGGAGGCGGCGGGACCGGCCGAGCTGAACCTGATCACCAATAGCTTCACCGCCTTGGGCGGAGCGCTGAACCAGGGCGGCGCCGGCGTCAAGGGGCCGTCGGAAATCTATGTCGCCAACAACCTGACCGTCGGCAGCGTGACCGCCATCGATGGCGTGACCACCATCAACGGACTGTCGACCAATAACCAGGACCTGGAACTGTCGACCGGCTTCATCACCCATTCGCTGATCATCAGCAAACCGGTCGACGTCGGCACCGCCAGCGCGTCGCTGGAGACGGACAACCTGACGCTCAACGACACGGTCACCGGGAACACCGTGGTGCTGCAGCCGCACACCACGGGCCGGCCGATCACGGTGGGTTCGGCCACCTGCCAGGTGGGCGGGGTGGGCGGCTGCCTGGCGATCACCCGGCTCGACCGCGTGGTCGCGCCGAATATCGGCATCGGCCGCCGTTACGGCGACTCCGAAGCGCCGGGAGATCTCTATGTGGCCGGCATCACCACCGCCGGCACGGCCGTCGCGACCGACATCAATCCGGTCACCACGATGATCGGCCTTGGCAGCGGCGGCACCATCACCCAGGGTGGGCCTATCGTGGTCAACACGCTGGGTCTGTCGGCGGGCGGGATCGTCACGCTGGGTGACGCGGGCAACCTGATCTCGACGCTGGCGGCAGAAACCAATGGCACGGCCATCTCGTACAGCAATAGCGCGGGCTTCACGGTCGGAGTGTTGCCGGCCAATACGCTGATCGAGTCGGGTGGCGGTTCCTTGAGCGGCGTGCACACGATGGGCGGCAATGTGGCGTTGACAGCCGGCGGCGGCGCCACCAGCGAACTGACCATCTCTCAACTGATCAACGCCGGCAGCGGCGATGTCGGACTGACTTCGCACGGGGCCGTGTACGGCGGTACTGGTACCAACGATATCACCGCCGGCACCCTCAGCGTCACGGCCAACGGCACCTCCACGCGCGGCGCGGGCATCGGCGCCATCGATGGCGCCGGCGGCTTGCATACCACCGTGCCGCGCATCGCCTCGCTGACGGCGCCGGCGGCCGGCATCCGCGTCGCCAGCCTGTCGAACCTGGTCGTTGGGCCAGCCTCGGCGGCGTCGGGCGACGTCGTGACCACCACCGGTACGCTGGCGCTGAGCACGGCCACCGGCCATCCGTTGACTATCAATGGCGACCTTGCCGCGACCGGCAATATCGACCTGACGGCCGGTTCCGCCGGCTCCAGCAATTCCCTGGACCAGATTAATTTCGCGCAGAACGTCACCTCCAGCGGCGGCAATATCACCATCAACGCGAACGGCGTCACCGGCGCGCACGTGCCGGCCGGCGGCAACGCCAGCTCGCACCTGTTCGTCCCGTCGACGCAGGTACCGCCACCGACCGTGGCCGCCTGCATCGCCAATCCGACGTTGAGCGGTTGCTCCAGCGTCCTGCCCAGCCTGGCCGTCTGCACCAGCGCACCGACGACAGAAGGTTGCTCCGTAGTGTTGCCAGGCCTGGCCGTTTGCACCGCAGCGCCGACGACCGCCGGCTGTTCAGCCGTATTGCCAGGCCTGGCCGTCTGCGTCAGTGCGCCAACGACGCCCGGCTGTTCGGCCGTCTTGCCTGCTCTAGCCGTCTGCATGACCGATCCGACCACCGCCGGTTGCAGCGCGGTGCTGCCGAGTGTGAGCGTATGTGTTGCCGCGCCGACCACGGCCGGTTGTTCGGCCGTGCTGCCGACTCTCGCCGTGTGCGCTGCCGCGCCGACCTTGCCGGGATGTTCTGTCGTGCTGCCTACCGTGGCCGCTTGCGCTGCGGCAACGACGCTGCCTGGTTGCTCGGCTGTGCTGCCGACCGTGGCCGCCTGCACTGCGACGCCGACACTGCCGGGTTGCTCGGCCGTGCTGCCGACCGTGGCCGCCTGCGCTGCCGCGCCGACGCTGCCTGGTTGCTCGGCCGTGTTGCCGACCGTGGCCGCTTGCTCCGCCGCGCCGACACTGCCGGGTTGCTCGGCCGTGTTGCCAACGGTGGCGGCTTGTTCGGCCGCACCGACCTTGCCGGGCTGCTCGGCTGTGCTGCCGTCGGTGGCGGCTTGCACGATCACGCCGACGTTGACCGGTTGTTCCGCTGTGTTGCCAGGCCTGGCGGCATGCGTCGCCACGCCGACCCTGGCCGGTTGCTCGGCCGTGCTGCCGCCGCTGAGCGTCTGCGTGGCGGTCCCAGGCACGGCGGGCTGCTCGGCGGTCCTGCCTGACCTGGCTGTTTGTGTCGCTACGCCGAGCGCCGCCGGTTGCTCCGCCGTGTTGCCATCGCTGGCAACCTGCAGCAGCGCGCCGACCACGGCCGGCTGCAGCGCCGTCCTGCCGACGCTGGCACAGTGCACCAGCACGCCGACGCTTGCCGGTTGCAGCGTCGTGTTGCCGCCTGTGAATGTGTGCTTGAGCAACCCGAACGCCGCCGGCTGCGTGGTGGTCGTGCCGCCGGTCCAGTCCCAGTCTGATGGGCCGATCGCGCAAGCGCTCAACACCACCATCAACGTGATCAACGCGGTGACGCCGGCCGGCGGCGCACCAGTCGTGCCGATTGTGGCGCGGACTTCCAGCGGTGGCGGTAGCGGCAGCAGCGGTAACGACTCGGGCACCACGTCGTCGACCGGCGGCCCGGCCGCGACGTCCAGCACGCCGGACGACAGCGAGAAAAAAGACGTCAAGAAAGAAGACGTCGTCGCGCAAAAGACTGAAACCAAGAAAGAGGTGCAGAAAAAGACCTACTGCAATTGATGCGTGTTGGCGGCAGGATGGCGGCGATAACGGGGCGCAGGCGTGCGCCGTTGTCGCCGTTGCCAGTTTACGATGGTGACATCCGAGTCCAATGCAGGGAGACCATCATGCCCAGAGGAGCGAGTCCCAAGCGCGAACGGGAATACAAGGAACTGGAGCACAAATTCGAGGAAGAAGGGCGCTACAAGGGCCGCGAGGAGGAAGTCGCGGCCCGCATCGTCAACAAGCAGCGCGCCGAGGCCGGAGAGACCAAGGAGGCCAAGGATACCCGGCCTCCCCGAACCGGCACCGGCCACCGGCGCAGCAATACGACGCGCGCTACACGCCGCAGTAAGCCGTCTTGACGGTGGTAAAGAACTCGGCCGCGTAAGTGCCTTGCTCGCGCGAGCCGTAGCTGGACGCCTTGCTGCCGCCGAACGGCACGTGATAGTCGACACCCGCCGTCGGCACGTTGACCATCACCATGCCGGCCTGCGCGTGGCGTTTGAAGTGCGTCGCGTGCTTGAGCGAGGTGGTGACGATGCCGCTCGACAAGCCGAACTCGGTGTCGTTGGCCAGGAATAGCGCATGCTCGTAGCTGTCGGCCGGAATTACGCTGGCAACCGGGCCGAAGATTTCCTCGCGGCTGATGCGCATGTCGTTGCTGGCGTCCGTCAGCAGGGCGGGGCGCAGGTAGAAGCCGGGCGACGGGCCATCCAGGCGTTCGCCGCCGTAGGCCAGGGTCGCGCCTTCGTCCTTGCCGATGCGGATATAGTTCATGTCCTGTTCCAGCTGGTTGGCGTCGACCACCGGGCCGATGTCGGTGCCGGCGGCCAATGCGTCGCCGACCGCCAGCTTGGCCAATTCCTGCTTGACCGCCTCGACGAAGCGCGGATAGATGTTCTTGCCGACGATTAACCTACTGGATGCCGTGCAGCGCTGGCCGGTGGAGAAATACGAGCCTTGCACCGCGCAGTAGACGGCGGTGGCGAGGTCGGCATCGTCGAGGATGACCAGCGGATTCTTGCCGCCCATTTCGATCTGCACCTTGGCCAGCCGGCCCATCGCCGCCATCGCCACCTTCTTGCCGGTGGCGACCGAGCCGGTGAAGCTGATGGCTTTGACGCGGCGGTCGTTCAGCAGCGCGGCGCCGACCACGGCGCCATGGCCCATGACCAGGTTGAACACGCCCGGAGGCAGGCCGCCGCGGCTGATGATCTCGGTCAGCGCCCAAGTGCTGCCCGGCACCAGTTCGGCCGGCTTCATCACCACGCAGTTGCCGTAGGCCAGCGCCGGCGCGATCTTCCACGATGGAATCGCGATCGGGAAATTCCACGGCGCGATGATGCCGACCACGCCGACCGGTTCGCGCGTCACTTCGACGTCGAGGTTGGGGCGTACCGACGGGATCTTGTCGCCGCGCAGGCGCAGGCATTCGGCCGCAAAGAACTTGAAGATATTGCCGGCGCGGACCACCTCGCCGATGCCTTCCGGCTTGGTTTTTCCTTCCTCGCGCGACAGCAGGATGCCCAGCTCTTCGCGGCGGGCCAGGATTTCGCTGCCGATCTTGTCGAGCGCGTCGGCGCGCATCTGGATGTTCGACAGCGCCCAGCCGGGCGCGGCGGCAGCGGCGGCGGCAATCGCCAGCTCGGTCTGCTGCGCATCGGCCACCGCATAGTGGTCGATGATGTCGTTGGTATTGGATGGGTTGATGTTGGCTGAACTGCTGGCGCCGTCCAGCCAGGCGCCGTTGATATACAGTTGTTTCATGGGCTCCGCTTTACATGATGAGGTGGGGAAGCAGCATTATCCTCCGTTATCAAAATTTTTACCTGCTGGTCACAATCTGATGTAAAATAGTAACTAGTGTTGTAAGAAATGATAGCTTTGAAACATTGCCTCTGGTAGGGCGGATGTCGGAAAGGCCGGACCTCGACGGGGTCCGGCCTTTTTTGTTGTCAAGCCATGGCCCAGGCCTGGCTCGCGCTGAGCACGGCGGTCAGCATCAGCAATGCGCCCATGACGCGGGCTGCGACGGTCGAGGCCGCGGGATGCGCGGCAAACCAGCCGCTGGCACCGCTGGCGGCATAGGCCAGCGCACCGTAGACGCCCAGCTGCGTCAGCGCCGTGATGCCGCCCAGCACGCCCGACTGCACCCACAACGGCCCCTGGCCCGGCTTCAGGAATTGCGGGAAGATCGCCAGCATGAAGATGTAGGCTTTCGGATTCAGCAGGCTGGTGGTCAGCGCGCGGCGGAAGATGACGGCGTCGGCCATCGCTTCGGCGCCCGGCGCCGGATGGAACACGCTGTCGCTGCGCAGCAGGCTCCAGCCCATCCAGGCGATGTAGACGGCGCCCGTCAGCAGCATGATCTTGAACAGCGGCGGCCAGTATTGCAGCACCATGGCTACGCCCAGCGCGCCCATGCACAGATGGCAAAAGCCGGCGGCGATGATGCCGCCCACCGCCGCCATGCCGGAACGGCGCCCGCCCAGCATCGAACTGCCCATGACGAAGGCCATGTCCAACCCCGGCAGCGCGATGACGCCGAAGACCACGACAAAATACAACCAGAGATTGGCGGTTTGATTCATTGCATGCTCCTGTGGTGACGTTTTATGCAGTTTAAAGATCAATCAGGGCAGATTTGGCCCTAATAAACTGCTATCTTTACCTCATGTACCATCCAACCACACGTGTATTGGCAGTGCTGGAACTGCTGCAGACTCATGGCCGCATGAGCGGCGCCGACATGGCCGGGCGGCTGCAGGTGGACGGCCGCACCTTGCGCCGCTACATCGTCATGCTGGAGCAGATCGGCATCCCGATTACCACCGAGCGCGGCCGTCACGGCGGCTACGCGCTGATGCCGGGTTTCAAGCTGCCGCCGATGATGTTCACCGACGACGAGGCGCTGGCTTTGTCGCTGGGCTTGCTGGCGGCGCGTGGACTGGGCCTGGCGGAGGCGGCGCCGGCGGTGGCCAGCGCGCAGGCCAAGTTGGAGCGCATCATGCCGGCCGGCTTGCGCCAGCGGGTCGGCGCCATCGATGAAACGGTGCGGCTGGACTTGCGCACCGGTCCCGGGCAGGCGGGGGCCGAGCCGAACAACGCTGCGCTGAGCGCGCTCAGCGTGGCGGCCAAGGCGCGCCGGCGTGTGCATCTGCGTTACCGCGCCGGCGGCGCGGACACCGGGCGCGACTTCGATCCCTACGGCCTGGCTTACTATGCCGGCTACTGGTACACCGTCGGGCATTGCTATCTGCGGCGCGACTTGCGCACCTTCCGGCTGGACCGCGTGCTGGCGGTTGAGCCTGCCGACGGCGGCTTCACGCTGCCGCCGGGCTTCGATGCGCTGGAGCATCTGCGGCTGTCGGTGGCGGCGCTGCCGCGCAAATTCGCCGCCAGGATCCTGCTGCACACCGACCTGGCCACGGCGCGCCGCTCGATGATGGACACCATCGGCCTGTTCGAGCAGACGGGCGATGGCGTGCTGCTGCACAACCAGTCCGACGAGCTGGGCTGGCTGGCGCGCCAGTTGGCCGCCGCGCCGTTCGATATTACGGTGCTGGAGCCGCCTGAGCTGCGGGCCGAACTGGGCGCGGTTGCGGCGCGCCTGTTGCGCGCGGCCGGCGCTCGTTAGGAGACGGCCGCTTCCTCAGGCATCGCGCCGGCGTGGACACGCGCATACTGCTGCAGGCAGGCAAGCATCTTGGCTGACCAGGGATTCTCGATTGCCGCGTTCGCCAATGACTCATGGGCGAAGACTTCGACCAGGGGCCGGCCGGGACCCGCCTGCACCCGCTTGAAGGGTTCAAAGCCCGCTTCCAGCGAATACTCCAGGAAGCGCAGGTGGAATTCGCCGTGCCGCATGCCGTCTACCGACAGTATCTGGAACGACGGCCCGTTTCCTTCGTTGTAGGCGTGGGCGCCGGCCGTCGCCAGCACGCGCAGCGCCGGCCAGTCGAATTGTTCCGGCTTGTCTTCCCATTGCTCCTGAAGGTCCAGGAACCGGCCCACGAGTTGATTGATGTCACTGGGTTTCTGCATAGTCATAGCTGCCTCCGTCGCGAATCAAATCGCAAAAGCTTGTTGAACTACCGCGGCTTGCTGCTGCTGGTGCAGCGACGCATAGCCAGGTGCCGTGGATGAGGACGCGGCGCGGCAAGCGTCATGAATTTCCGCCATGACTGGTACCACGGCCCGAAGATCTTCTTCAAGCACTTTCCAGGCGCCCTGGTTGCGGGCTTCCTCCTGGCACCAGACGACTTTCTTCAGATTCGGATAGCGGGCCAGTTCCGCAGCCAGTTGCCCGGCCGGGAATGGATACAGCTGTTCCAGGCGTATCAATGCGACGTTGTGCAAGTCGTGTGTCCGGCGATATTCCAGCAGGTCGACGTAGACCTTGCCGGAGCAGATAATCGCGCGTTCGATTTCCGCCCCGTTCGACATGTCGCCAAGCACCTCATGGAACGTTGTTCCGTCGGCCAGGTCCTCCAGGCTGCTGACGGCATCCGCGTGACGCAGCAGCGATTTGGGCGTCATCACAATCAGCGGCTTGCGGTCGACCGCAAGCGCCTGCCTGCGCAACAAATGGAAAAACTGGGCGGGCAGGGTGGGCTGGCAAACCTGGATATTTTCCTCCGCGCACAGCTGCAGATAGCGCTCCAGCCGTGCCGACGCGTGCTCCGGACCTTGTCCATCCTGGCCGTGCGGAAGCAGCAGGGTGACGCCATTGCTTTGGCCCCACTTGGCGGCCGCCGCCGAAATGAAGTTGTCGATGACGACCTGGGCGCCGTTGGCGAAGTCGCCGAATTGCGCTTCCCACATCACCAGGGAGTCGTCGCGGATCGCCGAATAGCCATACTCGAAAGCCAGCACGGCGGACTCGGACAGGATGGAGTTATTGACGCTGAATTGTCCCTGTCCGGCAGCGAGGTGGTTCAACGGCACGTATTTTCCTTCGCCGCGCACTTGCCGGTTCTGGTTGTTCAGCACCGCATGGCGGTGGCTGAAGGTGCCGCGCTCGCTATCCTGGCCGCTCAGCCGAACGTGGGTGCCGGTGGCGAGCAGCGAGGCAAACGCCAGGTGCTCGGCCATGCCCCAATCGAGCGGCCTGGCGCCGTCCGCCATGTCGCGGCGGCTGCCGACGACCTTGGTCACCAGCGGGTGCAGGGCGAACGTTTCGGGCACTTCGGAAATCTTGTGCGCAAGCTCACGGATGGCGTCCAGCGACGGCGCGGAGTACCTGATATTTCGACTTGCTTTGTTCGCTGCGAGCGGCGCCGGAATGACAGGCTCCTCGGCCTGGGCCAGGGTATCGCGATACGCGTTGGCGTATTCGTCGACCTGTTCCTGCGTCAGCACGCCGGCATCGACCAGCTTCTGCGCATAGATGACACGGGCGCCGGGATGGCCTGCGATCGAACGGTACATCAGCGGTTGCGTGATGCTGGGCGAGTCCTGCTCCTGGTGGCCATGGCGGCGGAAGCAGACCAGGTCGATCACCACGCTGCGCTTGTAGGTGGTCCGGTATTCGATGGCCAGTCGAACCGCCTCGACGACGGCCTCGGGATCGTCGGCGTTGACGTGCAATACCGGCGCTTCGATCAGCTTGGCGATGTCGGTGCAGTAGAAGGTCGAACGGGTTTCGCCCGGGGCCGAGGTGGTGAAGCCGATCTGGTTGTTGATGACGATATGGATCGTGCCGCCGGTGCCGTGGCCCTTGGTGTAGCTCAGGTTCATGGTCTCCATCACGATGCCCTGGCCGGATATCGCGACGTCGCCGTGGATCTCGACCGGCAGCACGCCGCCTTCTTCCAGCACGCCCATCCGTTCGGCCTTGGCGCGGGCCATGCCCTGGACCACGGGATTGACGATTTCCAGGTGCGAGGGGTTGAAGGCGAGTACCACTTCGAGCGGCCCGTCGTTGGTCTCCATGGTCCCGGTGTAACCCTTGTGATATTTGACGTCGCCGGCCGGCAGCAGGTGGGCGGTCTTGCCTTCGAATTCGTCGAACAGCATCTGGGCCGGCTTGCCGATGGTGTTCACCAGCACGTTCAGGCGGCCCCGGTGCGCCATGCCCAGCACCGCGCTTTTGATGCCGTGGGCGGCGCCGCGACGCAGCAGTTCGTCCAGCAGCACGATCAGCGCTTCGCCGCCCTCCAGCGAGAAGCGCTTCTGGCCGACGTAGCGGGTGTGCAGGTATTTTTCCAGGCCCTCCGCCGCCGTCAGCCGTTCCAGGATGTGCTTGCGCTGCCGGTTGCTGAGCTGCGGTTTCGAGTGCGCCGCTTCGAGCCGCATCTGCCACCATTGGCGCTGGCCGGCGTCGGCCAGGTACATGTATTCCGCACCGAGCGTTCCGCTGTAGGTTTCTTCGAGCGCCGTGACGATGTCCTTCAGCGATGCCGAATCGCCGTCCTGGAAGTAGGTGCCGGCGCTGCTGAAGTGGGTGTCGAGGTCGTTTTGCGACAAGCCATGGTAGGCCGGCGTCAGCTCGGGCAGCGGTGGCACGGGGTTCCATTGCAGCGGGTCGAGTTGCGCCTGGCGGGCGCCGATCATCCGGTAGGCCGCGATCAGCGACTGCACCGCGACCTGCTTTCTGGCCAGCGATAACGACGCGCCGCCGCCCGCCGGCGCCAATTGCAGCGATTCGAAGTATGAACGCCATTCCCGCGAGACGGAATCGGCATCGCCGAGGTAGGACTCGTAGAGCTCCTCGATATACGGCACGTTTTCTCCGAAGAGGAAGGATGTTCTCCAGTGTTGCTTCATCATGATGAATTACTCCTTGGCCTGGCATGGGCGCCTGGCTGGCCCCATCGATAATTCAGTATGGTATTCATCAGTAATAAAGGGAATTCCTGAGTGCATCACTCCGGAGCCAAACAGCATCGTTTTGGGGACATCGGGGGCAAGCCTGGGTTGATCAGGCAGGCGCGCTGATCCATACTGCGCGGCATGTATCCCACCGACCAGCAAGCGCTTCCCGACATCCTTGGACCTGGATTGGAAATTGTCTTTTGCGGCATCAATCCCGGCGCCGGCGCGGCGGCGGCCGGGCATCATTTTCTCGGCCGCGGCAACCGCTTCTGGCCTGTGGTTCACCTGGCCGGGTTCACGCCCCGCCAGCTGGCGCCGGAGGAAGACCGGAGCGCTCTCGACTTTGGCATCGGCCTGACGACCGCCGTCGAACGTCCGACCAGCCGCGCCAGCCAGGTCCATGCGCAGGAGTTCGAGGATGCCGCGTCGGCATTGGCCGCCAAGATCGCGTTCTACCGGCCCCGTTGCATCGCCTTCCTCGGCAAGGCGGCCTATGCCGGCATCATGCGGAAAAGAACGGTGGAGTGGGGCGAGCAGGCGGAGCGCTTCGGCGGCGCCAGGGTGTGGATCCTGCCCAATCCCAGCGGGTTGAATCGGGGATTTTCGATGGAAAGGCTGGTGGCGGCTTATTCGGTGTGCCATCGCGCGCTGTTGTCCGCTAGAATGCCGCCACCACATTCTGCCTGAAAGAAATATGCATCTGATTCAACGATCCGTCGCGGCCGCCGTAGTGGCTTGCGGCTTGTTCGGCAGCGCCGCCTGGGCCGGCGCCTGTCCTGCCCACTATGTCGACGGCCGCCTGCCGGAAATTCGCAATCCCAAGATGAGCAGCGCCACCACCGAGCTGTGCTATGGCGTGTTCGGCGTCATGCATTCCGGAATCACGCGCACGCCGCTGTGGTCGGCCGAACACCTGACCGCCGATAATCTGGAAGCGGCCAAGACGCTGTCGCGCGAGAATTCCTTCCACAGCGAATCGCTGCTGCCGGCCAGCCGGCGCGCCGAGTTGTCCGATTACGCGCGCAGCGGCTACGACCGCGGCCACATGGCGCCGAACGGCGACATGCCCGACCGCGAAACCCAGCACCAGAGCTTCACCCTGGCCAACATGGTGCCGCAGGATGCCGACAACAACCGCCATGTGTGGGCCGGCATCGAAGGCGCCGTGCGCAAACTGGCGCAGAAGGAGGGCGACCTGTACGTGCTGACCGGTCCCGCCTTCATCGGCGGCAAGCTGCAAAAGGCCGGCAACGTGCTGGTGCCGACCCACCTGTATAAACTGGTGTACAGCCCGCGCCAGCGCGCCGGCGCCGCGTTCTTCATCGAGAACCGCGCCGATGCCGAATATGAAACGCTGAGCATCGAGCAACTGGAAAGCCGGGTCGGCATCGATTTGCTGCCGTCGCTGTCGGCAGCCCAAAAAGAGACAATGTTGCGCTTGCCTAAGGTAAAAATTCGTAAATCCCGGAGTCAATCATGAGCAAATTCGTACCCTATGCGAACGAGTCCGACGTGCTGAACATCGGCCATCTGGCGATCGAAAACCGGCTCGACCGCGTCACCCTCAGCGGCGACGTCGACCTGACCGCCGACCGGGCAGGCTTGGCCGACGCCCGCGCACTGCACAAGCTGCTGGGCGACGTGGTGGCCCGGCTGGAGGCGCAGGAGCTGCCCGCCAGATTGCCGCCGCCGCCCACGGAGACTGTGGACAACCCGTTTGACGGAGGCAACACTTGAGCCTGGCGGCCGCGCGCCCCTGCTATTCTGATGTTACTATGGCGCAATCGTAATCATCGGCCCTGACAGCATCATGACCTTCTTCACGACTGGTAACAATTCGATCGACTCCCTGGTCTACAGCAGTTGGGCCAGCGTCCCCGGCAAGTCGGTGTCGCTAACCTACAGTTTCATGAACACGGTGCCGGGTGATGCCAGTGCCGACGATGCCAACGGCTTCGTGCCGATGTCGCTTACCCAAAAAGCAGCGGTGCGCGCGGCGCTGGCGACGTGGTCGGCTGTGGCCAATGTCAAGTTCACTGAAGTGGGCTTGAATGGCGATATCCAGCTGGGCACCAACGACCAGGGCAACCAGAGCAGCGGCTACGCCTATCTGCCCAATGGCCACGACGCCACTTACCTGTTCACCAACAACGTCGACAGCTTTAACTCGGTCTTCACGCCGGGCAGTTATGGACCGTCGGTGCTGATACATGAGCTGGGCCATACGCTGGGTCTCAAACACCCTGGCAACTACAACTCGACAGGCGGCGATATCGACGGCCCGTTCCTGCCGGCTGCGACCGACAATCTGGACTACAGCCAGATGTCGTATAACCAGGGTTCGGGCTACGCGCTGGAGCACAAATATGGCGTGACACCGATGCTGTACGACATCCAGGCGATGCAGTATTTGTACGGCGCCAACATGACCTATCACACCGGCACCGACAGCTACAATTTTACCGACGGTTCGCCGCTGCAATGCATCTGGGATGCCGGCGGTGTCGACACCTTCAATTTCGCCGGCTGCACGTCGGCGGTGACCATCAACCTGAACGCGGGCACCTTCAGCTCCACCGCGCCAGGCTACAACAATATTTCCATCGCTTATGGCGTGACCATCGAGTCCGCCATCGCGGGCAGCGGCGGCTCTACCATTTATGGCAACGCCGCCGACAATGTCATCACTGGTGGCGCGGGCAGCGACACGGTGGTGTTTGGGCGCGCGTTCGCCGATTACCTGGTCAATGGCGCGAACGGCAACCTGACGGTGATCGGTGACGGTACCGACAGCTTGAGTGGCGTGGAAACGCTGCAATTCAGCGACCGCACGATCCAGCTGACGAATTTTACGCAGGTCATCGGCAGCGGCGCCGCCGACGACACCTTGCAGGCCGGCGTGGGCAACGAGTTCATCAGTGCCGGTGCGGGTTTCGATACGGTGAAATTTGCCGGGGCGCGCGCCAACTACACGGTGGCGGCCGGCAGCGGCGGCGATTTTATCGTCAAGGATAATGTCGGTAGCGGCGGCCAGGACACGCTGGTCGGCGTCGAGCGCCTGAGCTTTGACGACGGCCATGCGATCGCCTTCGATATCGGCGGCCACTCAACGGCGGGCGAGGCTTACCGGCTGTATCAGTCGGCGCTCAATCGCGCGCCGGACCTCGAAGGGCTGGGCTACTGGATCAAGGCGCTGGACGCCGGCATCCCGCTGGTCGACGTTACCGCCGCTTTCCTCGGCAGCGCGGAGTACGCGCGCACCTATGGCACGAACCTGAGCAACGAGCAGATGATCACCCAGCTGTACCACAATATCTTGCACCGGGCTCCGGACGCAGAAGGCGGCGCCTATTGGCTCAACGCGCTCAACATCGGCGTCAGCCGGGCGCTGGTGATGAGCGAAATGTCGGAATCTCCTGAAAATGTCGCCGCCATCATAGGCAGCATCGCCAACGGCATCGACTACGTGACTTACAAGGCCTAGGCGCTTACTGATCCGGCAGGCTGATGCGGTTGCGGCCCATGTGCTTGGCGCGGTACAGCGCCGAGTCGGCGGTCGCCACCAGCTGGCTGGGGTCGTTTTCCGCCGCCGCCAGCGCGGTCGCCGCGCCTATGCTCACCGTCACCACATGCTGCTGGCTGCCCAGGTTGGGCAGGTGCAGCTGTTCGACGCGGCAGCGTATCCGCTCCGCCACGATGGCCGCCCCCTTGAGCGACTGGTTGGGCAGGATCACGGCGAACTCCTCGCCGCCGTAGCGCGCCACCAGGTCGTTGGCACGCATCTCGCTCGACACCGCGCTGGCGATGCGCTGCAGGCATTCGTCGCCGCCCAGGTGACCGTAGGCGTCGTTGTATTGCTTGAAATTGTCGACGTCGACCATCAGCAGCGACAGCGGCTGCTGCTGGCGCAGCGCGCGCTGCCACTCGGCCTGCAGCGTGTCGTCGAAGCAGCGGCGGTTGGCCAGGCCGGTCAGGCCGTCGCGCCTGGCCAGCTGTTCCAGCGCCACCTGGGCGCGCTTTTCGTCGGTGACGTCGCGCAGCGTTTCCACCACGGCCACCAGCTTGCCTTCGGCATCGAAGATCGGGCTGGCGTCGACCTCCAGGTAGCGGCGCCGGCCGACGCGCGGCATGTCGCACCAGTTTTCCGCACGCAGGTTGTGGTCGCCGTCGTTGCTGCGCGCATGCCGGTTGTACAGCGCGTTCAGGTCGCCGGAGCGGCCCTGGATCACCAGGTCGGCCAGGGTCGGGCGCTGCTCGTGATAAAAGCATTTCCAATGGTCGCCGGTGCCCAACACCTCCCAGGCGTAGACGCCGGTCAGGCGTTCGCAGGCCTTGTTCCAGATGATCACCTTGCCGTGGATGTCGACCACGAAGGTCGGAATGACCAGCAGCTCCATCAGTTTGAGGGCGAAGCCGTGCTGCATGTCGGCCTGCGAAAATTCCATCAGGTGCTGGATTTTTTGCGTGTTGTGCATGGACGGTCTGCTTTCTTGTCGTTTTCTTGTTATTGAATCGGAAAGGACATGGTCAACGCCGTCCCGTGGCCGGGTTCGCTGGAGATGTCGAGGCGGCCGCCGGCTTCGGCCACGCGCTGGGCGATGCCGCGCAGGCCCAGGCCGCTCCGCGCCGGCGGATCGGGCAGGCCGATGCCGTTGTCGCGCACCGTCAGGCTCAGGCTGTTGGCGCCGCGGCACAGGCCGATGCAGACTTCGGAAGCCTGGGCGTGGCGGGCGATGTTGCTCAGCGATTCTTGCAGGACGCGGTACACCACCGCATCCATGACGGCGCCGTCGCCGGACTGGGGGACAAAGGCCGCCGGCTCGGCCTCGAGCCGGCAGGGAATGCCGCTGAGGCGGGAAAATTGCTCCATCTGCTGCTGGAGCGCGCCCTGCAATCCATCCTCCAGCGCCTCGGGCGGCAGGTCGCGGATGATGGTGCGCAGCGAGCGGGTGGCGCTGTGCAGCCGGGCCTCGACCTGGGCCAGCGGCTCGGCCAGTTGCGGATGGCGGATGGCCAGGCGGGCGACCTCGAAAGTCAGCGCCAGCAGGTGCTGGCCCATGTCGTCGTGCAGGTCGCGGGCGATGCGGCGCCGCTCGGCGTCGCGCAGCGACTGCTGGCTGGCGTTCAGGCGGTGGATTTGCTGGCGGGTCTGGACCAGCGCCTGTTCCGCCAGTTCGCGGCTGCCGCGTTCCATGTCCAGCCGCTGGTGGAGTTCGGCCAGCACGCGGCGCAGCCGGTGCTGGCGCCACAGCAGCGCCAGGGCGATGGCCGCCAGCGCGACCCCGCCGGCAACGATGATATCAATTTCCAAGTATGTTGCACTGTAGCGCATGCTGTATCTTCTCCGGATGGGTGTCCACCGGGTCAACATATCGTGGTTGCCTTGCAGTAGCATTGTGCTAAGTCAACTTTGGAAGGCATAGGCCGAAAACAGCGGTGTGAGATATAATTGAGGGTTGTCCAATCAGGAACCGCCGTGACTTACAGTATCAAAGAGATTTTTTACACGCTGCAGGGTGAGGGCGCCCATGCCGGGCGTCCCGCCGTGTTCTGCCGCTTTTCCGGCTGCAATTTGTGGACCGGGCGCGAGATCGACCGCGCCAGCGCCGTTTGCCAGTTCTGCGATACCGACTTTGTCGGCACCGATGGCGAAGGCGGCGGCAAGTTCAAGACGCCGCAGGAGCTGGCCTCGACCATCGACGCGCTGTGGCCGCAGACCTACGCCGCCAGCAAATACGTGGTGTTCACCGGCGGCGAGCCGCTGCTGCAGCTCGATACCGCGCTGATCGATGCGATGCATGCGGTCGGTTTTACGATCGCGATTGAAACCAACGGCACGCTGCCGGTGCCGGCCGGCGTCGACTGGATCTGCGTCAGCCCGAAGATGGGCTCGCAGCTGGTGGTGACCAAGGGTAGCGAAATCAAGGTGGTGATCCCGCAAACGGGGCAGGACCTGAGCGCCTACGAGCAGCTCGATTTCGAGAATTTCTACGTGCAGGCGATGGACGGCCCGCTGGCCGAGTTCAATACCAAACTGGCGATCGAAACCTGCAAGCGCAATCCGAAATGGAAGCTGAGCTTGCAAACACATAAACTTTTACAGATACCCTGAGTACCCATACATAATGCTGACCATTACCCGCAAGCTGGAATTCGACGCCGGCCACCGCATCCCCGACCACAAGAGCCAGTGCCGCAACCTGCACGGCCACCGCTACACGCTGGAAATCACGCTGACCGGCAACATCATCACCGCCGAAGGCAATTCCGACAACGGCATGATCATGGACTTTTCCGACATCAAGGCGCTGGCCAAGGAACACCTGGTCGACGTCTGGGACCATTCCTTCATCGTCTACGAGAAGGATGCGGCGGTGCGCGATTTCCTCGCCACGCTGCCCGGCCACAAGACGGTGGTGATCGACCGCATTCCCACCGTGGAAAACCTGGCCCACGTGGCGTTCGAGATCCTCAAGTCCGCCTACAAGGACCGCTACGGCACCGGCCTGCACCTGCACAAGCTGGTGCTGCACGAAACCCCCAACTGCTGGGCAGAGATCACCGATGCCTGAGGCAATCGATTTTATGCGGCTGGCGCTGGAGCAGGCGCAGCACGCGTGGGATCTGGGCGAGGTGCCGGTGGGCGCCGTCGTCGTCAAGGACGGCGTGGTGATCGCCCGCGGCTACAACCAGCCGATCGGCAGGCATGATCCGACCGCGCACGCCGAGATCGTCGCCCTGCGCGCGGCGGCGGAGGCGCTGGGCAACTACCGCCTGCCCGGCTGCGAGCTGTACGTGACGCTGGAGCCGTGCGTCATGTGCTCGGGCGCGATGATGCACGCGCGCCTGGCCAGGGTGGTCTATGGCGCCACCGACCCGAAGACCGGCGCCTGCGGCTCGGTGCTCAACCTGTTCGAGCAGGAACAGCTGAATCATCATACCGACGTCGCCGGCGGCGTCATGGCCGAAGAGTGCGGCGACATGCTCAAGAGTTTCTTCGCCGCCCGCCGCGCGGCCGCCGCGGCAGCCCGCAAAAGCACGACTGACTAGCGGCGGTTTTCCTGGCGCCGGCAAAAATGGTATGCTGAAGCCAGTGTTTATCCGGACCATCCAGGGAGACTGCTTTGGCCACCGCACAAGCAAACGGCATTACCATCGCCTACGAGGCCAGCGGCAATCCGCTGGACACGCCGGTGCTGCTGATCATGGGGCTGGGCATGCAGCTGGTGGCCTGGCCGCAGGACTTTGTCGATGGCCTGGTCGAGCAGGGTTACTACGTGATCCGTTACGACAACCGCGACATCGGCTTGTCCAGCAAGTTCGAACACCACAAGAAACCCAATCTGCTGCTGGCCTACCTGAAGTCGCTGGTGGGCTGGAAGCAGTCCACCGCCTACACGCTGAACGACATGGCCGACGATGCGCTCGGCCTGCTCGATGCGCTGGGCATAGGCAAGGCGCACGTGGTCGGCGTATCGATGGGCGGCATGATCGCGCAGATTTTCGCTTCCCGCTTCGCCAACCGCACGCTGAGCCTGACCTCCATCATGTCCAGCAGCGGCCGGCGCGGCTTGCCCGGCCCGACGCCGGCGGCGCGCAACGCGCTGATGCGCGCGCCGGCCGATCCGGCCAACCGCCAGGAAGTGGTCGACCGCATGGTGTCGGTGTACCGCGTGATCGGCAGCCCGTCGTTCCCGACGCCTGAACGGCAGTTGCGCGCCAACATCGAACGGGCGCTGGACCGCAGCGTCTACCCGGCCGGCATGATGCGGCAGATGGTGGCCGTGGTGGCGTCCGGCGACCGCACCGCGCTGCTGCGCAAGATCCGCTGTCCGGCCCTGGTGATACACGGCGCGGCCGACCCGCTGGTGCCGCTGGCTTGCGGCGCCGATACGGCGGCCGCCATCCCGAACGCCAGGCTGCAGGTGATCGAAGGCATGGGCCACGACCTGCCGCCGCAGCTGATCGAACGGCTGCTTGCCTTGCTCGACCATCACCTGCGCGGTAATATGGCGGCGGACATTCCTCCGCTGAGACCGCATCGGGCGGGCAGCGGCACCCATCAATGACAGAGACATTTTGAGCACATCCAATATCGGCATCGCGATTGCCGCTCCGGGCGGCTACGCGCCCGACAACGCGGCACTGCAGGCAGGCATCGCGCGCCTGCGCCAGCAAGGCCACCTGGTCCACAATTACTACGACGACGACAAGAAATTCCAGCGCTTCGCCGGCACCGACGCCGGTCGCCTGGCGCAGCTGAACGCGGCCGTCGCCGATCCGGACGTGCAGGTGGTGGTGGCGCTGCGCGGCTCCTACGGCATGAGCCGTTTGCTGCCGCAGATCGATTTCCGCGCGATGGCCGACAGCGGCAAGCTGTTCGTCGGCTACAGCGACTTCACCGCCTTCCAGATGGCGCTGATGAAGCAGACCGGCCGCATCAGCTTCGGCGGGCCGATGATGTGCGACGATTTCATCCGCGAACAGCCGGTGGACTACACGCTGAACCAATTCTGGGATTGCCTGCGCGGACCGGTGCACACGGTGCGCGGCGCGGTGGCCGAGGGCGGCGCCGACAACCCGCTGGTCGACGTCAGCGGCAAGCTGTGGGGCGGCAACCTGGCGATGATGGTCAGCTTGCTGGGCACGCCGTATTTCTCGTCGCTGGACCAGGGCATCGTGTTTTTGGAGGATATCAGCGAGCACCCGTACCGCGTCGAGCGCATGGTGCTGCAGCTGTTCTACGCCGGGGCGCTGGAAGGCCAGCGGGCGCTGGTGCTGGGCGATTTCTCGGGCTACAAACTAAGTCCGTACGACAACGGCTACGACTTCGAGACGATGCTGGCCTATCTGCGCGAGCGGCTGCCGATCCCGGTGCTGACCGGGCTGCCGTTCGGCCATATCAAGGAGCGCGCCACGCTGCCGTACGGCGGCATGGCGCATCTGGTGTCGACGGCGCGCGGCTTCGACCTGACGATCAGCGACTACCCGACGCTGTGATTACGCGGTGATCACTGCACCCGGCGCACGCGCGGCGCCTGGTTGCTGCCTTCGATTTCCAGGAATATGGTGCCGAGCAGGTTGCGGGTGATCTTGATTTTCGGGTTGTCGATTTCGTTGACGTTGCCGCTGCTGTCGTCGTTCACGCGCCAGGACTGGCCGTTGGCAAGGCGGAACGTGGTGTTCGGCCCCCAGCCGTCGATGCGGCCGATCAGCGTACTCTGGATGAAGGTGGGCGAGTCCGGCTTGCGCATCTGGGTAGCGGTCAGACCGAAGTTGCGCTCGGCTTCCTCGGCGGCGCTGATGGCGGCCGGCGCGGCGGCGGTGGAAGCAGGCACGGCTGCGGCAACGGTTGGAACGGCCAGGGCGACCGGCCGCGCCGGCGCGGCGCCAACCGGAATCGCATCGTAACAGGCCACGCGGCCGGCGACGTCGGCGATGGCGCGGCAGCGCAGCAGGGCGGCGTCGTCCGCGACGGCCGAAGCGGGTACGGACACCGCCAGCAAAACAAACAAAGCTTTCATCGGGCTCTTTCCAGGTTGTGGGCGCCGCTAGCCGGGTGCCGACTGGACTGGATTATAGATCACCTCGGGTGCGGTGGCGCTGGCTGGGCTCAGCTTGGGACGGGCGCCGCAATGACCCTATGTGCCTCAAGTCGCTGTAAGTGCTTGTTTTATATAGGGGATCCCACGAAAATCCTCGACTGCTGTATAATCTCGCCTTTCCGCGTTACCTTTCTCAAAGTCCAATTCCAATATGCTCAGCACAGCAAACATCACGATGCAATTCGGCGCCAAGCCGTTGTTTGAAAACATTTCCGTCAAATTCGGCGATGGCAACCGCTATGGCCTGATCGGCGCCAACGGTTGCGGCAAGTCGACGTTCATGAAAATCCTGGGCGGCGACCTGGAACCGTCGGGCGGCAACGTGATGCTGGATACCAACGAACGCCTGGGCAAGCTGCGCCAGGACCAGTTCGCCTTTGAAGAAATGCGCGTGCTGGACGTGGTCATGATGGGCCACACCGAAATGTGGGCGGCGATGCAGGAACGCGACGCCATCTACGCCAATCCGGAAGCGACCGACGACGACTACATGAAAGCCGCCGACCTGGAAGGCAAAGTCTCCGAATACGACGGCTACACCGCCGAATCGCGCGCCGGCGAGCTGCTGCTGGGCGCCGGCGTGGCCATCGACCTGCACCAGGGGCCGATGAGCAATGTGTCGCCAGGCTGGAAGCTGCGCGTGCTGCTGGCGCAGGCGCTGTTCTCGAATCCGGACATCCTGCTGCTCGACGAACCGACCAACAACCTGGACATCAACACGATCCGCTGGCTGGAAGATGTGCTCAACGAGCGCAACTCCACCATGATCATCATTTCCCACGATCGCCACTTCCTGAACCAGGTCTGCACCCACGTGGCCGACATGGACTACGGCACGCTGAAGATCTACCCGGGCAACTACGACGAGTACATGTTCGCGTCGACCCAGGCCCGCAACCAGCAGCTGGCCAACAACGCCAAGGCCAAAGAGAAGGTCGCCGAGCTGCAGGACTTCGTGCGCCGTTTCGCCGCCAACAAATCCAAGGCCCGCCAGGCGACGTCGCGCGCCAAGCAGATCGAGAAGATCAAGGTCGACGACATCAAGCCGTCGTCGCGCGCCTATCCGTTCGTGCGTTTCGACGGCGAGAAGAAGCTGCACCGCCTGGCCGTCGAGGTGGACAGCATCGCCAAGAAATACGATCGCCAGCTGTTCAACAATTTCAGCATCATGGTGGAAGCGGGCGAGCGCATCGCCATCATCGGCGCCAACGGCGCCGGCAAAACCACGATGTTGCGCTGCATCGGTGGCGACGACATCGCCGGCCTGCACGCCGACCACGGCATGGTCAAGTGGGCGGAAAACGCCAACGTCGGCTACATGCCGCAGGATCCGACCGAGGAATTCGCCAGCGACATCACGCTGACCGACTGGATGGGCAACTGGACCAAGGAAGGCGACGACGACCAGGCCGTGCGCTCCATCCTGGGCCGCCTGCTGTTCGGTGGCGACGAGGTGAAGAAGTCGGTCAAGGTGCTGTCCGGCGGCGAGAAGGGCCGCATGATGTACGGCAAGCTGATGCTGGGCCGCCACAACGTGCTGCTGCTCGATGAACCGACCAACCACATGGACATGGAATCGATCGAGTCGCTCAACATCGCGCTGGAAAAATATGCCGGCACGCTGATCTTCGTGTCGCACGACCGCGAATTCGTGTCGTCGCTGGCCAACCGCATCATCGAGATCAAGGAAAACGAAGTGGTCGATTTCCGCGGCAACTACGAAGACTACCTGACCAGCCAGGGCATCGATTAAACCAGAAAAGAATCCCGCCCCAAGCGGGATTTTTCGCAATGTGCCATAGTCTAGTCTCACGTTTTACGAATAACCGAACAATATGCAAACCATAGAGATCAAAGCCGTCGAGTACGAGCATCCGCAAGACGGCGCCAGCTGCACCGCCCACGCCTGGGCGCGCACGCCAGCCACGCCATCCGCCGAGCAACGCGTCGCCCTCAAGGAACGCATCAAGCGCCTGCTGAAGGAAAAGCAGGCGGTGCTCGTTTCCCACTACTACGTCGACGCCGACCTGCAAGACCTGGCCGAGGAAACCGGCGGCTGCGTCTCCGATTCGCTGGAGATGGCGCGCTTCGGCCGCGACCATCCGGCCAAGACGCTGGTTGTCGCCGGCGTGCGCTTCATGGGCGAAACCGCCAAGATCCTCAGCCCGGAAAAACGCATCCTGATGCCGGACCTGGACGCCACCTGTTCGCTGGACCTGGGCTGCCCGGCCGACGAATTCGCCGCCTTCTGCGACGCCCACCCGGATCGCACCGTGGTGGTGTACGCCAACACCAGCGCCGCCGTCAAGGCGCGCGCCGACTGGATGGTGACCTCGTCGATCGGCCTGGACATCGTCAAGCACCTGCACGAGCAGGGCAAGAAAATCCTGTGGGCGCCGGACAAGCATCTCGGCGGCTACATCCAGAAGCAAACCGGCGCCGACATGCTGCTGTGGCAGGGCTCCTGCCTGGTGCACGACGAATTCAAGGGCGTCGAGCTGGAACTGCTGAAGGCCCAGTACCCGCACGCCAAGATCCTGGTGCATCCCGAATCGCCGGCCAACGTGGTGGCGCTGGCCGACGTGGTCGGCTCGACCACGCAGATCATCAACGCCGCCGTCGAATCGGACGCGGACACCTTCATCGTCGCCACCGACAACGGCATCCTGCACAAGATGCGCGCCGCCGCGCCGGGCAAGCGTTTCATCGAAGCGCCGACCGCCGGCAACAGCGCCACCTGCAAGAGCTGCGCGCACTGCCCGTGGATGGCGATGAACGGCCTGCAAAACCTGGCCGACGTACTGGAAAACATGGACAGCAGCAGCGCCAACGAAATTCACGTCGATCCGGAAGTGGGCAAGCAGGCCGTCACCTCGATCAACCGCATGCTCGATTTCGCCGCTGCGAAAAAAGCCCGGGTGCAGCCCGGCGCCGACCTGGCGAAAGAAGCTAAACTGTTTTCGGGAATCGGTCCGGCATGAGTACTCTGGTGAATAAATTCGCGCCGTTCGACGACGCGCTGAAATCCGCTTTCGAAGCCAATCTGCTGGCGGCGCTGCTGGAGGACGTCGGCAGCGGCGACCTGACCGGCCTGCTGGTGCCGGAAGGCGGCCGCGCCACCGCGCGCGTGATCGTGCGTGAAGAGGCCGTGCTGTGCGGCGCGCCGTGGTTCGAAGGCGTCATGAACTGCATGCAGACCGGCATCGAGATCGACTGGCAGTACGCCGAAGGCGATCTGATGAAGGCCGACAGCCTGGTCTGCACGATACAAGGCCCCGCGCGCGCGCTGCTGACGGCCGAACGCGGCGCGCTGAACTTCCTGCAGCTGCTGTCGGGCGTGGCGACCGTCACCCGCAAGTATGTGGACGTGATCGCCGGCACCCGCGCCGCCATCCTCGACACGCGCAAGACCATGCCCGGCCTGCGGCTGGCACAGAAGTACGCGGTGCGCGTGGGCGGCGGCCAGAACCAGCGCCTGGCGCTGTATGACGGCATCCTGATCAAGGAAAACCATATCGCCGCGGCCGGCGGCATCACCAACGCGGTGCTGGCGGCCAAGCGCCTCGACAAGGGCGTGACGATACAGGTGGAAGTGGAAAACCTGGAAGAGCTGAACGAGGCGCTGGAAGCGGGCGCCGTGTCCATCCTGCTGGACAACTTCAGCCTGGACATGATGCGCGAAGCGGTGCGGATCAATGCCGGCCGCGCCTTGCTCGAAGGTTCGGGCGGCGTCAATTTCGACACCGTGCGGGCCATCGCCGAGACCGGCGTCGACCGCATCTCGATCGGCAGCCTGACCAAGGATGTCCGCGCCACGGATTATTCTTTACGCATTGTTGGTTAATCCAGTTTCATTGTTGAAACCACCCGCGCACGATTGAAATTATCAAAAAATAATGATTTAAAAATAATATACTCTCGCTTGTTTTTTTGGCATCAACAACCATGGAGCGAGAGAGATGAAATTGAAATTCATTGCGGGTGTAGTGGCAATGCTGGGCCTGACCGGCGCGGCGCAGGCGGGTGGCTTCATCAACGGAGCCTTCGAAACGGGTACCACTGCCGGTTGGACCACCGGCGGCGGCTATCGTTACGGCAGTTCGAACACCGACCTGTCGCCGGCGGACTTCCTGCCGGGCGGCAGCCTGAACTCGGATGACGGCGTCCGCGGCGCCGTCATCGACCAGAGCTACGTCGACCCCAATCTGGGCAGCCTGATCGGCACCACCGTGTACAGCGGCAAATATGCCTACCGCGCGGAAGACACCACCGACGGCGGCCTGGCCACGGTGATCAGCCAGAAGGTCAACAACTACACCGACGCCAACATCTTCTTCGCCTGGAAAGCGGTGCTGCAGAACGGCGGCCATAGCGAGGACGAATCGGCGGTGATGAAGCTGACGCTGACCGATAACACCACCGGCAACCTGCTGATCAGCCGCAGCTACAACGCCGGCTACACCGGCGGCGGCGTCGATGCGCGCTTCTCCTCGGAAGGCGATCTGTTCTACACGCCACAGTGGCAGGTCGAGCAGCTGAGCATCGACAAATCGCTGTCCGGCCACAGCTTCACGCTGTCGCTGCTGGCGGCCGATTGCGAGCCGACCGCACATACCGGCTACGCCTATCTGGATGGTTTTGGTTCGGTGGCGCCACCGGTGCCTGAGCCGACGACCTACGGCATGATGCTGGCGGGCCTGGGCTTGCTGGGCTACGTCAAGCGCCGCAAGCAAGCCGGAAAGAAAAGCGCCTAAGCGGCGATAGACTTGCGCATCCGGGCCAGTGGCACCTGCACCTGGTCCGGCAGCGTGATCTCGAAGCGTTCCGCCACCTCGAATCCGCAGGCCAGGTACAGCGGCACGCCGGGCATGGTGGCGGCCAGTTCCAGCGTATGGAAACCGCCGGCCGCGGCCGCGTCGGTGCAGTGGGTCAGCAGCAGGCGGCCCAGTCCCCGCCTGGCCGCCGACGGATCGACAAAGAAGGCGCGGATGCGGGCCGGCTCGGTCGCCGGATCCAATAAGGGGTCGGCGCCTTGCTTGGTGCGGTCGGCGCCGAACAGCGTGCTGCGCTTGCTCCAGCCACCGCAGGCCAGCAGCTTGCCGGCATCGTCTTCAATCAGGAAGTAGGTCTGGTCCGCGACCAGCTGGGTGTCGACGCCGAACACATGCTGCGTCACCGCCTGCGCTTGCCTCTTGGTGTAAAACCCTTCGCTCAACTCGATGCCGGAACGCGCGATCAGCGCCTCCATGGCGGGTATGTCGGCCGGCGTGGCCAGGCGCACTGTGGGCATGGGGCTCTCCTATTTGCGGCGCGACGGAGTCAGGATGCTCGGCAGGGCTTTCGGCAGCGTCTCCGGATAGTCGCGGCTGAAGTGCAGGCCGCGGCTCTCGCGCCGCTGCAGCGCGCTGTTGACGATCAGGTTGGCCACGTCAACCAGGTTGCGCAGCTCCAGCAGGTCGTGCGTGATGCGGAAGTTCTGGTAGTACTCGTCGATTTCTTCCTTCAGCAGCGCGATGCGGTGCTGAGCGCGTTCCAGCCGCTTGGTGGTGCGCACGATGCCGACATAATTCCACATGAAGCGGCGCAGCTCGTCCCAGTTGTGGGCGATCACCACTTCCTCGTCGGCGTCGGTGACGCGGCTTTCATCCCAGTCCGGCAGGTAGGGTACTTCGCCTTTTTCCTTAGCCGCGATATCGGTGGCGCAGGCGCGGCCGATCACCACGCATTCCAGCAGCGAGTTGCTGGCCAGGCGGTTGGCGCCGTGCAGTCCGGTGCAGGCGGTTTCGCCGACCGCGTACAGGCCGGGCAGGTCGGTGCGGCCCATCAGGTCGGTGACCACGCCGCCGCAGGTGTAGTGCGCGGCCGGCACGATGGGAATCGGCTGCTTGGTGATGTCGATGCCCAGTTCCAGGCAGCGCGCGTAGATGGTCGGGAAGTGCTCGATCAGGAACTCGGCCGGCTTGTGGCTGATATCGAGGTGCACGTAGTCGAGGCCGCGCTTCTTGATCTCGAAGTCGATGGCGCGGGCCACGACGTCGCGCGGCGCCAGTTCGGCGCGCTCGTCGTGGGCCACCATGAAGCGGAAACCGGCAGCCGCGCCGGCTTCCGGCGGCAGCTTCAGCACGCCGCCTTCGCCGCGTATCGCTTCGGTGATCAGGAAGGACTTGGCGTACGGGTGGTACAAGCAGGTCGGATGGAACTGGATGAATTCCATGTTGGACACGCGGCAGCCGGCGCGCCAGGCCATGGCGATGCCGTCGCCGCTGGCGGTGTCCGGATTGGTGGTGTACAGGTAGACCTTGCCGGCGCCGCCGGTGGCCATCACCGTGTGCTCGGCGGCGAAGGTGTGGACCTGGCCGCTGAGCTCGTCCTGCACGTACAGGCCGTAGCACTTGGGTTGGGCGTTGCCTTTTTTGACAGGATGCAGCTTGTCCGAGGTGATCAGGTCGATCGCGCAGTGATGTTCGAACAAGGTGATGTTCGGATGGGCGCGCACCTTTTCTTCCAAGGTGACCTGTACCGCGTGACCGGTGGCGTCGGCCGCGTGGATGATGCGGCGCTGGCTGTGGCCGCCTTCGCGGGTCAGGTGGAATCCCATCTCGGCCGATTCGTCGCGGGTGAAGGGCACGCCTTGCTCGATCAGCCATTCGATCGCCTCGCGGCCGTGCTCGACGATGAAGCGGGTGGCGCTCTCGTCGCACAGGCCGCCGCCGGCGATCAGCGTGTCGTCGATGTGCTGGGTGTGGCTGTCGCCGGAATCTAGCACGGCGGCGATGCCGCCCTGGGCCCAGTTGCTGGCGCCGTCCAGCAGCGCGCGCTTGGAAATGATCGCGACGGTGCGCGTTTCGGCCAGATGCAGGGCGACCGACAAACCGGCCAGTCCACTGCCAACAATTGCGACGTCAAATTTCATGATTACGTGTTGGATACGGTAAAGAACCATGACTATAGACCATTTGTCATGAGCGCGTCATATATGCGCTGTTTTTCACCGTATTGAGGCAGAACTGTACAGCGATTGTGGCGGCTCAACACGTGCGCTCCGACTGTTCAGCATCATCTTGGTTACGCCGCTTAGTTACAACGGTTCCCAGGCGCAGGAGAGAGATTGTGATCAGGATATTCCACCACTATGTGTCCAAGATAGCCTTCATGCTGTTGTTGCTGGAGTTGCTGGTGCTGTTGACGGCCGCGGTCGCCAGCGCGCCGCTGTGGCTCAAGGGCCGACACGGCCCCGACCAGCTGTACCTGCCGGCGCTGGCGTTTGCGCTGGTCGTCGTGCTGAGCATGGGCACGCTGGGCATGTACCAGCACAACCAGTCCAGGGAGGATATCAAGAGCACCTTGCTGCGCATCCTGCCGTCGTTTGTGCTGGGCTTCGGCCTGCTGAACCTGCTGGCGAGCATGGTGCCCGAGGCGCAGTTCGGCCGGCTCGGCAGCGTGGTGTTCGTGCTGGGCGGGGCGGCGGTGCTGCTGGCGCGGCTGCTGGTGTTCACCTCGGCGCAGTCGAGCATGATGGAGCAGCGGCTGATCGTCATCGGCGACGGCGCCACCGCGCGCCAATGCTGGGAGCTGGCGGCGTCCAGCGTCGGCTTCCACCAGTTCAAGGTGGTCGGCTTCGTGCCGGTGGCGGGCGAGCTCTCCAGCGTGCCGCCGGCCATGCTGCTGCCGGCCGACCTGTCGCTGCTGGCCCTGGCGCGGCGCTATGCGGCCGACGAAATCGTGGTCTCGGTCGGCGACCGCCGCAATGGCGCGTTTCCGGTGCGCCAGCTGCTGGAGTGCGCGCTGGGCGGCGTGCCCGTCACCGACGCCGCCAGCTTCTTCGAGCGCGAGGCCTGCCAGATCCGCATCGATTCGCTGCAGCCCAGCTACCTGATCTTCGGCGGCGGTTTCGACCAGAGCTTGTTGCGGGCGGCGGTCAAGCGCGCCTTCGACCTGGTGGCCAGCGGCGCCATCTGCCTGGCCTCGCTGCCCATCATGCTGCTGACCGCGCTGGCGATCCGCATCGAGGACGGCGGGCCGGTGTTTTATCAGCAGGAGCGCGTGGGGCGCGACAACCGACTGTTCAAGGTGCTGAAGTTCCGCAGCATGCGGCTCGACGCCGAGCAGGACGGCAAACCGAAATGGGCGTCGGTCAACGATCCGCGCGTCACCCGCGTCGGGCATTGGATACGCAAGCTGCGCATCGACGAATTGCCGCAGATGCTGAATGTGTTCAAGGGCGAGATGAGTTTTGTCGGCCCGCGTCCGGAGCGGGCTTATTTTGTCGAGCAGCTGTGCAGCGAGATCGCCTATTACAACGTGCGGCACAGCATCAAGCCCGGCATCACCGGGCTGGCGCAGGTGCGCTACAGCTATGGCGCCTCGGTCGACGACGCCGTGCGCAAGCTGCAATACGACCTGTACTACGTCAAGAACAACAGCCTGTTTCTCGATTTGCTGATACTGCTCGATACCGTGCAGGTGGTGTTGTTTGGAAAGGGCAGCCGTTGATGACCTGGCAGCAGGTTTCCGCCATCAGTCATGGATGTGCGGTGCTGGCGTATCTGATCCTGGCCTCGCTGCTGTTGCGCGGAGGCTGGCGCAAGCGGCGCCATGCCGGCGCCTTCGGCGGCGCCTGCCTGCTGACCGCCGCCTGGGCCGGCGCGGCGGCGGCCGGCGTCAACGCATTGGAGGCCTTGCGCACGGCGGCATGGCTGGTCCTGCTGCTGGTGCTGGCCGGCGCCGGCTGGCGCCAGCGGGCCTGGCTGATCGCCGTGGCCGCGCTGGCGGCGCTGGAACTGGCGGCGGGCTATGGCCGGCACATGCTGGCGGTGATCGCCATCCGGCTCGGGCTGGCGGTGCTGGGCATGCTGCTGGTCGAGCATTTGTACCGGGACACGCCGGACAACGCGCGCTGGGGCATCAAGTTCGCGTGCCTCGGCATCGGCGCCTTGTTCGCCTACGATTTCTACCTGTACAGCGAAGCCTTGCTGTTCCGCCGCATCAATGAAGATATCTGGGCCGCGCGCGGCGCCGTCAACGCCTTGAGCGCGCCGCTGCTGGCGGTGGCCATCGCGCGCAACCCGGCGTGGACGGCCGGCCTGCAGCTGTCGCGCCAGATCATGTTCCGTTCGGCTGCGCTGCTCGGTTCGGCGTTGTACCTGGGGGCGATGGCGGCCAGCGCCTGGTACCTGCGCTTCATCGGCGGCGTGTGGGGCACGCTGATGCAGCAGGCCTGTCTGTTCGGCGCCGGGCTGCTGCTGGCCGGCGTGCTGTTTTCCGGCACCATGCGGGCGCGCCTGAAGGTCTTCATCAGCAAGCATTTCTACCAGGGCCATTACGATTACCGGCAGGAATGGCAGCGCTTCACGCGGGCGCTGGGCGAGCACGGCGACGTGTTGCCGGAGCGGGCGATACAGGCCGTGGCCGAGTTGGTGGAAAGTCCGGCCGGCATTTTGTGGCTCCGCCGCGACGAGATGCATTATCAGGCCGTGGCGCGCTGGAACATGCCGCTGCCGGAGAACGCCGAGCCGGCCGGCGGCGCGCTGTGCGGCGTGCTGGCCTCGCGCGGCTGGGTGATCGACCTGCAGGAATGGCGCGACGCGCCGCAACGCTACGGCGGCCTGCCGCCACCAGCCTGGCTGGCCGGCGACGAGCGCATGTGGCTGGTGGTGCCGCTGATGCTGGAGCGCCGGCTGTTCGGCTTTGTCTGCCTGGCGCAACCGCGCACCAGGCAGCTGATGAACTGGGAGGTGCGCGACGTGCTCAAGATCGCCGGCAGCCAGGCCGCCAGCTACCTAGCGCATCGCGAATCGGCGGACAACCTGGCGGTGGCGCGGCAGTTTGAATCGTTCAACCGGATGTCCACCTTTGTCGTGCACGACCTGAAGAACCTGGTGTCGCAGCTGTCGCTGCTGCTGGTGAACGCGGAGCGCCACAAGAACAATCCGGCCTTCCAGGAGGACATGCTGGAGACGCTGTCGCATTCGCTGGCCAAGATGAAGACGCTGCTGCTGAAATTGCGCCGCGACGACGCGCCCGATCCCTGCGCGCCGCTGCAGCTGGACAGCCTTCTGGTGCAAACGGTGCAGGCGTGCGCCACGCTGGAGCCGCGCCCGGCGCTGGACTTGCGCGCGTCTGGCCTGATGGTGCTGGCCAACCGGCAGCGCCTGGAACGGGTGATCGGCCACCTGATCCAGAACGCGGTGGAAGCCACGCCGCGCCACGGCAGCGTGGCGGTGCGGCTGCTGCGCAACGACGCCTTCGCCGTGATCGAGCTGAGCGACACGGGACAGGGCATGAGCGAGGAATTCATCCGCGAGCGGCTGTTCCGGCCGTTCGAATCGACCAAGACCGCCGGCATGGGCATAGGCGTGTTTGAGAGCCGGGAATATGCGAAGGAAATCGGCGGCCGGCTGGAAGTGAGCAGCGCGCCGTCGCTGGGCACGACTTTTCGGCTGATCTTGCCGCTGCACGCGGAAGCTGCGGCGGCCTGAACAATAAGGTAGCGAGTATATGGGCAAGCAAAAATTGCTGGTGATAGAGGACGATACCGGCCTGCAAAAGCAGCTGCGCTGGAGCCTGGACGCCTACGAAGTGGTGGTGGCCGACGACCGCGAATCGGCGATGGCGCAGCTGCGCCGCCATCAGCCGGCGGTGGCGACGATGGATCTCGGCCTGCCGCCGGATCCGGACGGCGCCACCGAGGGCCTGGCGCTGCTGCAGCAGATCCTGGCCGCCGCGCCGGACACCAAGGTGATCCTGTTGTCCGGCAACCAGGACCGCGCCAACGCGCTGAAGGCGATCGCCGCCGGCGCCTATGATTTCCACCAGAAGCCGCTCGACGCCGATACGCTGGCCCTGGTGATCGAGCGCGCCTTCTATCTGCACGCCTTGCAGCAGGAAAACCGGCGCATGATGCAGATCCAGTCTGATTCGCCGCTGGCCGGCATCATCAGTCGCGATCCCGGCATGTTGCGGGTGTGCCGCAGCGTCGAGCGGGTGGCGCCGTCGTCGGCCACGGTGATGCTGCTGGGCGACTCCGGCAGCGGCAAGGAGCTGGTGGCGCGCGGCGTGCATCGCTTGAGCCCGCGGCACGACAAGCGCTTCGTCGCCATCAATTGCGCGGCGATTCCTGAGCATTTGCTGGAGAGCGAGTTGTTCGGCTACGAAAAGGGCGCGTTCACCGGCGCCCAGCGGCAGACGCTGGGCAAGCTGGAGCTGGCGCACGGCGGCACCTTCTTTCTCGACGAGATAGGCGACATGCCGCTGCCGCTGCAGGCCAAGCTGCTGCGTTTCCTGCAGGAGCGCGTGATCGAGCGGGTGGGCGGGCGCAGCGAGATCAGCATCGACGTGCGCATCGTCTGCGCCACGCACCAGAACCTGAAGGCGCTGGCCGAGTCCGGCCGCTTCCGCGAGGATTTATATTACCGGCTCAGCGAAATCGTGCTGTCGATACCGCCGCTGCGCGAGCGCGTCGGCGACTGCGCGCTGCTGGCCCACCATTTCAAGAACAAGTTCTGCGCCAGCGAGTCGCGGCAGATATTGAGTTTCAGCCCGGACGCGCTGGCGGCGATCGAATCCTACCAGTGGCCGGGCAATGTGCGCGAGATGGAAAACTGCCTGCGGCGCGCCGTCATCATGGCGGACGGGCCGCAAATCACGCCGCAGGACCTGGGGCTGCCGGACAGCACGGCCGACGAGCCCAACGTCAACCTGCGCCAGGCGCGCGAGGCGGCCGAGTACCGCGTCATGGTGCAGGCGCTGGCGCGGGTCGACGGCAATATCGTCAGGGCGGCGGAATTGCTGGGTGTGAGCCGGCCGACCTTGTACGACTTGATGAACCATCACGGCTTGAAATAAAACTAGTCGGACTCGCGCCATTTGCCGGCCGCCACCAGCTGGTTTTTCAGGCCCGGCAGCGGGAATCCCATGCCGTAGGCCTTGTGCGCGTTGACCAGCGCGCGGTCATAGTCCTTACGTTTCATGAACAACAGCCCGAGGTTGTAGTAGGCCGTGGCGTTGGACGGTTCCAGGCTCGCCGCCTGCTGCAGCTGCTCCAGCGCGGCGTCGTTCTGCCCGAGCGCCAGCAGGTAGCCGCCGTAGATGGAGTGCACGCGCGCGTCGTCCGGCCGGAAGCGCAGCGCGCGGTCGAAATAGCAGTCGATCGTGTAGTGGGCGCCGTAGGGCTTGCGGTTCTTGTCGCGCAGCGACAGCTTGGTCATCGCGGTCAGCGCGCGGTGATGGTTGGGGAAGTGGTCCAGCACATAGCCGATGTCGGCGCCCAGCGAACCGGTGGCGCCGCGCACCAGGCGCTCGACCTCCGGCGTGAAATGGTATTGCTCGACCACCACCAGGCCTTCGCGGTCGGCCGGATTGGTGTAGTCGCCGCCGGGATCGTGCTTGACGTAGGTGCCGCAGTCCTCGGCGGCCGCCATGGCGGTATGCGCGGCCGTCAGTAGCGCCGCGCAGAGTAGATAGTGGCTAGGTTTCATGACTGCTCCTTATATAGGGTACGGTCCAGCAGGGTGGCCAGCTCGCCGGTGCGGGCCCCGCGCGAGTGGCTGGCGATCAGCGCCGGCGCAGCTACCGGCGCCCTGCGTTCGCGGCACAGGCGCAGGAAGCGCATCAGCGAACCGGCGATGTCGGCCGCGTTGTCGAGCTTGCCGATGGTGTCGATGCCGGCCCGGCGCAGGGCGGCGGCGGTGTCGCCGGCCGGATCGGTCAGGGCCAGCAACGGACGCCGGGCACGCAGGTATTCGTACAGCTTGGCCGGGATCTGGCCATTGCAGTTGGCGGCCTGCAGCAACAGCAGGCCGTCCATCTCCAGCATTTCGGCCAGCGCCTCGCGGTAAGGCAGCGGCGGCGCCAGTTCGACCAGTTCGGCGACACCGTGATGCCGCCGCATCAGGTCGCGCAGATGGTCGTCGTGGGCGCTGGCGCGCAGCACCAGCCGGAAGCTGGCGGGGTTGATGTATTGGTCGGCCTGCAACCGGGCCAGGGCGGCGAACAGCGGCGCCGGATCGCGCTCCGACGGATAGATCACGCCACTGTGCAGCAGGCGGAACTGCCCGGCGGGCGCAGGCGGGCGCGGCGCCGCGAGCTCCGCCGCGATGAAGCTGCCTTCGTCGTAGCCGTTTTCAATCAGCGCGATGCGCTTGCCGTCCATTTGCGGATGACGCTGCCCCAAGGCACTCAAGGCGCCGGGCGTGGTGCAGACCACGGCGGCGGCGCGCGTCGCTGCCTGCCGCTCGATCCAGTGATGGATGTTGCGGCGGCGCACGTCGGGCGGATAGTCGAGGTCGACCATGGGGTCGCGCTGGTCGGCGACCCACGGAATGCCGCTGAGCCGGTGCAGGCTGAGCGCGATCAGATGCGCGGTGGCGATCGGGTAGCTGGACCAGATCACGTCCGGCCGGTGTTGGCGTATCAGCCGCAAGCCGGCCGGCACGGCGCTGAGCCACCACGAGATCCAGCGGTCGGGCTGCGCCAGCCAGCCGGGATAGCGGCCGCGCAAGGCCAGGTGGCGCTGAGTGTCGAGCGCAAAGCTGCGGTGCACCGGCACCCGGCCGTCGAGTTGGCCGGCGCCGACGTCCTCGTAGGCGCGCGGATGCACCGACAGCACCAGCGGCTGCCAGCCGAATTGCGGCAGATACTGGGTGAACGCCAGCGTGCGCTGGATGCCGCTGCCGCCGCACATCGGCGGGTAGTGATAGGCGATCATCAGCACGCGCTTCACCATGATGCGATCCAGTCTCTGCACAACGACGTGACATCGTCGCGCCAGGCCTTGCTGGCGAAGGTGTGGTTGGCCTGCGGGATGGTTTCCGTGCGGACGCGCGGCGCGGCAAGCAGCTTGCGCCAGTGCGCATGCCGCGCCGGCAATGCCGAAAATTCCCTGGCGCCCAGGTCGGCGCCGCTCAAGACGATCAGCAAGGGGCCGCGATAGCGCGACAAGGCCAGGTACAGGCGCTGGGGCACATTCATGTCCGACGCCGTTTGCGATTGGCGGGCGGCGGAGGCCAGCTGGACAAAGGAGCTGAACGTGCGCCCGACACCGACGGCGCCGCTGGCCAGCTTGCGCCAGAACTCCTTGTCCAGCAGCCGCTGCACATAATAGTGGCGCAGCGTGACGCGGGCGAGGCCTTGTTCGGTCCGCACCCAGGGGTTCAGCATGATCAGGCCTGCGACCCGGCGGTCGAGCGCGGCGTAGCCGGCGGCGGCGGTGGCGCCGTCGCACAATCCCCACAGCACGACGTCCTTCATCCCCGGCAGCAGGCTGAAGAAATGGCCGATGGCGGCCGAAAGGTCGTCGTCGACCGCCGTAAAGTCGCGCGGGTCGCCTTCGCTGTCGCCCATGCCGCGATAGTCGAAGCGCATGACGGGGATGCCGGCGGCGGCCAGCTGTTCCGCCAGCAGCACGAAATGGCGATGGCTGCCTACACGGTATTGCGGGCCGCCGGTGACGATCAACAGGCCGCGCGGCAGCGGCGCGTCCGGCAGGTGCAGCACGCCGACCAGCCAGCTATCGTGGCAGGTAAACTGCACCACGCGGCGCTGCCAGTTCATGAGCGTTCCGCCAGCACCGGCATGGCGTTCAGCGTGGCGGCCAGCAATCCGGGCACCTCGGTGATTTCCGGCGTGGCCCAGAACGGTTCGCCGTCCAGCGCAAATGCGTCGATGTACGCGCCGGCGCGCGACCAGCGCTCGATCAGCAGCGCCGAGGCCGGTTGCAGCGCGGGCGGGGCCGGCGGCGTCGCCAGTTCCAGCCACTGCACCGGGCAGGGCGGCGCAAAGGATGCGTCGGTTTGCTTGATCGCTTCGATCAATTCCGGCGCCAGCCGGTAGCCGGCGACTTCGGTGCCGACATCGCCGCCGTCGGCCGGCTGCGCAGGTGGGGCCGCGCCGAACATGCGCGCCGCGCTCTGCATGCGCATGAACTGGTTCAGGTGCGCGCGGCCGCTGATGACCGGCTGCCACAGCACCAGGCCGGCCGGCGCCGGTTGCGCGCGCGCGGCAAACTGCAGGGCCAGCAGCGCGCCCAGCCTCAGTCCCCACAAGTAGCGCGGCGCGCTGCCGCGCTGGGCCAGCCATTGCCAGCCCAAGGCCAGGTCGTCCAGCCAGCTGTGCCAGCGGGCGTCGGAAAAGTCGCCGCTGCTGTCGCCGCAACCGTACAAGTCCAGCTGCAGCACGCCGTAGCCGGCGCGGGCATAGGCACGGGCTTGCAGCGCCGCCATGCGACGGCTCTTGTTCAGTTCCTCGGCAAAAGGGTGGACGTACAGGATGGCGCCGCGCTCGGGGACATCCGGATCAGGCTGGTGATACAGGCAAAAGCGTTCCCCCACCGCCGCCGTCAGGAAAAACGGCAGGGCATGGGCGCGCTGCGCGTGGATCGTCATGCCAGCTTGCCTTCGACGAAAGCGGCCAGCGTGCCGACGGTGGCGAAATGGCTGGCGCTGATTTCATCGTCCTCGACGGCGATGCTGTATTGCATCTCCAGCGCCAGGATCAGGTTGGCGACCGCCATCGAATCAAGTTCCGGCAGGCTGCCGAGCAAAGGCGTGTCCGCCTTCAACGGCATGGCGCCGAGGCCGAGTGTGGTGCGCAGGATCTGGCTGACCTGGTCGATACGGGACATGGTGACTCCTATGGGGCGACGTCGGCCAGCGTGCTGGTGTCGAACATCAGTTGTGGAAAAGTGGAAGGGTGGCGGGAAAAATGAAAGCGCGGCTCCAGACTGGAGAACATCCATTGCCATTGCCCGCAGCGCAGGAAGACCGCGCCGCCGAGCCGGACCACGCCGATTTGCGCGTGGGCGCGCAGCGAAGCGGGATTGAAAGCTGAGATGCGGCTGCAACTCCAGCGCACGCCGCGCTGGCGCAGCCGCAGCCGCGCCGCTTCCCACAGACGTGGAAACACCCAGCCGAGGCGTTCTTCCGGCCGTACCCAGACGTCGAAATCCCAGGCCGCGCGCGAGGAGGCGAGCCGGTATTGCGCGCGGACCTCGTCTTCCTGATAGGCGTCGAACACCAGCCACAGGAAGCCGGCCAGCCGGCCCTTGCGCCAGGCGGCCAGGCTCTGCGCGCCTTGCGCATAGCGTTGCCACACCACGGAAGCGGGGCGCGGATAGTCGTCCGGCAAGGTTTCGCCGGCGCGCTGCTCGCGGATGTCGATATCGAGGCCGCGCTCCGCGCACAGCGGCGTGTCGCCGATGTACTGGGCGACGAAATGGTAGCGATACAGTCCGCAGCGGCCGGCGCTGACCGCCGCCAACGCGTGGCCGAGCCAGTACAGCATGGCATTCAGCCAGCCTAGTTGGGCGTAGGTATGACGCAAGCCATTAGTCATCGTGGAGATGTAAAAGTGAGCGGAAGTGAAATTAGACCCCGGCGGCGGCGACGCGGGTTTGAGCCAGCACAAGCAGCGGCCCTGCTTGACCAACATCAAGAACGGCCGGGCGATTTATCTCAATCATAGAGGGCAGTCTTTCCAAGGGATCCTCCATGACGCAGTTAATTCACCAATTTATTTTCCAGTCGGCGCAACGCGTGCCGGAGCGGCAGGCCCTGAGCTACCAGGGCGTCGGCCTGAACTACAACGCGCTGGCGCACATGATCGAAACGGCGGCGTGGGCCTGGCTCAACAACGGTCTGGGCCGCGGCGAGCGGCTGGCGGTGTTCACCGAGAAGCGCGAGGAGGCGGTGGCGGCGATGTTCGGCGCGGCCGCCGCGGGCGCGGTGTTCGTGCCGGTCAATCCGGTGCTGAAGCCGGCCCAGGTCGCCCACATCCTGGCCGATTGCGGCGTGCGTATCCTGGTCACCACGCGTGAGCGGCTGAACCTGCTGGCAGCCGACCTGGCGGGCTGCCCGGCGCTGCGCAAGGTGATCGTCATCGGATCGATGGAGACGCTGCCCGCGCTGGACGGCGTGCAGATGTTGTCCTGGCGCGAGTGCATGCGCTCGGCGCAGGCAGCGCCGCCGCATCCGTGCATCGACAGCGACGTGGCCGCCATCCTGTACACGTCCGGCAGCACCGGCAAGCCGAAGGGCGTGGTGCTGTCGCACCGCAACCTGGTGGCGGGAGCCCTGAGCGTTTCCAGCTATCTGGGCAACAATCCGGAAGACCGCATCCTGTGCGTGCTGCCGCTGAGTTTTGACTACGGCCTGAGTCAGCTGACCACCGCGTTTGCCGTCGGCGCCTGCGCCGTGCTGCTGAACCACCTGCTGCTGCGCGACGTGCTGGATGCGGTGCATCACGAGCGCATCACCGGGCTGGCGGCGGTGCCGCCGCTGTGGATGCAGCTGGCGGAACTGAACTGGCGCCACGCCCAGCGCCTGCGCTACATCACCAATTCCGGCGGCGCCATGCAGCGTCACACGCTGGCGGCGCTGCGCAAGGCGCTGCCGCACACGCAGGTCTACCTGATGTACGGCCTGACCGAGGCGTTTCGTTCGACCTATCTGGCGCCGGAGCAGCTGGACCTGCGTCCTGATTCGATCGGCAAGGCCATCCCCAACGCGGAAATACTGGTGCTGCGCCCGGACGGCACGCCCTGCGCGCCCAACGAGCCGGGCGAGCTGGTGCACCGCGGCGCGCTGGTGGCGATGGGCTACTGGAACGACGTCCAGCGCACCGCCGAACGCTTCCGCCCGCTGCCGGACCGGCTGGGAGGGCTGCCGGTCGCCGAGCTGGCGGTGTGGTCCGGCGACACGGTGCGCAGCGACGAGGAAGGCTATCTGTATTTCATCGGCCGCACCGACGAGATGATCAAGACTTCCGGCTACCGCGTCAGCCCGACCGAGGTGGAGGAGGTGGTGTATGCCACCGGCCTGGTGGCGGAGGCTGCCGCGATCGGCGTGGCGCATGCGACACTGGGACAATCGATCACGCTGATCGTCGCCCCGCCGCCCGATGGCGCGATCGATGGCGAGGCGCTGATGGCCGCTTGCCGCCTGGGTTTGCCGGCCTACATGATGCCGACGGCGATCGAAATCCGCGACTTGCCGCTGCCGCGCAATCCGAACGGCAAGATAGACCGCAAGCTGCTGGCCGATCAGATGGCTGAAGCACGGTGCGCGTCGTGATGGCGGCCGTCGCCGAATTGCCGCGCCACGCGGCGCAAACCCAGTTCCCGCTGCTGGAAGACTGCCTGCAGATCGGCGGCGTCGAGCTGACGCGGCTGGCGGAGCGGGTCGGATGCACGCCGTTCTACGCTTACGAACGCAGCCACATCGTGTCGCGCGTGGAACTGCTGCGGCGCACGCTGCCACCGGACGTGCATCTGCATTACGCGGTGAAAGCCAATCCGATGCCGGCGCTGGTGCAGATGATGGCGGCGCTGGTCGACGGCTTCGACGTGGCCTCCAGCGGCGAGATGAAGGTGGCGCTGGATGCCGGCATGGCGCCCGAGCGCATCAGCTTTGCCGGGCCGGGCAAGCGCGACGCCGAGCAGCGCTGCGCGGTGGCGGCCGGCGTGTTGCTGCACCTGGAATCCGAGATGGAAATGGAGCGGGCCGCGCGCATCGGCACCGAACTCGGCATGACGCCGCGCGTGGCGGTGCGCGTCAACCCGGACTTCGAGCTGAAACATGCGGGCATGAAAATGGGCGGCGGCGCCCGCCAGTTCGGCGTCGATGCCGCGCGCGTGCCGGCGATGCTGCGGCGGCTGGAGCAGCTTGGGCTGGATTTTCACGGCTTCCATCTGTTTTGCGGCGCGCAGAACTTGTCGGCGGCGGCGATCTGCGAGGCGCAGCGCTTGTCCGTGCAACTCGCCATCCGCCTGGCCGAACATGCGCATGCGCCGATGCGGATGCTGAATATAGGCGGTGGTTTCGGCGTGCCGTATTTCCCCGGCGAACGGGCGTTGGACTTGGCGGCGGTGGCGGACGGCCTCGACAGCGCGCTGCAGCTGCTGCGCCAGGCGTCGCCTCAAACCCAGCCGATACTGGAGCTGGGGCGCTATCTCGTGGCCGAGAGCGGCATCTATGTGTGCCGGGTGCTGGAACGCAAGCGCTCGCACGGCCAGACCTTCCTGATCACCGACGGCGGCCTGCATCACCATCTGGCCGCGTCCGGCAATTTTGGCCAGGTGATCCGCAAGAACTATCCGGTGGCGATCGGCAACCGCGTGCAGGGCGGCCCGCGCGAGACGGTCAGCATCGTCGGCCCGCTGTGCACGCCGCTGGACTTGCTGGCCGACCGCATGGAGCTGCCGAGTGCCGACGTCGGCGACCTGATCGTCATCTTCCAGTCCGGCGCCTACGGTTTGACGGCCAGCCCGACCGCGTTCCTCGGCCATCCGGCGCCGCTGGAGGTGCTGGTATGAGCGGCTTGTGCGGATATATATCGATATCGGAGGGCGCCGAGCCGGCCCGGCAACTGCTGGTGGGCATGGCGGATCCATTGTCGCGCTTTGATTCCAGCCCGCTGCGCATCGAGGCGGCCGAACGTTGCGGCGTGGCCGTCGCGGCCGCGGCCGACAGCGCCAGCCTGCACCGCGAGGGCAGCCTGCTGGTGGCGATCTGGGGCCGGCCCACGCTGAACGGCAACGCCGACAATCTGGCCGAGCGCTTCGGCGTGCTGTGGCGCCGGCAGGGCGCGCAGGCGTGCGCCGCGCTGTCCGGCGCGTTCGCGGTGTGCCTGATGGACGAGCAATCCGGGCAGGTATTGCTGGCCATCGACCGCAGCGGCGTGCACACCATGCATTACCAGCAGGTGACGCAGGGTTTGCTGTTTGCCTCGTCGGCTGCGGCGTTGCAGGCGCATCCGCTGGCGGTGAGCGCGCTGGATCCGCAGGCCATCTACAACTACCTGTACTTCCACACGATCCCGGCGCCGCGCAGCATCTATCGCGGCCAGCGGCGGCTACTGCCGGGCGAATACCTGGACTACCGGCAAGGCAAGCTGCACTGCGGCGAATACTGGAAGATGGCTTACCACGAGGACAGCCAGCTGCCATTTGCCGAACTGCGGCAGCAATTCCTGTCCACGCTGGAAAGTTCGGTGCGGCAGGCGGTCGGCACCGCCAGCACCGGCGCCTTCCTCAGCGGCGGCACCGACAGCTCGACGCTGGCGGGCATGCTGGCCAACGTCAGCGGCAGCGCGCCGCGCACCTACTCGATAGGCTTCGACGTCGCCGGCTATGACGAGATGGAATACGCCCGCATCGCCGCGCGCCACTTCGGCGCCGATCACCACGAGCTTTACGTGACGGCGAGCGACGTGACGGCCGCCATTCCGCGCATCGCGGCGGCGTCGGATCAGCCGTTCGGCAATTCCTCCGCCGTGCCCGCGTACTATTGCGCCAACATGGCGCGCATCGATGGTGTCAGCAGGCTGCTGGGCGGCGACGGCGGCGACGAGCTGTTCGGCGGCAACGAGCGCTACGCCCACCAGGCCGTGCTGTCTCGCTATGAACGGGTGCCGTCGGCGCTGCGGCAAGTCGCGCTGGAGCCCTTGCTGTTCGGACTGGCCGGCAAGGTCAACCTGGGCTTGCTGCGCAAGGCCCGCAGCTACGTCGAGCAGGCCGTGGTGCCGATGCCGGCGCGGCTGGAGACCTACAATCTGTTGCGGCGCTACGGCGCCGGCGACGTCCTCGATCCCGGCTTCCTGGCTTCGGTGGACCAGGACGGACCGATCGGCCAGTTGAACGACTGCTACTGGAAGGGCCGGGGACTGAGCCAGATCAACCGCATGCAGACGCTGGACCTGCGCTACACGCTGGCCGACAACGACCTGCGCAAGGTCAGCCTGGCGTGCGAGCTGGGCGGTGTCGATGTGGCGTTTCCATTCCTTAGCGACGACATGCTGGCGTTTTCGTCGCGCCTGTCGCCGCGCGACAAGCTGAACGGCACGCGGTTGCGGTATTTCTTCAAGCGCGCGCTGCGCGGCTATCTGCCGCCGGCCATCCTGCGCAAGAAGAAACACGGCTTCGGCCTGCCGTTCGGCCATTGGCTGCAGCAGGATGCCGGCCTGCGCGGCCTGGTGTTCGACAGCCTCAACGATTTGAAGCGGCGCCGCATCGTCCGCGCGGACTTCATCGACCGCCTGATGCGGACCCTGGTCAGCGAGCATCCCGCCTATCACGGCACCATGGTGTGGGTGCTGATGATGCTGGAGCAATGGCTGGCCCGCTCAGGCCCGCCGGTTCGCCCACAGCCGTAGCAGGAAGCGCGCGCGGTCCTGTTCCCACGGCGTGTAGCGCGGCAGTTGCAGCGGATCGCTGCCGGCATGGGCGGCGCCGGGCGCCGTGGTGACGGCGGCGGTGAAGCCCAGCCTGCCGATCATGGCGACGTGGCGCCGGTCGTAGTCGGCGTCGGGCTTGCCGTTCGGATAGGCGAACAGCGTGACGGGCGACTGGGTGATGGCCTCCAGTTTGTCTTTCCCTGCGGCGATATCGGCGGCGGCCTCGGCGTCCGGCAGGCGGCACAGGATGGGGTGGGAACTGGTGTGGGCGCCGATCTCCATGCCGGCCGCCAGCAACTGGCGGACCTGGTCGCTGCGCATCATCAACTGCCCGCCGCGCGGCGGCGCGATCTGCCTCGACAATGACAAGCGTTGCGCGTACGGCAGGTATTTCAGCGCCGCCAGCAGGCGCTCCATGGCCTGCTGCCTTTGCTGCATGGTGTGCACCGGCAGCAGGCCGCAGCCCAGGGCCGACATGTCCAGCATGCCCGGCGGCGCGTGGCGCACGCAGGCGATCACGTCGTCGTTCCACATCTGGCCGCCGTCGAGGTAGTCGCTGGCGATGAAGAAGGTGGCGCTCAGCTTGTGGCGCTGCAATACCGGCAGGGCGCATTCCGCGTTGTCGGCGTAACCGTCGTCGAAGGTGATGCAGGCCGCGCGCGGCGGCAGGTTCCCTTGCCGCAGCTGGCGCACAGCCGCGCTCAGCGGCAGCACGTTGAAGCAGCGCCTGACCAGCGCCATGTGGCGGTCGAACAGCCGCACGTCGGGCAGCTCGGGCAGCAGGGGATCGGGCTGCGCCAGCACGCGGTGGTAGATCAGGATCGACAACCTCCGGTTCATGACGCCTCCGCCGTGGCGCTCCGCGCCGCCAGGGCCGGCATGCGCGCGGGCGCGGCGGTCGCTTGCTGCTGCGCCACCAGCAGCCGGGTGGCGACGATGGCGGCCATCAAATAGTAGGGCACATCGAAATACAGCAGGCTGAGGAAGGCGCCGCCGACGGCGAAGCCGATAAAGCTGGCCTGTATCATCGTCGCCAGCTGCTCGGCCCACTCCAGGTCGGGCTGTTGGCGGGCGTGGCGGATGATCCACGACGCCGAACGCCAGGTCGCGGCCAGCAGCAGCAGGTACAGCCCGAGTCCGACAAAGCCGTGCTCGCCCAGCGCCTGGAAATAGATGCTGTGGGCGGCGTGGATATCGGCAGGATTCGGCGCGTACAGGAAGAAGGTCAGGGGCTCGGCGATCTCGAAGCCGCCGCCGAAGAAGCGGTCCTTGGCCAGGTTCCACGCCATATGCCAGGCATTGATACGGCCCAGCGCGGATTCGTCGGCCTGGTAGGTATTGATGCTGTCCATGCGCTCGCTCCAGCGATCCGGCATGAACAGGAAGGCCAGCGGCGTCAGCAGCGCGATCAGCAGTCCGCCCAGCATCTTGTGCCGGCCCTTCATCCACATGAACATCACCATGGCGCCGATGGCCAGCAGCGCGCCGCGCGAATACGAGCCCAGCGCGGCCAGCGCGCTGAGCAACATCATGGCGGTCATGCCGTGGCGCACCCAGCGCTGGGTGCTGCGCTGCTGCAGATAGCGCATCAGCGGTATGGTCATGATCAGCGCCAGTGCGATGGCGTTGTTGTCGGCGATGAAGGTGCTCTCCGGCCCCCACACGCGGTCGACGCCGCCGCTGCGGATGGTGAAGATGCCGCCCTTGACGCCGTAGTAGCCGAGCGACAGCGTCAGCACCCACATGAAGCGCTGGATGTCCTCGCGGCTGCGGATCACCATCATGGTCACCACGCTCATCAGCATGATCTTCATCACCTTGCCCCACTGCGGGTAGGCCGACACCGGGAACATGGCGAACAGCGTGGTCACATTCATCCACAAAATCAGCCCGATCAGGGCAAAGGTGATGCCCGACACCGGCAACGTCTTCGGCATGCGCGAGATGGCAAAACTGAACAGCGTTGCCACCGCGATGATGAAGGCGAACGGGAAGGTGGTGGCGAAACCCCAGCCTTGCGTGTGCGGATTCATCACGCTGATCCACACCCACATGAGGACGCCGTTGACGGGATTGCGCAAGATGAACGGGAGGCTGGAGAAAACAATCAGGGTAATCAGGATGTCGCGCATGGTTGAGGGCACTCGTTGATGTGGCTCAACGAACTATCTGAGCCTGTCATTACACTGGATTTTTGACCAGCTGCAATCATAGGACACAGGAGATGCGCCCTTGTTGACCGTTCTCATGGCCACCTGCAATGGCGCTTCGACATTGCCGAAAGTGTTGGATGCTTATTGCCGCCTGCAGGCACCCGCCGGCGGCTGGCGCGTGCTGGTGGTGGACAACGGCAGCAACGACGGCAGCGCCGCGCTGGTCAGCTCGTATGCGGAGTGCTTGCCGCTGCGCCTGCTGCACACGCCGATCGCCGGCAAGAATGCGGCACTGAACCTGGCGCTGGAATATCTGCTGCGCGAAGCCGGGCCGGCGGCCGACGAGCTGTTCGTGTTCAGCGACGACGACGCGACGCCGGCGTCCGATTGGCTGGTGCAGTGGCAGGATTGCGCCGACGCTCATCCGGAGTACGCGGTGTTCGGCGGTGCCATCGAGCCGGACTGGGCGGAACCGCCGCCGGAGTGGCTGCCGCGCCTGGTGCCGACCGGCCTGACCTATGGCTTGACATCGGCCGCGTTGCCCGACGGTCCGGTATTCCCCGGCCTCGTGTGGGGCGCCAATATGGCGATCCGGCGCTCGGTGTTCGAAGCCGGCTACCGCTACGACACGTCGATCGGCCCCAACGGCGGCGCCTATGCGATGGGCAGCGAAACCGAGCTGACCCGCAGGCTGGGCCAGGCCGGCTACCGTTCGTGGTTTTGCAAGTCGGCCCGCGTTGCCCATCATATCCGCGCGCATCAGCTGAGCATCGAGTATGTGCTGGAAAAGGCGTGGCGTTTCGGCCGCGGCAAGTATCGCCAGGACAGTCCGGGCACCTTCCCCGAATGGCTGGGCGTGCCGCGCTGGATGCAGCTGCGTTACCTGAAGGAGTGCGCCGGATACCTGCGCTCCCGTGTGCTGGGCGATGCCGACCGGCTGTTCCAGCACCGCTGGGAGCTGGCCTATCTGCGCGGCTACTTTTTCGAATCGCGGCTGGGCCGGCGCCGGCCCGGCAAGCACGTCCTGATGACCAGCTATTCCGGCGAGTTGGGCGGCATGGAGCTGCGCATGGCGCAGGAAGTGCGCTATCTGCGATCGGCCGGCGTGAGCGGCAGCCTGGCGCTGCGGCGTTTTGTCGGCTTCGACGCCTGGACCGCGCAACTGGCCGGCGAGCAGATCCCGCTGGCGGAATTCGACCCGCCCGCGTTCTTCGAGCAGTGGCAATGGCGTCGCTGGAACCTGCTGCGCTCACGGCTGTGGGCGGCGCACCGGTTGAAGGCGTTCCGGGCGGACCTGGTGCACGTGGCCCTGTGCTGGACCAATTACGGCGCGTCGGTGCTGTGGCTGGCCCGGCATTGCCGGCTGCCGGCGGTGCTCAGCGTGCACAACGCCTTCCCGCCGGCCGACATCAGCGCCTGGCACCAGCCGCTGCTGCGCCAGGCCTTTGCCGCCGTGCGCGGCGTGTACGCGGTGTCGCCGTCGGCGCTGGCGCATTTCATGGCGATCTATCGGCCCTACCTGCCGGAATCCGCGCGGCTGGCGGTGATACCGAACTCGGTCGACACCGAGCGGTTCCAGCCGTCGGCCGGGCTGCGCGACGCGGCCAGGCAGCGCCTGGGCCTGCCGCCGGACGCGCTGGTGATCGGCGCGGTCGGGCGCCTGTCGGTTCAAAAACGGCCGGCGCTGCTGCTGGAACTGTTCATCCTGCTGCGTCGCCAATATGCGCATCTATATCTGCTGATGGCCGGCAGCGGGCCGCTGGAAACGATGTTACGCGAACAGGCCAGGCTGGCGGGCGTGGCGCCTTACGTGGTGTTCACCGGCTTTGTGCCGGCGGTTGAAACCTTGCTGCCGGCGCTGGACCTGCATGTCCTGATGAGCCGCAACGAGGGTTTCGGCATCGCCACCATCGAGGCCATGGCCTGCGGCGTGCCGGTGGTTGCCACGGACGTGCCCGGCAGCGCAGACATCCTGCGCGACAGCGGCGGCGGCCTGCTGGTGCCGGCGGACGACGTGCCGGTGGCGGCGGCCATCATCGCCCGGCTGCTGGCCGACCCGGAGCGCCGCGCGAGGCTGGGGCGGCAGGGCAGGTCGGAGGCGGTGGAGCGCTACAGCACCGCCGTGGTCGGCAAGCTGGTGCACGCGTTTTACGATGGTCTGATCTGATGCGCGCCCGTCTATCCTTCGCCGTCTCGTTTGCAGAGAAATACACGCTGCTGCTGCTTAATACGGTCGGCACGATGATACTGGCGCGCCTGCTGACGCCGGCCGAGATCGGCGTCTACTCGGTCGGCGCCGTGCTGGCGGGCCTGGCGCAGGCGGTGCGCGATTTCGGCGTCGGCCCCTACGTGATCCAGGAGAAGAACCTGACCGAGGACAAGCTGCGCGCCGCGCTCGGCACCAGCATCTTCGTTGCCTGGCTGCTGGCCGCTGTGATCCTCGGCGGCAGCGGCGTGGCGGCGCGGTTCTACCACGACCCGCGCCTGAGCACGGTGTTGCAACTGCTGTCGATCAACTTCCTGCTGATACCGTTCAGTTCCGTGGCCTTGCCTTATCTGCGACGGCAGATGCGCTTCTCGTCGATTTTCACGATCAACACGTGCAGCACTTTGGCCCAGCTGGCGTGCTCGGTGGGCATGGCGCTGGCCGGCTACAGCTATCTGAGCCTGGTGTGGGGCGCGGTGGCGGGAACCGCGGCCTCGCTGCTGGCCAGCGTCTGCTGCCGGCCGCAGGGCTTGCCCTGGCTGCCGGCGCGGCGCGGCATGGGGCGCATCCTGTCGTTCGGCTCGATCACCACCGCCGGCAGCGTTGCCGACGAGCTGGGCGTGGCTGCGCCGGACCTGATCGTCGGCAAGATGATCGGCGTGGCGGAAGTCGGCATTTTCGGCAAGGCGCAGGGTGTGATCAATGTCTTCAACCAGTTGGTGACCAGCGCGATCTCGCCGGTGATCTTCCCGCTGTTTTCAGCGCAGGCGCGCTCCGGCCAGGACTTGCGGCAAGCCTACCTGACCACCATCAGCTACGTGACCGCGCTGGCCTGGCCGTTTTTCGGCTTCGTCGCGATCATGGCGCCGGCCGTGGTGCGTGTGCTGTACGGCGACCAGTGGGATGCCTGCGTGCCCTTGATACGCATCATCTGCGTCTCGAGCGCCTTGTATAGCATGTTCAGCATGTCGCGCTACCTGTTCGTGGCGATGGGCGAGGTCGGCGCGCAAGCCAGGCTGGACGCCTTGTCGGTGCCGGTGCGCGTGGTGGCTGTGCTGCTGGCGGCACCTTTCGGTTTGAAATGGGTGGCGTTCGCGGTGGTGGTCGGTGCCGTCTTCCGCAGCGGCTGGACCTGGCTGACGCTGCGCCGGCTGACCGGTCTGCAGTTGCCGGCATTGCTGGGCGCGGTGCGCCGCAGCGCGCTGGTCGCCGCCGTCAGCCTGGCGGGGCCGCTGGGCTTGATGGCCTGGCAGCCGTTTTCATTGACGCATCCGTTGCCGCAACTACTGGCCGCGGCGCTGTGCGCCTTGCTGCCGTGGCTGGCGGCGATCCTGTTCTTCCAACACGAGCTGGCCGCCGAATGCACATTGGCCGGGCGCAAGGCGCTGGCCTTGCTCGGCAAACTACCGTAAAGGATCATTTATGCGCGTGGGCATCCTCTCCTATCCGATGCTGTTCCAGCGCGAGGGCGGCTTGCAGATACAGGTAAGTTCGACCATCGCGGCGTTGCAGCGGCTGTCCGTGCCCGGCTTGCGGGTGGAACTGGTCGATCCGAACCGGCAGCGGCTGGATCAGTTCGATCTGATCCATGTGTTCTCCGCCATCAACGGCAACCACCGGCTGGTGGAGCTGGCGGCGGAGCTGGGCGTGCCGCTGGTCCTGTCGGCCGTGCTGTCTCCCGGCTGGAGCCGGCTGGACGGCATGCGTGCGCGCCTGGCCGATCGCCTGGCCGGCAGGATCACCGGCTGGAACGTGCAAACCAGCTACGCGCAGATCAAGCGCGCGCTGCAGCTGTCGCAGCTGGTGATCGCGCTGGGCGCGGCCGAGCGGGACGCCATCGTCCGCGCATTCCATACACCGAGGGAAAAGGTACGCGTGCTGCCAAATGGCATCAGCCCGCATTTCTTCGACGCCCAGCCGGACAAGTTTCGCCAGCATACCGGCCTGAGCGGCCCCTTCGTGCTGATGGTCGGGGCGATTTCCCCGTACAAGAATCAGCTGGGACTGCTGCAGGCCCTGGCCGGCACCGGCTTGCCGGTGGTGCTGATAGGGCGAGCCCAGCGCCAGCACCAGGGCTATCTGCAGCAGCTGCTGGCGACGCCGCGCGTGCGCTGGCTGGGACAGCTGGACCATGCCGATCCGCTGCTGGCCAGCGCCTATGCCGCCGCCTCGGCACTGGCGCTGCCCAGCCAGGGCGAGGTGTTTCCGCTGTCGGTGCTGGAGGCGCTGGCGGCCGGCACGCCGGTCGTCATGACCGACGAAAGCGCGCTCAGCCTGCCCGACAGCGCTTTTGCACTGAAGCAGCTGCACTGGAAGGACAGCGCCGGCATGCGGCTGGCGCTGACGCAGCTGGCCGAGCGTCCGCCCGAGCGCGCAGCCGTGCGGGCGCTGGTCGAGCGCTACAGCTGGCAACGGGTGGCCGAGCAGATCGTCGCCTGCTACACCGAGGTGCAACAGCAGGAGGCTTGCCGTGTTGTTTAATTCCTTCAGCTTCCTGTTCCTGTACCTGCCGCTGGTGCTGGCCGGGTATGCGGTGTTGGCGCGCTGGCGGCCGCGCTGGGCGACCGGCTGGCTGGCGCTGGCCTCGCTGTTCTTCTACGGCTATTGGGACGTGCGCTATCTGCCCTTGCTGATGGCGTCCATCGTCTTCAATTACCTGGCGGCGCGGCGCATCGTCGCGGCGACGCCCGCCAACCGCAAGCGCTGGCTGGTGCTTGCTCTGACGGCCAACCTGCTGCTGCTGGGCTACTACAAGTACGCCAATTTCTTCCTCGACAGCGTCAACGCGCTGGCGCACACGCATCTGCATGGCTGGGCGGTGGTGCTGCCGATCGGCATATCCTTCTTCACCTTCACGCAGATCGCATTCCTGGTCGATTGCTATCGCGGCCTGGCCGGCGAATACAGGTTTTGGCATTACACTTTGTTCGTCAGCTATTTCCCGCACCTGATCGCGGGGCCGGTGTTGCACCACAAGGAGATGATGCCGCAATTCGAGCAGCGTCCCGGCCTGCATGCGGCAGACTTTGCCGTCGGCCTGTCGATTTTCGTCATGGGGCTGGCCAAGAAGGTGCTGTTGGCCGATCCGCTGTCGACGCTGGTCGCGCCGGTGTTCGCGGCGGGCGCGCATCCGCAGCTGGTGGAGGCGTGGATAGGCGCGCTGGCCTATGCGTTCCAGCTATATTTCGATTTTTCCGGCTATTCCGACATGGCGATCGGCCTGTCGCGGCTGTTCGGCGTGAAGCTGCCGCTGAACTTCAATTCGCCGTACCAGGCGGCCAACATCGCCGAGTTCTGGCGGCGCTGGCACATGACGCTGTCGCGTTTCCTGCGCGACTATTTATACGTGCCGCTGGGCGGCAACCGCCATGGCGCCGCGCGCCGCGTCCGCAACCTGATGCTGACCATGCTGCTGGGCGGCCTGTGGCACGGCGCCGGCTGGTCGTTCGTCGTCTGGGGCGGCTTGCACGGCCTGTATCTGGTCGCGCACCAGGGCTGGACCGCACTCGTCGGCCAGCGGGCGCCGCGCCTGTGGGGCAGGGCACTGACCTTCCTGGCGGTGCTGGCCGCGTGGGTGGTGTTCCGCGCGCCCGACCTGGAAACGGCCGGCGGCGTCCTGAGCGGCATGGTGGGTGCCAATGGGCTGGCCTTGCCGCACGGCCTGGCCGCCTACGCGGCGTATCTGCCGGCGCACGCCAGTTTCACCGGCATACGCTGGATCGATTTCAGCGGCGCCGGCATTCCGGTATTGCTGCTGGCGATGTTGCTGGCGTTCGTCGCGCCGAATACGCAAGAAATTTTCCGCCATTACGCGCCCTGCGTCGAACAGATCTTTCATCGCAAGGGCAGCCTGCTGTGGGCTTGGCGTCCGCGCATGGCGTGGAGCCTGGCGTTCTCGTTGCTGTTCCTGGGCTGCGTGTTCAGCATGAACCGGGTCAGCGAATTCCTATACTTTCAATTCTGATCATGAGCACACACTCGAACGCGGAATGGCGTAGCTACGTGACGATCCTGGTCGCCTGCAGCGCGGCGGTGATCGGCACGGTGGCGGCGCTCAACTATCAACTGGATCCCTATCTGATCCATCAATGGAACACGCCGGAGCTGCAGCGCATGCAGCCGGGCCGGGAGCGGCTCAGCGCCTGGGGCAAGACTTATGCGCTGGCGCGATTCAAGCCCGCGATCGTCTATGTCGGCAATTCCCGCACCGAGCTGGGCCTGCCGACCGGGATCGCCGCCTTTGCCGGACAAGAGGTGTTCAACGGCGCCCTGTCCGGCGCCTCCCTCAGCGACGCCATGGCGATGGTGCGCCATGCGGCGACCGTGGGCAACTTGAAAGCCGTGGCGTGGGGCATCGACGCGCCGTCGTTCTCGATGGAGATCGGCAATACCGACTTCGACCGCGAGCTGGTGGCCAAGGGGCCGCTGTATCTGTGGCGGCGCGTCTTGCTCAATATCAAGCGGGCGGTCACGCTGGACATGACGGCCGATTCGATCCGCCTGCTGAAGGGCACGTTCAGCGGCAATTGCCGCTCCAGCCTGGCCCTGCAAGGCCAGCGCGACGACGTCTGCATGCGCGAACGTATCGATGGCTGGGGCGGGACCAAGACCGCCATCGTGCCGCGCGTGCGGGAATACATCCGCGGCACCGGCCCGACGGCCGAGGCCATGCGGGCGCTTGACGACAGCGTGGCCGGGCTATGCCGTGGAGGGACCAGCGTGCGGCTGTACGTCAACCCCACCCATGCGATGACCAGCGACGCCTTGTATTGGGCCGGCAAGTGGCCGGAACTGGAAAATTGGCAGACGCAACTGGCCGATCTCGGCGCCCGGCACCGCGCGCGCGGCTGCGACGTAAGAATTTATGATTTTTCAGGGTTCAACAGCGTGACCACGGAGTCGATACCGCAGGTTAGCAGCAGGCCGGACATGGTGTATTACTGGGAACCATCGCACTACCGCAAGAATGTCGGCCAGATGATATTGAGCCGCATGTTCGGCGACGGCGCCGGCGTGCCGGACGACTTTGGCGTGGAGCTGACGCCAGCCACCATCGCCGCCCACCTCGCGCAGGGACACACGGGACGCGACCGCTACCAGCTGCACCATCCGGAAGAAACCCGGATGGTGCGGGCGATCGTGGCCGAACATTAAGATTTGCGCAGCACCGCGCAGCCTTTCTCGCAGCTGCTGGCCGATTGCGCCAGCGCTGGGAATTCTTCTTGCCACCGCCGCAAAATCGACTGTTCATCGCGACGCGCCGAGTCGTCCAGGTAGACGGCGGCGCCGGCGTTCAGCTTCGGGAACAGCAAGGGGCCGGCCGGATAGCGCGCCAGCGTGCGCGTGGCCAGCGGCGGGCCGTCGATGACCAGCAGGTCGATATTCAGCTGGGTAGGCAATCCGGACAGGTCATACCAGGGCCACGACTGCCCATCCAGATTGTAAGGCTGCAAGGGCGCGTCGACCACCTGCGCCCATTCCTGCAGGCCGAGCCGGCGCAACTGGGCGCGGGTTTGCGCGGCGAAATGAGCGTCGTGCTCCAGGCTGTAGACCTTGCCGGCGCCGTTCAGCTGCATGCACCGGGCCAGCACCAGCGTCGACGTGCCGCTGCTGCATTCAACCACGGTTGCGCCGGGCATGGTGCGCGCCTGGCGCGCCACTTCCAGCAGGAAGTCCGGCGACGCCGCCCAGCCGCGCGTCGGCGGCAGGCTTTTCTTCATGTCCAGCTCGATGTACAGGCCTTGCAGCGCCTCCAGTTGCCGGAACATGCCGACCTGGTCGTTGCGGCTTTGGTCGCGGAAATCGTGCAGCAGGATGTGCACGCGCCGCAGCTTGTGCAGCGTGTAGAGCGTGATCGCCAGCAACAAAGTCACGACGGCATAGGCAAGTATAGGCATGTTGGTATCTCTTTATTTGGCGGCGATTTTACTGACGACATAACGATGTTTTCCGGACGCTTCCGCCGGAATCTCCGCTACTTCCTCGATCGATATGCTTACCGTCGCGCCCAGGCGCGCGCGGAACTGACTGACGATGCTCAGGTGCACGGCCTGCGGCAAACCGTCCACGCTCACCAGCAGCACGCGGGTGAGCTCCAGGCTTTCCTGGATGATCTTGAAGGCGCGTACCTGCGGCAGGTCGCGCAGCACGTAGATCAGCGCCAGGCCGTGCATGACGGTGCCGTCGAGCGCGACGACGAAATCGGTGACCCGGCCCTCGACCCGTTTCAGCAAGGGCAGGCCGCGTCCGCATGGGCACTGGCGGGTGTCAAGCGCGCCCACGTCGCCGGTGGCGTAGCGGATGAACGGGAAATCCGCGCTGGCCAGGTGGGTGACGACGATGGCGCCGCTGTCGCCCGGCGCCACCGACGCGCCTTGCGCATCGACGATTTCAATGATCACGTCTTCGGCCGTGATGTGCAGCCCGCCTTCCGGACACTCGTGGGCGAGAAAACCGGCGTCGCGGCCGCCGTAGCCGTTGGCGACCGGCGCGGCGAACGCATTCTCCAGCAGGCTGCGCTGCTCGTCGTACAGGCGCTCGGCGGTGACGAACACGACTTTGACGCCCAGTCCGTCCAGCTTGACGCCGCGCGTCTGCGCGTGCCGCACCAGCACGCACATGGCAGACGGATAGCCGAACAGCATGGCCGGACGCTGGCGCCGCAACTTGTCCAGATAGTCGTCCAGCCGCGCGGCGGACAGATCGAACGCCGGCAACAGCAGGCTGCGCAGCAGCCGGTCGCGGCGGCTGCGCCAGCGGTCCTGCGCGTTGAGCTCGATCGGCGAGCCCCACATCAGGGCTTCGGGATCGCCGATGTCGACGCCCCACCAGCGCGTGGCGCGCCACTTGGCGGCGACGTCATGGCTGACGCGCTCCTTGCCCTGGTAGAAGATCAGTGGCTCGCCGCTGGAGCCGCCCGTGTTGAAGCGCTGCAGCGGACCGGCGTTGTCGGCGATGAAGTCGTCGCGGCCGCCGTTGATGTCGGCCTTGTTCAGGATGGGCAGGCGGCGCAGCGCGCTCAAGTCCCTGACCTGGCTGGCGTCGAAATCGATGCGTGCATACAGCTGGCGGAAATACGGCACGTGCTCGGAGGCATGCAGCAGCAGGGCGCGCAGGCGCTGCAGCTGCAATTCCTGCAATTGCGCCTGCGGCCACCACTGGGTGTGCTCCATGCGCCGCCGCAGGGCGACGCTGCGGTGCCGCTTGAGCAGCTCGTGCACGGGAAACAGCAGCGAGGACACCAGCGCCGTGTAGCCGAAGGCCGGCGGACGCTTCAGCACGCGGCGGTATTGCGCCATCAGCAAAGGCGCGACATTGTTCCATGTGTAGCGGCGGGCTTCGTCGAGGCCGGCCGACGATAGTGCTTTGGCCAGCTCCCGGTCGCGCAGCACGGTCAGCATCGCCTGCGCCATGGCGGCATGGTCGCCGGGCGGCACCAGCAGGCCGGTGACCTGGTCGCTGATCAGATGCGGAATGCCGCCGACATTGGTGCTGACCACCGGCACGCCGCTGGCCCAGGCTTCCAGCACGGAATTGGGCATGTTGTCGGCCAGGCTGGGATTGAGCATCAGGTCGCTGCGCCGGTAGATCCCGGCCATCGCGGCGTGGCCGGTCTTGCCGGCGAAGTGCACGGCGTCGTCCAGCCGCAGTTCCCGCGACAGCTGTTTCAAGCGTTCAAGCTCGGGGCCTTCGCCGCAAATGGTCAGCCGGGCTCGCGGCAGTTCGCGCCGCACCAGCGCGAAGGCGCGCAGCGCCGTGGCATGGTCGTACAGCACTTCCAGATGACGGGCGATCAGGATTTCACCCCGCCCCGGCATATTTCGGGCCGGCCCAAAACGCTGCAGGTCGACGATGTTGGGCACGATTTGCGTGGCCATGTCGTGCCGCCCGAACACGCCGGACAGGAAGGCCGACGGCACGACGACCGCGTGCGCGCGGCGGATGCTGAAGCCGACCAGGCCGGCACTGCGGGCCAGGAAGGCCTCGGCCTCGCCGCCGCGATAGTTGACCACCACGCCTTTGCCACGCAGACGGCCGATCCAGATCGCCGGCGCCGCGTACAGATGCCACGACCAGCCGGAATTGGCCATCACGTGCAGCAGTTGCGCCTGTCCGGCGGCTTGCCAAAGCCGCCACAGGTAGGGCGGCAGGCGCAGTGCGGCGCGCAGGCCGCGGATGCCGGCAACCCAGTGCGGCGCCCACGGTGGATTGACGCGCACCAGCTCGACCTCGGCGCCGGCCGCGCGCAGCAGGGCGTGCAGCTGGACCGTCTGGTTGGCCATGCCGCCGGCCGGCGGCGGCAGCGGGCCGATCAGCGCGATGCGCAGCCCGGCCATGGCGACGGTGCTGCTGTCATTGCAAGGCGGACGGCTCATGATGCTTGCGCCGTGAGGCGCTGGTAGATCGGGCCGTAGCGCGCGACGCTGGCGGCCCAGTTGCGCTCGCTCTCGACGTAGGCGCGCGCTTGCCGGCGCAGCAAGGGCCAGGTATCGGCCTGGCGCACCAGCTGTATCACTTGTTCCGCCAACGCTTCGGCGTCGCCGGCCTTGAACAGGATGCCGGTCTTGCCGTGCTGGACCAGTTCCCGGTGGCCGCCGACATCGGAGGCCACGACCAGCAGCCCCTGCGCCATCGCTTCCAGCGGCTTGAGCGGTGTGACCAGTTCGGTGAGCCGCATCGGCAGGCGCGGATAGACCAGGATGTCGGTCAACCCATAATAATCGGCGACCTTGTCGTGCGCCACGCGGCCGCTGAAGATGACCTTGCCGTGCAGGCCCAGCTTGGCCACCAGCGTGCGCAGCGCCAGGTCCTGCGGGCCGCCGCCGACCAGCAGCAGTTGCAGTCCCGGCAACACGGCCAGCATACGCGGCATGGCGCCGATCAGCAACGCCAAGCCCTCGTAGGCATAGAACGAGCCGAGAAAACCCAGCACCGGACCGCCGCCCAGACCCAGCGAACGGGCCAACGCTCCGTCCGGTGGGCGGGCCTGCGGAAATAGCACGCCGTCGACAGAATTCGGAATAACGGTGACCTTGGCCGCCGCGATGCCGCGCGCGACGATGTCGGTGCGCAAGCCTTCGCAGATGGTGGTGACGGCGTCGGCGCGGCGCAGCACGTGGCTTTCCAGCGCGCGCGAGATGCGGTAGCGCAGGCCGCCGGCACGGCTGGTGCCGTGGTCGACGGCGGCGTCTTCCCAGAATGCGCGGATTTCGTAGACTACCGGGATGCCCAGCTTGCGGCCGACCCGCAACGCGGCCAGGGCGTTCAGCGCCGGCGAGTGGGCGTGCAGGATATGCGGCTTGGTCGTCGCCGCAACTTGCAGCAGGCGCCGGTACAGTCCGATGACCACGCCCAGCTGGCCCAGCACCGGCAGCGCCGTCCACCAGGCCCGCAGCGGCGGCGTGCGCAGGAAGTGCCAGCCATCGACTTCCTGCGCCGCCGCGTCGCCTTGCTTGGCGCTGGTCAGGTGAGTGGTGCGCCAGCCCAGCGCGCGCTGCTGGCGCAGGATCGCCAGCGTGCGGAAGGTGTAGCCGCTGTGCAGCGGCAGCGAGTGGTCGAGGATGTGCAGTACGTGCAATGGCTGTTTCATGCGGCCTGCCTGATCAGGTTGCGCGGCGCCGCGGCGGGCAATTGGCGCAGGAACGATTCGAACATCAACAACGACCACAGCGCAGCGCTGTGATCGCGCCGGCCGGACAGGTGTTGCGCCACCAGCTCGCGCACGTAGCCGAGGTTGAACATGCCGCAGTCGGCCAGCACCGGGCTGCCGAGGCTGCGCTCCAGATGCGCCCGCAGCGGACCGCGGAACCATTCGGCCAGCGGCACCGAGAAGCCCATCTTGTTGCGGTACAGCAGTTCGCGCGGCAGCAATTGCTCGAGGCCGCGCTTGAACAGGTATTTGCCGACGCCGCCGCGCAGCTTGAGCGTCGGCGGCAGGCTGGACATCCATTCGACCAGTTGATGATCGAGCAGCGGCACACGCACCTCCAGGCCGTGGGCCATGCTGGCGCGGTCGACCTTGGTCAGGATGTCGCCGGGCAGGTAGGTCTTCAGGTCCAGGTACTGCACGCGCGACAGCGGATGGTCGCTGGGGCAGTTGGCGGCGTGGCGGCGCAGCACCTCGACCGCCTGGTAGCCGCCCAGCTGCCGCTTCAGTTCCGGGCTGAACAGCGCGCCGCGCATGGTGTCGCTCATCAGCGAGATGCCGTGGAAATAGGCCGCCACCGAATCGCGCGCCAGCCCTTCGAAGGTGGTTTTGGCGCGCAGCGGACGCGGCGCCCAGTCGGCCTTGGGATAGAGCCGTCCCAGCGTGCCGAACAGCGGCTTGCGCACGCCCAGCGGCAGCATGCTGCGCAAGCGCTCTTCGTGCACGTGGTAGCGATAGCGGCGGTAGCCGGCCAGGTTCTCGTCGCCGCCGTCGCCGGACAAGGCCACCGTCACCCGCTGGCGCGCCAGTCCGCACACGCGGTAGGTCGGCAAGGCCGAGCTGTCGGCATACGGCTCGTCGTACAGGCCGGCCAGGCGGTCGACCAGGCTGATCTCGTGCTGCTCCACGCGCTGGCTGTGGTGGCGGGTGCGGTAGCGCTCGGCCACCATGTTGGCGTACGGCGTTTCATCGTATTGCGGGTCGCCGAAGGAGATCGAGCAGGTGTTGACCGGCTCGGCCGACTCGCGCGCCATCATCGCCACGACGGCGCTGGAGTCGACGCCGCCGGAGAGGAAGGCGCCCAGCGGCACCTCGGCCACCAGCCGGATGCGCACCGCTTCGCGCAGGCGCTCCAGCATCTCGTCGGCGGCTTGTTCCTCGCTGACCGGCTGCCGCACGGCGAAGGGAATGTCCCAGTAGCGGCGCGGTGCGGCCAGCGTGGCGCCCTTGCGCAGCAGCAGCGTGTGGCCGGGTTCCAGCTTGCGGATCTGGCGGAAAATGGTGCGCGGCTCGGGGATGTAGCCGTAGGCGAAATACTCTTCCACGGCCAGCGGGTCGAGCTCGCGGCGCAGCCCCGGATGCAGCAGCAGCGCCTTCATCTCGGAGGCGAACAGCAGTTGCCCGTCGTCCAGCAGCGCGTAGTGCAGCGGCTTGACGCCGAGCCGGTCGCGCGCGAGGAACAGCGCCTGCTGCCGGCGGTCCCACAGCGCGAAGGCAAACATGCCGCGGAAGTGCTCGACGCAGCGCTCGCCCCATTGTTCCCATGCGTGCACGATGACCTCGGTGTCGCTGTGGGTGCGGAAGATGTGGCCGAACTGCTGCAGCTCGCGCGCCAGCGCCTGGAAGTTGTAGATCTCGCCGTTGTAGACCACCACCACGCTGTGGTCTTCGTTGAACAGCGGCTGCTGGCCGCCGCCCAGGTCGATGATGGACAAGCGCCGGTGGCCCAGGCCGATGCCGGCTTCGAGGTGCGTGCCGCCCTGGTCGGGGCCGCGATGGGTCTGGCTGTCGGTCATCGCCAGCAGCAGGCTGGCGTCGATATCCGGGTGGCGGAGGAGGTCATAAATTCCGGCGATGGCGCACATGGCTGTCCTTTCATCGATCAGGTGGCGGTGGAGCGGCGAGGGCGTCGTAGACGGCAAGATAAGCATCGGCCATCGCCACCAGGCTGTATTCGGCCAGCACACGGCGTCGGCCGCGCTGGCCGTGGCTGGCGGCGAGGGCCGGCATATGGAAATAGTCGAGAATGGCGTCGGCCAGCAGCTCCGGCGATTGCGGCGGCACCAGCGAGCCGGTCCAGCCGCCATGGACCAGGTCGGAATTACCGCCGACCTCGGTGGCGACCACCGGCAAGCCGGTGGCCATCGCTTCCAGGATGGTGTTGGACATGCCCTCGGCCAGCGACGGCAGCACGAACACGTCCATGGCGCGCAGCATTTGCGGGATATCGTCGCGCGCGCCCGGCAGCCAGGCCAGCTCGCTCATGCCGGCCTGGCGCAGCAGATCCAGGCAGGCTTGTCTGCACGGGCCGTCGCCGACGATCAGCAGCCGCAGCTGGTCGCGTGGCAGCGCGTGCCGGGCGATCAGCAGTACGAAGGCCTGCACCAGCGACAGGTGATCCTTGACCTCGACCATGCGGCCCACGCTGCCGATGACGAAGGCGTCCTCGCACAGGAAGCCCGGCGGGCCGATGGCGGCCGGCGGGCCCAGGCGCGGATGGAACTGCAGGCTGTCGACGCCGTTGCAGATATGGGTCACGCGCTGCGGCCGGGCGCCGATGGTGCCGATCAGCCATGCTTCCAGGTCCTTGCTGACGGCGATGAAGTGGCCGATCAGCGGGCGCAGCAGCTTGCGCAGCAAACGGTATTTGCGGCTCAGGCCGTGCAGGTCGTTCATGTCGCGTCCATGCTCGCCGTGCACGCGCAGCCGCACGCCGGCCGCCGCCGCCAGCAACTGGCCCTCGATGCCGGACAGGTTGCGGGTATGTACCAGCAGCGGCCGCAAGCGCTTCAGGGTCTGGAACAGGCGCAGGTAATGGCCCCAGTCCTTGCCGTCGCGCTTGTTGATGCTGATGATTTCTACGCCCGGCCGCCGGATGCGCAGATGGTAGTCGGTGTAATCCTGCAGGCAGACGATGGCGTGGCGGTAGCGGTCGGGTGGCAGGTTGTTGATCAGGTTGATCAGGCCGTTTTCCAGGCCGCCCACGTCCAGCCTGTGGATCAGGTGGACGATCAGTGGCGCAACAGGTGGATTTTCGGTGTCAGCGGCCGGCGACATGGTCGAGTCCCTGGTCGATCGCGGGCAGCATGGCTGTCAGCAGGTTGTGCATGGCTGCGGCGGCCTGGGCCGGCTGTTCGTCGTAGCCGGCTGCGAGGGCGATTTCGGCGGCGCCGTCGGCACCGCCCAGCAGCTTGCTGCGCGCCAGCAAGAGCTTGAGCAGCAAGGGGCTGTCGGTGTCGACGCCGGCCTGGCGATACCAGCGCCACACCAGCAGCTTGACAGCACCGGCCTGGACGATGGTTTGCTCCACCGTGAAGCTGCGGCTGCCGACGCGCACCGTGCGCGGTTCGCTGGCGAGTTCCTTCCATTGGGGGCCGTCAAGCGGCAGCGCGTTCCACACGCGGGCCAGCAATTCATCGCCCTTGGACTGGTGGCGATACCAGGTCAGCTGCAGCGATACCTTGCTGGCGCCATTGAGGTAGTTGGCCTGCCAGCGCTGCGGCTGGCCGCGGTGCAGCACATGCCAGTCGTTGGGCGCCATGTCGGCGGTGCGCCACGGCGGAGGCGGCGGCAGCAGCGACAAGCGGGCCTCCGGTGCATGGTCCGGTGGCGCCGCTTGCAAGGCGGTGCCGGCCAGCGGCGGCCAGACGGCGGCCACCAGCACTGCCGCCAGCGCCATCGCGGCGAAGGCGGCCGGCGTGGCCGAGGGCGCCGTCGCCGCGGGCGACTCGGCAGGCGGCGGCAGCGCGGCTTCGCGCCAGCGGGCGCCGGTCCAGAACATCAGCATCGACACCAGGCCGAAAAACACCCAGCCGTAGATCAGGTGGTCGATGCCGACCGCCAGCGTCATGTTGCTGAGGTGGCCGACCAGCACGATGGTGAAGGCGCGCACGCCGTTGGCCAGCACCGGCAACACCACGGCGACCACCATGAATGCCGCGCGCCGCACCGGGCTGCGGTAGGTCAGGTAGGCATACAGCGTGCCCAGCGCGACCGAGGCGATCAGGTAGCGCAGGCCGCTGCAGGCCTCGACCACCGACCAGTTGCCGCTGGGCAGAGCCAGATAATTGTTTTCCTGGAAAACGGGTATGCCCACCATTTGCAGCGCGCCCACCGTGAAGCGGGTGGTGAATTCGATCAGCGGTGGAATGAAGACCTCGCCGAACGGCACCGCCAGCAGCAGATAGGCTAGCGGAAAAGCGATCGCGGCGGCATAGCGCCAGCCCAGCACGGCGGCGACCGTCACGGCAAGCATCGACACCAGCATATATTGCTGCAGCACCTGCACGTTGGCGACGGCGGCCAGCATCCACGTGGCGCCCAACGCCGCCAGCACCAGCAGCATCGGCGGCGACGGCCGACAGGGGACGGCGGCCAGCTGGTCGCGCTGGCGCCAGACCAGCCACAGGCACACCGGCAGTATCAGAAAACCGTGGGCAAAGGTTTGCGAACGCCACCAGATCTCGGCCATGGCGGCCGCCGTCGGCAGATACATGCCCAACAGTGCACACAGCGCGGCGATCAGCAGGCCGTAGCGCCAGCGCGTGGCCGAAGGTGGCGGCAGCGGCTGTTGAGCCGGCTCCGTCTGCTCCGGTTCAGCCGCCGGCAGCAATGTCGTGGCGACGCTCATGGTGCCGACTCCGCCGGGGAGGACGCCGGGGATGGCGAGGGCGATGGCATCTCCACGCCCAGCACCGCGCCCAGCCGTTGCAGATTGCGCTCCCATTGATAATCCAGCAGCACGCGCCGCCGCGCGGCCACGCCCAGCTCGTCGGGCGACAGCAGTTGCCGGCTGATGTGCCGGATGAATTCGCCTTCGCCGGAGGCGCTGATGACTTCGCTTCCCGGCTTAGCCGAAATGCCTTCCAGTGCCTGCGGCGTGGCGACCACGGTGCGTTCCATCGCCATGGCTTCCAGTATCTTGTTCTGCACGCCGCGCGCGATCTGCAGCGGCGCCACGGCCAGCGCCGCGTGCTGCAGGTAGGGCCGCACGTCCGGCACGGTGCCGCTGACGTGTATGCCGGGCCGCTTCGCCAGCGCCTGCACCGCCGCGGTCGGGCGCGAGCCGACGATATGGAATTGCAGCGAGGGAAACTGCAACCGCAGCGCGGGCATGATGCGTTCGGCCATCCAGCTGGCCGCTTCTATATTAGGCGGGTAGTCCATGGCGCCGGTGAACACCAGCGCCCGCGCGCCGCCGTACGGATCCGGCAACGACGGCTGCGGCGAGAAATACACGCTGTCGACGCCATTATTGAAGTGGCCGGTCTTGTGGGCGGACTCCGGCGCGCGCAGCCTGAACAGCGCGGCCTCGGCGCGCGACACCAGCAGCACCTGTTCCGCGCCGCGCGCCATTGCGCGTTCAAATTCCAGCAGGCAGCGGCCTTCGCGCCGGTACAGCGACGACAACGGCCATTGCCGCTTGTCCGCGTAGTTCTGCCATTTTTCGGAGTCGACATCGACCAGGTCCAGCACCCGCGCCAGCGGCCCGTGCGCGGTGCGGACCGGCAGATACTGCGCCATCGGCCCGGAGAACGCCATCGCCGTGGCGATACGGTATTGCGACAGCGTCTGGCCGACCCAGCGCTGCAGACCGGCATGGCGGTAATAAGGCAGGCTGAGCGCTTCGCCACGCCACAGCGCCGGCAGGCTGGCTAGCCGGGCCCTGCGCGGATGCAGGCGGATGAAGCAACTGCTGGCGCACTCGGCGGCCAGGCCTTCCACGTACGCGAGGTCGGCGGCGTCGTCGACGAAGCAGCCGAGGTGGACGCGGAAGTGCTGCCGCAGGTAACGCAGCGTGTGATAGGCGCGGATCTTGTCGCCCTTGTTCGGAGGAAAAGGGATGCGGTGGGCCAAAAACAGCAGGTCGCGCATGGCGCTATCCCAGCTGGCGCACGATGTGCGGACCAATGGCGTTGGCCAGCGACAAGGGCATCAAACGCCACGCCTTGATCAGCACTTGCAGGCGCGGATTGAGCGGCTGCACGTCTTTCAGCCGCTTGCCGCGGTGCAGCTGGTAGTCGTAGCGCAGGGGCTGCGGCTCGAAGCCCCAGTTCTTCTTGAAGGCGAAGGCGCCGGTGCCGTATTTGCTGCGGCCGAAGTCAAACAGCGTGCAGCCCCGTTCGGCGGCGCGGCGCATCACCTCCCAGTACATGAAGTCGTTGCCGGCCAGTACACGCGCGGCATCGCCGCCGCCGCCGTAGTAGGGCAGCACTTCTTCGCGGAAATGGAAGCTCAGCACCGAGCAGACGGGCTTGCCGGCATGGCGTACCGTCAGCACTTCGCAGTCCTGGCCGAACTGCTCTTGCAGCAGGCGGAAATAGCGGCGGCTGAAGACCGGCGTGCCCAGCCGGTGGACGCTGGTGGCGTAATTGTTGAAGAAGTCTTCGGTGCCGTTGTCGATCACGCTGGTGAGACCGGCGGCGATGCCTTTGCGCACCATCGCCCGCTGCTTGCGCGGGATGGCCAGCATGTTGCGTTCGTTGTCGGCCAGCAGCGGCTTGCGGAACGTGGCGTACAGGTCCTTGTGCAGCCAGTCGGCGTGCGTCGATTGCAGCTGGCGGTATTCGAGATGGTCCACCCGCAGCCGCGCCGCCAGCTGCTGGGCGGCCTGGTCCACCGCGGCGGCGGCGCCGTCGTCCAGCGCGGCGATCCCGCCGTAGACGCAGAACGGCAGCGAGCACAGGGTGTTGCCGAACAGGCGGCTGTTGACCTGCGCCAGCGGCAGGATCGCGCCGATCCGGCCTTCGGACTCGGCCACCAAATACCAGGTGGGATGGCCGAAGGCCTCCTCGATCACGCGCTGCCAGCCGGCGCGGTGGAAGAAGGTGGCGCTCGGGCAGCGCTGGACAAAGGCATCCCACCGCGCGCGATCCTGCGGCCCCATCGTGCCGACACTCCATTGCTTCATGCTGTCCCCAGAAAGATGTGATCGACGCGGCCCCAGTGGAAGTCGGTCAGCAGGCGGGCCACGCGTGCCTCCATCCGGTGCAGATTGAGGTAGTGGCGGAACCTGGTCTTGAGCGCGATGCCGCGCTGCCTGGGCTGTCCGGGATCGAGTTCCCACGGGTGAAAGTAAAATATGCCAGCTTGGCCGTCGGCCGAATTGATGCGCCGCAAGGCCCAGCGCGAGGCCGCGTACGGCAACAGCCGGAAGTAGCCGCCGCCGCCGGCCGGCCAGTTGCGGCCCAGCATGCGCACGGTGCTGACCGGCAGCTCCAGCACGCCCTGGTCGCCGCGCGGGCGCCAGGCGAAGCGGCTGCCGCCGGGCATGCCGTAGTGGTCGTGCTGGATCGGATAGATGCTGGAACTGTAGCGGTAGCCCGCCTCGCGCAGGCTGTCCAGCGCCCACAGGTTGTCTTCCATGATGGAGAAGCTGGGCGCGCGGTAGCCGAGCACGGCCAGGCCACACAGCTGCTCCAGCAAATGCTTGCTGCGGACGATGTCGTCGGCGAACTGGGCCGGCGTCTGCTCGCTGGCGCGCAGGTGGGCGTAGCCGTGGCTGGCCAGCTCGTGGCCGCCGGCGACGATGCGGCGCACCAGCGCCGGGTAGCGTTCGGCGATCCATCCCAGCGTGAAAAAAGTGGCGTGGGTGTGGTGCTGGTCCAGCAGGCCGAGGATGCGGTCGACGTTGTGCTCGACGCGGCACGGCAGCCGGTCCCAGTCGGCGCGGTCGATGTGGCCGGCAAAGGCGGAGACCTGGAAATAGTCTTCGACGTCGATGGACAGGGCGTTGCGCATCAGCCGCGCTCCCGCTCGTTTGCCAGCCAGCCGGCGATGTGGCCGGCGATGCGTTCGGCCGCATGGCCATCCCAGAATTGCGGAATGCGGCCGGCCTTGCCGCCGTAGCGCAGGATGTCGCGGCTCAGCGCCAGGATCACGGCCGGGTCGCGGCCGGCGATGGCGTTGCTGCCCTCGGTGACGGTGACCGGCCGTTCGGTGTTTTCGCGCAAGGTCAGGCAGGGCACGCCCAGCGCCGTGGTTTCCTCCTGCACGCCGCCGGAATCGGTGAGCACCACCCGCGCATGCTTCATCAGGCCCAGCATGTCCAGGTAGGATTGCGGCGGCAGGCAGGCGATGCGCGGCGTCTGCAGCAGGCCGGTCAGCTCGTGGCGCTTGAGCATGTCGCGCGTGCGCGGGTGCAGCGGGAACAGCACCGGCAGGTCGGCGCTGAGCCTGACCATGGTTTCCATCAGCGCGCGCAGGCGGCGCGGATCGTCGACGTTGGATGGCCGGTGCAGGGTCAGCAGCGCGTATTGTGCGTCGTCCTCCAGGAAACCGGCCAGGTGCGCCTGGCGCAGCACGTCGGCTACCGAGGTGGCGCGCGGCAGCTGTTGTTGCAGCGTGTCGATCATGACGTTGCCGACAAAATGGATGCGCGCCGGGTCCACGCCTTCGCGCAGCAGGTTGCTCATGCCGCTGGACTCGCTGGTGAACAGCAGCGTCGACAACTGATCGGTCAGGATGCGGTTGATTTCCTCCGGCATCGCGCGGTCGTAGCTGCGCAGGCCGGCCTCCACGTGCAGTACCGGGATATTCATCTTGGCCGCCGTCAGTGCGCAGGCCAGCGTCGAGTTGACGTCGCCGACCACCAGCACTGCGGCCGGATCGGACTGTTCCAGCACCGGCTCGAAGCGGCGCATCACCTCGGCGGTCTGCACCGCGTGGCTGGCCGAGCCTACCTTGAGCTCGTAATCCGGCGCGGCCATGCCCAGCGCGGCAAAGAACTGGCCGTCCATGTCGCTGTCGTAGTGCTGGCCGGTGTGCACCAGCACCGCCTGCAGATGATGCTCGGGTTGCTTCAGCGCGCGCAGGATGGGCGCCATCTTCATCAGGTTGGGGCGGGCGGCGACGACACAGACGATGCGGGCAGGGGCGGACATGGTGGACTCCATTTAAAACGCCATCGAGACGGAGGCGCCGATGCCGTTTTCACGGTAGTTGCCGCCGGTGTTGCTGGTGTGGCGGATATGGCGCAGGTCGACGCTGGCGCTGACCTTGGACGCCAGTTGCTGGGTCAGCGCCACGGTCACGGCGGCGTTGCGGTCGGAGCGGCCGGTGCTCAGCGATTCCACGCGGCTCAGGCTGGCGCCCACGGTGACGTTGCTGCGCGGTGACATGCGCCAGTTCCAGCCGGCCTGGGCGGCGCTCTGGCGGGTGTGGTCTTCCAAGGCCAGTTCGTCCGGGCCCAGCAGCGGGCTGTCGATGGCGCTGCTGGTCTGGGCGGTGCGGCGGGTGTTCGACAGCGTCAGAGCCAGCGCGCTGCGCGGCGTGCTGTAGACGGTGCCCAGCTTCAAGTCCTTCTGCAGATAGTAGCGGTGGCTGAAGAAATTGACGTTGCCGTTAGGTCCCAGCATCTGCGAGACCAGCAGGAACAATTTGATGGTCTGCAGGCGCGTCTGTGGATCCGGGATGCGGGTGGCCCACAACTGGTACAGGAAATCGCTGAGCCCGGTTGGCGGGATGCTAAGGAACTCGCCGTGGGTGGTGGTGATGTCTTCGTTGTAGCTGACGGTCCAGTACATGCTGCGCATGCGGTAGTCGGCATCCAGGCTGTAGGTGTTGCCGAAGAAGCGGCGGCCGACGCTGGCGGCGATCTTGGTGCGCGGCGACGGTGTCCAGTTGGCGCCGACCGACCAGTGGCGTCCCTCCGGTTGGGTGCCGTTGGTGTGGTAATCGTTTTTTTCGTAGCCGCCGGTGACGAAGCCGGACAGCCGGCTGTTGAACGGATAGCTCAGCGTCAGCGTGGTGTCGCTCATGGTGACCTTGGGCAGCGCCGCGTCGTCGATGTTCTGGCGGTCGGCCGACAGCGACCAGTTCCAGCCCTGGCCGCCGTTGTCGCCGGTCAGCTGCAGGTTGGTGCGGTCGCTGCGCACGCTGAGCAGCCTGCCGCTGGTCACGCGATCGTAGTCGTAGCGCAGCCGGGCGGTGGCCAGGCCGTGAAAATAGTGCTGCAGATACGGGCTGATATTGGTGGCGCGCACCGTGTTGCTGTTGCCGGTCACCTGCAGCGTATCGATCTGCTGCGGGCCGAAGGCCGAGATGTTCTGCTGGCTGATACTGGCGCGGGCGTCGAGATACAGCCAGTCTTGCAGCACCTGGGCGTGGCCGCCGGCATCGAGCTGCTGGGTGCGGCGGTCGGCCTCGCGCGTGTAGAACGCCTGGCGCAGCGAGTAGTCAAGCGCCAGGTTCAGCCGCGGGCCGTTGGTGCTGATCGCGATGCCGGGCGTGATTTCCGTGCTGAATTCGCTGCGCGCCTGGCCCGCCGGCGCCAGGTTCATATTGTCGCTGTAGGTTTCACGCAGGCGCAGCGATGGAATGACGGTCCACTCGGACGGAATCGCCGCTGCTGGCAAACTCAACAGTACTAATATGCTCAGCTGGTAAGGAGCGCCGCGCGGAGCCAGGTTAATCATAATAACCATAGTATTCGCCGCCCGGGAACGACTTGCTCTTGTTGTAGATCAGGCTGACGTTCGGACATTGCTCGATCTGCCGCAACGCTTCCTTGACCGCGTGCTGGGTGGTGGTCTCGGACTCGACCACCATGACGATCTGGCCCATCTGCGCGGCCAGCACGCTGGCCTCGGTGGTCATCAGCAGCGGCGGCGAATCGAAGATGACGATGCGGTCGGCGTAGCGCTCGGCGATCTCGGTCAGCAGCCGGCTCATGCTGCGGCTGGCGAGCAACTCGGTGGCGTGCTTGTTGGCGCGGCCGGCCGGCAGGATGCTCAGCGTGGCCACGTTGGTCTTCAGGATCACGTCCGACAGCTCGGTCTGCTCGCGCAGCAGGATGTCCATCAGGCCCGGCTCGGCGGGCAGGCCCAGCACCTTGAGCACCGACGGCCGGGCCACGTCGGCGTCGACCAGCAGCACGGTGATGTCCATTTCCATCGCGATGCTCATCGCCAGGTTGACCGCGCAATACGTCTTGCCTTCGCCGGGCAGCGCGCTGGTGACGACGATCAGGTTGCCATGCCGCAGCGGCGCGACATCGTGGTCGCCGCGCGCGTTGCGCAGCAGAGGCCGCTTGATGATGCGGAAATCCTCGGCCACCGCCGTGCGGCCGCCGTCGTGCGTCACCATGCCCAGCTTGTTGAGCCGCTCCAGGTTGATATCGACATAGCGCGCCGCGCCGTTGCGCAGCACTAACTGATCGTTGGCTTGATCCATCCGTTTCTCCTAGTATCGCAGCAAGGTCATCGCCAGCACGCCGCCATAGGCCACGAACAGGCAGGACAGGGCACCGCCGAACAGGTACTGGCCGCGCTTGCGCTTGACTTTCTCGGCCTCGGTCCAGTTCATCGAGACCGTGCCCAGCACCGGCAGGGCGGTGCGCTCGCGCAACTCGCTGGGGCTGAGGAAAGTCGGCCTGACCTGGCTGATCAGCAGGGCCGTGGCCACGCCGGTCAGCAGCGCGCCGCCCAGCACCAGGCTGTACAGCAGAGGCCGGTTGGGTCCGATCGGCGTCAGCGGCACGGTCGGCGGGTCGATGATCTTGAAGCTCATCATGTCGGTGGTCGAGCTGAGATCGCCCGACAGCTTGGCGGCCTCGCGCCGGCCGATCAGTTTTTCGTAGTTGTCCTTGTTGATCAGGTAATCGCGGTTCAGCTGCGACAGCTCCGATTCGATCTCCGGCACCGCGTTGGCCTGGGCCAGCAGGCGCTGGTGGCGCGCCGCGTATTCCTGCACGCGGGCGCTGATCGCCGCCACCTTGGCGTCGGCCTCGGTCTGCGCCACCTTCAGCTGCTGCAGCATCGGGCTGTAGTTCTTGCCGGGATCGCCGGACGGCTTGAGCTTGCTCTCCTCGACCTTGCGCGCCTCCAGCTGGGCGATCAGGCGCTTGGCGGCGACGATGTCCGGATGCAGCTCGGTATATTGCATGCGCAGCGCGTCGAGGTTCTTGTTCAGCGCGGAAATGCGGCCGTCGATCTCGGGATTGTCGATGCTGGCCGGATTCAGGTCGGCGCCCAGCACCGGCTCGTCGCCGCTGATCTGGCTGCGGATGGCGTTGCGCGCCTGCTCGGCTTCCACCAGCTCCAGCCGCGCGGTGTTGAGCGTGTCCGACGACTGCATCAGCTGGTTGCTGTAGTCGACGCCCTGGCGCGGCAGCACGCCATTATTTTTAAGCTTGAATTCCTTGACCAGGTTTTCGGCGGTGATCAATTTATCCTCGTAGGCCTTGATCTGGTCGTCGATAAATTGGACGGCTTTTTTCTGCTCGCCGTTTTTTCCCTTGAAACTGCCCTCGACGAATATCGTCAGCAGCGACTGCACGACGTCGCGCACCAGCCTGGGATTACGGTTGTTATATGTGATGGTATAAATGTCGTAATTACCGGTGCCGCCGATTTTTATCTTGCTCATTAATTCGTCCAGTTGCTGTTCGTGATCGCGCGGGGTCTTGGCGTTAATATCCAGGTCCACCATGCGCATGACCCGTTCGACATTCGGCCGGCTCAGCAGCGTGCGGCTCATGATCGACACCTGCTGTTCGACGTTGGGCACACTGGTCATCCCCGACAGCAGCGGTTTTAATATGCTCTGGGTGTCGACAAATACCCGCGCCGAGGTTTGATAATCGTCGGGCAGCATCGCCACTTTGGCAAAGCCCAATATCGCCACCAGCCACATGACGGCGATCGCCTGCCAGCGATATTTCCATATCCCCTGCAAGCTGATTAACAGCTGGTTAATCATCTGTTCCATGGTCCGATTGCTCCAGTTGTAAGGCTGCGGAAGTCAAATTATATGACCGACAAAATTGGATTTTTTATTAACTGTGCAGTGCTTGAGCCAGATCAAGCAGAGGTGGGCGGGTTTTCTGAATCATGGAATCCTGCCTATTCCAGCGAGATCCCCCATGTATTCATTTACCCGCCCATTCACTTCCTCCCTGCTGACGCTGCTGCTGTTGTGCGGCTGCGCGCACCAACCGCTACCGCCGCAAGACGAGCCGCCGCCCGTGCAGCGGGACTACCTGATCGGCGCCGGCGACGTCGTCAACATCAATGTCTGGCGCAATCCCGAGGTCTCGGTCAGCGTGCCGGTGCGGCCGGACGGCAAGATCACCACGCCGCTGGTGGAAGACCTGCAGGCTGCCGGCAAGACCTCGACCGAGCTGGCGCGCGACATCGAGAAGGCGCTGGAAAAATACATCCAGCAGCCGATGGCCACCGTCATCGTCACCAGCTTCGTCGGTCCGTACAACCAGCAGATCCGCGTCATCGGCCAGGCCGCCAAGCCGCAGGCGCTGGCCTACCGCCAGGGGATGTCGCTGATGGACGTGCTGATCGCCGTCGGCGGCATCACCGACTTCGCCGCCGGCAACAAAGCCAGTCTCATCCGTACGGTGAACGGGGCCCAGCAAAAGGTGCCGGTGCGCCTGCAGGACTTGCTGCGCGACGGCGATATTTCCGCCAACGTCAATGTGTTGCCCGGCGACGTGCTGGTGATCCCGGAGAGCTGGTTCTGACCGGCAAAAAAATATTTCAATTTTCGGGGAACTTTCTGTCTCAGCAGCAGGTCTGAAGAGCATGAGCCCAGTTTGTCCTTTGCCGACAGCTGGCCGACAGACCTGACAGGATGCCAATTGTGCAACATGACGACGCCATAGTTTCATTCGAAGCGAGTCCAGGCCTGCGCGACCTAGTGGTCGGCGAGGGCAAGAAAGAGGTGGAATTGGACCACACCATAGATCAGCAAATTTTTCATATTCGTATGGCCAACTCGCAGGGACGGCGCGAAGCCGCCAGCCTGCTACTGAAGAAAATGTACGGCTGGCGCGGCTATTCGGTCGATCCGAATGCCGTCCATGCCCTGAACAAGATCACGCTGTTTGCCGAAACCGGTGGACAGACCGTAGGCACCATGTCGTTGTGTCTGGACAACGAGGAAGTCGGCCTGCCGGCCGACGAAAATTTCCGCGACAAGCTCGACGAACTGCGAAGCCAGAACCGGCGCCTGTGCGAGCCTTCGCGGCTGGCCATCGACAAGGGCGTATCCAAGCGGGTGTTTGCCGCGCTGATACACATTTCCTACATCTACGCCCACAACATCCATGGTTATACCGATTACGTGATCGAGGTAAATCCCCGTCACGTGATGTTCTACAAGCGCATGCTGGGCTTCCGCGATTTTGGCGGCGAACGGCCTTGCACGCGGGTCGGCGCGCCGGCTGTGCTGCTGCGCCTGGAACTGGATTACATGGGCGAGCAGATCCGCAAGTTCGGCGGGCTGATGGAGCAGGACAGCACCGAGCGTTCGTTCTATCCATATTTCTTCCCGACGTGGGACGAGCCGGGTATTACCGGCCGTCTGCTGGCGGGCAAGACTTGACATGGCTTACCGGCCCATCTCGCCGATGAACTGCGCGGGAATCGCATAGGTGATGCCGCTGGGCGCGGTGATCGCCGTCTCCTTGACACCCTTGACGAACACCATGTTGACGATGCCGATCACCTTGCCGTTGTCCGGGTCGAACAACGGGCTGCCGCTGCTGCCGGGATAAGCCGTGCCGTCGAGCTGGAAGACGGCGTAGGTCGGCTTGGCCAGCTGGCTCAGCTGTTTGACGTCCAGCTGGCGCGAGCTGAGCGCGGGCATGACCACCGGCGTAATGGCCGACACCGTCGCCCGATGGGTGACGTGGCGCAGGCCGAGCACCATGCCCAGCGGGAAGCCCATGAAGGCCAGCGATTTTCCTTCCTGTACCTTGGTCGAATCGCCCAGCTGCAGCGCGGGGATGGGCGTGCCGCGCACCTGCAGGCGCGCGAGATCGTGTTCCCTGTCGATCATGCTGACGGTGGCGGAGCGGAACTGCGCGCCATCGCCCTGGCGCAGCAGGATGCCCAGCGTATCGCCCTGGCCGGTTTGCAGCAGGTCGTTGACCACGTGGGCGGCGGTGATGACCGTCAACCCGTCGCCGATGACGAAGCCGGAGCCGACAAACGACAGCGCCGGGCTGCGGGTCTTGACGAAGCTGCCGATGCCGACCACCGAAGGCTTGACGACTTCGATGGTATGGCTGAGCTCGTCTGCATGGGCGGCAGGGGGCGCGCACAATCCCAACCACAACAACGGCAGCAAGGGCAAAAGTTTCATGATCGTACACTCCGTGGCGGCGTGGCGGGACTCAGGGCGGCGGCAAACAGCACCAGCATGAACAGCAGCGTGATGCGCGGCACGTCGAACAGGCTGTCAAACAGGCCGACCGCCTGGAACGCCAGCAGCGAAGCCAGCCAGACCGCCGGCGGCACGCCGTGGCCGGCCGGCCGGCTACGGCGCAGCAGCGCGGCGCAGGCGCTGCCCAGCATGCCGGCGTAGGCCAGCAGTCCTGGCCAGCCCATTTCGAAATACAGGTTCAGGCCCAGGTTCTTGACGTGCCAGGGCAGGTGGTGGTGGTCGCTGCTGAAGAACCACCAGGTGTTCGCTTCGGAAAAGTCGCCGTTGCGGACCAGCTCACGATGGTCCACCGCGCTGCGCAAGCTGACGTTGTCGATATCCAGCGCCGCGTGCTCGCCTTCGGTGGAGATCTCCAACTGCACCGGCGCGCCATCGCGGCCGAGCTCGCTTGGCGCGATGGCGAATTGCAGGCGCTGCCAGGCCGGCGCGCCGCCGATCTGGCGCAGGGGCATGGCGACGCAGCCCTGCGGATACAGTAATTGGCGTTCGCACAGATTGACGTGCAGGAAGGCGGGCGCCCCGCCGTTGCGCACGTCCACGGCCAGCAGGTAGGGTGTGGCGGGCTGGACCTTGACGATCTGCAGCATGCGCAGCATCTCGCCGTAGCCGGCGGGATAGTCGGCGGTGGCCAGGCGCAGGTAGCGATTGCCGGCCTGATCCAGGTAGCGGTAGGCGGGCGGCACTTCGTGCACCGGATTACGCCAGAAATACAGCGACGGAAATTTCCCCAGGCCGGCGCCCAGCAGGACGGTGGCCGGGTCGTCGTCCATGACGGCCAGCACGCTGTTCCAGTGCCGCATGCGGGTGGCCAGGTCGCCGCTGGTGGTGGCGAAGCGTTCGCCGACGTAGTAGCCATTTACGATCGGCACCACCGCCGCCAGCACCAGCGCGCCGGCCAGCGCGTGGGACAGCAGGCGCCGGGTCGGACGCCACAAGGGCTTGCGCCGGGCCAGATTCAAGGCCACCGGCGACACCGCCATCAGCAGCAAGCCCGCGCTCGGCATCAGCGTCGGTTCGCCGGCGTGGTGGTAGGCGATCCAGGCGGCGTTGAACAGCAGGCCGGCAAAGGCGATCGCCGCCAGCGGCAGCATGACGCGCGCGCGCAGCAGGGCGGCGGCAAACGCCAGCGCCGAGCAGATGAACAGCAGATAGGGCGGCTTCAGCAACGCCAGCGGCGGGTCGACCACGGGCAGCAGCCAGGCCAGCAAACCGGCCAGCGCCAGTCCGCAGACCAGGCCGCAGATCAGCACCGCCGGCCGCAACGCCTGTGCCGACAGCAGCAGCGTGGCGGCCAGCAGCGCCAGCGCGGCGCCGAAACCGCGGTAGCCGCTGCTGCGGAACACCAGGTCCAGCATCCATCCAAGCAGCAGCACGACGAGCAACAGCGCCAGCGCGGTCCGCCAGTAGCGGCGGGCGAAACGCACCGCGCCGACCTCGCGCAGCCTGGCGCTCAACGGCACGCCCAGCAGGATCGCGAAGGCCAGCGCGTAGGCCAGGTACAGGCCGCGCGAAAACGTGGCCAGACCCGCGTACAAGGCCAGCGGCAGCAGGACCATCGCCGCCATCTGGCGCGCGGGCGACTGCCGGCCCAGCAGCCAGGCGGCCAGCAGGGGAAAGCTGAGCGCCAGATAGCCGTCCAGCGCGGCGCCGCCCGTGTGCATGGCGGAGAAGGGCGCGGTGATGCGGTAGTCGCTGGCGAAATTGAGCAGGCCGGGGAACAGCATGCGCTCATGGATCGCGGCGCAGCTGACCAGCAGCAAGCCGGCCAGCATGCCGGGCACCAGCAGCCGCTGCAATCCTTCCAGGCCGGGGCCGGCGGCGCGCTTCAACGGCGGCAGCAATATCAGTGCCCACAGCCAGGCCTTGCCGACGCGTAGCGCATTGTAGGGACTGAGATAGTTGTTGAAGGCGTTGGCGTCGATGGCCGGCAGCGGTTGCAGCCCGCGCCACAGGCCGATGCCGCAGGCCGCCACCAGCAGCGCCAGGCTGACGGTGAACAGCGGTGGAAAGCGCGGCAGGCGCGCCGGCGTCAGGTGCCAATAGCAAAAGCCCGCCGTCAGCAACAGCAGCAGATCGATTTCCTCGAGAAAGAACCAGCCGGTATGCGGCGCCAGGTCGACCGCCGGCAACAATGCCGGCAAGGCCAGCAGCCACAGCGCGGGACGCCAGCACAGCAGCGCGCCATAAGCCAGCAATATCGCCGGCAGCCAGCTGTCCCGCAACGGGTACACGCCCGCCGCCAACACGAAGCCGGCGAAGAACACCAGCGACATCGTCCTGGTCAGTTGCAGACGCAAGGGCATAAGGCGGCTACCGCGCCGACCGCACTGCTACGAACAAGACACGCGACATGAAGCTCTCCCTGGCCTGTGGAATGCATAGAGTAGGAACTCTGACGCTCCACCTCGTTGATACGCCGCAAACGGCATCGCCTTGCCGCGCAATCGGTACGCGTTTGTGCCATCTCAACAGCCGCCTCCCGTGCGCTCCGTAGAATCGGCAAAGACTTAATTTAATGCTCACATGCGAGGTGTCAAATGGAAGTGGTTGCCGTGGTTGGATTGGGGTACGTCGGCTTGTCGCTGGCGGTGTCGTTTGGAACCCGGCGCCGCACCATCGGCGTGGACTTGTCGGCGCGCAAAGTAGCCAACTACCGGCGTGGTATCGATCCTAGCGGCGAGGTGGACGCCGCGCAGTTCGCCGCGTCGCGCTGGCTGGAAATGGGCTGCGACCCGGCCGCGCTCAGCGAGGCCGACTACATCATCGTCGCCGTGCCGACGCCGGTCGACAGCGCGCACAATCCGGATTTTTCGGCGCTGGTCAGCGCCAGCCAGTCGGTGGGACGGCATATGAAAGCAGGCGCCGTGGTCATCTACGAATCCACCGTGTATCCGGGCGCGACCGAGGAAATCTGCATCCCCGTGCTGGAGCAATGTTCCGGCCTGCAATGGCTGCGCGATTTCCACGTCGGTTTCTCGCCCGAGCGCATCAATCCCGGCGACAAGGAACACACGCTGGCGTCGATCCGCAAAATCGTTTCCGGCGACGACGCCGAGACGCTGGAGCGGGTGGCGGTGCTGTACGAGCAGGTGGTCGACGCCGGCGTGCACCGCGCCTCGAGCATCAAGGTGGCGGAGGCGGCCAAGGTCATTGAAAACACCCAGCGCGACCTGAACATCGCGCTGATGAACGAGCTGGCCATCATCTTCGACCGGCTCGACATCGACACGCTGGAAGTGCTGCAGGCGGCCGGCACCAAGTGGAACTTCCTGCCGTTCCGCCCCGGCCTGGTCGGCGGCCACTGCATCGGCGTCGATCCATATTATTTGACGCACAAGGCCGAGATGCTGGGCTACCATCCGCACGTGATCCTGGCGGGGCGCCGCATCAACGACGACATGGCCAAGTTCGTGGCGGAGAAAACCGTCAAGCAGATGGTGCGGGCGGGCTTCAAGCTCAAGGGCTGCCGCGTCAACGTGCTGGGCCTGACGTTCAAGGAAAACTGCCCGGACCTGCGCAACTCCAAGGTGGCCGACATGATACGCGAGCTGGAATCCTACGGGCTGCAGGTGCATGTGCACGATCCGGTGGCCGACGCCGACGAGGCCATGCACGAATACGGCGTCAAGCTGGAAAGCTGGGACGAGCTGCCGTGCGCCGAAGCGATGATCAGCGCCGTGGCGCACCGCGAACTGGCCGAACGGCCGCTGCAGCAGATGCAGGACAAGATCGTGGCGGCCGGCTGCTTCATCGATCTCAAATCGCAATTCGACGAGCGGGCGCTGCGCGAAAGCGGCCTCAGCGTATGGAGGCTGTGATGTCCGACTATGAAAACGGCACGCCGGCCGCCAGCAGCTACCAGACCGCGCGCGAACATCTGGAACAGGAGCAGTACCGCTGGGTGATCACCGGCGTGGCCGGCTTCATCGGCTCGAACCTGCTGCAAGCCTTGCTGGAACTGGGGCAGCGCGTGGTCGGGGTGGACAATTTCCTGACCGGCTACCGCCACAACCTGGACCAGGTCAGGGACGCCGTCGGCGTCGTCGCCTGGCGCCGCTTCGAGATGATCGAGGGCGACATCCGCGACCCGGCGGCCTGCCGCCAGGCCTGCGACGGCGCCCACTTCGTGCTGCACCAGGCCGCACTGGGCTCGGTCGCGCGCTCGATCGACGATCCGCTGCTGAGCAACGACATCAACATCGGCGGCTACCTCAATGTGCTGGACGCGGCGCGGCTGGCCGGCGTGCGGCGCCTGGTGTACGCCGCCTCCAGCGCGGCCTACGGCGACCATCCGGCGCTGCCCAAGCAGGAGCAGCACGTCGGCAACGCGCTGTCGCCGTACGCGCTGACCAAATACGTCAACGAGCTGTACGCCGGCGTCTACGCGCGCTGCTATGGCACCGAGACGATAGGCCTGCGCTACTTCAATGTGTTCGGTCCGCGCCAGGATCCGGCCGGCGCCTATGCCGCCGTGATCCCGCAATGGATCGCGGCGATGATAGAGCGGCGTCCGCTGGTGATCAACGGCGACGGCGAGAGCAGCCGGGACTTTTGCTACGTCGCCAACGCGGTGCAGGCCAATCTGCTGGCGGCGCTGGCCGAGCACCCGGCCGCCGTCAACCAGGTCTACAACGTCGCGCTGAACGCGCGCACCAGCCTGAACGAGCTGTATTTGATGCTGCAGGGTTTGCTGGTCGACGAGTATCCGCATTTGCGCGACTACCAGCCGCAGTACGGCGAGTTCCGCGCCGGCGACGTGCGCCATTCGCAGGCCGACATCTCGAAGGCCCGCGACCTGCTGGGCTACGCGCCCACCCACGACCTGCGCCGGGGCCTCAAGCAGGCTTTGCGCTGGTATGTTGAGCAGCTGGATGGGTGATCGTCAGGACCCGTCCCACGCCGCGAAAATCCACCGTGTGCAGGCTGACCGGCCTGCGCCAGATCCGCGCCACGTAGTCCAGCACCTGCTCGGCCTGCGCCAGGTCCAGGCCGCGGCCGTCGCTGGCATGGTCGTGGCGCAGGATCAGGCTGCCGTCGTCCTGCACCCGCTCGGCGGCGATGCGCGGCGCGCCGTAGTTGTACTTCGGCGCCAGGATCGCTTCCTTGACGTCATGCAGGTCGCGGCTTAGCACGCGGGTTTCGCCATCCTTGCGCACCTGGTAGGTGAACAGGTCCAGCTGCCCGGCCAGCTCGGCGTCCAGGTAGTTGCGGATGAAGCCGAAGTCGTCCTCCTCGGCGCAGATGCGGCGCGCCTCCTCCAGTCCCCGCTTTTCGACGATGCGGTCCCACATGCAAAAGCCCAGGTGATAGGGATTGACCGCCAACGCCAGCTGCTGCTCGCCGGCATACGGCCGCACCACGTCCGAATGGGCCGCCAGCGCCTGCAGGTACAACGCGTGCGGCAGGAACTCCGCCTCGCGCAGCAGGCGCGCGTGCCAGTACGAGGCCCAGCCTTCGTTCATGATCTGGCAAGCGTGCACCGGGTAGAAGTAAAACGATTCCTCGCGCACGGCCAGGAAGATGTCGCGCTCCCAGTCCTGCATCTCCGGCGCGTAGCGGGCGATGAACCACAGCAGGTCATGCTCGGCATGCGGCGGCAGGGTGGGGCGGCCGCCCGTTCTCGGCGGCGGCGGCGATTCGCCGGGCAGCGACTGATAGCGGCGCTGGAACGCGCCGGGCTCCGGCGGCGCCGGCGCCGCCGCGTCCGCATCGGGGTAGGGCGCGCGGTACAGTTCCTGGTTGATATCGATGTGCGGCTCCAGCGCCAGCGCCGCGTCCAGCACGGCCTCGACCTTGCGCTGGCCGTGCCGCGCCAGCGCCTCTTCCAGCCGGTGCGCGCGCGCCGCGCTTTGCTCCAGGATGTGTCCGCCCGCCATCTTCATGAAGCGCTCGAACAGGGCGTTCCTGCGCACGAAGTCGGCGTGGCCGATGACGTGGGCGGTGACCAGTGTATTTTCCGCCAGGCTGTTGTTGTTCATCAGGTAGGCGCGGCACGGGTCGCCGGGGAACATCACCTCGAAGATGCGCGAATGGCCCATGTTCTGGTGCAGCAGCTGGTGGATGTAGCGCAGGCCGAACGACCAGTGGTGCATGCGCACCGGCACGCCGTAGACGGCGATCTCCAGCATGAAATTCTGCGGCACCAGCTCGAAATCGACCGGGTAATATTCCAGGCCCAGCTCGCCGGCCAGCTGTTCGATCTGCGGCGCGTAGTCTTGCAGCGTGCTCATGCCTGAGCCTCGGCGCCGGCCTGCCGCGTCAGGAACTGCCGCAGCGCGGCGATCACGTCCTCGCCGCCGGTCAGCACCACGCTGGACAGCGGCAAGCCCTGGCGCTCGCGCTCCTTCCACATCCGTCCCATCTCGGTTTCCAGCATGCGCGGCATGCCGGGCAGGGTTTCGACATAGCCCATGTAGTTCATGCATTTCGCCAGCTGGCCGAGCAGCTGGCTGGCCGCCACGCGGTCCTCGGAAAAATTGTCGCCGTCGGACGCGTAGAACAGATAGCTGTTGTAGCTGGCCGTGTCATAGTGCGCCTGCAGCAGCGACTGCGCCAGACGGAAGCCGGTCGACGCCATCGTCCCGCCCATGCCGCTGACCTCGAAGAAATCGCGCTCGTTGAATTCCCACGCGCGCGCCGCGTGCGCCAGGAAACGCAGTTCCACGTGGCGGTAGCGGCGCCGCAAGCCCTGCAGCGCGAGGAAGAAAAAAGTCTTGGCCAGCCGCCGTTCGGCCTGCGTCATGCTGGTCGACACGTCGAGCATGAAGAACACCACCGCGTTGCTCGACGGTCGCGGCAATTCCACCAGCTGGCGGAAGCGCAGGTCGTCGTTGGTGAACGGCGCCGGCGTCCGCTGCACGGCGCGCCGCTTGATCGCCTCCTTGACGGTGCGCCGCCGGTCCAGCCGCGAGCGGGCGCCGCGCTTGTCCCAGCCGCGATGCCGCACCTCGGGCTGGTCCAGCGCCGCCGTGCTGCGCGGCTGCAGTTGCGGCAGCTGGAATTCCTCCCACAGCCAGTCCAAAATATCGTCGACGGCGAACTCCATCATCAGCGTCACCGCACCTTCGGCATTGCCGGCGCCGCCTTCGCCGAATTCGTCTTCCGGCGGCAGCAGCAGGTCGCCCGGCTGGCCCGGCCCCTGGCCGGCGGCGGTGCGGCTGTTGCCCTCGGACAGGCGGAAATGTGCGTGCTCAAGCAGACGCAGCGGTACCTGCACGCTGCGCGCTCCGGTGCCGCTCATCAGGTCCGACGAGGAGACAATCTCCGGCAAGTGGCTGCGCACCGCCTCGCGCACCTTGTCGTTGTGCCGCAGCCAGTCGCGCGCGCCGCGTGAAAAGAGTTCGTACCAGTCGCCTTGGCCTTGCAGCATGGTCGGTCCTCATTCCTGCGCCAGCAGCGTTGTGACGTAATTCAGCGCCTCGCGCGCGCAATGGCTGTCGTAACCGTATTCGTCGACCAGGCGCCGCTCCACCGCCGAGATCTTGGCCCGCACGTCGTCGTCGGGCCGCTTGGCCGAGCTGACCAGCCGCAGCACATCGCGCCGCTGCTCGAACAGGTATTGCTGCAGGGCGTCGCGCAGCTGCGCATGGCTGCCCAGGCCGAAACGCTGGCCGCGCTTGTACGCGCTCATCGCCTTGCGCACCACCTCCTGCCGGAACGACTGCTTGCCGGAATCGGAAATCTGGATTTTCTCCTCCACCGCGCGCAGGAAGCGCTCGTCCGGCCGCCGCTCCTCGCTGGTGATCGGGTCCTTGACCTGGCGGTTGTCCAGCATGGCCTCGACCTCGTCCAGGTACTTGCCCAGCAATTCCTCGACCTCCTGCTCGAACGACACGAACAAGGCCTTGTGCACGTCCTCCTTGACCCAGCGGTTGTAGAAATCCTTGCGCGTCAACACCAGATAGTCGACCCACTTGCGCTTGCGCGCCGGCTCGATGCGGGCGTCGCTTTCTATGCCGTCCTTCAGGGCCAGCAGCAGGTCCATCGTGGTCAGGCTGCTGCGCGGCGACTGGATGATGGCGTTCGACAGCGCGTTGATGACGAAGCGGGGCGAGACGCCGGACAGGCCTTCGTCGGGCGCTTTCTCCTTGCTGCGCACGCGCTGCGCCTCCGCCTGGTGCACGCCGTCCACATCCTCGCCGGCATGGATGCGCACCCGCCTGGCCAGCTCGCCGTCGCGGTCCTCGCCCTCGTGCAGCCGGCTAAGCACCGCGAACACGGCGGCCGAATGCAGCACATGCGGATCCAGGTGCACGCTGCGGAAGGCCGGCGCCGCCGCCAGGATCAGCTTGTGATAGATGCGCGCCTCCTCGCGGTAATTCAGCGTGTAGGGCACCTGCACGATCACCATCCGGTCCAGCAGGCCCTCGTTCTCGCTTTCCTGCAAAAACTTGCGGAACTCGGCCAGGTTGGTGTGGGCCAGGATGGTCTCGTCCAGATAGATCAGCGGGAAGCGCGCGACCTTGACGTTCTTCTCCTGCGTCAAGGTCAGCAGTAGATAGAGGAACTCGCGCTTGACCTTGAGGATTTCGATCATCTCCAGCATGCCGCGGCTGGCCGCGTACACCGCGCCCGACCACGACCAGGCGCGCGGATCGCCCTCGTCGCCGTACTCGGCCACCTTGGACAGGTCGACCGAACCGACCAGGTCGGCGATGTCGGCCGTGTTCGGATCGTGCGGCGCGTAGGTGCCGATGCCGCTGCGGCCGGCCTCGGAAATGAAGATGCGCTCGACCGGCATGCGCAGGAAGTCGCCGCCGTATTCCTGCTCCAGCCGCACGCGGCAATGCGGACACAGCTCGCCCGACAGGTCGACGCCGTAGCCTTCGCGAAAGCCCGGGCGCATCGTGTGCGGCACCAGGTGCAGCGGCGACTCGTGCACCGGACAGCCGGCGATGCCGTACAAGGCGCCGGCGTCGGTGTAACTGTATTCCTCCAGCCCGCGCTTGAGCCGTATCACCAGCGTCGACTTGCCGCCCGACGGCGGCCCCAGCAGCAACAGCAGGCGCCGCCCGACCTCCGAGCCGGCCGCCGCCGCCTTGAAATAGTCGGCCACCCGCGCCAGCGCGTCGTCGATGCCGAACAGCTCGTCGGCGAACAGGCTGAAGCGCAGCTTGCCGTCCTCGCCTTGCTGGCCGCTCCAGCACAACATGTCCCACAGGTATTGGTGCGAACTGCGCGCGAACTGGCAGGGCGCCGCCGGCAGCAATTGCTCCATGAACTGGGCAAAGCTGCCGCTCCAGTGACCCGCCCGGTGCTGTCGTGTATAGGCCAGCAGTTGCTCCCTGTACTGCTCCCGGTATTGCTCGCCATCATCCATCTTCACAGTTCCTCCAGTGCGGTCAGCACTTTTGAGTATCTGCGTTACAGATGGCAGGTCGTCTGATCTGCGTCAATTGAAAAAACGGATTTATAAGTAGGGAAATCAGTCGACTCGGTCCCACGGCGGAATGCCGGAAAATTCTTCCACGAGGAAATCGATCATCACCCGCACCTTGGCGCTCAGGTGGCGGCGGCTGGGATAGACCGCCAGCACGTCGATATCGGGCATGTGGTAGTCGGGCAGCACGCGCACCAGGCGGCCGGCGCGCAGGTCGGCGCCGACCAGGAAGCTCGGCTGCCAGATCACGCCCAGCCCGCCGATCGCGGCCGCGCGCGCGGTGTCGCCGTTATTGCTGTGCATTACGCACTGCACCTTGACCGATTGCGGCTGGCCGTTCGCATCGAGGATCTGCCATTCGTCGGCCGTGGCCGAATAGCTGTAGCCGATGCAGGTGTGCTGCAGCAGGTCGGCCGGCTGCATCGGCATGCCGCAGCGCTGGACGTACTCCGGCGCCGCGCACAGGATGTTGTGCGACGTGGCCAGCTTGCGCGCCACATGGGAGGTCGAGCCGGCGCGCGAAATGCGGATCGCCATGTCGTAACCTTCCTCGACGATGTCGACCACGCGGTCGATCAGCGCGACGTCGAGCTGCATGTCGGGATATTGCCGCATGAATTTGGCCCACAGCGGCGCCAGGTGCAGCACGCCGAAGCTGAGCGGGGCGTTGATGCGCAGCAGGCCGTGCGGCTGCATGGTGGCCGAGGAAACGATGGCCTCGGCCTCGGCCACGTCGTCGAGGATGGACTTGGCGCGCTCGAACAGCGCCTCGCCGCTGGACGTCAGCGACATCTTGCGCGAGCTGCGGTTCAGCAGCCGTGTTTGCAGGTGCGCCTCCAGGTCGCTGATGTAGCGGGTAACGTTCGCCGGCGAGGTGTCCAGCGCCTCCGCCGCGCGGGCGAAGCCATCCCTGCGTACCACTTCAACGAACACTTCCAGTGCACGCAACCTGTCCATTCCGGCCTCCCATTCAGTATTTGTAAATTATAAAGCAGGCGGGCAACAAAAAAGCCGCAACACCCGGAGGTATTACGGCTCTATGCTGGAGCTCGCTGAGCTTAATGCGGCGCGATGTAATTCACGTTGGCGGCTTCCTTGATCAAGCGGCTGGTGCTGATACTGCCGGCGGTGGTGTCCATGCCGGTGGCGCCACCGTGGTACATGCCGACCAGGCCGACAGCGGCCTGCGCATCGCCGGCGCTGGCGGCGCGTTCGAACAGCTGGCGCGCTTCGCTGCGCTTGGCGGGATTGGATAAGTAGCGCAGCGCCAGTTCGCGCTGGGCGACCGGCGAACCCTGGTCGGCCCATTCCTGCAAGCGGCGCTCGGCGGCCGCCTGGCCTTGCGGCCCCAGTTGCATCGCGGCGGCCTCGATCACCGTCGGCGAAGGGATCGCGTCTTCCTGTGCCTGGCAGGCGATCAACGCTCCGACCAGCACCAGGACAGACGATACCAGTACGCCAGACTTGTTGAATAATTCCATATGTTAGTTACCCTTGGTTAAATCAGTGCCACTACGGTAAGGAAAGTCTTCCTGCAATTCACTCCAAGGAGACGCTTGTGGCCATCTTTCGCAGCACTTCAAGCTCGTAACGACAAAAATCCAGCGACGCATTGCAGCATTATACTTGCACACGGGCAAATTGTCTAATACGCAATACGCGAAACGTAGTAAATCGTTATTTCCATTCTACAAAATTGTCCAAAATCACGACGCACGCTTGATGCAGCCTCGCTTCCGCCTTGCTATCCAGGACCATGCTGCAGAATGATGGCGATATTAACACGAACAATTTCCTACTCTTGTAGGCAGCGCGTTAATCAGGGTAACAATTGTAACCATTCGTTAGCACCCTTGGCGCAGTCTGCAGGTTGCAATGCAGCAGGCTCATCCATTCATAATTAATGAATGGAACATGCTTGTTTTGCCGATTGTTGATAGTACGACTGAATCATATAGTGGAGTCCATGGCAGCCAACCCGGCGCTGCAACTTAACCCAACTTCAGGAGTCCATCATGAATCGCTTCGCAAACAAAACTGTACTGGTGACCGGTGGTAACAGTGGTATTGGCCTGGCCACCGCCCAACAATTCGCCAGGGAAGGCGCCCGCGTGGTCATCACCGGCCGCGACCAGGCCAAGCTGGATGAAGCGCGCGAACAACTGGGCGGCGGCGCCATCGCCATCGTCAGCGATGCCGCCGACAGCCAATCCGCAGCCGCGCTGGGCGCCCGGCTCAGCGCGCTGGGCCTGACGCTGGATGCCGTGTTCATCAATGCAGGCGTGGCCAAGTTCTCGCCGCTGGGCAATGTTGACGACGCTTTCTGGGACCACATCTTCAATACCAACGTCAAGGGCGCCTATTTCACCATCCAGGCCGTCACGCCGCTGCTGAACCCGGGCGCCGCCGTGATCCTGAACGGTTCGATCAATGCCCACATCGGCATGGAAAATTCCAGCGTCTACGCCGCCAGCAAGGCGGCCCTGATTTCACTGGCCAAGACGCTGTCGGCCGAGCTGATCGGCCGTGGCGCCCGCGTCAACGTGGTCAGCCCCGGCCCGGTCGCCACGCCGCTGTACGGCAAGCTGGGCATGGAGGCGGAACAATTGAACGAAGTGGCGGCCGGCATCCAGGCCATGATCCCGCTGAAACGCTTCGGCACGCCGGATGAGGTGGCAAGTGCGGTGGTTTATCTGTCGAGCCCGGAAGCCGCGTTTATCGTCGGCACCGAGCTGATCGTTGATGGCGGCATGAGCCAGCTGTAGGCGCAACGGCCCGGGTTCAAGCCTGGGCCGTTTTTCCGTCTTGCGGGGCGTTGCGCTGCAGCCATTCGTTGGCCGATCGCAAGACCAGCATGTACTCCGCCTCGAGCGCGGCGAACAGGGCGGGGATCTGGTCGAGCTGGCGCTCGGCGATCGCCTGTTCCACCTTCAGCGACGATGCCACCAGGCGTTTGGCGCCCAGCGTGCCGATCGAGCCGCGCAGGCTGTGCAGGAGCTTGCCGGCCTCCGGCAGGCGCTCTTCGCGCAGCGCGGCGCCGGCCTGCTGGATGGGCGCCAGGCCCGGCGCGCAGGCGTCGCGGACGATTTTCGACACGATGGCCAGCGCCTTGTCGTCGTTGCCCATGTATTTCAGTAAGGTATCGACCGAAAAAATCGTTTCCTCGCCCTTCGGCGGTGAGGCGTCAGACATGCGGCACTCCAAAGCAGTGAAAGTTGAATGTTGCTGCCATCATACTCTTTCCGGGCAGGAGGCCGCCTGCCGTTTTATTGTTGCCCGTCATGAAACTGTTGTGCCAGCGTCTGCAGCGGCGCGGTGGACATTGCCGGGGCGGCCACATTGGCCGGCGGCGCCACCCGCACCGGCTTGCCGCCGCTGCGCGTCGAATGCAGGACGTTGCTGGTGGCCTCGGGCGCGGCGTTCCAGACCGGGTTGTCCAGCCCCTCGAACACGCTCTTGAGCTGGTCGCCCCAGGTGCTGCGTATCATCTGGAAATACTGATTGCGCTCGTCGATGGTGACGAAATGGGTCACGGCCAGCGCGCCGCTGTCGTAGACCAGCAGATCCAGCGGCAGGCCGACCGAAACATTCGAGCGCAAGGTCGAATCCATCGAGATCAGCGCACACTTGGCGGCATCGTCCAGGCTGGTGGCCGGCGTCACCACGCGGTCGATGATGGGCTTGCCGTACTTGGCCTCGCCGATCTGGAAATACGTGTTTTCGTCGTGCGACTCGATGAAGTTACCGGCCGAGTAGATCTGGAACAGACGGCAGCGCTCGCCTTTGATCTGGCCGCCGAAGATGATGCTGACGTTGAACTCGATGCCGAACTCGGCCAGCGACTTGGCGTCGCGCTCGTGCACCTGGCGCACGGCGTCGCCGAGGATGCGGGCCGCCTCGTGCATGGTCGGCGCGTTCCAGATGCTGCGCCCGTCGGCGCCGACCTGCTCGGACACCAGCTGGCGTATCGACTGGGAAATCGACAGGTTACCGGCGGTCATCATCACCATCATCCGCTCGCCGGGTATTTCAAACACGCTCATCTTGCGGAAAGTACCGACCTGGTCCACGCCCGCGTTGGTGCGCGAATCGGACAGGAACACCAGCCCTGCGTTCAGGCGCATGCCTACACAATATGTCATCTTCGTAGCAAATTATTGATTTCTGGAACGATTATTGTACACCCTCACTGGGGCACGATCTGTACGTCCACGCTCATCGACTCCACGCCGCCGCCGCGCCGCACGCCGCGCACCGGCGCCGCCGCATCGTAATCGCGGCCGATGGCCAGGCGGCAATACGCGTCCGTCATCAGCCGCGCATGGGTGACGTCGATGCTGACCCAGCCGCTGTAATCCTTGTCCTCGGCCCAGGCGTCGACCCAGGCGTGGCTGGCCGCATGGTCGCTGGTTTCCGGATCGATGTAGCCGGACACGTAGCGGGCCGGAATGCCGTGCGCATGGCAGCAGGCCAGGAACAGGTGCGCATGGTCCTGGCACACGCCCTGGCCCAGTTCCAGCGCGTCGCTGGCGCTGGTGGTGACGGCGGTCGCACCGCTTTGATACCGGACCGCACCAAAGATGTGCTCAGCCAGGCACATCAGATCCTTGGTCTGGGCCTTGCCGTCCGGCAGGCACGAGGCCGCCAGTTCCAGGATGCCCGGGGTTTGCTCGGTCAGCCGGGTGGAGACGGTGAAGATCAGCGGCGACACCGTGTCGCCGTTGGGAATCCTGCCGTTGACCGGGCTGGTGGTCTCCACCACGCCGGAGGCGACAATGGCCAGGCCCTGGTGCGGCACGTTCATCGTCATCATGTGCGACAGGTTGCCGTAGGCGTCCGTGTACGCGTGCACGTGGCCGGGCATGGCGATATTCCACGATAAAGCGTGTTGCTGCGCCTCCGCGCGCGGCGTCAGGTGCAGCTGCTGGATGGTGTACGCCAGCGGGGTGGTGTAGGTGTAGCGTGTCTCGTGTCGTATATTGAGTTGCATGGAATAGTCTCGGTCATGCCGCCAGCGGCACCAGGAAATCGCGGCTGACGCGGTTGCCCAACTGATAGATGTCCGCCAGGAAGCGCGTCAGCGTGTCGTGCAGGCCGTTGGCCAGGATGTCGTCGAGCTTGGCGAATCGCAGGTCGGCGTGCAGCTTGCCGGCGAAGCGCTCGGTATCGGCCGACACGTCGTTGCGCACCTCGCGCAGGTTTTGCACCACCTCGTCCATGCACGCCAGCAGCGAGCGCGGCATGTCTCCGCGCAACATCAGCAGCTCGGCGATGCGGGCCGGGGTGATCACGTCGCGATACACCTTGCGGTAGATCTCGAAGCCGGAAACGGAGCGCAGCAGCGCGCCCCAGTAATAAAAGTCGCGCTGGCTCATGGTGCCGCTTTCGGCGCCGCCGCCGTGGAATTTGACGTCCAGGATACGCGCCGTGTTGTCGGCCCGCTCGAGGAAGGTGCCCAGGCGGATGAAATGCACGGCCTCGTCGCGCAGCATGGTGCCGACCGTCACGCCGCGCGACAGGTGCGAGCGGAACTTGACCCACTCGAAAAACTTGCTCGGATCGTTTTCCAGCAAGTCGCTGTCCAGGCGTTTTTGCATGTCCAGCCAGGTCTGGTTCTGGATTTCCCACACTTCGGTGGTCAGCGTGCCGCGCACGGCGCGGGCATTCTCGCGCGCCTCGGTCAGGCAGGCCACGATGGACGAGGGATTGTCCGGATCGCGCACCATGAAATCGATGACGGCGCGCGCTTCCAGCGTATCGTACTTGAGGTCGAACGCCGATTGCAGCTCGGAAATGCCGAGCATGGCGCGCCAGCCGCGGGCGTTTTCCGCGTCGGACTGCGGCAGCATCGAGGTCTGCACATTCACATCCAGCATGCGCGCGGTGTTTTCGGCGCGCTCGGTGTAGCGGGCCATCCAGAACAGGTGATCTGCGGTGCGGCTTAACATTGTTGTCTCCTTAGCGTTCCAGTATCCAGGTATCCTTGGTGCCGCCGCCTTGCGACGAGTTCACCACCAGCGAGCCCTCCTGCAGGGCGACGCGGGTCAGGCCGCCGGGCACCATCGAAATGGTCTTGCCGGACAGCACAAACGGACGCAGATCGATGTGGCGCGGCGCGATGCCGTTTTCCACATAGGTCGGGCAGGCCGACAGGGCCAGCGTCGGCTGGGCGATGTAGCCGTCCGGCCGGGCCAGCAGGCGCTGGCGGAAATCCTCGATCTGCTGCTTGGTCGAGGCCGGACCGACCAGCATGCCGTAGCCGCCGGCGCCGTGCACTTCCTTGACCACCAGCTCCGGCAGGTTGGCCAGCGTGTACTGCAAATCCTCCTGCTTCCTGCACTGGTAGGTCGGCACATTGTTCAGCACCGGTTCCTCCGACAGGTAGAACTTGATCATGTCGGGCACGAACGGGTAGATCGACTTGTCGTCGGCCACGCCGGTGCCGATGGCGTTGGCCAAGGTCACGCGGCCGGCGCGGTAGACCGACAGCAGGCCCGGCACGCCCAGCGACGAATCCGGGCGGAAGGCCAGCGGATCGAGGAAATCGTCGTCGAGCCGGCGGTAGATCACGTCGACCCGCTTCGGTCCGCGCGTGGTGCGCATGAACACGGTATTGTCGCTGACGAACAAATCCTTGCCCTCGACCAGCTCCACGCCCATCTGCTGGGCCAGGAAGGCGTGCTCGAAATAGGCCGAGTTGTACATGCCCGGCGTCATCACGACCACCGTCGGGTCGTTGACGCCCATGGGCGCGACCGAACGCAGGTTATCGAGCAGCAAGTCGGGATAGTGGTCGACCGGCGCGATCTTGTTGCGGGCGAACAGCTCGGGGAACAGCCGCATCATCATCTTGCGGTCTTCCAGCATGTAGGACACGCCGGACGGCACCCGCAGGTTGTCTTCCAGCACGTAGAACTCGCCCTGGCCGGCACGCACGATGTCGACCCCGGCGATGTGGGCGTAAATGTCGGATACCACGTTGATGCCCTGCATCTCCGGCCGGTACTGCGCGTTCTTGTAGATCTGCTCGGCGGGGATGATGCCGGCCTTGATGATGTTCTGGTCGTGATAGATATCGTGTATGAACATGTTCAGCGCCTTGACGCGCTGGACCAGCCCGGTCTGCAGCTGCGTCCATTCGGCCGCCGGGATGATGCGCGGAATGGTGTCGAATGGAATCAGCCGTTCAGTGCCGGCATCGTCGCCGTAGACGGCGAAGGTGATGCCGACCCGGCGGAAGGTCAGGTCGGCCTCGGCGCGCTTGCGCTCGATGGTTTCGGCGGACTGGCGCTGCAGCCAGCCGCAGAACTCGCGGTAGTGTTCACGGACCTCGGAACTGGCATGGTGCGCCAGGCCATCAGCGGTCATTTCGTTAAAGAATTTTGCCATATCGAACATTCCCTGGTGAGTACGTTTACCTTCTATCAAGAAGCGTGCCAGAGCAAATGCCCGGTTTTGGTGCAATTAACTCATTTTGCCAGGTCGATCTGCCAGAAGCCGTTGCTGGCCTCGGTCTTGCGGTCCGCCAGCGCGGAGGGGAGGGTGATGTGCAGCGCCGCCATGCGCGCCGGATCGACCAGCACGGTCGGGTTTTGCTGGCGCAGGATGGGCAGCACGTCCGGCTTGGTGTGGCGCTGCAGGATCTTGGCGGCCTGGTTGCCGGCCAGGCGGCCGACCTGCGTGAAGTCGGCGCCGATGTACAGCGCCGCGCCCGGCACGCGCACCATCGCCAGCGTCACCACCGGCACCTGGTTTTCCATGCCGAAATCGCCCAGGTCCATCGCCGCCTCGTAGCGATGCAGGCCGTAGTAGGTGTCCAGCGGCACGGCGAACATGTCGACGCCGTGCCCGCCGTTGTACAGTTCCTTGAGCGTGGGCGCGATGTGGTCGGTCTTGTTGACCAGCCGCGCGCTGACCTCCAGCCCCAGCGGCTTGCCGCTGCCGGTGGCGGCCGCCACGTTGGCGACGCCGTTTTCATCGTCGGTGTGGACCATGCCGATCCGGTGCACATTGGGGAACACGTCCCTGACCAGCTTCAGCGAGTCGGACATGTCGGTGTACAGGGTGGAGCCGGTGGTGCCTTCGCCGCCGTCGACCAGCGACACGCAGCCGGCATCCTCGGGATGGGCCACGGCCGTGAACACCAGCGGAATGTGGGCCTCGGCCAGCATGCCGCGCGCGTACTTGGTGGCCGGCGTGCCGATGGTCAGCACCATGTCCGGCTTGGCGTTGACGATGCGGCCGGCCTCCTGGCGGATGCGCAGCAGCACGCCGAGCTTGCTCCAGAAGCCGCCTTTTTCCACGTCGAAGTCGATCGCCACGCGGTTGACGCTCAGGTTCTTGCCGGCCACCAGTCCGCTCGCCTGCAGCGACGCGATGAAGCCGTTGTAGGCTTCCTGGTAGGGCTCGATGTCGGTGACTTGCAGCACTTCCACCTTGAACACGCGGGTGTCGTCCATGGTTTCCGGCGGCAGCGGTTCAAAGGCAAAGGCGGGGAGAAGGATGGCGCTCAGCGCCAGTACCAGAGGAAGGGTTGGAAGGGTTTTGCGCATGGGGCGGTCTAGTGGCTGTCGATGCAGCGATTAGACCAGAGAAGCCCGCCAGGCATGCGTGCTATCGCATGCCTTGACGAGCCAATGTGTGCGCCCTGTGGGCCAGATTACAGGTCGCCGCTGCGGCTGCCAGGAGTGGTGGTGCCGCCGCTGTAGCCCGGATCGCTCTGCAGGCTGCCGCTGCTGCTGCCCATCACGCTGCCGCTGGCGGTGCGGGCGCCCGGCATGTTCTGCTGGGTGCCATAGAAATTGTGCATCTGGGTGCTGAATTCCGCGCTGGCCATGTCGGGCCAGTTGTCCTTGTCGAAGCCCGGCGCGTTTTTCAGGTGCTCCTTGGTCACGTCCAGCAGGAAGCGCTTGTTGACGGTGTCGAGCTGCAGTGCCTGCCAAGGCACGGCGAACAGCTTGTCGCCCATGCCCAGCCAGCCGCCGAAGGACAGCACGGCATAGGCCACCTGGCCCTGGCGCATGTCGAGCATGATTTCCTTGATGTCGCCCAGGTCTTCGTCCTGGCGGTTGTAGACGTCCTCGCCGATCAGCGTGTCGGCGCCCATCAGGCGTGGGCCGGGGCCGCTGTCGGTGTCGCTGTCGTTACTGTAGATGCCATATGTGTCGCGGTCTAGGTAGCTCATTTTGGTCTCCAGATGGTTGGTAAAGTCCCTGCGTCAGTGACGTGGTGACAATGCTCATCATGCTAGGACCGCGACAGTACAGGTATAGGTGCGCGTGTGGTGTCGGTGTAGGACAGGGATTAGTTCCTGGGGAACCAAGTCAGGCGGACCGCAGCACCACGCGGTTGCGGCCGTCGCGCTTGGCCTCGTACAGCGCATGGTCGCTGCGTTCGATCCACCGCTGATGGCTCTGCTCGGCCGCATCGAACAGGGCGATGCCGAGGCTGATGGTGATGTGCAGCGTGCCGCCTGCGCAGGCCACCGGCAGCTCGGCCACGCGCTGGCGCAGGCGTTCGGCAAACGCATGGGCGCCTTCGGCATCGACCTGCGGCAGGATGATCAGGAATTCCTCGCCGCCGTAGCGGCAGGCGCTGTCGATGTCGCGCGTCATGGCGCGGATTTCCGCCGCCAGCATGCGGATCGCCTCGTCGCCGACCGGATGGCCGTGGCCGTCGTTGATGCGCTTGAAATGATCGATGTCTATCATCAACAGCGCCGCGCCATGGCCCAGGCGGCGCGCGCGCTGCCATTCGGCGGCGATGCGCTCGTCCGCCACGCGGCGGTTGTGCAGGCCGGTCAGGCTGTCGGTGCCGGCCAGCGTGTACAGCCGCTGGTTGGCCACGCGCAGCTCGTCCAGCAGCTGGTTGGTCAGGCTCTGCCAGTGCACGAACATCTGGTAGCCGAAAAACGCGATGAAGGCGACGATCAACGCCATCACCCAGTAGAACGCCCAGGTGGTATCCCTGGCCACCGCCATCACCGCCGCCAGCCCCGGCGAGATGCCGCCCGACTGCGCCAGCAGCAGGCGGTCGGCCAGCTGCAGCGTGGCATAACCGTACAGCAGCACGCCGCCGGACACGCAGCCCAGCAGCCGCAGCACCGAGCGGCGCGGATCGGCGCCCGGCTTGACCAGCAAGTATCGCCGCGCCGACTGCCATCGCTCGATATGCGGCCACAGCACCGCCAGCAGCGGCGCCACGATGACCACGCTCTGCAGGAAGGCGCCCAGCCACCAGCCCTGCCAGATCGGCAGCAGCGCGTTGCTGCCGATGCGGTTGGTGTAGCACCACACCAGCGCGCCGCTGGAACTGAAGATCGCGCCGACAAACGCCAGCTGCAAATAAAACAGCACCGAGCCCGGGTTGTGCAGATGGCGGCTGATCGGGATGGCCCGGTAGCCCAGCGCGACGACGGCGAAGCCCAGCGGATTGGCGGCGCTGAACAGCAACGCCCAGCCCGGCGGCATGCCGCTGTAGAGGGCCAGCATCAGCGTCGCCAGGTAGCCGGGAACCGCGCCCCACCACCAGCCGCAGGTGAGCGTCCACAGCATGCATATCACCAGCGGCGGATAGACGGTGACGTACAGCTCGATCCCGCCCAGCCGGACCGGCAGTCCCGACCAATGCAAGATCACGGTCGCCAGGCCCAGCGCGATGCTGGCCGCCAGCGACAGCAGCCACAAGCCGAACACCAGTTTGCGCTCATGCGGCGCGCCGTCGCGCAACAATCGGCGCATCGACAGGGCGCGGGCCGTATGGTGCGTTTGCGTATGCAGCAGTGAGTGTTTCATGACATTCCCAAGTTCGAATGCCAAATTGTAATGCAAAGTGACTGTCTGGCAACTGATCAGGGCGGCAAACGCAGGCCGTCGAGCGGGAATGGATCCTGTTGGCCGCCCAGCATGCCGGCCAGGATGCTGGCGGTGCCGCAGGCAAACGTGAAGCCGAGCGGACCGTGGCCGACGTTGAGCCACAGATTGTCGTAGCGGGTGGCGCCGATGATGGGCGCGCTGTTCGGCGTGGCCGGACGCAGCCCCGCCCAGGCCTGGGCGCCGGCATAGTCGGCCGCGCCCGGCATGGCTTCCCTGGCCAGCCGCACCAGGCCCTCGACGCGGCGGCGGTCGATGCGGCGGTCGGCGCCGACCAGGTCCACCATCGCGGCGATGCGCAATTGATCGCCGATGCGCGCGTACAGCACCTTGCGCTCGAAATCTGTGACGCTGATTTCCGGCGCAAGGTCCTGCGGGCGTATCGGCGCGCTCAGGCTGTAGCCCTTGAGCGGATAGATCGGCAGGTAGATGCCGGCGCCGGCCGCCAGGTCGCGGCTGTCGATGCCGGCCGCCAGCACGAAATGGTCGGCGCCCAGCCTGCCGATCGAGGTCTGCAGCCCGGCTATCCGGCCGCGCTCGGTCAACAGCGCCTGCACGTCGCAGCGCAGCACGCCGCTGAAGTTGCGGTGATCTGCCAGACGCTGGCGCAGCGCCACGCAGAACGCGTGACAGTCGGCCACCGCCTCGCCCGGATTGAAGATGCCGCCGGCCAGGTCGCCCTGCAGCGCCGCCAGCGCCGGCTCGTACGCCGCCGTGCCGGCCGGGTCCAGCACGCGGGCGTAGGCGGCCGCGTTGGCGGCGGCGCGATCGAACAAGCGCTTGCTGCGGTAGACCACCAGCTTGCCGGCGTCGCGCCAGGAAAACTCGGACAGCGGCAACTGCAGCGACAGCTCGGTCATCGCATTGCGGCTCAGCTCGCCCAATTGCAGCAAGGTGGCGGTGGTGCGGCGGTTGCTGTCGGCATTGCAGTTGCGCAGGAATTGCGCCAGCCAGCGCCATTGGCGCAGGTCGGCCTCCGGTTTGAAGCGCAGCGGGCCGTCGGGCTGGAACAGCCATTGCAGCGCCTTCAGCGGCACGCCGGCATCGGCCAGCGGCGCCACGTAGCGGTAGCTCAACTGGCCGCCGTTGCGGTAGCTGGCCATGCTGCCGACTTCGGCCTCGCGCTCCAGCAAGCTCACGCTGTAGCCGGCCTCGGCCAGCCACCAGGCCGATGTCAGCCCCACCACGCCACCGCCGATGACTATCACCTGGCTCATCATTATTGGCCGAGGATGGCGTGACGGTACAGCGCCGTCAGGATGCGCTCTTCGCTGCGCGTCATGGCCGAGTAGCGGCCGGGATTGCGCTCGGGATCGGCACCGGTGCCGCCGATCAGCGACACCATGCCGTTGCCGCGCTTGAGGTCGACGACGAAGGTGGAGATCAGCCCGTACGCATCGCCCAGGTGGCCGGCCGCGCTGAAGCCGCCGCCCTCGACCAGCCGGTTGCCGGAGGCGGGCAGGTCTTCGAAGCGCTGACTGCCCAGGCCCCAGCTGTGGTACAGGCCGCGATAGGTGTCGCCGTTGCTGCCGTTGTCCTGCCATTGCTGGCTGAACATCAGCGCCACGGTCTCGGGCTTGAGGATCTGCCGGCCCTGATACTGTCCCTTGTTGATCAGCATCAGCATGATCTTGCCGAGATCGTTGGCCGAGATGCGCATGCCGCCGGTGGGGCTGAACAACGTGCCGTTGCCGCCGATGATGTAGTGGGCGATGCCGGCGGGCGCCGCCGGCGGCCGCGGGCCGTAGTCGTCCACTTGCGCGATCCACGGGCCGGCGCTGTCCCACACCTCGGTATCGACGGTGCGCTTGCGGTACAGCGTGGCCACGTCCGCCAGTTCGGCTGCGGAGAATTCGGACGGATTGTAGCCGCCGCGTATGCCCATCGGCTCCAGCAGCAGGCGCTTCATCAAGCGGTCGAAACGCTCGCCGGTGACTTTTTCCAAGATGGTGCCGATCACGCCCCAGTTCAGATTGGTGTACGTGAAATACGCGCCGGGCGCCGCATTGGCGGCCGAGGCCCAGACGCCGGCGGCGCCGGTCAGCTTGTCGCGGATGGCGACGTCGGCGCCCCAGGAATAGCCGCCGTCGTCGCGCAGCGACGAAGTATGCGTCAGCAACATGCGCAAGGTGATCGGCTGGTCGGGGAAGTGGGGATTGCGCAGCGCGTAGCCGAGGTAGCTGCCGGCGTCGGCGTCCAGGTCCAGCAGATGCTGTTCCACCAGTTTCATCACGCCGAAGGTGGTCATCATCTTGGAGATGGAGGCGATGCGGAACATGGTGTCCGCATCGACCGGCGCGGCCGAGGCGCCGATGCGGCGCTGGCCGGTTTGATATTGATACTGCACTTTGCCATTGCGCACCGCCAGCACCGACAGGCTGGCCAGCGGCATTGCCGGATCGGCGGCCACGGCGGCCAGCTCCTGGTCCAGCGTGGCGGCGGGGCCGGCGCTGACCGCCGTCACGCCGGACATCAACAACATGCCCATCAAGGCCTGCATTTCGCGTTTCATGTTGGCCCTTGGTTATTCGATAGGGCAAGAATACTGTGCCAATCCGACCCAGGCCAATGAAAACCGGCTCTCCTTGTATAACTTTTCGGAATGACCATCTGGCAAGCTTTCATAACCCGCAATCGGCATTCAAGCTTACACTTCTTGCATGCTAAAGACCGAACTCCCGAGTCAGGAACATACCGGCCTGGACCAGTATCCGGTAGCCGAGCTGGTTGGCACGCTGATCGCCGACCAGTTCAACGCGCTGGACGCCGTGCGTGGCGCCGCCGCCGTCATCGCCGCCGCGGTGGACGCGGCGGTGCCACGCATTGCCGCCGGTGGCAGGCTGATTTACGTCGGCGCCGGCACCTCGGGCCGGTTGGGCGTGCTGGACGGCGTCGAGCTGCATCCGACGTTTTCCTGGCCGCATGAACGGGCGCTGTCGCTGCTGGCTGGCGGCAAGGGCGCGATGTTCCAGGCGGTCGAAGGCGCCGAGGACAACCGGGAGCAGGGCGGACTCGACATGGCCGGGCTGCGGCCGCAAGCCGACGACGTCGTCCTGCTGCTGGCCGCCTCCGGCACCACGCCTTACGTGCTGGGCGCGCTGGACGTGGCGCGCGCCAGCGGTGCGCTGACCATAGGCATCGCCAACAACGGCGGCGCGCCGGTCGCCATCCGGGCCGAGTTCGGCATCACGCTCGATACCGGGCCGGAAGTCATCTCCGGCAGCACTCGGCTGAAGGCCGGCACCTCGCAGAAAATCGTCCTCAACACCATCTCCAGCGCCATCATGGTGCGGCTGAACAAGGTCTACGGCAACCTGATGGTCGACATGAAGGCCACCAACGCCAAGCTGGTGCGCCGCGCCGTCGCGCTGACCATGCATGTGACCGGCGCCGACGAGGCCAGCGCCCGCGCGGTGCTGGAACAATGCGGCTTCCACGTCAAGGTCGCCATCGTCGCGCTGATGCGCAAGCGCACCGTGGCGGACGCGCAAGCCTTGCTCGAGCAAACTCATGGCAGCGTCCGGGCGGCACTCCTGCTACAGTAACGCATTGCGCTATTGAAAGAAGGACGATGCGGTTACGTCATATCGAAGTTTTCCACGCGATCATGCAGGTCGGCACCATCAGCGGCGCGGCGCAGGTGCTGCACATTTCGCAGCCGGCCGTCACCAAGGTGCTGCAGCATTGCGAGCTGCAACTGGGCATGCCGCTGTTCGAGCGCGTGCGCGGCAAGCTGTACCCGAAGCCGGAAGCGCACCGCCTGTTCGCCGAGACCGAAAAGCTCAACCGCGACCTGCAGGGCATCCGCCGCCTGGCCGCCAGCCTCAAGGGCCGCACGGTGGAAACCATCCGCCTGGTGTCGACGCCGACCATCGCCGTCAGCGTGCTGCCGCAGGCCATGAGCGACTGGCGTCGATCCTTCGCCGACACCCGCTGCGAACTGGCCACCCACCACACCAGCGAGATCGTCAACACGCTGCGCCTGGGCGAGGCCGATCTCGGCCTGTCGCTGCAGGACCCGCGCCATCCCGGCATCGTCGCCGAACCGATCGCGCAGGGCGTGATGACGGTGATCGCGCCGCTGGGCCGCTGGCCGGACCAGGAAAGCGCCACGCCGCTGACCGCGCCGCAGCTGGAAGGCGAGCTGATCGGCTACGCCGACAACGATCCGCTGGGCGAGATGGTGGTGGCGGCCTGCGAGGCGCAAGGCATCCAGCCGCGCTTCCACACGGTGGTGCAGACTTACCAGATCGCCCGTTCGCTGGTGGAGGCGGGCGGCGGCATGGCGGTGGTCGATCCGTTCACCGCCGCATCGGGCCGCGGACGCCTGCAAAGCCGGCCATGGGCGCCGGAAATCCCCATCCAGCTCTACCTGCTGACGCCGGCCCACGCGCCGCTGTCGCACGGCGCCGGCCAACTGGCCCGCAGCATCGCCGAAGCCGCCCGCGCCTTACTTAGCTGACCGCGCAGCTGCCCGTCGGCTGATGTTTATTAATAACAACGTGGCAAAAAAGATACAAATACCATTTCGCAAATCGCTCCCCACTGGCATGCTGCTGCGCAAAGCCCGGCTTCATTACTAAAAGTTATACGCACAGTAGCTATTTTCATTAGCTGGCATAGGAAGCATGGGACTAATCTGAGCGACGGCGGGATAACGTAATGCTATGACATTGCCACCGGCCGCACTCGATAGCTCGCAAAGTTCAATCAAAGGGAGAGGCCGTGAAGGTTAAGAAACTGGCGCAAATGATTGCGTTGATAGGTGTGGTGGCCCCGGTAGCGGGACCGGTGTTTGCGCAGGATGCCGGCGCCGCGATGCAGCGCGTCGAAATTACCGGCAGCAGCATCAAGCGGGTGGCCAAGGAGGGCGCCTTGCCGGTCCAGGTGATCAGCTACGACACCATCGAAAAATCCGGCATCACCAGCACCGAGCAACTGATCCGCAGCCTGTCCGCCAACGGCACCGGCGCCGACAACATGACCTCGGGTAACAACGTGTTCGGCGCCGACGCCGACCGCGTCAGCGGCGGCGCCTCGTACGCGTCGCTGCGCGGCCTCGGCCCCAACAGCACGCTGGTGCTGCTGAACGGCCGCCGCATCGCCAGTTTCGGCGCCAGCGCCAAGGCGGTCGACCTGAACGCGATCCCGCTGGGCGCGATCCAGCGCGTCGAGATCCTCAAGGACGGCGCCTCGGCCATCTACGGCACCGACGCCATCGGCGGCGTGATCAACTTCATCCTGCGCACCGACTACACCGGCCTCGAAGCCTCGCTCAGCGACAACTTCACCCAGCAGGGCGGCGGCGCCACCCGCCGGCTGTCGCTGCTGGGCGGCTTCGGCTCGCTGCAGAAGGAAGGCTACAACGTCATGGGCAGCGTGACCTATGACAACAACGAGAAACTCAGCTCGCGCGACCGCTCGTTCGCCAACGGCTTCCAGCCGGCGCGCGGCCTGTCGCCGGACACCACCGGCACGCCGTACGCCAACCAGCTGACCGGCGCCGGCACCGCGCTGGGCACCGGTTTCAAGCGGCCTGGCGATCCGACCACCTACCTGCAAGCCAATCCGTTGAGCTTCCAGGGCAAGTGCGACAGCGTTCCCGGCATGTCGCAATACCAGACCGCGCTGTGGAAGGACGTCACCTCGCCAGCCCGCAGCACCTATTCCTGCGCCTACGACTACGGCGCCGACTACGTCATCAGCTTCCCGGTCGAGCGCCTGAACGCGGTCACCCGCGCCACGCTGCAGATCAGCCCGGACCACAAGCTGTTCGTCGAAGGCTTGTTCGGCCACACCAAGGCCACGGCCGAGCTGACGCCGGTGCAGATCTCGACCTCGCTGGCGGCCGGCAATGCCTACCCGGTCGGCGGCGCCTACTACCAGGACCTGTCGGCCATCATCCCGACCTTCGACAAGACCAAGCCCATCATCTACAAGTGGCGCGCCTACCCGTGGGGCAACCGCACCCAGGAAAACGTCACCGACAACGCGCGCGTGCTGGTCGGCATGGAAGGCGTGCTCGGCAAATGGGACTACCGCGCCGGCGTGTCGCATGCGGAAAGCACCACCAAGACCGCGCTGACCAACGGCTACGGTTACACCAGCAAGATCAACGCGGCGCTGGCTACCGGCATCATCAATCCGTGGGCCACCGACGGCCAGACCCAGACGCAGGCAGCCAAGGACCTGGTTGAATCCACCATGTTCCGCGGCGCCTTCCAGCACGGCAAGACCACGCTGACTTCGCTGGACGGCAACCTGTCCGGCGAGGTGTGGCAGCTGCCGGCCGGCGCCATGTCGATGGCCGTGGGCTTCGACCTGCGCCGCGAGGGCTACAACTTCGCGCAGGACGTCGACGCGACGCAGATCCTGCTGTCGCCGGGCAATGCCGCGCTGCCCGACGCCAGCCGCGACGTCAAGGCCGTCTACACCGAGCTGCTGGTGCCGATCACCAAGGAACTGGAAATGCAACTGGCGGTGCGCCGCGACCACTACAGCGTGTTCGGCGCCACCACCAATCCCAAGGTCTCGTTCCGCTACCAGCCGACCAGTTCGTTGCTGTTCCGCGGTTCGGCCAACAAGGGCTTCCTGGCGCCGAGCTTCACGCAGCTGTATTCGGCCCAGCTGTCGCAGGAACTGCCGAACGGCATCATTGATCCCATCGGCTGCCCGGCCCACCCAGGCGATCCGGCCTATTGCGCGATTCCACGCCTGCCTTACACCACCGGCGGCAATCCCAACCTGAAGCCGGAAACGTCGAAGCAGGGCAGCGTCGGCATGGTGATCGAGCCGGTCAAGGGCTATTCGGCCTCGCTCGACTACTGGGCGATCAACTCGATCAACCGCATCCTGAACCGCACGCCGCAAGTGGTGCTGGCCAACGCGGCCGCGCTGTCGGGGAACATCATCCGCAACGCGGACGGTACCATCGCCTACGTAACCGCCGGCTGGATCAACGCGGCCGGCGCCAAGACGCGCGGCGCCGACCTCAGCCTGCGTGGCGAAGGCAAGGTCAGCGACTACAAGTGGAACTTCAACCTGGACGGCACCTACACCCAGAGCTTCAAGTTCGCCGAGATCGAAGGCCAGCCGTACAAGGAATACGTCGGCAACTTCTACACCCGCGACCTGTACCTGCGCTGGAAGCACAACGCCACCATCAGCCTGGCGCGCGGCGACTGGAGCGCGATGCTGATCCAGAACTACAGCTCCGGCTACAAGGACCAGTTGCCGGACGGCGGCAAGGCTGCGCCGCCGCCGGGCTTCAACCCGGACGTGAAGGCCTACACCAAGTACGACCTGTCGGCCACCTACTCGGGCATCAAAAACACTACGATCACGATCGGCATACAAAATCTGCTCGATACGGATCCGCCGTTCACCGCGCACAACGTGGATGAAGTGGTTGGCGCAGGCTGGGATCCCCGGGTGGCAGATCCACGCGGACGTTCGCTGAGTATCCTGCTCAAGTACAAGTTCCTGTAATGACGGAGTCCTTCAGCCGGCGGCAGTTCGGCAATCTGCTGGCCGCCGCCGCGCTGGGGACTACCGGACTGCCGGCGGCAGCGGCCGCCCATCGAAAGAAATCCATGCACCTGATCAAGCCGCGACGCCTGCAGCCGGGCGACCTGGTCGGCATCATCGCGCCGGGCGGACACACCAGCGACGGGGCGTTGGCCAAGGCGGTCGCCAATATCGAATCGCTGGGACTGCGAGTTCGACTGGGCGACAACATCAACTATGTCTACGGCAATTACGGCGGCACGGTGGCGCAGCGGCTGGAAGACTTGCACGGCATGTTCCTCGATCCCGAGATCAAGGCCGTGTGGGCGATACGCGGCGGCTCAGGCTGCATCTCGCTGCTGGAGCACATCGACTACCAGCTGATACGTGCCCATCCGAAGATCCTGATCGGCTATTCGGACATCACCGCGTTGCATCTGGCGCTGCTGCGGCTCTCAGGGCTGGTGACTTTCCACGGCCCGGTGGCGTCATCCACGTTCTCGGAATATTCAGTGGCGCAGCTGCAAAACGTGCTGATGACGCCGCATGACAGCTACACCATTGCCATGTCGGCGGACAACGCGCAGAAGGCGCTGGAACAGCCCAACTACGCGATCCGCACCGTGCACGAGGGCATCGCCACCGGCAGGCTCATCGGCGGCAACCTGTCGCTGGTAGCCGCGCTGGCCGGCACGCCGTACGCGGCCGATTTCCACGACGCCATCCTGTACCTGGAGGAAGTCAACGAGGAACCGTACCGCGTCGACCGCATGATGACGCAGTTGCAGCTGAGCCAGGGCTTCTGCCATGCGGCCGCCGTCGTGCTGGGCATCTTCGAGAACTGCGAAGCCACCGACGGCGAAAGCGCGCTGACGCTGGACGAAACCGTCGACCAGCATCTGCTGCCGCTGACGCGTCCGGCCGTCGCCGGCTATTCCTTCGGCCACATCCGCAACCAGTTCACCATCCCGGTCGGCCTGCGCGCCAGGCTGGACAGCGGGCAACAAACCTTGACGCTGCTGGAGCCCGCTGTTATTTAAGCCGCAGGACGACGTGCGTGGCTTTCTCCGACGCGACGGATCGCACGCATTCGTATCCCAGGGTCCGCAGGTCTATCCCCTGGAACAGCGACTCTCCCTGGCCGAGCAGGACAGGCGAGATAGCAATGTGCAATTCATCGACGAGGCGCTCACGGAGATACTGCTTGATGGTGTTCACTCCGCCGCCGATCCGTACGTCCTTTCCGGCAGCGGCCTCGCGTGCCCGGTCGAGCGCCTCGTGGATGCCTCCCGTGACGAAGTGGAACGTCGTGCCGCCCTCCATCTCGATGGAGGGACGGGCGTAGTGGGTCAGGACGAAAACCGGGACGTGATACGGCGGATTGTCTCCCCACCAGCCTTTCCAGTTCTTGTCCGGCCAGTCCCCGCGATCGGGGGAGAACATATTCCGTCCAAGAATCCAGGCCCCGACGTTCTGAAAGCTGCGGGCGGCGAAATCATCGTCAACCCCGGTCGTACCGCCGTCCTTGCCAAACAGGGCCTGCTGGAACGTGCGTGTCGGGATTAGCCACTGGTGCAATTCCGTTCCGCCGACGCCCAGCGGATTGTCGATGCCCTGATTCGGACCCGCTCCGTATCCGTCGAGCGAGACGGTAAAACCTTCAACGCGAACTCGTGTCATCTTTTTCCTCCGTTTATTTAGTGTTGAACGCCAATTGGGCGGCGAAAGCCCGTTTGTACGCAGGCCGCGCTTCGCCACGGGCAACATAGGCGGCAAGGCTTGCAAATTCATTCAGAATACCCGATGGCCTCAGCCTGAGCAGCACCGACACCATGATCAGGTCGCCCGCGCTGAACCCGCCGTCCAGCCATTCGGCATCGCCCAGGCGCGCCGAGAGTTGCTCCAGCCGGCTGCGGATGCGATCCGCAATCAGGGGCATGCGTTCCTTGCTCCAGGGCTTGTCGCCCTCCATAAATTTTGCGGTAACAATTTCAAGGATCGGCGGCTCCACCGTGTTGAGTGCGGCAAATATCCACGTGATCGCGCGGGCACGGGCGTTGGCATCGTCCGGCAACAAGCCCGGATAGCGCGAGGCGATATGGAAAATGATCGCGCCCGACTCGAACAGCACAAGATCGCCGTCCTCATAGGTTGGAATCTGGCCGAAGGGATGAATGGCCAAATGCGCCGGCTGCTTCATCGCGGAGAATGAAACCGGGCGCACGTCATAGGGCAGGCCGGCTTCTTCCAACGCCCAGCGTACGCGCGTATCGCGTGCCAGTCCCATGCCGCCGTCGGGCGAGCGTTCAAAGGCTGTAATGGTGATAGTCATCGGGATCTCCTAGGTGATTGGGGTGATTTCAATGACGACGAACGACCAGCCGCCAAATCGACACGCCTGCTTCGTGCGGTGCCAAATAAATTTGATACACTGCGCGCTTTCCATAGTTGCCAGAGTTTACACGATGCCCCCAAGCCCCCAGGAATTACGCGCCTACGCCTTGCATTGCCTGCTGGAAGCCGATCCGGCCGCCAAAGTCATGGCGGTGGCGGCGATGGCCGCGGCCTGGTCCACCGGCGCTTGCGGACTGGCCGAGGGCGCCGCGCTGGAGCCCCAGGCCGCCATCCCTGGTCGTCCTGCGCGTCCGGAGCTGGTGCCGCCGCTGCAGGTAGGCCGCCGCTCGATGGCCACCGTCGAAGGCCGCGCCATGCTGATCCACGCGCTGGCCCATATCGAATTCAATGCCGTCAACCTGGCGCTGGACGCGCTGTGGCGCTTCCCGGACATGCCGTCCGAATACTACGTCGACTGGCTGCGCGTGTCGGCCGAGGAAGCCACACATTTCGCCATGCTGTCCGCCCATTTGCAGACGCTAGGATATCAATACGGCGACTTCCCCGCGCACGACAGCCTGTGGGAAATGGTCGGCAAGACCACCGAGGACGTGCTGGCGCGCATGGCGCTGGTGCCGCGCACGCTGGAGGCCCGCGGCCTCGACGCGATTCCACCGCTGCGCGCCAAGCTGGCCCAGGCCGGCGACCTCGACGCGGCCAGGATCCTCGACATCATCCTGCGCGACGAGATCGGCCACGTGGAAATCGGCAACCGCTGGTACGGCCACCTGTGCCAGCAGCGCGGCCTGGAGCCGCGCGCCACCTACGCCGAGCTGGCCGTGCGCTACAAGGCGCCGACGCTGCGCGGCCCGTTCAACATCGAAGCGCGTCTCAAGGCCGGCTTCACGGAAGACGAGGTACGTGCGCTATAGCACGCTCGGTTGACAACCGTGCGTCGGCTTAACAGTTATCCGCTTACCATGTCCATCGCCAGCTGCCACTACACCAGAGGATGCGATCGACATGAACGATTTCAGCGATATTAACGTTGCCAGGCGCGAGTTGCTCATCGCCGGCGCACTTTCCGCAACGGCCGCCGCCGTGCCCGCCGTTGCAAGCGCACAAGCCACTACACCGGCAAGCAACAATCCGCCTCCCGTCCTGGCCAAGACCTCGCTGCAAGTCAACGGCCAGACCCACCAGCTCAATCTCGACACCCGCACCACGCTGCTCGACGCCCTGCGCGAACACCTGCACCTGACCGGCACCAAGAAAGGCTGCGACCACGGCCAGTGCGGCGCCTGCACGGTGATCGTCGACGGCCGCCGCATCAATTCCTGCCTGACGCTGGCGGTGATGCACGACGGCGCCAAGGTCACCACCATCGAAGGGCTGGGCAACAAGGACAAGCTGCACCCGATGCAGGCCGCCTTCATCAAGCACGACGGCTACCAGTGCGGCTACTGTACGCCGGGGCAGATATGTTCCGCCGTGTCGGTGCTGGACGAAATCAAGCAAGGCATACCGAGCCACGTCAGCGCCGACCTGAATGCCAAGCCGGTGTTCAGCGCCGCCGAACTGCGCGAGCGCATGAGCGGCAACATCTGCCGCTGCGGCGCCTACTCCAACATCATCGACGCCATCACCGAGGTGGCGGGGAGGGCGGCATGAAGGTGTTCACCTACCAGCGCGCGCAATCGCCGGCCGAAGCGGCCGCCGTGGCCGCGCGCACGCCCGGCGCCAAGTTCATCGCCGGCGGCACCAATCTGCTGGACCTGATGAAGCTGGAAATTGAAACGCCGCCGCACCTGATCGACGTCAACGGCCTGGGCCTGGACAAGATCGAGGCCATCTCGCAAGGCGGACTGCGGATCGGCGCGCTGGTGCGCAACACCGACCTGGCCGCCGACGAACGCGTGCGGCGCGACTACGGTGTGCTGTCGCGCGCCTTGCTGGCCGGCGCGTCGGCCCAGTTGCGCAACAAAGCCACCACCGCCGGCAACCTGCTGCAGCGCACCCGCTGTCCGTACTTCTACGACACCAACCAGGCCTGCAACAAGCGCCAGCCCGGCAGCGGCTGCTCGGCCATCGCCGGCTACAGCCGCAACCACGCGGTGGTCGGCGTCAGCGACGCCTGCATCGCCACCCATCCGAGCGACATGGCGGTGGCCATGCAGTTGCTGGACGCGAACGTCGAAACCGTGCGGCCGGATGGATCGGTGCGCACCATTCCGATCGCCGATTTTCACAAACTGCCCGGCAGCACGCCGCATGTCGAACACGCCTTGCAACCCGGCGAGTTGATCACCAGCGTGACGCTGCCCAAGCCTTTGGGCGGCACCCACATCTACCGCAAGGTGCGCGACCGGTCCTCGTACGCCTTCGCGCTGGTGTCGGTGGCGGCGGTGGTGCAGGCAGACGGCAGCGGACGCGTGGCGCTGGGGGGCGTCGCGCACAAGCCGTGGCGCTTGCCGGCGGCCGACGCGAGCCTGCCGCAAGGAGGCAAGGCGGTGGCCGAGCAACTGCTGGCCGGCGCCAGGACCACGCACGAAAACGCATACAAGATTCCCCTGGTCCAGCGCACGCTCAGTTCGGTGCTGGCGGAAGCGAAGAAAGGCTGACAGCATGAAATTCACCACGCCCGCCACCACCAATCCCATCGACCAGTTGAAGGTGATCGGCCAGCCGGTCGACCGTATCGACGGTCCGTACAAGACCACCGGCACCGCGCCGTACGCGTATGAGCAGCATGCCGCGGCGCCCAACGCCGCCTACGGCTACGTGGTCGGATCGGCCATCGCCAAGGGCCGCATCGTCTCGATGTCGCTGGACGAGGCCAGGCGCGCGCCGGGCGTCATCGCCATCGTCACGGCGGACAGCGCTGGCAAGCTGGGCAAGGGGAAATTCAACACGGCCAAGCTGCTGGGCGGACCGGACATCCAGCATTACCACCAGGCCGTCGCGCTGGTGGTGGCGGAAACCTTCGAACAGGCGCGCGCCGCCGCGCAGCTGGTGCAGGTGAGGTACGCGGCCGAAAAAGGCGCCTACGACCTGGCCAAGGCCAAGGACAAGGCGGCGCCGCATCCCGACAAGGAAAACAAGGACAGCAAGGTCGGTGATTTCACTGGCGCCTTTGCCTCCGCCCCGGTCAAGCTGGACGCGACCTACACCACGCCCGACCAGTCCCACTCGATGATGGAACCGCACGCGTCGATCGCGGTCTGGAATGGCGACAAGCTGATGGTCTGGACCGCGAACCAGATGATAGATTGGAGCAAGGGCGACATGGCCAGGACGCTGGGCATCCCCAAGGAAAACGTGCGCCTGATCTCGCCCTACATCGGTGGCGGCTTCGGCGGCAAGCTGTTCCTGCGCTCGGAAGCCTTGCTGGCGGCGCTGGGGGCGAAGGCGGCCGGACGTCCGGTCAAGGTCGCGCTGCAGCGCCCGCTGATGTTCAACAACACCACGCACCGGCCGGCCACCATCCAGCGCATCCGCATCGGCGCCAGCCGCGAAGGCAAGATCAGCGCCATCGGCCATGAAAGCTGGTCCGGCGATCTGCCCGGCGGCGGGCCCGAGACGGCGGTGCAGCAAACCAAGCTGCTGTACGCCGGCGCCAACCGCATGACCAAAATGCGGCTGGCGGTGCTGGATCTGCCGGAGGGCAACGCCATGCGCGCGCCCGGCGAGGCACCGGGATTGATGGCGCTGGAAATCGCCATGGACGAGCTGGCCGAGAAGCTGAAGATGGATCCGGTCATGTTCCGCATCATCAACGACACGACCTCCGATCCGTCGAACAAGGATCGCAAGTTTTCGCAGCGCCGGCTGGTGGAATGCCTGCGCACCGGCGCGGACAAATTCGGCTGGAACCAGCGCAGCGCGCAACCGGGCAAGACGCGCGACGGCCGCTGGCTGGTCGGCATGGGCGTGGCCGCGGCCTTCCGCAACAACCTGGTGCAGAAGTCGGCCGCGCGGGTGCGGCTGGACCGCAACGGCGTAGTCACGGTGGAAACCGACATGACCGACATCGGCACCGGCAGCTACACGGTGATCGCGCAAACGGCGGCCGAGATGATGGGCGTGCCGCTGGCCAAGGTCGCGGTCAAGCTGGGCGACTCGTCGTTCCCGGTCTCGGCCGGCTCGGGTGGGCAGTGGGGCGGCAACAGCTCGACGGCGGGCGTGTACGCCGCCTGCGTCAAGCTGCGCGAAACGGTGGCGCAAAAGCTGGGCCTCGATCCGACCGGCGCGGCGTTTGCCGGCGGCACGGTGCAGGCGGGCGGACGCTCGATGCCGCTGGCGCAGGCGGCGGCCGATGGCGATGTCGTGGCCGAGGACTTCATGGAATACGGCGACCTCGATAAAAAATACCAGCAGTCGACCTTTGGCGGGCACTTCGCCGAGGTCGGCGTGGACGTCTATACCGGCGAAATCCGCGTGCGGCGCATGCTGGCCGTCTGCGCGGCCGGCCGCATCCTCAATCCCAAGTCCGCGCGCAGCCAGGTCATCGGCGCGATGACGATGGGCGTCGGCGCGGCGCTGATGGAAGAGCTGGTCATCGACCAGCGCGGCGGCTTCTTCGTCAACCACGACCTGGCCGGCTACGAGGTGCCGGTGCACGCCGACATCCCGCACCAGGAAGTGATCTTCCTCGACGAGACCGATCCCATTTCATCGCCGATGAAAGCCAAGGGCGTTGGCGAGCTCGGCATCTGCGGCGTCGGCGCGGCGATCGCCAACGCCGTCTACAACGCCACCGGCGTGCGCGTGCGCGAATATCCGATCACGCTCGACAAGCTGCTGGCAAAGTTGCCCGAAACCATCTAACACTTTTAGCCAATTTCGTTTGCGGGGTTCGTCATTTTCGTAATTGCGGTGGTTTGAAACGAATCGCAGAATGGTCCCACGCGTACCCGATACGCGATAAAAATAAATCTATACGGAGACTAACAATGCGAGTGAAACACTTGGTAGCGCTGCTGTCGGCAGCGCTATGGATACCGCACGCCGCTACGGCGGAAAACTACCACTGGGACTCGGTTGCCATCGGCGGCGGTGGTTTCGTCACGGGCATCGTCGCCAGCAAAACCGAACGCGACGTGGTGTTTGCCCGCACCGACGTCGGCGGCGCCTACCGCTGGGACGCCGCGGCGTCGCGCTGGCAGGCGTTGACCGACTGGGTCAGCGAAGCCGACGTCGGCCTGATGGGCATCGAATCGCTGGCGATCGACCCGCGCAACGCCGCCAACGTCTACCTGCTGGCCGGCACCAGCTACTTCAGCAACGGCAAGACCGCCATCCTGCGCTCCAGCGACTACGGCAAGACCTTCACCGTGACCGACGTGACCGCCAAGTTCAAGGCCCACGGCAACGGCATGGGCCGCCAGAACGGCGAGAAGCTGCAGGTCGATCCGGGCTCCAGCAATGTGCTCTACGTCGGCACGCGGCGCGACGGACTGTTCAAAAGCACCGACGCCGGCGCGACCTGGAACCACCTGGACTCCTTCGGCGTCACCAGCACGCCCAACGACAACGGCGTCAGCTTCGTGTTGCTGGATCCTGCCAGCGTCAGCGGCGGCGCGGCGCAGCGCATCTTTGTCGGCGTCTCGCGTTACGGTTCGGTCGGACCCAATCTGTATTTCAGCGCCAATGCCGGCGCCAGCTTCAGCGCGGTCAAGGGCGGCCCAGGCGGCGGCCTGATGCCGCAACGCGCGGTGATCTCGCCCAAGGGCAAGCTCTACATCACCTACGCCAACGGCGCCGGCCCGCATCCCGCCACCAACGAGCCGATGGACAACGGCCAGGTGTGGGAATACAGCGCGGTGGGCGGCAACTGGGTGAACATCACGCCGCCCGGCGCGGCGCATCCGTATGGCGGGGTCAGCATCGATCCCGCCGATCCCAAGCATCTGGTGGTGTCGACCATCAATACCTGGATGCCGCAGGGCGCCAGCAGCTACGGCGACCGCATCCTGACCTCGAAAGACGCCGGCCGCAGCTGGACCGACGTGGTGGCGCGCGGCTTCGCGCTGGACAACAAGGGCGCAGGCTGGATCAGCAACGGCCAGTCCATCCACTGGGCCGGCTCGGTGGAATTCGATCCGTTCGACGCCAGCAAGGCGTGGATCGGCTCGGGCAATGGATTGTTCAAGACCAACAACATCAACGCCACCACCACGACCTGGGACTTCGACGTCGCCGGCCTGGAAGAAACGGTGCCGTTCAATGTCGAAAGCGTGCCGGAAGGTCCGCTGGTCTCGGTGATCGGCGATTTCGACGGCTTCGTCAGTGCCGACGCCGCGCAATACGGCGTGCAGCACACGCCGCAAATGGGCAGCACCAGCGGCCTAGCCATCGCCGCGCTGGACAGCCGCATCATGGCACGCGCCGGCACGGCCATCTACTACAGCACCAACGGCGGCGCCAGCTGGAGCAAGACGGCGTCGATCAACGGCGACCACGGGCAACTGGCCTGGTCCGCCGACGGCTATGCCTTGCTGCACAGCCCGGCCGGCTCGGCCACCAGCTATCGCTCGACCGACTATGGCGCCAGCTGGACGCCGGTCGCGGGCTTAAGCGTCAGCAACGCGCGCCCGGTGGCCGATCCGGTCAATCCCAGCAAGTTCTATGTCTACGACAGCGGCAACCTGCTGGCCAGCACCGACGGCGGCGCCTCGTTTGCCGTCGCCGGCAGCCTGACCACGGGCGGCTCGCCGCTGATCCGCGTGGCGCCCGGGCGCGAAGGTGATATCTGGGTTTGCCTGAACGGCGGCGGACTTTCCCGTTCGACCAACTCCGGCGCCAGCTTCAGCAAGATCGCCAGCGTCAACCAGTGCGGCGCGGTCGGCTTCGGCAAGGCGGCGCCGGACGCCACCTATCCAACCATCTTCATGGTCGGCACGGTAGGCACCACCACCGGCCTGCTGCGCTCCACCGATGCCGGCGCCACTTGGGTCCGCGTCAACGACGACGCCCACCAGTACGGCGGAATCGGCAACGGCCGCTTTGTGACCGGCGATATGAACGTCTTCGGCCAGGTCTATATGAGCTCGGTCGGACGCGGCATCGTCTATGGCAAGCCGACGGACAGCGGCGGCGAGGTGACCGTGACGCCGGCGCCGGCCGGCCCGGTGACGCCGAACCAGCCGGTCAACCAGTGCAGCTACGTGGTGACGGCGTCATGGCAGGGCGGCTACAACGCGGCGGTGCGCATCACCAACAACCGCAACAGCGTGATCCAGGGTTGGCAGGTCAGCTGGACCTACAGCGACAACTCGGTGGTCCAGGGCTACTGGAACGCCGCCGTCGCCGGCAGCAGTCCCACTTATACGGCAACGCCCAACCAGAGCTGGAACCACGACATCTATCCGGGCAACACGGTGGAATTCGGCATGACCGTCAGCGGCTCCGCCATTCCCGTCGTCACCGGCGACGCGTGTAACTAAACAAGGAATAACCATGAAAAATTTTCTGATTGGACTGTTCGTCAGCTCCGGCTTGCTGCTGGCCACACAGGCCGGAGCCGCCGCGGTCAATTTCGACAACCTCGGCGCGGACGGCGATTTCACATCCATCGCCAACCCGTATGCGGGACTGGACTGGAGCTCCGACTGGTATCTGGGCGACAACACCATCGACGGCTATGACAACGGCGCGCATTCCGGCGCGCTGTTCGTGACCAACGGCTACGGCGTCGACAACCTGACCGTCAGCAGCGCCACCGGCTTCAACTTTGCCGGCGCCTGGTTCGCCACGCCAAACACCAACGGCGCGACCGCAAGCTGGATCAACATCACCGCCTACGACGCATCGAACCACGTGATCGGCAGCACCGGCAACGTTGGCATCGGCAGCAGCTACAGCTGGGTCGCGGCGAATTTCAACAATGTCGCGCGCCTGAACATCGCACGCGACGACGGCTGGTTTGTCATGGATGACTTCACGCTGGCCAGCGTCAGCGCGGTGCCCGAACCGGGCAGGGGACTGCTGCTGGGGGCCGGCCTGTTGGCGATGCTGGGCTGGACGCAGCGCAGGAAGATGCTGAAGCCGGTGGCATTCGTCCTCCTGGCGCTGGGCGCCGGAACCGCTGCGCAGGCGCAGAACTGCGGCACCGGCGGTGGCGCCACCGTGTGCCTGACGGCGACCGGATCGTCCGACAACATCAAGCTGAGCTGGACCGTCAGTGGCGCCGTCACCGGCTTGCAGGTGTACCGCGACACCGACAGCGACGCCACCGGCCGCGGCCGCGTGGCGATACTGGCCGCCAGCGCGACCACCTACACCGACACCACGCCGGCGGCCGGCACGCCATACTGGTACTGGATCAAGTTCACCACCAGCACCGGCGGATCGAGCTCCGGCCCGGCGACGGCCGTGCGCGCCGGCGCCATGCGCAGCCTGACCAGCGTGCAGCTGGCGGCGCAGATGTCGCCCGGCTGGAACCTGGGCAATTCGCTTGAATCGATAGGCGGCGAGACGGCCTGGGGCAATCCTCCTGCCAATCAGGCGCTGTTCAACGCGGTCAAGGCGGCAGGCTTCAAGAGCGTGCGCCTGCCGGTATCGTGGAGCCAGTATGCCGATTCCAGCTACAACATCAGCGCCAGCTGGATGGCGCGCGTCAAGGAAGTGGTGGACGCCGCCCGCGCCGCCGGCCTGTACACCATCATCAACGTCCACTGGGACGGCGGCTGGCAGCAGCCGACCTATGCCCAGCAGGCGGCCGTCAATTCCCGCCTGACCAAGTTCTGGACCCAGATCGGCAACACCTTCAAATATTACGACGACTACCTGCTGTTCGCCGGCACCAACGAGATCATGGTGACCAACGTCTACACCGCGCCGACCGCCGAGAATATCGCGGTGCAGAACAGCTTTAACCAGACCTTCGTCAACGCGGCGCGCGCGACCGGCGGCAACAACAGCGTTCGCCACCTGATCGTGCAGGGCTACAACACCAACATCGACTACACCTACGCCACCAACACGGTGCCCACCGACAGCGCCACCAAGCGCCTGATGATGGAGGTGCATGACTACGATCCGTACGATTTCACGCTCAACACCAGCGGCGCGATCTGCCAATGGGGCGCGAGCGCCACCGATCCGGCCGCCACCGAGACCTGGGCCAACGAGGCCTACGTCGATGCGCAGTTCCAGAAGATGAAGTCGCGCTTCATCGACAACGGCGTGGCGGTGGTCCTGGGCGAATACGCGGCGAACCTGCGCACCGAATGCAGCGCCAATGCGAGCTACCGCAAGCTGTGGGACCAGTACCTGACCAAGTCCGCCTACCAGCATGGCCTGGTGCCGATGTACTGGGACAGCGGCTCGACCGCCAACCACGCGTCCGGCCTGTTCAACCGCTCCACCGGCGCCCAAGTGTTCCCGGACATCATCAGTACGATCGTCAACGCGGCAAAATAAGGCGAAGCCGCCCGCCATCGCCGGCTCGCCGCGTCGTCAAGCCATCTGCGCGATGGTGTTGCGGAAGCGGCGCAGCGAGCCGGCGAACAGCACCGCGCCGATCGCCGCGATGGCCAGCATCTGCGGCCAGATGACGTCGATGCCGGCGCCCCGGTACAGGATGGCCTGGCCGGCCGCGACGAAATGCGTGGTCGGCGCGGCCAGCATCAGGTATTGCACCAGTTCGGGCATGCTCTCGCGCGGCGTGGTGCCGCCCGACAGCATCTGCAAGGGCAGCAGCACCAACACCATCAGCATGCCGAATTGCGGCATGCTGCGCGCCAAGGTGGCGAGGAAGATGCCCATCGAAGTCGTGGCGAACAGGTGCAGCGCGGCCACCAGCACAAACAGCGCCACCGAGCCGCGCACCGGCACCTGCAGCGCGCCCTGCACGATGAACAACATCGCCGCCAGCGCCGCCAGCACGACCACCAGGCCCATGGCCCAGATCTTGGCCAGCATGATCTCCACCGGCGTCACCGGCATCACCAGCAAGTGCTCGATGGTGCCGTGCTCGCGCTCGCGGATCAGCGCCGCGCCGGTCAGTATCACCGACAGCATGGTGACGTTGTTGATGATTTCCGTCAGCGAGCCGAACCAGGATTGCTCGAGGTTGGGATTGAAGCGCATGCGCAGCGCCAGGTCGACCGGCGGCGCGGCGGCCTGGTGGCGGCGCGCGAAATCGCCGACCTCGGCGGCGACGATCTGCTGGATGTAGCCGTTGCCGGTGAAGGCCTGGCTCATGCGCGTGGCGTCGACATTGAGCTGGATGTCCGGCGCCCGGCCGGCCAGAGTGTCGCGCTGGTAGTCCGGCGGGATCGCCAGCACAAAAGTGTAGTCGCCGTTGTCGAGGCCGGCGTCCGCCTGCGCCGCGCTGACCAGCACCGGCGAGCGGAAATGCGGCGGATAGAAGCTCGACGCGATGCGCGCCGACAGCGGCGAGCCGTCCAGGTCGACGATGGCGATGGCCGCGTTGTGCAGGCTTTCCGGCATCGCCGTGGCGGCCACGTAGATCGACACGGTGAAGGTGTAGGCGATCAGCACCAGCATGGCCGGATCGCGCAGCAGGCTCCACAGCTCCTTGACGCCGAGGCGGTAGATGTGGGCCAGCCGCGTGACCAGGGGAACGCGCATGGTCAGCCTTCCTGTTTCTTCAGCAGCAGCACCGACGCCGACAGGATCAGCGGCACCGCCAGCAGCAGCGGCCACAGCGAACCGGCCAGGTCGCCCAGCCCCAGCGCCTTGTTGAACACGCCGCGGCTGATGGTGAGGAAATGGGTGGCCGGGTAGATGCGGCCGATCACGGCGCCGGCGCCGGTCAGCCCGGAGACCGGATTGAGCAGCCCGGCGAACTGCACGCAGGGGATGATGGTCCCTATCATGGTGACGAACAGCGCGGCGATCTGGCTGCGGGTGAAGGTCGACACCAGCAGGCCCAGCCCGGTCGAGCACAGCACGTACACCAGCGCGGCCAGGGTCAGCGTGGCCAGGCTGCCCTTGACCGGCACGCCGAAGGCCGTCGCCGCCAGCAGCGTCAGCAGCGCGAAGTTGAGCATGCCCAGGCCGATGTACGGGATCTGTTTGCCGAGCAGGAACTCGACGCGCGTGACCGGCGTGACATACAGGTTCAGGATCGAGCCCAGCTCCTTTTCGCGCACCACCGAGAGCGCGCTGAGCATGGCCGGTATCATCATCAGCAGCATCGGGATCACCGCCGGTATCATCGCCGGCAGGCTGCGCACGTCCGGATTGTAGCGGTAGCGCGTCTCCAGCGCGCCGGCGCCGGCCGTGGTCGAGCCCAGCCGGTGCAGCGCCAGGTCGGCCAGCCAGCCCTGATGCATGCCCTGCACGTAGCCGCGCGTGGTTTCGGCCCGCATCGGCATCGCGCCGTCGACCCAGGCGCCGACCGCCACCGGCACGCCGCGTTCGATGTCGCGGCCGAAACCGGGCGGCAGCTCGATCGCCAGCGCCAGTTCGCCGCTGCGCATGCGGCGGTCCAGGTCGTCGTAGTCGGTCAGCGGCGCATGCTCGATGAAGTAGCGCGAGCCGGACAGGTTCAGCGCATAGTTCTGGCTCAGGCCGCTCTGGTCGCGGTCCAGCACCGCGTAGGACAGGTTTTCCACGTCCATGTTGATGCCGTAGCCGATGATGAACATCAGGATCGCCGTGCCCAGCAGCGCAAGCGTGGCGCGCACCGGATCGCGCCGCAGCTCCAGCGTCTCGCGCAGCGTGTAGCTGTAGGCGCGCCCCAGGCTGCGGCGCCAGCGTGTTTGCGGGGTGGTCTCCGGCGCGGGCGGCAGGGCGGCCGCGGATGCCGCTGTGGCCGATGGCGCCGCGTCGTCCGCAGCCGCAGCCTCGCGCAGGTAGGAGATGAAGGCTTGCTCCAGCGTGGCGACGCCGCGTTCGGCCACCAGCGCGGCCGGCGCCGCGCTGACCAGCACCCGCCCCGCGTGCATCAGCGAGACGCGGTCGCAGCGCTCGGCCTCGTTCATGAAATGGGTGGAGATGAAGATCGTCACGTGGTCGCGCCGCGCCAGGTCTATCATCAGGCGCCAGAACAGGTCGCGCGCGACCGGGTCGACGCCGGAGGTGGGCTCGTCCAGTATCAGCAGCTCGGGCCGGTGCACCATCGCCACCGCCAGCGACAGGCGCTGGCGCACGCCCAGCGGCAACCGCTCCGGCAGCGTGTCCATCACGCCGGCCAGGCCGAAGCGCGCCGCCATGTCGGCCACGCGCGCGGCGATGTCCGCCTCGGGCACGCTGAACAGGCGCGCGTGCAGCACCAGGTTTTGCGCCACCGTCAGTTCGCCATACAGCGAAAACGCCTGCGACATATAGCCGACCCGGCGCCGGGTCGCCATGTCGCCGGCGTCGACCCGGGCGCCGAACAGCAGGGCGCTGCCGGCGCTGGCCGGCAGCAGGCCGGTCAGCATTTTCATCGTGGTCGACTTGCCGCATCCGTTGGAGCCGAGGAAGCCGAAGATCTCGCCGCGGCGGATGCGGAAGTCGACGTGGTCGACGGCGACAAAATCGCCGAAGCGCATGGTCAGCCCCTGCGCCTCGATGGCGATGCCGTCGCCGTCGGCCGGCGCCTGGAACGGCGGCACGGTGACGGCCTGGTGGCCGCCGCGCTTGTCGGCCGGCAGCAGCGCGATGAAGGCCGCCTCCAGCGTGGCCGTGCCGGTGCGCAGGCGCAGCGCCTGCGGCGCGCCGGTGGCCAGCACCCGGCCGGCATCCATCGCCACCAGCCAGTCGAAGCGCTCGGCTTCCTCCATGTAGGCGGTGGCCACCAGCACGCTCATGCCGGCGCGCTGGGCGCGGATGCCGTCGATCAGGTCCCAGAACTGGGCGCGCGACAGCGGATCGACGCCGGTGGTCGGTTCATCGAGGATCAGCAGGTCGGGATCGTGGATCAGCGCGCAGCACAGGCCGAGCTTTTGCTTCATGCCGCCCGACAGCTTGCCGGCCGGCCGCTGCAGGAACGGCGCCAGCCCGGTGGCGGCCGTCAGCTGGTCGATGCGGCGCCGGCGCCCGGCCGCATCATGGCCGAACAGGCGGCCGAAGAACTGCAGGTTTTCCTCCACCGACAGCGTCGGATACAGGTTGCGGCCCAGTCCCTGCGGCATGTAGGCGATGCGCGGGCAGACGGCGTCGCGGTGGCGCCGGGCGCGCATGTCGCCGCCCAGCACCCGCACGTCGCCCTGCTGCACCATGCGCGCGCCGGCCAGCAGCGACAGCAGGCTGGACTTGCCGACCCCGTCCGGCCCGATCAAGCCGACCATGCAGCCGGCCGGCAACGCCAGGTCGACGCCGGCCAGCGCCACCGCCTTGCCGTAGCGCAGCGCGACACCGCGCAGCTCGGCCACGGGGGCGGGACTGGCGGCGGCCGCGGCACTTGTCATTGCGGCACCCGCACTTCCAGCTCGGGCGGCCACGGCGTCTGGCTGTCCAGCCGTACCCAGGCGACGCCGGGCAGGCCGGTCTTGACCAGCCTGAAATGCTTGCGCAGCAGCGCCGGCTCGATCTGCGCCTTGACCCGGAACATCAGCTTCTGGCGCTCGCTGGCCGTCTCCACCGTCTTGGGCGTGAACTGCGCGGTGCTGGCGACGAACGACACCTGCGCCGGGATCACGTACTGCGGCGCGGCGTCCAGCACCACCCGCACCGGCGCGCCCAGGGCCAGCTTGCCGGCCGCCTGTTCGGGCACGAAAAAGGTCATGTAGACGTCGCTCAGGTCCACCAGGTTGAGCACCTTGCCGCCGCCGGCCAGCACTTCGCCGGCCTGGGCGATGCGGTACTGCACCCGGCCGGCGCGCGGCGCCGTCAGCGCGCTGTCGGCGATGTCGACGGCGATGCGCGCGACCGTGGCCTCGGCCGCCGTCACCGCCGAACGCGCGCCGGCGGCCTGGGTGCGGGCGGCGTCGATCGCGCCGCGGGCAGCGGCCGCCTGCGCCCGGGCCGCCCGGATCACCGCCCGCGTGGCGCGCACCCGGCTGGTGTCGTCGTCCAGTTCCTGCTCGGACGAGGCGCCCTCGAGCACCAGCGTCTCGGAACGGTTCAGGCGCCGCTGCGCCGCGTCGAGCTCGCTTTCGCGCTGCACCACCAGCGCCTGCGCTGCCTGGTAGTCGCTCTGGCGCATCGCCACCAGCGCGTCGGCGCTGGCCACGCCGGCGATCGCCTGCTGGCGCATGGCCACCGCCTCGTCATGCTGGGCCTGCAGCGACAGCACCTGCATATGGCCCAGCACCTGGCCGGCGGCCACGAAGTCACCCTCGTTGACGGCGATGTCCTGCAGCCGCCCCGGCAGCTTGGCGGCGACGTCGATCTCGGTGGCCTCGATGCGGCCATTGCCGCTGATGAATTCCGGGCCGGGACCCGCGCGATGGAAGTGCAGCCAGGCATAGCTTGCGCCGCCGAGCACGGCGGCGGCGGCGACGGCGCCGGCGATTTTTCTGGTCAGGGTGATGGTCATGGGCTGGAAGGGGAAGGTTGGGCGGCGGCGATCACGGGATCGCCGCCGAGCGCGGTGTACAGGGCGACGCCGGCGCTGAGCAGCGCGCGCCGCAGCTGCACCAGCTGTTGTTCGGCGCTGAGCAGGTCGCGCTGGGCGTCGAGCACGTCGAGGAAGGGCGCGGCGCCGGAGTCGTAGCGCAGCTGCGACAGGCGCGCGCGTTCGCGCTGCACCCGCAGCGTGCGCCCGGCGATGGCGACCTGGTCGGTCAGCCAGGCGCGCGTGGACAGCGCGTCGCCGACGTCGCGGAACGCGCCCTGGATGGTTTTTTCGTAGTTGGCGACAGCGCTGTCGCGGCGCGCCTCGGCCAGGTCCAGGGCGGCGCGCCGGCGCCCCCCGTCGAACAGCGGCAGGGTGATGGCGGGGGCGAAGGTCCAGGCGCCGCTGCCGCCGGCGAACAGATGTTCCAGCTCGGCGCTGGCGCTGCCGAACGAGCCGGTCAGGCTCACCTGCGGAAAGAAGGCGGCGCGCGCCGCGCCGATATTGGCGTTGGCGGCCTTGAGCTGGTGCTCGGCGGCGATGATGTCGGCGCGGCGTTCGAGCAGCGCCGACGGCAGGCCGGGCGCCAGCACCGGCAGGCTGTCGCCAGCGTCGTCCGGCGCCGGCGGCGCAGGGATCACCGGCGTGCCGACCAGCAGCTGCAGCGCGTGGCGCTTGAGGTCGCGCTCCTGCTGCAGCTGGGCGGACAGCGCCTGCGCCTGCAGCAGCAGGGTTTCGACCTGGGTCAGGTTCAGGCGCGAGGTGGCGCCGACGGCGGCGCGGCGGCCGAAAATGCGGTAGCTCTCCTGGCGCGTGGCCAGCGTGCGCTGGGCCAGCGCGATGCGCTGGTCCATCTCGCGGACTTCAAAATAGGCTTCGGCGACCTGGGCGATCAGCGCCACGGCGACGGCCCGGCGCGCCGCGTCGCTGGCCAGGTAGTCTTCCAGCGCGGCCTCGCGCAGGTTGGCCAGGCGCCCCCAGAAGTCGATCTCCCAGTCGCTGACGCCGACGCCGGCCTGGTACTGGCCGGCGACCATGGGCCGGCCGGTCAGGCTCAGGTCGGCGGGCAGGCGCTGGCGTTGTCCGGCCGCCTGCGCGGCCAGCAAGGGCAGCGCGGCGCCCCGCTCGATGCCGTAGGCGGCGCGCGCCTGCTCGACCCGCAGCGCGGCGATGCGCAGGTCGCGGTTATGTTCCAGCGCCTGCGCGATCAACGCCTGCAGCGCGGGGTCGGCGAAATAGGCGCGCCACTCGGGCGGCGCGGCGGCGCCGGCGGACGACGCCGGCATCGGGTAGTGCGCGGCCACCGGCAGCGGCGGCCGGAAGTAGGGCGGCGCCAGCGATCCGCAGCCCGCCAGCAGCGCGCAGCCCAGTATCAGGCTGCGCCCTCCATTCAGGGAAAACGGCGTGGACGGCGACATGATGCGGCTCCTGGTAATGGGCGAATAGGCGCCGTGTCGAGCATCGGCGAACGCAGTGTAAGGGGGGCGCCGCCGCCATGTATTTGATGTAGGTCAAATATCCGCCGATGGGGCGGCGGCGTCGGCGCCGGCCGGAGAATGACTGAGCCATTTGATCTGCATCAATTTTCGGGGCTGACTTCAGCGGACGCAGCGGTTAGTGTGAAGCAAGCACTGCTTTGGTGCCGCAAGGAGAATCGAATGAATGCAAGCCCACAGATCGACCCGCCGGGCGCCGCGCTGCGCAGCATCGCCACGCTGGGCGAACTGTTTGCCTGGCGCGCCGGCCGCACGCCCCACGCCGTGGCCTACCGCCAGTACGACGCCGCCGCCGGCCAGTGGCGCAGCCATACCTGGAGCGAGGTGCAGCTGCGGGTCCAGCGCTGGCAACGGGCCATCGGCGCGCTGATGCTGGGCGCCGGCGCGCGCGTGGGGATCCTGCTGCCCAACGGCGTGGACGCGGTGTGCGCCGACCAGGCGGTGCTGTCGCTCGGCCTGGTGCCGGTGCCGATGCACGCGCTGGACAATCCCGCCAGCATCCGCTACATCCTCGACGATTGCCAGGTGGCGCTGCTGCTGACGGCGAACCAGCAGCAATGGCGCGCCATCGCCGCAGGCGGCGACGCGCCGGCGCACCTGCGGCTGGTGGTCACGCTGCAGGAGTGCGACGTGGCGCCGTTGGAAGAGCAGCCGCCGATGGTGTCGCTCAACGCCTGGCTCGACAGCCGGGGCGACCTGTGGAGCACGCCGCGCCGGGTGGCGGGCAGCGACCTGGCCGCCATCGTCTACACCTCCGGCACCACGGGCAAGCCCAAGGGCGTGATGCTCACCCATGCCAACGTGCTGGCCAACCTGCGGGCGGTGCTGGCGCGCGTACCGGTGCGCCCCGACGACGTGTTCCTGTCGCTGCTGCCGCTGTCGCACACCTTCGAGCGCACCATCGGCTACTACCTGCCGCTGGCGGCCGGCGCCAGCGTGGCGTATGCGCGCTCGGCGGCGCAGCTGGCCGAGGACCTGCTCGCGGTGCGCCCGACCGTGCTGGTCGCGGTGCCGCGCGTCTACGAAAAATTCCATGCGGCCGTCGAAGACCACCTGGCCGCCGCCGGGCGCGGCGCGCGCCTGCTCCATGGGCTGGCGCTGCGCGTGGGCTGGCGCCGCTTTTGCCGGCGCCAGGGGCTGCCCGGCGGCGCAGGGTCGGCGCTGGCCGATGCGCTGCTGTGGCCCGTGCTGGAGCGGCTGGTGGCGCGGACCGTCCGCGCCCGCTTCGGCGGCCACCTGCGCGCGGCCGTCAGCGGTGGCGCGCCGTTGCCGCCGGCCGTGGCGCAGGGGCTGCTGGCCATGCAACTGCCGCTGCTGCAAGGCTACGGCATGACCGAATGCGCGCCGGTGGTGGCCGCCAACGGCATCGACGACAACTGGCCGGCCAGCGTCGGCCGCCCGCTCGAGGGCACCGAAGTGCGCCTTGGCGAGCGCGACGAGCTGCAGGTGCGCTCGGCCAGCGTCATGCGCGGCTATTGGGGCCGGCCGGAAGACACCCGGCGCGCCATCAGCGCCGACGGCTGGCTCAACACCGGCGACCAGGCCGCCATCGAGCAGGGGCGCATCCGCATTGTCGGCCGCCTCAAGGACATCCTCGTCACCTCGAACGGCGAGAAGATCGCGGCGGCCGACGTCGAGCAGGCCATGCTGACCGATACCCTGTTTTCCCAGGTCATGGTGGTGGGCGACAATCGTCCGTCCCTGAGCGCGGTCGTGGTGCTCAACCCGCGCCAGTGGCAAACGCTGGCGCCGCTACTGGCGCTCGATCCCGGCCAGCCAGCCAGCCTGACCGCGCCTGCCGCGCAGGCCCTGCTGCTCAAGCGGGTGCGCGAAGCCTGCGCCGCGCTGCCGCGCCACGCGGTCCCGCGCGCGATCCACGCCGTGACCGAACCGTGGACGGTGGAGAACAGCCTGCTGACGCCGACGCTCAAGCTCAAACGCAACAACCTGATGGCGCGCTACGCGCCGCAGATCGACGCCCTGTACGCGGCCCGCGACAGCCGCCAGCCACAGGAGCTGGTGCCGTGACGGCACGGCGCCATCCATCCAATCCACACCAGGCAGCGACCATGAAAATACAATTCCTTGGAGCGACCGGCACCGTGACCGGCTCCCGTTATCTGCTCACCTCGGGCACCGCGCGCATGCTGCTCGACTGCGGCCTGTTCCAGGGCTACAAGCAGCTCAGGCTGCGCAACTGGGAAGACTTGCCGGTGGCCGCCGCCGAGATCGACGCGGTGGTGCTCACCCACGCCCACCTGGACCACAGCGGCTACCTGCCGTTGCTGGTCCGGAACGGCTTTCGCGGCAAGATCTACTGCAGCGAGGCGACCTACGACCTGTGCCGCATACTGCTGCCCGACAGCGGCCGCCTGCTCGAGGAGGAGGCCAGCCACGCCAACCGCCACAACTATTCCAAGCACGCGCCGGCCCTGCCGCTCTACACGGAAAAGGATGCGCTGCGGGCGCTGGAGTACTTCTCGCCGGTCGGCTTCGGCGAGCCGTTCCCCATCTGCGGCAAGCTGCAGGGCCGGCTGGCCCTGGGCGGCCACATCCTGGGCGCGGCCATCGTCACCATCAGCGACGGCCGGCGCAGCGTGACCTTTTCCGGCGACCTGGGCCGGCTGCGCGACGCCATCATGGTCGAGCCCAGCCATATCACCCGCAGCGACTACCTGGTGCTGGAGTCGACCTACGGCGACCGCCGCCGCGACCCGGCCGATCCCGCCATCCTGCTGGGCCAGACCATCCGCGAGACGGCGGCGCGCGGCGGCGTCACCATCATTCCCGCGTTCGCCGTCGGCCGCGCGCAGTCCATCCTGTACGCCATCCACCAGCTCAAACGGCAGGGCCAGCTGCCGTCGGCGCTGCCGGTCTACCTGAACAGCCCGATGGCCACCGACGCCACCGCGCTGTACCAGAAATACCTGCCGCTGCACCGGCTGGACCGCCGGGAGTGCGAAGCCATGTGCCATGCGGCGCACATCGTCAACAGCGTCGAGGAATCGATCGCGCTCAACGAGCGCCGGCTGCCGATGGTCATCGTCGCCGCCAGCGGCATGGCCACCGGCGGCCGCGTGCTGCACCACCTGAAGGCCTTCGCCGGCGACGCCCGCAACACCGTGCTGTTCGCCGGCTTCCAGGCCGGCGGCACGCGCGGCGCGGCGATGCTGGGCGGCGCCACCGAGATCAAGATCCATGGCGAGTATGTGCAGCTGCGCGCGGCCGTGCGCCAGATCGACAACCTGTCGGCGCACGCCGACGCCGGCGAGATCATGAGCTGGCTGGGCCACTTCCTGGAGCCGCCCAAGCGCACCTTCATCACCCACGGCGAGCCGGCGGCGGCCGACGCGCTGCGCCACCGCATCGAGGAACAGCTGCACTGGGATTGCCGCGTGCCCGAGTACCTGGAACAGCAGGAGTTGCCGTGAACGGGCCGATGGCGGACGGCATGCTGCTGCCTGGCCAGGACACGCCGCTGGCCAGCCTGTCGCTGCGCCGGCTCGGCATCGACACCTACCAGGAGCCGGTGGCCTACCTGCGCAGCGATTGCCCGGTGTGCAAGTCGGAAGGGTTCGAGGCCCGCTCGCGCATCGAGATCTGGCGCGGCGAGCAGCACATCGTCGCCACCCTCAACGTGGTGCACGACGACCTGGTCGACATGTGCCAGCTGGGTTTGTCGGAAGCGGCCTGGCGCGCGCTGGGCGGCATCGACGGCGAACCGCTGCGGGTGGCGCATGCGCGGCCGGTGCAATCGCTGTCGGCCGTGCGGGCCAAGATCTACGGCCGCCCGCTGGGCGCCGAGGCGGCGTCCGCCATCGTGCGCGACGTGGTCGACGGCCGCTATTCCGAAATCGAGCTGGCGGCCCTGATCACCGCCTGTTCCGGCGACCGCATGGACACGGCCGAGACCATCGCGCTGACGCGCGCCATGGTGGCGGTGGGCCAGCGCCTGCACTGGCCGGTCGAGACCGTAGTCGACAAGCACTGCGTGGGCGGCTTGCCGGGCAACCGCACCACCTTGCTGGTGGTCCCCATCGTCGCGGCCTGCGGCCTGACCATCCCCAAGACCTCGTCGCGCGCGATCACCTCGCCGGCCGGCACCGCCGACACCATGGAAACGCTGGCGCCGGTGGCACTGGACCTGCCCGCCATGCGCCGCGTGGTCGAGCGGGAGGGCGGCTGCATCGCCTGGGGCGGCGCGGTCTCGCTCAGCCCGGCGGACGACCTGCTGATACGGGTCGAGCGGCCGCTGGGCCTGGACAGCGACGGCCTGATGGTGGCCTCGGTGCTGTCGAAGAAGATCGCCGCCGGCTCCACCCACGTGGTGATCGACATGCCGGTCGGCCGCACCGCCAAGGTCCGCTCGGCGCAGGCGGCGCGCACCCTGGCGCAGCGCTTCGACAGCGTCGGCCGCGCGCTCGGCATCAACGTCAGCGTGATGATCAGCGACGGCAGCCAGCCGGTCGGGCGCGGCATCGGTCCGGCGCTGGAGGCCTGGGATGTGCTGGCGGTGCTGCAGAACCAGGCCGGCGCGCCGGACGACCTGCGCCAGCGCGCGCTGCAGCTGGCGGCGCGGGTGCTTGAACTGGGCGGCAAGGCGGCGTCCGGCCACGGCCTGACGCTGGCCAGCGGCGCGCTCGAGAGCGGCGCCGCCTGGGCCAAGCTGCAGGCGATCTGCGCCGCGCAGGGCGGCATGCGCACGCCGCCGCGCGCGGCCTACACCCACGTGCTGCCCGCGCTGCACGACGGCCGCGTGGTCGCCATCGACAACCGCCGGCTGGCGCGCCTGGCCAAGCTGGCCGGCGCGCCCAAGGCGCCCGCCGCCGGCCTGGTGCTGCACGCGCGGCTGGGCAGCGTGCTCAGCGCCGGCCAGCCGCTGTTGACGCTGCACGCGGAATCGCCCGGCGAGCTGGCCTACGCGCTGGCCTACGCCGAGGCGCAGGACACGATTTTTTCCATCCAGGAGACATGATGAACGCGATCATGATGGCGCTGCCCGGCGCCGAAACGCTGGCCGCCGCCCTGCGCGGGCACCTTGGGTGCGAGGCGGGCGAGCTGCTGCTGCACCGTTTTCCCGACGGCGAAACCTGCCCGCGGCTGGCGCGCGCGGTGGCCAGCCGCGACGTGGTGCTGGTGGCCGCGCTGGATCAGCCGGACAGCAAGATCATGGCGCTGTACCTGAGCGCCTGCGTGGCGCGCGAGCTGGGCGCGCGCAGCGTCGGGCTGGTCGTGCCGTATCTGCCCTATATGCGCCAGGACGCCGTGTTCGCGCCGGGGCAGGGCGTGACGTCGCGCCATGTCGCGCGCCTGCTGTCGGGCTGCTGCGACTGGCTGGTGACGGTGGACCCGCATCTGCACCGCTATCACAACCTGTCCGAGCTGTACGAGGTCGCCAGCGAGGTGGTGCCGGCGGCGCCGCTGATCGCGCGCTGGATAGGCGCCAACGTGGCGCGGCCGGTGCTGGTCGGCCCCGACCAGGAGAGCGAACAGTGGGTGGCCCAGGTGGCGGCCGGCGCCGGCTGCCCGTACACCGTGCTGAGCAAGGTGCGCAGCGGCGACCGCGAGGTGGCCGTGTCGCTGCCCGACGCGGCCCAACTGGCCGGCCGCACGCCGGTGCTGGTGGACGACATCGTGTCGACCGCGCGCACCATGATCGCCGCCGTGGAGCGGCTCAAGGCGGGCGGCTTCGCCGCGCCCGTCTGCATCGGCGTGCATGCGCTGTTTGCCGGCGCCGCCTACGCCGAACTGCAGGCGGCCGGCGCCGGCCGCATCGTCAGCTGCGACACGGTGGCCCATGCCAGCAACCAGATCGGCGTCGGCGCGCCGTTGGCGACGGCGGTGCGTCACATGCTCGGGCTATCCCGGGCGCTGCGCTCGGCGTGAACGGACAATTTGCCGGATTTTTGATTTGCATCAGGAATCGCTAGTGCGCCGATCGGCCGGCCGGATTACTGTAACCCTGCGATCATTTGAAAGGACATGACATGAAGACGATATCCACCATGGCGTTGACGATGGCCCTGGCGCTGGGCGCGCACTGGAGCGCGGCGGCGGACCTGCAGCCGACATCGCAGAACGGCGTGACCTACCTGTCCGGCGGCGTCGGCGAGGAAGAGCGGCAAGCGATGCTCGACGCGCGCGGCGACTACAAGCTGCTGCTGACCTTTTCCACCAAGGGCAGCGGCGAAATGCTGGCCGACGTGGCGGTGACCATACGCGACCACGCCGGCAAGGAGGTGGCGAGCCTGGTCTCGCCCGGTCCGATGTGCTACCTCGATCTGGCGCCCGGCAGCTATCGCATCCTGGCCTCCGCGCACGGCAAGGAGATCGCGCGCACGGCCGTGGTCAAGCCGCGAGGCAGGCGCGAGCTGTATTTCTACTGGGACCCCGTATGAACTGACAGGCAGCGCGAATGCCGGCGCGCTGCCGATCGACGATCCGGCAACACTTCAACAAAAAGGAGTAGCACATGGCTAACAATTTAATGCAGTTCGATCCCTTTGGCAGCCTGGCGCGGTTCGAGCCGTTGCGCGGCGTCGAGGATTTCTTCCGCGACTTCGGCCTGCGGCATGCGTTGCGCGACATGGAGGCCAAGCCCTTGATCAAGCTCGACGTCCACGAAACGGAACAGGCCTACAGCGTCAAGGCCGAGCTGCCCGGCATGAAGAAGGAAGACATCAAGGTCGACATCGACGGCAACCGCGTGTCGATCTCGGCCGAGACGCGGCGCGAGAGCGAGCAAAAGGACGGCGAGACGGTGGTGCGCAGCGAGCGCTATGTCGGCCAGCAGTACCGCAGCTTCACGCTGGAGCAGGAGGTCGACGACAGCCAGGCCGTGGCCAAGTACCAGGACGGCGTGCTGGAGCTGACGCTGCCAAAGAAACCCAGTAGCAACGGCGCCAAGAAATTGGTGATCAATTAAGTCAGACGGTCCGGGGTGCGGCCGCGGGCCGCGCTCCGCCGCATCCGCACAGGAACCCATCATGTTCAAGCATATCTTAGTGCCGACCGACGGCTCGGCAATTTCAAGCGCCGCCATCCGCAACAGCGTCACACTCGCCAAGGAGTGCGGTGCGATGGTCACCGGCCTGCATGTGACGCCGGAATTTCATGTCCTGACCCATCACAGCGAAATGCTGGAAGCGACACGCGCGGAGTACAAGCAGGACAGCGAAGCGCAGGCCCGCAAATATCTGGAGGAAATCGAGCAGGCCGCCCGCGAGCTGGGCGTTCAGTGCAAGACCATCACGGTCACGGACGACCAGCCGTACGAGGTCATCATCCGCACCGCCGAACAGCAGGGGTGCGATCTGATCTGCATGGCCTCGCACGGCCGGCGCGGCATCAAGGGCATGCTGCTGGGCAGCGAAACACAAAAGGTGCTGACCCACAGCCAGGTGCCGGTGCTGGTGTTCCGCTGACGACGGCGCCTCAGCGCCAGCTGTAGGCCAGCAGCGAAGGCAGGCTGGCCGCCAGCAGTATCAGCACCAGCCCGCCGCCCACGCGCCGCAGGAAGGGCCGCCCGCCGGCCGCCGCGGCCACCAGCTTGCTGGAAGTGTTGGCCGCCAGCGCAAACAGCAGGATATGCCGGGTCGCGCCCGGCGTCAGCACGCCGCTGTCGGCCAGCGACAGGATGGAACTGGCCGCCGCGTGCACATCGACCAGGCCGACCAGCAGGGCGCCCAGCATGGCGGCCGGCGCGCCCAGATAGGTATTGGCATAGGCCAGCAGGGCCGTGGCGCCGCTCAAGATCAGCGCGAACAGCAGCGCCTGCCGGATGCTGAACACGCGGCCGCCGCGCGCCGGGCGTTGCAAGGTGTCCGGCACCGTCCGCAAGGTCGCGGCCGACACCAGCAGGGTTGCCGTCATGGCGCAGCCCAGCGTGGGCGCCAGCGTCAGCAGCTGGGCCGGCGCGATGGTCAGCGCGACCACCAATAGCAGGATGTAGGTGGCCACGTTCGACAGCAGCGCCGCCGCCGCGCAGGCCGCCAGCAGGGCCGGATCGCGGCGGCAGCGCTGGCCCATGTCGGCGGTGGCGGCCACGCTGGAGACGAAGCCCGACGCCAGCCCCGTCAACGCCAGGCCCATGCGCGGACCGGCCATGCGCAGCGCGATATGCGCGCCGGCCTGCAAGCTCATCATCAACACCACCAGGCCCCACATGCGGCGCGGATTGGCGCCCAGCAGCCAGCCGTTGGCGGCGTCCGGCAGCAGCGGCCACACCACCAGCGCGGCGCCGGCCAGCATCAGGCCGTCGCGCAGTTCGCCGCTCTTGAGCGTGACGCGGACGAAATGGTGCAACGGCGCGCGCAAATCCAGCATCGACGCCACCAGCACCGCGAGGCCGGCCGACACGGCCGGATGGGCGATCGCGTTCACGCCCAGCAGAAAACTGAGGAACAGCGCCAGCTCGGTGACCATGCCCGCTTCCTGCACGTTGCCGCGGGAATAGCTGATCAGGGCCAGCGCCACCACCAGCAGCGCTGTCGCCTGCACCAGCGCGCTGGAGATGGTCTGCGCCAGCGCGCCCGCCAGCGCCACCAGCGCAAAGCTGCGCACCCCGGCCAGCGCGTGGGTGGGCGTGGCGCCCTTGCGCCGCTCGCGTTCGATGCCGATCAACATGCCGCTGCCGAGGGCCGCGCCCAGCCCGATCAAATCCGCGCCGATGTCCATGTGCGCGTCCGCGTCAGTGCGCCATCAGCACCGGCAAGGTCATCGCGCCGAGGATGGTCCGGGTGACGCCGCCCAGCGCCACCTCGCGGAAACGGGTATGGCCGTAGCCGCCCATGACCATCAGGTCGGCGTCGATGTCCGAGGCCAAGGTCAGCAGCTCGTTGCCGACGTCGAAAGGGGTGTCCCGCCGCTCGACCTCGACGGTGATGCCGTGCCGGGCCAGGTACAGCGCCAGGTCGGCGCCCGGCTGCTCGCCGTGCGCCTGATGAGGGGCGTAGGGATTGAAGATGGCCAGCGTGACCTTGGCCGCCCGCTGCAGCAGCGGTATGGCGGCGGTGACGGCGCGCGTGGCCTCGAGGCTGCCGTCCCAGGCCACCATGACCTTGTGGCCGATGCGTGCCATGCGGCCGGAGTGGGGCGTGACCAGCACCGGCCTGGGCGCGTGCAGCATCACTTGCTGGGCCAGTCCCGGCGCCGGGGTGGCGCCCGCGTGGTCCGGATCGGCCTGGCCAACCACCACCAGGTCGGCATAGCGGGCGTGCAACGCCAAGCCCACATCGAGCTCGTCGTCGACGCAGCGCTTCTCGTGCGATTGCACGCCGAGCCGGCCGGCGGCGGCCGCGAAGTCGCCCAGCGCCAGGCCGGCACGCTCGCGCAGGAAACCGAGGTCGCCGACCTCGATCGGCATGCCCGGCGCGCCCGGGGGGAACAGGCTGGACTGCTGGATGAACCGGTTGATGCCGCTGCTGGCGACGCCGACCAGATGGGCTTCGAACGCGACCGCCAGCTGGGCCGCCATCTCGATGGCGCGCGCGGCGGGCTGGGATTTGTCGGCCTGCACGAGGATGGTTTTATAGGACATGGTCTGCTTCCTTCTTGTCATGGGTGGCTGTGGCAGGGGCAGGCGCCGGTGCGGATGCCGTTCGAAATCCTCCTGGCAGGCCAGGCAGGTCAGCGCGGCCGGCTGCACCCGCAGGCGCTCCGGCGCGACGGGGCCACCGCAGCTGACACAGCGGCCGTAGGTGCCGGCGGCCAGGCGCGCGCAGGCGCCCTCGATGCGGCGCAAGGCGGTCAGCTCCTCGGCCAGCAGCACCATGTCGCAACCGCGCAACTGGCGGGCCACGCCGGAATCGTCCAGCATGGCCCGGTGCTCCAGCAGCGCCGCCGCCAGCCACGCCGGCGCCTGCGCCAGATGCCGGCGCAGCTGTCCGTCCAATGCGGCGCGCAGCCGGTGCAGACGGTCGGCGAGCTGGTCCAGCTCGGCTGAGGGTGGGGGATTCATGGCTACAATGTACGGGCGCGCGCAGGCCACGTCTGTAGCATCAATTGATCCAGATCAAAATCGCCGGGAATACAAGGCCGGTCGCTATGCGCATGCAAGCCACCGCGCAACAGTTGCTTTCGAAATATTTTTTGGCATTCGGCGCGGTTCGATCGTATCATCTTGGGCATGAACGCCGGACCGGCGCAACTGTTCAGGATAGTCCGTTGAAAAATCTCCTTATCGAAGGCCAGAGCCTGGAGTGGCTGCTGGCGTCGGCCACCGACGCCATGCTGATTGTCGACCATGCCGGCGGCATCGTGCTGGGCAATCCCGCGCTGGAGCGGATGTTCGGCTACGGCCCCAACGAGTTGAGCGGCATGACGGTCGAGGCGTTGATACCGGCCCGCTTCCACCACGCCCACGTGGGCCAGCGCGGCGACTTTTTCCAGCAGCCGCGCTCGCGCGCGATGGGCGCCGGCGCCGAGCTGTTCGGGCAGCACCGCGACGGCCACGAGTTCGCCGTCGAGGTCAGCCTGTCGCCGCTGCACACCTCGCATGCGCTGCCGCTGGTGCTGGCCACCATCCACGACGTCACCGAACGCAAGAAGGCCGAGCAGGCGCTGCAGGAAAGCGAGGCGCGCATGCGCGCCATCTTCGAGACCGCCGTCGACGCCATCATCACCATCGACGAGCAGGGCGTGATGGAGCGCCTGAACCCGGCCGCGCAGCGCCTGTTCGGCTACAGCGAGGCCGAGGCGGCCGGCCGCAACGTGTCGATGCTGATGCCGCAGCCGCACCGCGCGCTGCACGACGGCTACCTGGCGCACTACCGCGAGACGGGCGAACAGCGCATCATCGGCAAGGGCCGCGAAGTCGAGGGCTTGCGCAAGGATGGCAGCGTGTTCCCGATGGAGCTGTCGGTGGTCGAGATGCAGCTGGGCGCGCGGCGCATGTTCACCGGCATGGTGCGCGACATTTCCGAGCGCAAGCTGGCGGAGGAGCACAACCGCCGCCTGATGCAGGAGATCAGCAGCGCCAACGAGGAACTGACCAACTTCGCCTACGTGGTGTCGCACGACCTGAAGGCGCCGCTGCGCGGCATCGGCTCGCTGGCCGACTGGCTGGCCACCGACTACGCCGAGCAGTTCAACGACGAAGGCAAGGAACACATGCGGCTGCTGATCAACCGGGTGCACCGCATGGGCAGCCTGATCGACGGCATCCTGCAGTATTCGCGCGTGGGCCGGGTCAAGGAAGCGCATACGCCGGTCGACCTGAACCGGCTGCTGGCCGACGTGGTGGACCTGCTGGCGCCGCCGCCGCGGTTCCGCATCACGGTCGCGCCGGGCCTGCCGACCGTGCTGATCGAGCCGACCCGCATCCAGCAGGTGTTCCACAACCTGATTTCCAACGCCATCAAATACATGGACAAGCCGGACGGGCGGATCGACATCGATTGCGCCGACGACGGCAGCCACTGGCGCTTCAGCGTGCGCGACAACGGCCCCGGCATCGAGCAGCGCCATTTCGAGCGCATCTTCCAGCTGTTCCAGACGCTGGCCTCGCGCGACCGGGTCGAGAGCACCGGCGTGGGGCTGGCGCTGGCCAAGAAAATCGTAGAAATGTATCAGGGACGGATCTGGCTTGAATCGCAGACCGGGCAGGGCAGCACGTTCTGGTTCACGCTGCCCAAGTCCTCTCCGTCGCAACCCAGAACAGGACAAGCCCATGAAAGTGAGTAACAAACCCATCCTGCTGGTCGAAGACGACCACGTCGACATCATGACGATCAAGCGGGCATTGAAGGAAATCCACGTCGGCAACGCCGTGATCAGCATGGAAAACGGCGAGGCTGGCCTGGAGTATCTGCGCGACCCGGCGCAGGAACGGCCCTGCATCATCCTGCTGGACTTGAACATGCCGATCATGAACGGCATCGAGTTCCTGCAGCAGATCAAGCTCGACCCGTCGCTGCGGCGCATCCCGGTGGTGGTGCTGACCACCTCCGAGGAGCAGCAGGACAAGGTGCGCAGCTTCGACCTGGGCGTGGCCGGCTACATGGCCAAGCCGGTCGACTACCGCCGCTTCGTCGAGATGATGCGCTCGATCGACCTGTACTGGACCATCAGCGAGATGCCGTGAACGCCGACCTTGCCGACAACGGCGCCGGCGCCCCAGCGGTATTGCGGGTGCTGATCGTCGAGGATGACGTGGTCGACCGCATGGCGTGCCGGCGCGCCTTCGCTGCCGATGCCACCGGCGGCTTTGCGCTGCTGGAGGCCGACAGCGGCGAGCGCGGGCTCGAGCTGGCGCGCGAGCAGCGGCCCGACTGCATCCTGCTCGACTACCATCTGCCGGACCTGACCGGCCTCGAATTCCTGGCCCACCTGAACGCCGACGGCGCCGGCCAGGCCATCCCGGTGATGATGCTGACCGGGGCCGACAGCGCCGCCGTGGCGGCCGAGGCGATGCGGCGCGGCGCGCGCGACTACCTGGTCAAGGACGTCGACGGCCGCTACCTGGAATTCCTGCCGGGGGCGATCCACCGCATGCTGCGCGAGCAGCGCCTGCTCAACGACAAGCGCCAGGCCGAGGCGCAGTTCCGCACGCTGGTCGAGCAGATGCAGGCCATCACCTACATCGCCGAGCTGGGCGAGGGCGGCGCGCTGCGCTACATCAGTCCGCAGATCGGCATGCTTGGCTTCACCCCCGCCGAGTGGCTGGCCGACCCCGGGCTGCACGGGCGGCAGATGGATCCGGCGCAGCGCGCGTCCACGCTGCGCGCGCTGGACGATTGCCGCCGCGACGGCAGCCCGCTGCGGCTGGAATACCGGCTGTCGGCACGCGACGGCCAGGCGCTGTGGTTCCGCGACCAGGCCGAGCTGGTGCGCGACGACGAGGGACGGCCGCTGTTCATGCAGGGCATCATGATCGACATCACCCAGAATAAGCTGACTGAACAGGCCTTGCTGGCGTCGCAGCAGGCGCAGCGCGACCTGGCGGCGCACCAGGAAAGAATCAAGGAACACGAGCGCAAGCGCATCGCCCAGGAAATCCATGACGAGCTGGGCGGCCTGCTGACCGGCATCAAGGCCTATATCTCGGTCAGCATGGACCGCGGCGCGGCGGCCGGTGCGGCGCCCGAGCCCTTGCTGGCCGAGGCGGCCGGACTGGCCCAGGACGCGATCGAGACGGTGCGCCGGGTCATCACCGACCTGCGGCCCAGCGTGCTCGACCAGCTGGGCGTGTGGGCCGCGCTGGAATGGTATGCGGAGCAGATCGAACGCCGCTCCGGCCTGCACTGCGCCTGCGCCATCAGCCCGGCCGCGTCGGCGCTGGAGCTGGGCGCCGAGCGCAGCACGATGCTGTTCCGCATCGCGCAGGAAGCGCTGACCAATGTGGTGCGGCACGCCGAGGCCAGCGCGGTGCAGCTGCGGGTAGACTACGCCGACGGCGTGCTGCAGCTGCGCATCGACGACGACGGCAAGGGTATCGCGGCCGAGCGCTTGCTCAATCGCGAGTCCTGGGGCATCCTCGGCATGCACGAACGCAGCCGTCATTTCGACGGCGAATTGAAAATCACCGGCAGGCCGGGGCAGGGCACGACCCTGCTGCTGCGCCTGCCATTGGACGCACACCATGAGCAATAATCCCATCCGCGTGCTGCTGGTCGACGACCACGCGATCGCCCGCAACGGCGTGCGCTTGATGCTGAGCACGGTCGACGACATCCGCGTCGACGGCGAAGCCTGCAACGCCAACGAGGCGCTGCAGCTGGCGCAGGCGCAGGAATTCGACGTGGCGCTGCTCGACATCACCATGCCCGGCAAGAACGGGCTGGAGCTGCTCAAGCAGTTGCGCGCCGAGCGGCCCAAGCTGGCGGTGCTGATGCTGAGCACCTACGCCGAAGATATCTACGCCGTGCGCGCGCTCAAGCTGGGCGCGGCCGGCTACCTGACCAAGGATGCGCCAACCACGGCGCTGGTGGCGGCGGTGCGCAAGGCCGCATCCGGGGGCAAGCACGTGAGCCCGGCCCTGCTGGAAAAGCTGGCCAGCCTGATCGGCGGCGGCGAGGTGGGCAAGCTCGAGGCGCTGTCGAACCGCGAGCTGGAGGTGTTCAAGCTGATCGCGGCCGGCGAATCGCTGGTGCGCATCGGCGAGACGCTGCACCTGAGCCCCAACACGGTGACCACCTACCGCGCCCGCATCCTGGAGAAAATGGGCCTCGACAGCAATGCCGAGCTGACCCGGTATGCGTTGGAGCACGGCATCATCTAGTTTCATATTGCAAAGGTTGTAGGGGAAGCCCTACAGATTTCTGTCCGGACTCCCCTACGCGACACGGCAGCGAAGCCCGATAACCGCGCGGCCGCCGATCGCCGATACTGTCTCCATACCGCAGCCAACGCTCAGATGCTGCGAAAAACACAACAGGGAGCAGCGAACATGACGACCAACCTCCAACTGGCAACACACAATGGCGGTGCCGTGAGCAGCAGCCAGAACAAATGCGCGATGTGCGGCTTGAAGAACCTGTGCCTGCCGGTGGGGCTGAACGACGCCGAGGTCAGCCGCCTCGACAAGATCATCGGCCGCCGCCGCCGCGTCGAACGCGACGAAAACCTGTGCCGCATGGAACAGCCGTTCAACAACCTGTATGCCGTGCGTTTCGGCCATTTCAAGACCTCGCGCGTCAACCACCGCGGCGAGCAGCAGATTACCGGCTTCCAGATGGCCGGCGAGCTGCTGGGCATGGACGCCATCGGCACCGGCCAGCACGGTTGCGGCGTGGTGGCGCTGGAAGACAGCGAAGTGTGCGAGATCCCGTTCGCCCGGCTGCAGGAATTGTTCGCCGACGTGCCGCAGCTGCTGCAGCACTTCCACCGCATCATGAGCCAGGAAATCATGCGCGAGCAAAACGCGATGATGTTTCTCGCCAATATGCGGGCCGAGCAGCGCTTCGCCTTGTTCCTGCTGAATCTGTCGACGCGCTATGCGGCGCGCGGCTACTCCCCCAACAGCTACCAGCTGCGCATGTCGCGCGAGGACATCGGCGACTACCTGGGCCTGACCATCGAAAGCATCAGCCGGCTGCTGTCGCGCTTTCGCAGCAACGGCTGGATACGGGTCGACAAGCGCGACCTGACCATTGTCGACCGCGCCAGCCTCGAGGCGCTGGCGACCGGCGCCGACCAGGACGGCACCAAGGTGGCCGCCAAGGCGCTCGGCCGCACGCCGGCGGTGGCCTGAGGCAGTGAGCCTGCCGCCGGCTCAGCCCGGCGCGCGTCCCGACCGTTCGACCGCCGTCTGGCAATCCACGCACGTCTGGGCGCTGGGCTCGGCCCGCAAACGGGCCGCCGCGATGGCCGCGCCGCACTGCACGCAGGTGCCGTAGCTGCCCGCGCGCACGCGTTCCAGCGCCTCGTCGACGGCGCGCAATTCCATCAATTCGTGATTGAGCAGCGCGATGTCGGTGTCGCTGAGCTGGCACGCTTCGGCCTGGTCGGCATCGATCGCGTAGCTATTAAACAGCGCCATCTGCTGTTGCTCGTCGGCCTGGTGCAGGCGCTGGCGCAACTGCTGCGCCAGTTCGCGGCGCCGCAGCAGCAGACTACTGTTGAGCTCGTCTATGACGTGGGCGCTGCTGTCGGGACTCATGTCGATCTCCATTCACTTGTTCAATGCAGCCATCGTAGAGACTCGCCCGTGCAATTTGATTGATGCAAATCAAAAAGGGCCGGCTTCGGATAGAATGGTTTTTCGCGCGCAAGCAGCAGCTTGCACGCTCACTGTGAGGAGAGATGCATGACGGATCCATCGAAGTATGTACCGCCGGCGATCTGGGTCGCGCCGGCATCGTCGGGCGGCACGTTCGGCAACATCAACCGCCCGGTCGCCGGCGCCACCCACGAACAGGAACTGCCGGTCGGCAAGCATCCGCTGCAACTGTATTCGCTGGGCACGCCCAACGGCGTGAAGGTCACCATCATGCTGGAAGAGCTGCTGGCGCTCGGCCATGGCGGCGCCGAATACGACGCCTGGCTGATCCGCATCAACGAGGGCGCCCAGTTCTCCAGCGGCTTTGTGGCGGTCAATCCCAACTCCAAGATCCCCGCGCTGGTCGACCGCAGCGGCGCGCAGCCGCTGCGCGTGTTCGAGTCCGGCTCCATCCTGATGTATCTGGCGGAAAAGTTCGGCGCCTTCCTGCCCACGGAAACGGCGGCGCGCACCGAAACCCTGAACTGGCTGTTCTGGCAGATGGGTTCGGCGCCGTTTGTCGGCGGCGGCTTCGGCCACTTTTACGCCTACGCGCCGGAAAAGCTGCAATATCCAATCGACCGCTATGCGATGGAAACCAAGCGCCAGCTCGACGTGCTGGACCGCCAGCTGGCCGAACACCGCTACGTCGCCGGTGACGAGTACACGATCGCCGACATGGCGGTCTGGCCGTGGTACGGCGGCATGGTGCTGGGGCAGTTGTACAGCGCCGCCGAATTCCTGTCGGTGCACGAGTACCGGCATGTGCGGCGTTGGGCCGACGAGATCGCCGCGCGTCCGGCCGTCATCCGCGGCCGCAAGGTGAACCGCACGTTCGGCAACCCCCAAGACCAGGTGCTGGAGCGGCACGACGCCGCGGATCTGGACTGACGCCGGCCGCTGGCATCGACGTCGGACCGAGGCACTGAAACACCGTGCCTGCGGTGCGTTTTGATCTGGATCATGGTTTTTTCACTCACTTGCTCTCATAGTAAAAGCCCGTTCGGCCCAAACGAGAGCATGTCATGTACCACACCAACGTCGCGCCGCCGACGGCGGCCATCCGGCTCGGAAGGGCGGGGGCGCCGCTGTTGTTGGCCTGTCTGACCGGCTGCAGCCTGCTGCGCCCGGTCGATCTGCCGCCGCCGGCGCCGGCGTTCCAGCCGCCGCCGGCCTGGTCTTCCGGCCACACCGCCACGTCCTCCGCGTCCGATGGCGCCGCGCTTGCCGGCTGGTGGCGCCGCTTCGACGATCCGCTGCTCGAGCAGTTGGTGACGCGCGCCCTGCAAGCGAACACCAGCATCGCGTCGGCGCGCGCTTCGCTGCAGCAGGCGCGCGCCACGCGCGATGCCGCAGCCGCAGCGCTGGCCACCACCGTGGTCGGCAGCGCCCAGGCCCAGCGTAGCAAGCTCGACGGGGCGTCCGCCACCAATAGCTACAACCTGGGCTTCGATGCCAGCTGGGAACCGGACCTGTTTGGCGCCAACCATCATGCACTGGCGGCCGGTGCGGCCACGCTGCAGGCCAGCGCGGCCACGCTGGCCAACGTGCAGGTCTCGGTCGCCGCCGAGGTGGCGCGCAGTTATATCGAACTGCGCGGCATCCAGGCACGGCAAGTCATCGCCCGCGACAACCTGGCCAGCCAGCAGGCCACGCAGCAGATTACCGCATGGCGGGTCCAGGCCGGACTACTGACTTCGCTGGAGCAGCAGCAAGCGATCACCGCCACCGAGCAGGCCGCGGCCCAGTTGCCGGTGCTGGAGAGCAGCCGGGCGTTGCTGGCCCACAGCCTGGCCGTGCTGTGCGGGCAGGCGCCGGCCGCGCTCGACGACGCGCTGGCGCCGCCGCAGGCGATACCCGCCGGCGGCGCAGAGCTGGCGCTGAGCCTGCCGGCCGCCACACTGCGCCAGCGTCCCGACGTGCGCGCGGCCGAAGCCCAGCTCGAAGCGGCCCGCGCCAAAGTGGCCCAGGCCGACGCCGCGCGCTACCCGGTGCTGCGTCTCGAGGGATCGCTGGGATTGAGTGGACTTGCCGCGGGCGGCAGCGGCGCGGCGCTGCTGCGCACCTTGCTGGGCAGCGTGGCGGGCAATGTGTTTGACGGCGGCGCCAGCGCGGCCCAGCTGCGGCTGCAACGCGGCGCGCTGGCGCAAGCGCAGGCCGGCTATCTGGCGACGCTGCTGACCGCGTTGCAGGAAGTGGAGGATGCGCTGGCCGCGCAGGCGGCCGACCGTCTGCGCCTCGATCATTTGCGGCTGGCCGCCGCGGCGGCCGACAGCGCCGCGCTGCTGGCGCGGCAGCGCTACGCCAGCGGCCTGGTGGACTTTCAAACCGTACTGGAAACCCAGCGCGCGCTCTACACGTCGCAGGACGGCGTGGCAACCGCCAGCGCCAACGTCGGCACCGACCAGGTGCGCCTGTACAAGGCACTGGGCGGCGGCTGGCAACCCGACGGCGGTGCCGCACCGATGAAGGGAAGCACACCATGAATCAACGTATGGCAGCACCGGCCGTCGTCATCGACGCACCACCACGCCCCTGGTGGCGGCGCGCCGCCGTGTGGGGCGCCGCGTTGGCGCTGCTGGCGGCCGGCGCGGCGGCGTACGCGTGGCGGCAGCATGCCCAGGCGGCACGGGCTCCCGCCTATGTCACGGTGCCGGTCAAGCGCGGCAGCGTCACGCTCAGCGTCACCGCCAACGGCACCTTGCAGCCGACCCGCGCGGTCAATATCGGCAGCGAGCTGTCGGGCACGGTGGGGCGCGTGCTGGTCGACGTCAACGACCAGGTGCGCGCCGGCCAGGTGCTGGTCCAGCTCGACACGGCCAAGCTGCAGGACCAGATCGTGCGCTCGCGCGCCGCGCTGGCCGCCGCCAGGGCCGAGCTGGCGCAAAGCCAGGCCAGCCTGGCGGAGGCGCGCGCGGCACTGGGACGGCTGGAGGAAGTGGCCCGCCTGTCCGGAGGCAAGGTGCCCTCGCGCGCCGAACTCGACACCGGCCGGGCCACGCTGGCGCGGGCCCAGGCGGCCGAGCTGAGCGCCGCCGCCAACGTACAGAGCGCCCAGGCCACGCTGTCGACCGACAGCACCAACCTGGCGCGCGCCTCGATCCGCTCGCCGATCGACGGCGTGGTGCTGAGCCGCAGCGTCGATCCCGGCAACGCGGTGGCCGCCTCGCTGCAGGCGGTGACGCTGTTTTCGCTGGCCGAGGACCTGCGCCATCTGCGCCTGCTGGTCAATGTCGACGAAGCCGACGTCGGCGCCGTGCGCGTGGGCCAGCCGGCCACCTTCAGCGTCAGCGCCTATGCGGACCGCAGCTATCCGGCGGTGGTCACCCGGGTGTCGTACGGCTCGACCATCACCGAGAACGTGGTCACCTACGTGGCCTACCTTGAAGTCGACAACGCCGACCTGAGCCTGCGTCCCGGCATGACGGCCACCGCCGTCATCCGCGCGGCGGTACACGACGACGTGCTGCTGATACCCAACAGCGCGCTGCGCTTCACGCCCAGCGACACCGCAGCGGCGGCAGCGCCGGCGGGCATGGTGTCGCGCCTGATGCCACGCCTGCCCGGACGGGCGCCGCGCCAGGCCGGCGTCGCCGACGCCTCCGCCTCCGCGCGACGCACATTGTGGCTGCTGAGCGACGGCGTGCCGCGCGAGCAGGTGGTCACGCTCGGCATCAGCGACGGCCGCTACACGGAAGTGAGCGGCCCAGGGCTGCGACCAGGCATGCTGGTGATCACCGACCAGCGCTCGGCGGCGCCATGAACGGCGACAGCGCCGCGCCGCTGATACGGCTGCGCGAAGTATGCAAGCGCTACGGTCACGGCGCAGCCGCGCTGACGGCGCTGGACCGGGTCAGCCTGGATATCGCGCAGGGTGAGTTTGTCGCCATCATGGGACCCAGCGGTTCGGGCAAGTCAACCGCGATGAATCTGCTGGGCTGCCTCGACACGCCCAGCAGCGGCCAATACCTGTTTCACCAGATCGACGTGGGCGCCGCCACCCGCGACCAGCGCGCCCGCTTGCGCCGCCGTTATCTGGGCTTCGTGTTCCAGGGATTCAATCTGCTGGCGCGCACCTCGGCCCAAGAAAACGTCGAACTGCCGCTGCTGTACCGGGGCGAGAACGCCGCGCGCCGCCACGCGCTGGCGGCGGCCGCGCTGGCCGCTGTCGGCCTGGCCGGCTGGGAGACGCATACGCCGTCCGAACTGTCGGGCGGACAGCAGCAGCGGGTGGCGATCGCGCGCGCCATCGTCAGCGCGCCGTCGCTGCTGCTGGCGGACGAGCCGACCGGCAACCTTGACAGCCAGCGTAGCCGCGAGATCATGGAACTGCTGGCGCGCCTGAATCGCGAGCAAGGCATCACGGTGGTGATGGTGACGCACGAGCCGGACATGGCGCTGTACGCGCAGCGCATCGTGCGCTTCCTCGACGGCCGCATCGAGAGCGACGAAGCGAACTTGCAGCCAGTGCCCATGCCGGCCGCGTCGGGCGAGAAGGCGGTGAGCTGATGCTGTTCAATACCATTCTGCTGGCGTTGCGTTCGATCCGGCGCAACCTGCTGCGCTCCTTCCTGACCATGCTGGGCATCGTCATCGGCGTCGGCGCCGTCATCGCCATGGTCACGCTGGGCAACGGCGCCACCAAGGCGGTGCAGGACCAGATCTCCAGCCTGGGCAGCAATCTGCTGATGGTGCGGCCTGGCCAGCGCCTGGGCCAGGGCAGCGGCGGCGCGCCGGCGTTCAAGGAGGCCGACGCCGAGGCCATCGCGCTGCAGATCGGTGGCATACGCGCCGTGGCGGCCGAGAGCCGCAGCGGCGCCACCGTGGTGGCCAACGGCCGCAACTGGAGCACCACCGTCACCGGCGGCAGTGCCGACTGGCCCACCGCCGCCAACTGGACGCTGGCCGCCGGTCGCCCGTTCGACGATGGCGAGCAGCGCGCGGGCGCCGCCGTGTGCGCGCTGGGCGCCACGGTGGCGCGCGCCTTGTTCGGCAACCGCGACGCGCTGGGCGAGCGGCTGCGCATCAAGCAGTTCTCGTGCGTGATCGTGGCGCTGCTGGCGGCCAAGGGGCAGGGCGCGATGGGCAACGACCAGGACGATCTCGTGCTGCTGCCGCTGCACACGCTGCAGCGCCGCGTCACCGGCAACCAGCGCGTGAACACCTTGCTCATTTCGATGGAGCAGGGCAGCGACAGCAAGGCGCTGCAGGCGCGCCTGGTGCAGCTGCTGCGCGAGCGGCGCAAGCTGGCCGCCGGCGAGGAAGACAACTTCAACGTGCTCGACACGCGCCAGCTGGCCGACACCATGTCGGGCACGACGCGCGTGATGACCACGCTGCTGGCGGCGGTGGCGGCGGTCAGCCTGCTGGTGGGCGGTATCGGCATCATGAACATCATGCTGGTCAGCGTCACCGAGCGCACGCGCGAGATCGGCCTGCGGCTGGCCATCGGCGCGCTGGAACGCGACGTGTTGCTGCAGTTCCTGATCGAGGCCATGGTGCTGGCCGCGCTGGGCGGCCTGGCCGGGGTGCTGCTGGCGGCGGTGGCCACCGCCGTGCTGGCCCGCGCGATGCAGCTGCCCTACCTGTTCAATCCGGGAGTGAACCTGCTGTCCTTCGTGTTCTCGACCGGGATAGGGGTGGTGTTCGGCTACGTGCCGGCGCGGCGCGCGGCGCGGCTCGATCCGATCGAAGCGCTTCGCCATGAATAGAAGAGAAGGGAAAGAGCAGGGCGCCTCATGGCTAGTTTTGATGCAGGTCAAAGTTTTTTCACCTGCCGAACCGCATAGTGGCGTTTTCAACCAAGGAGTAGCGATATGTCATTCAACCATGTCGTTGCATGGATCGACCATGCACAGACCCATCTGATCCGCTTCAATGCCGATACCTCGTCCATTGAAGTGATCAAGACCGATTCCCACCATCCCCACCTGCACGTGAAGTCCGCCGGCGGCGCCGGTCATGCCGCCGAGAGCGCGCGCTACTTCGACGACGTGGCCAAGGCGCTGGCTCCGTCGCGTGAAATCCTGCTGGTGGGTCCGGGCATGGAAAAGCTGGCGCTGATGAAGCACCTGCTCAAGCACCATCACGAGGTGGCCGAGCGAGTGATGAGCATAGAGACGGTGGACCACCCCAGCGACGGCGAGCTGCTCAAATATGCACGCAAATATTTCGTCAAGGCCGACATGATGCTGTGATCCGTATCAAACCTGCCCTGCCTTGACACGCCTCCGTGATCGCAGCAGTACCGGAGCTGCCGCAAGCAACACCAGGCTCAAGGTCGATGGTTCGGGGACCGATAAGGCATTTTGGATATCCACGAAGGCCGTTGGCGTTCCCCGCGATGCGTCCGGGATAGTCAGATCCCACTGCCATGCCCACTCCAGGTTTGGCTTGCCGAGCACGGAATGGTTGTCGCTCGTTGGCCACGCCAGAGACGTGGGCAGGGAGTCCCGCAGTTGGCTGCCAACAGGCGAAAAGTAGCGGGTGGGCGGCGGAAAGAACTGGTAGTATCCAGCCCCCATCTCGTAGCGATCCGGCATTACTCCAGCGTCCGCAGTCGTGCTCACCACCGATCCGCGGGGTGATTTTTGTCTGATCACCTCGGGACTTACCCAGAGCAACGAGTCATAGTCACTGGGGCTCTCGATGGCTAAATTGATATCCAGGTCAGACTGATTGAAAAGAAACAGGTGAATGTCCAGCGGGTTGTCGGTGAAATTGTTAATGATCACTGATTCCTGGAGGAAGGAACGATCGCTGGCGTGCGTGACATTATATTGGGTGGCGAGCCGAAAGCGATTATCAGGGTCGCGGAATTCAAATCTCACACCGTGATTGCCGAGGAAGATCGTGTCGGTCAAGCTAAGGCTGCTAACCGGCCGCTCCGGGCCTGAGTCCAGTCGGTACCACCATGACTGAGAGAAACTGTGGCTTCCCGTATAGCCGTTGGGATTTCTTGTCCAGGAGTTCGTGCTTGCCGGATCGAGCTCAACGCTTGAGGTCCCGTCGGTGATCGTTGCAATGGCAAATGCAGGGCCGGTACAAGCCAGCGCCAGCGCGGCAATGCCGAGCAGCGCCGCTGAGCGCCGCCTGCGTAAGCCTGGGGCGCGACGTGCAACGAACCACGACCTGGCCAGATTCCTTATTCGTTCCAAACCGCAAAACATAGGCTCAAACATTTGGGGCTCCTTTCCCTGAGACGACCGCAAATCCATCCGTGATCAGGTAAAAGCACATAGCAGGCCAGCATGCTTTGAGTTGAAAATATTTAAGCTAAAACAATGACTTATTCATTTCGATGGCAATAAAAAGGCGCATCGGGTTTGATTGCGGATTGACGTGTCAGAAATGCCGACACTGAAATAGAAGGGCGGCGCATGGTTTGGCACCGATGTTCGCCGCCGACGTCGGCGCGGTCGCGGTGAAAGGCAGCCCGGCCGTGGCGGACCGGCGCATGAAAATCACCAGCATGGCAAAAATTTTGCGCAACCACCCGCTGGCGCGACTCGCGCCGAAACCCCGGTGCTAGCATGGCGGCCGAGATGACAGCAGCGCCGACCTGGCGATGTGCAAAAAAAAAGGAACCAGAATGAAACGACTTTCCCCTATCGCTGCGACGGTGTGCATGTTGGCTCCGCTTGCCGTAGTGGCCGCCCCGGGGCCGGCCGTGGTGGCCTCGCCGGACGGCAGCGCGGTGATGCGCATCGCGCGCGACGCCAGCCAGTTTTCCATTGTCCGCCGCGGCGAAACCGTGATCGCGGAGTCTCCGCTTGGGCTTGAACTGGACGGCGCTCCCGGCTTCGGCCCGCTGGAGCTGGAACGGCGCGAGGACGTCAAGGTCAACCACGTCATACCGCTGATCGCCACCAAGGCCGCCAGCGCGCTCGATCGTTACAGCGGCACCACCCTGGTGTTCCGCGAACGGGCGCCGGCGGCACGGCGCCTGCTGCTCGACGTGCGCGCCTATGACGACGGCATCGCCTTCCGCTACCGCATCGAAGATACCGCGCCGGTGCGCCTGCGCGGCGAGCGTACCGCCTTCGTGCCGGCGGCCGATCCCGAGTGCATGGTGTCCGAGGCGGAGGGCGCGCACGAAAAGCCGTTCGCCAGCAGCAAGCTGTCGGCGCTGCGCGAAGGCGTCGCCTATGACGTGCCGGTGGTCTGCGCCACGCCGTCGGGACGCACCTCGTACGCCATCACCCAGGCCAACCTGGCGGGCTACACCGGCGCCTCGCTGTGGCGCGAGGGCGCCGCGTTGCGGCTGCGCTTGTCGGCGGTGCCGAACCGCACCGGGCCGGCCTATGTGTCGCAGGCCGGACTGACGACGGCCTGGCGCGTGGTGATGCTGGGCGACCGCGCCGGCGACATGATCCCTTCACACCTGATCGGCAACCTGAATCCGGAGCCGGCGGGCGACTTCCGCTGGGTGCAGCCGGGCAAGGCGGCCTGGGACTGGTGGTCGGGCCCGGTGGCGGGGATGAAGCCGGACATGGACAGCTACCGCCGCTTCATCGATTTCGCCGCCGCCTCCGGCCTGCGCTACTACCTGATCGACGCCGGCTGGGCCTGGGGTTCCGGCCCCGGCTGCTGCAACGCGCTGCCCGGCACCGACATCACCCGCGCCGCCGACGGCATCGACATGCCGGAGCTGGTGCGCTACGCCGCCGCCAAGGGCGTCGGACTGCTGCTGTGGGCCCACTGGGAGCATGTGGCGCCGCGCATGGAGCAGGTGCTCGATACCTACGCGCGCTGGGGCGTCAAGGGCATCAAGGTCGACTTCATGAACCGCGACGACCAGGACATGGTCGCGTTCTACCACCGCATCGCGGCCGCCACCGCCGAGCGCAAATTGCTGGTGGACCTGCACAGCGCCTACGTGCCGGCCGGCCTGCAGCGGACCTACCCGAACTTCATCACGCAGGAGGGCGTGCTGGGCGCCGAATGGAACAAGTTGAACAGCAGCGTCACGCCGCGCCACAACCTGATGCTGCCGTACACGCGCATGCTGGCCGGCCCGATGGACTACACGCCGGGCGGCTTCCGCAACGGCACCCCGGCCAGCTTCAAGGTGCAGGACGTGCTGCCGCTGACGCAGACCACGCGGGGCCAGGCGCTGGCCATGTACGTGGTCTACGACAGCCCGCTGCAGATGGTGTCCGACGCGCCCGAGGCCTACCAGGACGCGGCCGGTTTCGATTTCGTCAAGCGCGTGCCGGCGGCCTGGGACGAGACCCGTTTCCTGTCCGGCGAGCCGGGGCGCGACATCGTGATGGCGCGGCGCCAGGGCAGCAGCTGGTACGTCGGCGCGATGCGGGCCGAGGAGCCGGCCGGCGCCACCGAGCGCGTGCCGCTGCGCTTCCTGGCGCCCGGCAAGTATCGCGCCACGATCTGGGAAGACGGCGCCACGCCCAATGAGCTGCGGCGGGTGGAGCGCGAGGTCGGTCCGGCCGACGTGCTGGAGTTGACGCTGGCCCCCGCCGGCGGCGCTGCGGTGATCCTGGAACGCCTGTAGCAGCGCTTGGGGCGGAGCCTCCGCTGGCTCAGCGGGATGGATCGCTGGCCGGAGCGGAGGTTCTCGCGGCTGCGGCCAGATCGGCGGGAACGGTAATCCCGAAGCGCTTGATCAGCTTGAAGTCGAACGCCACGCCTATCTTTGCCGGAGTCTCGGACGGAATGGCGGCGATGGCCTCGCCGGCGAGCAGGCGCGCGACCATTTTTCCGGCTTGTTGCCCCATGCCTGGCAGCGATGGGTAGATGTTCATGGCCGCCCCCCAGCCCTCGCGCGCGTCCGGTTCTATGATGCCAACCAGGGGTTTGTCCGCATATTTCGCCATCGTGCGCGCGAACTCCGGATTGATCCCCATTTGGTCGTTCGGCGCCAGAAACAGGTCGACCTGGGAGTTCAGCTCCTCGATCAGCGGCACCGTTTGCATGGCCATGCGTTGGGTGCCGTTGTCGCCCCTGACGAATTTGACGCTGCGGTAAATGATCTTCAAGTCCTTGAACTCGGGGTCGCTGGCCAGCAGCTGTTCCAGCCAGGCGCGGTAGCTGAGCGATTGCGGCATGTCGCCGTAGATCAGGCCTATGGTCCGGGCGCGCGGCATGACGCGCCGGATGAATCGCAGACGCTGCTTGACCGGCACCGGAAAGGAAACGCCGGTGACGTTGCCGGCAGGCGCGGTGCCGAAGCCGCTGATCAGTCCCAGTCCGACCGGATCGGTGACCGACGCGAAGACAAACCGGCTGTTTGGCTGATCCGCCGCGATTTTTGCAAATGCCTTGGCCGCGATCGTGCCGGCGATGTAGACCACGTCGAAGCTCGCGCCATGCTTTAGTTCCCAGATGTGCGTGGCGGCGCCCTCGAATTGAGACAGCGAGTAGCGCTCGACCTCGAGGTTACGTCCCGGCACGAAGCCGTGGGCCGCGAGCGCATCGAGCATGGCGCCGGTGATGGTTATATACGGCTCGGTCTTTTGCGTGTCGATCACCAGCAATCGCTTGGCAGGCACGGCTCCAGCAGCAACAGCGGGGGAGCCGCAAGGTGCCGATGAGCTCAGGAATGTCGATAGTAAAAGCAACGCAATGCTGCTGCGGCGATCGCTCATAATCTATCCTCATTGCAACCTTGGCTAACGAACGTATGTGCGGCTCTTTACGTTTTACACCTGGTAGTGATGCGGATCAAGTATTTAACGACATCCTTCGCTTTTTGACTCCGATGGCAGGGATTTAGTCTTGGCGGCCGATCAGTCGGCGCCCGCGCAGCCATTCCTCGGCGCGACGGGGCCAGTCCGACGCCGTGCCCTGGCCAAGGCGCATGCCCATGCCGTGGCCGCCGTGCTCGAACAAATACATTTCGGCCGGCACGTGGGCCCTGGTCAGAGCCTGGTAAAACAGGATGCTGTTCTCGACCGGCACCAGGCCGTCGTCCTGCGAATGGATCAGCAGCGTGGGCGGGGTGTTGGCGGTGACCTGCCGCTCGACCGACATCAGCCGCACCAGCTCGGGCGACGGCGCCTTGCCCAGCAGGGACTCGCGCGAGCCGGCGTGCGCGGCCGGCGCTTCCATCGTGATGACCGGATACATCAGCAGCGCGAAATCGGGGCGTGCGCTGACCGCGTCCAGCGCCGTGCCGGTGCGCCCGGCCGGATCGTTGTACAGGGTGGCGGCGCTGGCGGCCAGGTGGCCTCCGGCCGAGCTGCCCATGACGCCGATGCGGTCCGGCGCGACGCCGTACTCGGCCGCGTGGGAACGCACCAGGCGGATCGCCCGCAGCACGTCCTGCAACGGCGCCGGATGGCCGTAGTCGGACAGGCGGTACTTCAGCACGAAGGCCGTCACGCCCAGGCTCGACAGCCATTGCGCGTACTGCTGCCCCTCGCGGGTGTTGGACAGGAAGGTGTAGCCGCCGCCCGGGCAGATGACCACCGCGGTCTTGCTGGCGCGGTCGTAGGCGGCCGGGTACACCGTCAGCGTGGGCTGGCTGACGTTGCTGACGCGCTCGTCATCCAGGCGCTCCGGCCCGGGCGCGGTCCTGGCGTTGGGCACGCCTTCGGGCCAGAGCGTCAGCACCTTGGTCTGGGCCTGGGCCAGGGCGGCGGTCAGCAGCAGCAGGGCGAGTAGGGTTTTTCGCACAGCTCAGCTCGCGCGCGCAAAGCTGATCTTCAGCGCGTTGGCGTAGGCCAGCGCCGGCGCGTCGGCCGGCAGGGTCACCTGCAAGCCGGCCGCGGTCTGCCGGAACGCCAGCTGGCGGCCGGACCCGAGCAGTTCGACCCGCGAAACGCGCCGCTTCAAGTGCGGGCTGTCGCTGCGCATGGACGCGATCGACACCGTGCCGGCCGCCGGCCAGCCCATGACGAAGGCATACACCTGCTCGCCCTTGGCGGTGAAGCGGATGTCCGCCGCCGAGAACGGTTTGCTCTTGCCCTCGTTGAAGCCCGGGCCCGACATTGCCGGGCTGTCCTGCATCACCGGCCCCTCGCCGAACACCGCCCACGGCCGGGTGTCGTAGACGCCTTCACCGTTGCGGGCGATCCAGCGGCCGATTTCCTCGACGATGGCGTGCTCCTGCTCGTCGATGGTGCCGTTGCCGCGCACCGGCACGCTCAGCAGCAGGTTGCCGTTCTTGCTGACCACGTCGATCAGCGTGTGCACCACCGTCTGCGCGCTCTTGTAGCCTTTGCGGTCATACAAGCCGCGGTCGTAGTGCCAGTTGCCGATGCAGGTGCAGGTCTGCCATGGCTGGGCCTCGATCTGGTTGCTTTGGCCGCGCTCGACGTCCCACACCATGGTGCGGCGCTGTTCGGCACTGAGGATCTTGCCGTTGACGACAGCCTCGTTTTTGCCCTTGGTGGCGATGCTGCGGTTGTACATGTGCGCCGCCAGCCGCAGGCCGACGTCGCTGACCGGATGCAGGGGCAGCACGGTATCGTCGTAGTACACCAGGTCCGGATCGTAGGAATCGATCAGGTCGCGGGTGCGGTTGTAGAACTTGTCGCAATAGGCCTGGTCGGGAATCGACGCGCCGCCGCCCCAGTGCCACTGCTGGTCCTGCACGCCGTCGCCGCCGCCGCGCTTGCTCAGGGCGTGGCCTTGCGCATACAAGGCCTGCGGGTCCATACCCTCCCACCACTTGCCCTTGCCGTCGGCCCGGGTCAGATTGCCGTCGTAGGGGATGCCGGCGTAGGGGCCGCTCTTGTCGGCGCCCTGGGAGGTCTCGTACCAGGTCCAGGCGTGCGCGGCGTGCACGCTGACGCCGAAGCGCAGGCCGTTGGCGCGCGCGGCCTTGGCCCAGCCGCCGATCAAGTCCTTGCCGGGACCGTTCGTGGTCGAATTCCACTCCGGCTGGTAGCGGCTGCGGTACAGATCGAAGTTGTCATGGTGGTTGGCCAGCGCGACGAAGTACTTGGCGCCGGCCTTCTTGTAAAAGGCCACCAGGGCGTCCGGATCCCAGCGCTCCGCCTTCCACTGGTGAATGATGTCCTTGAAGCCGACCTGGGACGGGTGGCCGTACTTCTGCAAATGATGCTTGTAGGCGTCGCTGCCTTCCTCGTACATCAGGCGGCCATACCAGTCGCCGAACTCCGGCTCGCATTGCGGGCCCCAGTGCGCCCAGATGCCGAACTTGGCGTTGCGGAACCAGTCCGGGGTTTTGTAGTTCGCCAGCGAATCCCAGTTCGGCGCGAACGGGCCGGGGGCGATGCTCGCCGTCCCCGCCGGCGCGACCGCCTCGGCGGCGTAGGCCAGGCGGGACAGCGCGATGGCGGGAATGGCGGCGCCCATGTGTTTCAGTAATTGTCGTCTTTTCATTGTGTCGTCTCCAGAATGCGATAGTTGGATTATGTTGCCGAAGCGGTCCGCCGCAGTTACGAAATTGAATAACGTGTGGGGCAAAATTTCGTAAAACGGGAAATCCCGGGAAGCCCGGCTTGCATTTGTATTTCCTGCTATTTATATTGAGCCGGCAAACGACCCCAAGGTCTTGTATTGAACCAGGAGAGGAAAAGAATTTGAAGACGACGATGCAACGGACTGTGCGACGCGTCAGCGCCATGGTGGCGGGCTTGCTGTGCGCTGCGGCCATGGTGCCCGGCCAGGCCACGGCAGGCGACGAATCGGCCGCCCGCGTCCAGTGGTGGCGCGAAGCCCGTTTCGGCATGTTCATCCACTGGGGACTGTACTCGATACCAGGCCGCGGCGAGTGGGTGCAATGGGGCGAGCAGATCCCGGTCAATCAATACGCCAAGCTGGCCGACCAGTTCAAGCCGACCCGTTTCGATCCGCAGGCCTGGGCCGCGCTGGCCAAGGACGCCGGCATGAAGTACACCGTGCTCACGGCACGGCATCACGATGGTTTCGCATTGTTCGACGACGGCGCCAACCCTTTCACCAGCGTGAACAGCGCCGCGCACCGCGATTTCGTGGCCGAGTATGTGAAGGCGGTGCGCCAGGCGGGATTGGGCGTGGGACTGTATTACTCGCCGCTGGACTGGCGTTTCCCCGGCTTCTTCTTCCCCGACCTGCAGCGCGAAAGCGCGGAAGCCATGCGCGCGCAATACCATCGCCAGGTGGAGAAACTGCTGTCCAATTACGGCAAGATCGACGTGCTGTGGTTCGACGGCGGCGAAACCGACTGGCTGAGCTTTAGCGGCGACTGGACCATCGCCGAATGGAAGAAGCGCGCCGACGGCAAGCACTACCAGGGTGGCTTCAGCTGGCAGCACGACCAGGTCTACTCCACGCTGCGCCGCCTGCAGCCGCAAGTGCTGATCAACGGCCGCGCCGACATGCCGCCGGACTTCCGTTCGCGCGAAGGCGACGCCGCGCTGGGCGATTTCGACAACGAGCATCCGTGGGAGCTGTGCACCACCATCGCCGGCGCATGGGGCTACCAGCCCAATATGCAGCCCAAGCCGCTCAAGCACTACCTGCAGTTGCTGGCCAACGTGGCAGGGCGCGACGGCAACCTGCTGCTGAACGTGGGCCCCGATCCCGACGGCCAGATCGATGCCACGCAGGCGGCGCGCCTGCGCGAGATCGGCGCCTGGCTGGGGCAGTACGGCCAGAGCATCTACGCCACCCGCGGCGGCCCCTTCCTGCCGGGCGAGTACGGCGCCTCGACCCATCGCGACCGGACCATCTATGTCCACGTGCTGAAATGGCAGCAGGACAAGCTGGCCTTGCCGGCGATTCCGGCCAGGATCGTGCGCGCGTCGGTACTGACCGGCGGCGACGTGCGGTTCACGCAGACGGGGCAGGGCATCGAGCTGTCCGTGCCGCCGTCCGCGCGCAACGACATCGACACCATCATCGCCTTGCAACTGGATTCGCCGGCCGCCGCGATCCGGCCGCTGCCTGTGCCGAAGTAAGCGTCGGGCGGCCCGAGGCCCGGCGTCGCGTACCCGATTTGATCAATTTCATCTGTTGCGTTGAGCAATTTAGTATTGAAATCAGGTCAGGAAGTATGGACCATGGCTTCAGCCTTGAAATCGACCTCGTCGCGGCGTAGACCGCGACGCACATGGCTGATTGCCGTGACGGCAATCCTGATAAATCACTGGGGGAACGCAAGATGCAGTTGAAGAAAAACATGACCTGCCTGACGGCCGGCTTGCTGATGGCGTTCGGCGCCGCGGCCGAGACCTATCACTGGGACAACGTTGCCATGGGCAGCGGCGGCTTCGTCAGCGGCGTCGTACCCAGCAAGAGCGAGCGCGGCATTGTGTATGCTCGTACCGACGTGGGCGGCTCCTACCGCTGGGATGGCCAGACCGGCCGCTGGATAGCGCTGACGGACTGGCTGAGCGAGAGCGATACCGGCCTGATGGGCGTGGAGTCGCTGGCGGTCGACCCGCGCAACGCGGCCATCGTGTACATGCTGGCCGGCACCAGCTACTTCAGCGGCGGCAAGACCGTGATCATGCGCTCTACCGACTATGGCAAGCACTTCCAGGTGACCGACGTGACGGCCCAGTTCAAGGCGCACGGCAACGGCATGGGCCGCCAGAATGGCGAGCGGCTGCAGGTCGACCCGGGCTCGAGCAACGTGCTGTTCGTGGGCACCCGCAGCAACGGCCTGTTCAAGAGTGTCGATTCGGGCGCGACCTGGAGCCGGGTAAACGGGCTGAACGTGAATGACACGCCCAACGGCAACGGCATCGGCTTCGTGCTGCTCGATCCGGCCAGCGTCAGCCAGGGCACGGCCAAGCGCATCTTCGTCGGCGTGTCGCGTTACGGCTCGGTGGGACCGAACCTGTATTTCAGCAAGGACGGCGGCGCCACGTTCACCCCGGTCGCGGGCGCGCCAAGCGGCCTGATGCCGCAGCGCGCGGCGATCACGTCCAAGGGCCGCCTGTACCTGACCTATGCCAACGGCGCGGGACCGCACGGCTCGTCCAGCGTGGCCAACGAGCCGATGAGCACGGGCCAGGTCTGGGAGTACAACACCGTCGGCGGCGCCTGGACCAACGTCACGCCGGCCGGCATCAGCCAGCCGTTCGGCGGCATCAGCGTCGACCCGGGCAATCCCAAGCGCCTGGTCGCCTCGACCATCAACACCTATTGGCTGCAGCAGCGCGAGCCGGCCACCTACGGCGACCGCATCTTCACCTCGCTGGACGCCGGCCGCAGCTGGACCGACCTGATGGCGCGCGGCATGACGATCGACCCGAACGGCATCGACTGGGTCCGCACCTCGTCGATCCACTGGGCCGGCGCGATCGAGTTCGACCCGTTCGATACGAAGTCCGCGTGGGTGATATCCGGCAACGGCCTGTTCAAGACCAGCGACATCGACGCGCCCACCAGCAGCTGGAAGTTCGACGTGCATGGCATGGAAGAGACCGGCGTGTACGAAGCCGAGAGCATTCCTGGCGGCCCGCTGGTGACGGTAGTCGGCGACTACGACGGCTTCATCAGCACCGATCCGGCCCAGTACGGCCCGCGCCACACGCCGTCGATGGGTTCCACCACCGGCCTGGCCGTGGCCGCGCAGGCTACGCACGTGATGGCGCGGGTGGGCAATTTGCTGTACACCTCGACCAACATGGGGGTGAGCTGGGAGCAGGCGCCGTCCATGAATGGCTCGCGCGGCAACCTGGCGCTGTCGGCCGACGGTTTCGTGCTGCTGCACAGCCCGGAAAATTCGACCACCACCTACCGCTCCACCGATTTCGGCGCCAACTGGACGCCGGTGGCCGGCCTGGCCGTGAACAACGCGCGGCCGGTGGCCGACAAGGCCAACCCGGCCAAGTTCTATGTCTACGACCGCGTCAGCGGCAAACTGCTGGTGAGTACCGACGGCGGCAGCTCGTTCAATCCCCAGGCCCAGCTGCCCACCGGCGGATCGAGCCTGGTGCGCGCCACGCCCGGCCTCGAGGGCGACCTGTGGGTGTGCCTGGACTCGAAGGGTCTGAGCCACTCGACCGATTCGGGCGCCACCTTCACCAGCGTGGGCGGCATCAATTCCTGCGGGTCCATGGGCTTGGGCAAGGCGGCGCCGGAGGCCAGCTATCCAACCCTCTACATGTGGGGCGCGGTAGGCGGCACGCGCGGCCTGTTGCGATCGACCGACCGGGGCGCCCATTGGGACCGCATCAACGACGATGCCCATCAATACGGCGGCTCGCTGAGTGGCTGGGTAACCGGCGACATGAACACCTACGGCACCGTCTACATGAGCACCAACGGCCGCGGCAGCGCCTACGGCAGGATCGACCCGGACGGCGACGTCCAGGTGGTGCCGCAGGTGTACGCGAAGCCGGCGCCTACTGCCGAGTGCAAGTACGTCGTGACCAGCGGCTGGTGGGGCGGCCACATCGCCGACGTGCGCATCACCAACACCGGGTCGGCCACCATACCCGGCTGGACGGTGAACTGGACCTACAGCGACAACTCGTCGGTGCAACAGTTCTGGAACGGGGCGGTGACGGGCAGCGCGCCGAACTACTCGGCCTCCGACGTGGGCTGGAACCACGACATCGCTCCGGGACAGACCGTCACGTTCGGCATAGTCGTCGGCGGCCAGGATGGGCCGGACTTCACCGCGATACCGGCCGTGACCGGCGACGTCTGCAAATAAACGCCTCTTATTCAACAAGGTAATCCCATGAAAAAAACTCTGTTCGCACTGATCGCCGGCGCCAGCCTGATGCTGGCCTCCCAGGCCCATGCCGGCGTCACCAATTTCGATGACCTGGCCACCGCCGGCGACTTCGCCAGCCTGGGCGATATCAGCCCGTACGCCGGCCTGAACTGGAGCGCAGACTGGTACGCCGGCGACACCGGCATCGACGGCTACGCCAACGGCGCGCACTCCGGCACCAACTACGCCGTCAACGGCTTCGGCGCCGACGCGGTCGACATCAGCAGCGCCACCGCGTTCAAATTCACCGGCGCCTGGTTCGCCGCGCCGCAGGGCGTGGACGACAAGGCCAGCTGGGTCAACGTCACCGCCTACGACGCCTCCAACCACGTCATCGGCAGCACCGGCAACGTCGCCATCGGCGCCAGCTATGTGTGGGTGGCCGGCGGCTTCGACAACGTGTCGCGCCTGAGCGTCTCGCGCGACAGCGGTTGGTATGCGATGGACGACTTCAGCACCGCGGCCGCCGCGCCGGTGCCGGAGCCCGGCACGGCGCTGATGCTGGGGGCCGGCCTGCTGATGCTGGGCGCCGGCCGACGCCGGTCGCGCCGCCGCTAAGCGGCCGGCAACCAAGGCTGTAGCGGGGGCCGCGCCACAGCGCGGCTCTTTTTTTAGAACCATTTGAACTAGACGACGATGCAATTTAAGAAAAAAATAAGCCTGATGGCCAGCGCCATCGCACTGTGCTGCGGCAGCATGGTGGCCGCCGCCGATACCGCCACGGTGGCGCAACCGGACCAACCGTGGATGAACCGCCAGCTTGGCGCGGACCAGCGCACCGAGCTGGTGTTGCAGGCCATGACGCTGGACGAGAAACTCAAGCTGGTGATGGGCTATCTGGGCGCGGACGACGAAGGCAAGCATTTCAAGCGTCCGCCAGCATCGCACAAGCAGTCGGCCGGCTTCATTTACGGCGTCGAGCGCCTGCAGATTCCGCCGCTGTGGCAGACCGACGCCGGCGTGGGCGTGGCAAGCCAGGCGGGGCCGGAAGCGCGGCCGGCGACGGCGCTGCCGTCGGGCTTGAACACGGCCGCCACCTGGGACTTGCAAACCGCCTTCGACGGCGGCGCCATGATCGGCGCCGAAGCGCGTTCCTACGGCTTCAACGTGCTGCTGGCGGGCGGCGTCAACCTGATGCGCGAACCGCGCAACGGCCGCAACTTCGAATACGCGGGCGAGGATCCTCTGCTGGCCGGCAAGATCGTCGGCGCGCAGATCAAGGGCATCCAGTCCAACCATATCATCTCGACCCTCAAGCATTACGCGCTGAACGACCAGGAGACCGGCCGCACCACGCTCAACGTCAAGATCGAGGAGCAGGCGGCGCGGATGTCGGACCTGCTGGCCATGCAGATCGCCAAGGAAGAGGGCAACCCCGGTTCGGTGATGTGTTCCTACAACCGCATCAACGGCGTCTACGCCTGCGAACACAACTACCTGCTGAACCAGGTGTTGAAGCAGGACTGGGGCTTCAAGGGCTGGGTGATGTCCGACTGGGGCGCGACCCATAGCACGGTGCCGGCCGCCAACGCGGGGCTGGACCAGCAGTCCGGCCTGCCGTTCGATGTGGCCGAGTATTTCGGCGCGGCGCTGAAGGAGGCGGTGCAGAACGGCTGGGTGCCGCAGGCCCGCCTGGACGACATGGCGCGGCGCGTGCTGCACAGCATGTTCGAGCACGGCGTGGTGGACCGGCCGGTGCCGGCCACGCCCGAGGCGATCGACTTCAAGGCCCATGCCGCGGTTACGCTGCGCGATGCGCAGGAGGGCATGGTGCTGCTGAAAAATGCCGGCCGCGTGCTGCCGCTCAGTTCATCGATCAAAAAGATCGCGGTCATCGGCGGTTACGCGGACAAGGGCGTGATGGCGGGCGGCGGCTCCTCGCTGGTGTATCCGGCCGGCGGCAACGCGGTGCCGGGGCTGGAGCCCAAGTTCTGGCCGGGCCCGGTCATGATCTATCCATCGTCGCCGCTGCGCGCCATCGAACGCCATGCGCCGCAGGCCAAGGTCAGCTTCAACGACGGCAACGATCCGGCCGCCGCCGCCAAACTGGCCAAGGACGCCGACGTGGTGGTGGTGTTTGCCACCCAGTGGACCGGCGAGGCCTTCGACGTGCCCAATCTGTCCCTGCCCAACAAGCAGGACGCGCTGATCGCCGCCGTGGCGGCGGCCAATCCGAAGACCGTGGTGGTGCTGGAAACGGGCGGCCCGGTGACCATGCCGTGGCTGCCGAAGGCGGCGGCGGTGCTGGAGGCCTGGTACCCGGGCACCAGCGGCGGCGATGCGATCGCCGGCGTGCTGTTCGGCGCGGCCAATCCGTCCGGCCACCTGCCGGTGACGTTCCCCGCTTCCGAAGCGCAGCTGCCGCGCGTGGCGCTGGACGGCTATCCGGAACCCAAGGAGCCGCGCCGCTTCGACGTCGATTATCACGAAGGCGCGGCGGTCGGCTACAAATGGTTCGACCTGAAAGGCCATCAGCCACTGTTCCCGTTCGGCCATGGCTTGTCCTACACCGAGTTCGCGCTGTCGGACCTGGACGCGCGGGTGGAGCAGGGCGTGCTGCAGGCCTCCTTCACGGTCAAGAACGTCGGCAAGGTCAGCGGCAAGCAGGTGGCGCAGGTGTATGCCGCGCCGCTCGACGTCCGCTGGGAAGCGCCCAAGCGCCTGGTTGGTTTCCGCAAGGTCGAGGTCAAGCCGGGCGCCGGCGTCAAGGCGTCGGTCAGCGTGGATCCGCGCCTGCTGGCAATGTATGACACGTCCAGCAAGACCTGGAAGGTGGCGGCCGGCAATTACAAACTGACGCTGGCCAGCGACGCGATGGACCAGAAAGCCAGCAGCGTGGTGGTGCACCTGGACGCGGCCGTCTATGATGTCAACGGGCGGCCGGTAGCCGCGAAGTAACATCGGGCGCGGCCTGGCCGCGCCCATTTCCGGAGTCTTGCATGATGAATCCACAGAACGCAGCGTCTCATTTCAAACGCATCGTGGTGGTCGGCGGCGGCACGGCGGGGTGGATGACCGCGCTGGCGCTGGCCACCGGGCTGCGCGGCAGCACGGTGGAGCTGGTCGAATCCGAGGAGATCGGCATCGTCGGCGTGGGGGAGGCGACCTTTCCCTCGATCCGCGAGTACAACCGCCTGGTCGGCATCGACGAAGCGGAATTCCTGCGCGCCGCCAACGGCACCTACAAGCTGGGGATCGAATTCCGCGACTGGCGCGTGCGCGGCGAAAGCTACTTCCACACCTTCGGCGACTTCGGCCAGTTGAGCGGCCCGGAAGCGCTGTGGGGCCACTACCGCCGGCTGCGCGAGGGCGCCCCCGGCACGTTCGACGAACAGTGCCTGCCCTCCGTGATGGCGCGGCAAGGGCGGTTCTGCGTGCCCTCAACCGCGCCCGGCGCGCCGGTCTACAAATACGCCTTCCACTTCGATGCCACGCTGTACGCAGATTTCCTGCGCAAGCTGGCGCTGACGCGCGGCGTGCGGCGCACCGAAGGGCGCATCGTCGACGTGGCGCGCCGCGCCGACGGCGGGGTGGCTAGCCTGCGGCTGGCCGACGGGCGCGAGGTGGCCGGCGACCTGTTCATCGACTGTTCCGGCTTCGCCTCGCTGCTGCTGGGGCGCACGCTGGCCGAACCCTTCGTCGACTTCGGTCACTGGCTGCCGGTGGACCGGGCATGGGCCTGTCCCTGCGAGCGCAGCGGCGCCGAGCTGACGCCGTACACCCGCGCCACCGCGCTGGAAGCCGGCTGGGCCTGGCGCATTCCGCTGCAGAACCGGACCGGCCATGGCCACGTGTTCGCCAGCCGTTTCATCGACGAGGAGCGGGCCCGCGAGCAGCTGCTGCAACAGCTGGACGGCGCGCCGCTGGCCGAGCCGCGGCTGCTGCGCTTTGCCACCGGCCACCGCGCGCGCTTCTGGGTCCACAACGTGGTCGCGCTGGGATTGTCCTCCGGCTTCCTGGAGCCGCTGGAATCGACCAGCATCTTCCTGATCCAGAGCGGCCTGGGGCGGCTGATGCCGCTGCTGATGTCCGGCGCCCCGGTCGGCGCCGCGGCGGTGGCTGACTACAACACCGGCTCGGTGCGCCAGTTCGCGCGCATCCGCGATTTCATCATCCTGCACTACCGCCTGACGGCGCGCCGCGACAGCGAGCTGTGGCGCCACATGGCGGAGATGGAGCTGCCGCCGACGCTGGCGTTCAAGCTGCTGGCCTGGCGCGAGACCGGTTCCTTGCACATGTACGACGAGGAGGGCTTCGACGCCACCAGCTGGCTGGCGATCCACGCCGGCATGGGCCACTGGCCGATGCGCGAGGATCCGGTGCTGCTGGAGCTGGGGCGCGACGACGCGCTGCAGGCGCTGCGCGATCGGCGCGACGCGATCGCCGCCACCGTGGCGCGCCTGCCCGGCCACGACGCATTCCTGAACCACGTGCTGGGACGCTGACGACATGATCCATACGATGTCCTTAATCGGCGTCGCCTCTCTGGCGTCGCCCTGAAGGATGCCAACGACAATGGCATTGCCCTGTCAAGGCCCGCCTGTGCCTTGAGTGCACGGTTGCGTTGCGTTCGTAATGTATCTAGAATGATTGTATGCAACACCTCACTGTCCATGATCTGATTTCGGAAAATAATCGCTTACGTGCCTTATTGCAGCAACAAGCCGAGGCGCAACGCAAGGTCGAACAAGCGGTGGGTATCGAACGCCTGCTGATCCGCACCCTGACAGACAATATGCCCGAATTGATCTACGCGAAAGACGCTCAAAGTCGTTTTTTGTTTGGCAATATGGCGGTGGCCGACATCATGGGTGCCAGCAGCCCCGCCGCGTTGATCGGCAAGTCCGACTACGATTTCTACGCGAAAGAATTGGCGGATCAATATTTCACCGACGAACAAGCGTTGTTGCGTTCGGGTGATTCTCTGATTGGACACGAAGAGCCGGTCGCCGACGCCCATACCGGTGAGCAACGAACCCTGCTCACGACCAAGGTGCCGTTGCGCGACCACGACGGCGTAGTGATAGGCATTGTCGGTATTGGTCGCGATATCACCGATCGCAAGCTGGTCGAAGCAGAACTGTTGAACAGCAATAGCTTGTTGATCGAGCTAAACAAGAAACTGTCGCATGCGCAGGAGCAACTCGTTCAATCGGAGAAAATGGCGTCGATCGGTCAACTCGCCGCCGGCGTAGCCCACGAGATTAACAATCCGATCGGCTACGTATGTTCCAATATCAGCGCGCTCGATGGCTATATGGTGAAAATCCTTAACATCTTGGCGGTACACCTCGATGCGCAACAATTCATTACGGCGCCCGACGTGGTAGAGCGGCTGAACCGCTTGCGCATTGAAAACGATATTAACTACGTGATCACCGATTGCGGCGACTTGATGCGCGAAACCCGGGAAGGGATTTCTCGCGTCAGGCAAATCGTACAGGATCTAAAAGATTTCTCCCATGCCGACACCAATCTCGATTTCCATTGGGCCGATCTGCATCGGGGGATCGACTCGACGCTCAATATCATTTCTAACGAACTAAAGTACAAGGCCGATGTGGTCAAGGAATATGGCGACATTCCTCCGGTCGAATGTATCGGCTCGCAGATCAATCAAGTTATTATGAACCTGGCGGTCAACGCGGCCCACGCCATCGGTGCCAAGCGTGGCGTGATCACTTTGCGTACTGGGCTGGACAAGGTCCACGGTGACAAGGTGTGGATCGAGGTGGCCGACACTGGTTGTGGCATCGCACCCGAAAACGTGAAGCGGATTTTCGAGCCATTTTATACGACCAAGCCGATCGGGCAGGGAACCGGTCTGGGGCTGGCGCTGTCCTATGGCATCGTACAGCGCCACCGGGGGCAGATCGAGGTTACCAGCGTCGTCGGCCAAGGCACGGTGTTTCGCGTGACGCTGCCGCTCAAGCACACGCCTGTTGATATGCAAGAGATTTTGCCCCGCTCTTAGGCCTAAACGCTGAGCCAGCGCCACGACGCGATCGCCGCCACGGTGGCGCGCCTGCCTGGCCACGACGCCTTCCTGAACCACGTGCCGGGACACTGACCGCATGATCCAAACAATATCGCTATCGCTCCGCTCCCGGATCTTCCTTTCCGCCGGGACGGCCATGGTGCTGTTGCTGCTGCGCAAGAGCAACCGTCACTGCATGGCCGTCATACGTCACCATACGTTGCTTCGCGCGAGAGAACGCGGCACCGTGACCGCAGCCAGGCCCGACGACCACTACGCTGAACTGGCACTTTTCTTTCATACCAGGGAAATTACCCTGGCGCTCAAAAATGGTCAATTTCCTGCCAGCGTCATCCCATCGCATGCGCGTCAACGCGTACTCGCCGCGCTCGTATCCCCAGCCGTCGCCGGCGTCTTCGTAAAACGTGAATTGCCCACTCGCGCCAGGATAGACCCGAAGCTCGATCTGGGCACTGGTAACTTGCGACACATATTCCTGGACCGGGCCGATGGGAATGATGCTGCCGGCGCGGACGTGGACCGGGATGCGCGATAGCGGCGCATCGACCACGACCGTTCTCCCGCCGGCCTGCGATGTCCCGGTCCAGAAATCGAACCAAATTCCTTTCGGCAGATAGACTTCGCGGGTACGCTGTCCCTGCAGCGGAACGGACTTGGCGGCGTAATACATGGGTTCGAGCACGGGGCTGACCATGACGCCGTCGCCAATCAGCATCTGCGTTTTCAGATCGTATGTCCGAGGGTCGTCCGGGAAGCCGAACGCAACCGGCCGAATGAACGAGGCGCCCTTCAGGTAGACCAGTCCGGCCAACGAATACATGAATGGCAGGAGGCGATACCGTAACTGGATGGACTCGATGATCGCATCGTAGAACGGGGTCCCGGGCTCGCCGAAGTGCCACGGTTCACGCGGCGTGTCCGTACCGTGACTGCGGAACATCGGCAGGAATACACCGAACTGCAACCAGCGCGTATATAGCTCCCGATAGCCAAGATCCCCGACACCGGCATCGTAATCGCCATTCCAGAACCATTGCTGGCCACGCCGGACGAAGAATGCGCCAATATCGCACGTGACGTACGGATTCCCCGATGCGCTGTAGCTCTGGAGCGCCACGACCTGCTGGGCAAGGACCGACCATCTGGCCGCAATGTCGCCAGTCCACACCACGGCGCCTGCAGCCTGGCTGCCGGCGTACGCCGATCGCGTAAGGTTCACCAGACGCTTGGCAGGTGCAGCCTTCCGCCAGTTCCGGTAGAAACTCTGCGAGTCCACCAGAGCGTAGGCGTTGAGATACTGGGGATCGATGATCTTGGCCAAGCCGCGGATGTTGAGTTCATCCGCATTGTCAGGACGTTTGGCGTCCTGAACCCAATCAGCCACCTCCGGTTCGGTCGAGTCGCACCACCAGGCATCGATGCCGTGCCGGCCGAGATACTGCCATGCGTGGTCAAAATAGAGGTCGCCTGCCTTGCGCTGGAAGAAATCGACGTAATCGGTGCCGGCCAGCGTGTAGCCATTGTCTTTCAGGGCCCGGCCCGGCGGATCGAGCGGACTCGGGTTCGGCCAGACAGAAATCATCACATGGGCGTTCAGGTCAAGCGCGGCCTTCGTCATTGCCGCGATGTCGGGATACCTTGCCGCCTCCGGAACGAAGCTGCCCCAATGGTTGGGCATCCAGTAGTTCCAATCCTGGACGATGGTATCGAGCGGGATCTTCCGTCGACGGAACTGCGCGGCTGTCTCGACCAGATCCTGCTGGGAAACGTAACGTTCCTTCGATTGCATGTAGCCGAAGGCCCACTTGGGCAGCAGCCTGGCTGGCCCCGTAAGCTCGCGGTAGCCCGCGATGGCGTCGTCGGCTTTTTCTCCGACGATCACATAGTAATCGAGATCGTCCACGACATCGCTAGTGAGCGACATGCCGTCCGCGCCGTCGGCAAACGTGAGCGCACTGTACGAATCGAACAGCAGGCCATAGCCGCGCGTCGAGGTCATGAACGGCACGACGATACGCAGATTATGCTGATACAACCTCTTTCGTCTCCCGCGCAAATTCAGGTCGTCGGTTTCATCGAAGCCCAGGCCATATAATGCCTCATCGCCGTGTAAACTGAAACGCGCCGCCGCCTTCCAAGCATCCCTGTCTTTCGTCTGCACATAGGCGCCCGCGACCTGCCGCTCACCGTCGACGGTTTTTATCCTGGTGACCGTGGAGGGGTCCGGCATGGACTTGACAACTTCGACCCGTTCGAATGCGCGCGGTGACGCAGTATTCTCTTGCAGGAGCAAGGTGCCATCGGCTCGCCAGAATGAAAGCGCACCACTGCCGAGGTCAAGTTTGACCAGCATCTTGGGGGAGCGCAATGAGCACGCCTTGTCATCACCGCCGATCTTGATGACGGACGGCCGACCGCCAAAGTCGGCGCGCATCAGGCTTGCGCGCTCGGACCATTCCTGGTTCGGCGTCGCCGTGACACGGACGATGTGATCGTTGACGAAGCTGATTCTCAAACGGGTACTGGCGGTTGCGCACTCCACGCCCACCCCGGTCTTGCGTACGTTCTTCACCGGCGCAGTGCCCGACCCGCCGTGCAGCAGCTTCTCGGCGGCGCTCGCGTACCTGGTCACCGTCAGCGCTGGCACCGCCCCGACGAACTGCATAAGAAGTTTTCTACGGCTATACATATGTCCCCAATTGTTGTTATCGATCACCATCCTAGGCTTTGCAGTTCACATTGCGCATATCGCACTATGTAAATTATATATAAAGTACAAATCTCGGCAAAATTGGATGAATAGGCTAGACGCCCCCGCGCAGCAATTACAAAAATGCTCAAAGGCCACGACAAAAACGCGCAACGCCGCCTGCTGCCTATGTGGAAGTCCACATGGCTACGATACAATCGGCTGTATTAAACTTATAAGAGACAAGGCTCTGATCATGCGCGCAACCTCACTCAATCTTGGCCTGCTGATGTGCGCCATCCCGTTCGTCTGCGCGGCCCAGCGCAATCCGGAGCTGCCGTCACAGCAGGCGCCGGAACAGGTGCGCGCCAACCTGGCCGGTTCCGCGGTGCTGGCCCCCGACGACGTGCGCGCGTTGGCCGCCGCGCCGGCCGGCTTCGCGGAGGTGCAGCCCGGCGTCGCGCAGGGAAGGGTGGAAGAATTCAGCTACGACTCGGCCGTCACCGGCACGCGGCGCAAGGCCAACGTTTACCTGCCGGCCGGCTATTCGGGGCAGCGCCGCTATCCGGTGCTTTACCTGCTGCACGGTATCGCCGGCAACCACGAGGAGTGGCGCGGCTATGTGCACGCGCACACCATCCTCGACAACCTGATCGCCGCCGGCAAGGCGGTGCCGATGATCGTCGTGATGCCCAACGGCCGCGCGCTGGCGGACGATAATCCGCCGCCCGCCGACCGCATGTTCACGCCCGCGCACGTAGAAGGTTTCACCCGATTCGAACCGGAACTGCTGGCGTCCCTGATCCCGGCCATCGACCGCAGCTATCCGACCCGCGCCGAGCGCGGCCAGCGCGCGATCGCCGGACTGTCGATGGGCGGAGGCCAGGCGCTGAACATCGGCCTCGGCCATCTTGATACCTTCGCCTGGATAGCAGGCTTCTCGTCCGCGCCCAACACCCGAGCGAGCGAGGTGCTGCTGCCCGAACCTGCGCAGGTACGCCGCCAGCTGCAGCTGCTGTATCTTTCGTGCGGAAACAAGGACGGGCTGATCGGCGTGTCCCAGACGCTGCATCGCTACCTGAAGCAGCACGACGTCCCGCATGTGTGGAATGTGGATGAATACGGCCACGACCGCGAAAGCTGGGCAGATAATCTGTACAACTTCGCCCAGCGCGTCTTTCAGCCTGCGGCAGATTGATGCGTGGGCGCCGGTGTGCAACGGTGTCGCAGTGACAGACGGCATGACATGCTGTACATTGCGAGACCTGACGACTGCCGCCGCACCTGCGCCCGGCGGGGTCGCCGCCGTCCGACCATTCAACTGTAATCTATATGCACGCTTTATATTCAAAGGCACTGTTTCGGCTGGTCCTGCTTCTCGGTATGAGCATCCTGGTCGGGTATCTGTGCGTCATCCGCAGCTATCACCGCGTCGCCTTGTTTGAGCAAGAAGATTTTTCCTGGCAGTTGCGCACGCACAGCACCCACGACGCGACGACCCACCTGAACGCGAGAGTCGATGCCGCGCGCCTGATCATGGAATATGTCCTGTCAGGCAGCGATCCCCATGCCTATGTATCGAGCGGCCTGCTTTTCACAGATCGCAACGGCAAACCGGCACTGTTCGACTGGTCCAGGTTCGACAAGATCAGTTTCGAGGCACGCTGCTTCCCCGCCGGCACCATCCGGGTCGGCCTGGCCACCTTCGACGACAAGCTGTCCAAACGGGATGTGCTGATGACCTACCGCTCGCCAACGGCATACATCAACTGCAATCAGGACGGGGCCCGCGCCGAACTCGACCTGGCGCATTTGACGATTCCGGAATGGTGGGTCGACATGAACAAGCTCAACCCATCCGATCTGGGCTACTCGCTGGCCAAGGTCGCGCAGATCGAAGTCGGCACCAGCAACGCCAGCCGCTTCGGCACCCCGTCGCGTATCGAAATCGCGGGAATCGAAATGCACGAGCGGAAATACGGCTACCTGTATTTTCTGGCCGCGTTCCTGATACTGGCCTGGGCCGGTTTCGGGTTCTGGTTCGTCAAGCAGTGCGCGGCGGCCCTGGCCAACGACCTGCACGCGCGGATGCAGAAAGACCTGCCGCTGGTGGCGTACCAGCAGCTGACGCTGGAACCGCACAGGGAAAGGGAGAAATCCGCCATTTTGAGATTGCTGGCGACGCGTTATGCGGATCCGGAACTGGATCTGGAAACCGTGGTGTCGGAAACCGGCGTCAACCGTAATAAGGTCAACGACATATTGAAGGCGGAAATGGGGTATACCTTCATCGGTTACCTGAACAAGCTCAGATTGACCGAAGCATCGCGCCTGTTGGTGGAAAACACCAGCGCCAGTATCGCGGAAATCGCCTATTCGGTCGGGTACAAGAATTCCTCGTATTTCAATAAGCTCTTCAAGGAAGAATACGAATGCACGCCCAAGGCATTCCGGGAAGTGTGCAAAAAGGAAGCGCGGGAGCCGACGCCATAAAGCTCCATATTTCGCCGGCCGCGCCGAGCGCGGCCACGTGCGTTCACCGTCCGGTTGCATAGGCCAACTCCCCATCCGGCATCCGTCGCTCCGTCTCCCCCCGACGATTACGAGCGCCGCGACAACTCCTGAATATCCAATGAAAGGTGCCGTATTGCGCGACGCCGGCACAGCCCTGTGAGCAGCAAAAGCACAACGGCAATACCCACCGAAATAGCGCGAATGATGAAGATATTACAAGGGTGCAGATAATCGCATTGATACTGCACTTCCTTGCATCCGACACGCTGCAACGGCGACGCGGCCGCCCGCGCACAGGGAGGGAGGCGGCTCGAACAGCGGACCTTCAAAGCGCTCAATAGCAAAATCTGCACGAGCACCGATAACGACCGTGCAGAATTTTCGCCCGAGGCCGTCATGGCAGGCGGCGACGCATTTTGGCCCGTATTTTCGCCGCAATTTTTGGGATAGACTCGGCCCGTTTGCAGGACAGGCGGGCCTGTTCTCCGTCCTGCAAGCGACAGCCAAACGGTCCTGGACAGCATGGCCGAAAATAAAATGAAGGAGACATCAGCGTAGTGAAGCGCAGCGCACTAGCGCAGGCGCTTCCACATCTTCCATGCCCATACCGGCGGCACGCGCCAGCGACCGCGCCCCTGCCTAACAGGCACGCCTTGCAAGGCAGGGCTGCCAACCCTTTATCGCAGGGCTAAGTCACACCTCACGTCCTGCGCACGCCGGTGCCAAGGCGGAAGTGAATTTCACCTTGTCAGCGGCGTAGCCGGTGACAGGCAACTTGCAGTAGACGCAACAGAGAGGAAGCATAAATCATGAGGGGACAACAAAAAATGAGATTCCAGCTTACGGCTGTCGGACTGGCCTGCGCCACGCTACTGGCGGGCTGCGGAGGCGGTGGCGGTGGCAAAGGAAGCGACGCCGGGATGGCGCAATCAGTTTCCTTCCCGTTCCCGGGCGGGTCGAAGGTAGCTGTTCCGCCGGCCGTCGCGACCATCACGCTGAAGGCCACGGCCAGTTCCGGCGGGCCGATTACCTACGTGTCGAACACGCCGGCCACCTGCAGCGTCAGCGGCGACACGCTGTCGCTGCTGAAATCGGGCGAATGCTCGGTGAACGCCAACCAGGCCGGTGGGGATGGCTACGCCGCGGCCACGGCGCGCCAGCTTTTCGTCGTACCCAAGAATGATCAGGGTATTTGGCGCTTCGCCAACCCGGGAACGCAGCCCGTGGGGGCATCGGTGCAGGTGACACCGGCTTCCACCGCGGGTTCCTTAACCGACTTCCCCATCAGCATTACCACCAGCTCGCCCACAGTGTGCTCGGTTACCGGAACCACGTTGAAAATGCTCGCCGATGGGCTGTGCATCGTCACCGCCACCCAGGCCGGCAGCGATTTCTTTAACGAGGCTACGCTGACCAAGACCATTCCGGTCGGCGCCGCGGAAGGACCCGCGCTGACTTTCACAGGCGGCTACAGGCCAACCGATTCCTGGCGCACCGCGGAGGCCGGAAAAATCGAAGGGTACTCCTCGTCAGGCGCCCAAAACACCGTGGCCGATGACGGCAGCACCTTCACGTTCCGCATGGACAAGCGTTCGAGCGCCGCTGGTTTCGGCGGCTATTACGGTCTCCGGTTTTACGCCGCCACCCTGGAAAATCTTGTCGCAGGCGCCAACACGCTTGCCGGTGTGCGGATCGATTCCCAGAAGGCGATCAAGTTCAATATGCTGATGAACCCCGAAATGATCACCGCGCAAAAGACCGAGCTCAGAGTCTGGCTGTATCTCGGCCACTACGCCAACAACTGCAACGTGGTTCTGGAGAAGTTCATGACACCGGTGTTTTCGCCGTCCGTGCAGGGCTTGCAGGAGCAAAGTGTCGATCTCAAGTCGTTCACGGTCCAGAGTAGTTGCGGCCTGTCCAACCTCGACGTCTGGGACGAGCTGCAGAACTATCCGATCGCCAAGCTCGAGTTCAACGTGCCGGGTATCAACGATCAGGTGCCAACAGCGGGGACCGACATCTACACGACCAGCGTGACGATGGGGAAAATCACCTTCAAGTGATCGCGCACGACCATTTACCGTCCCCGCGTGGCGCGGCGGACAGCCAAAGCAACTACAAGAGTTCAAGAGGACAGAGACAATGAGGACAATCGGAACAATCACCAAGCGGAAACCGTTGCGGATGACCGCGCTGGCGCTCGCGGCGGCGCAGCTCGCGGCGCTGTACAGCGGCGCCGCGCAGGCGCAAACGGCGCCTTCGGCGCCGGCCGCCAAGGACGAGGAAGTCGTGAGCGTGGTCGTCAACGGCCAGCGCGAAGCGATGAAGTCGGCCGCCAAGCTCAAGCAGAATGCCGAGGAGGTCGTCGACGGCGTCGTCGCCGAAGAGGCCGGCAAGCTGCCCGACAAGTCGATCACCGAGGTGCTGCAGCGCATCGTCGGCGTGACGATGGACCGCAACCGCTCGCGCGGCGACCCGGAGCATTTCTCGGTCGAGGGTTCCGGCATTTCGGTGCGCGGCCTGACCTGGGGTTCGTCCACCTTGAACGGCCGCGAATCGTTCTCGGCCGGCTGGCCGGGACGCGAATTGAGCTGGGGCGACATTCCGGCCGAGCTGATGTCCGCCGTGGTCGTGCACAAGAACCCGCCTGCCGAGTTGATCGAGGGCGGCGTCAGCGGCCAGGTCGACTTGCGCACCGCGCTGCCGTTCGACTACAAGGGCGATAAATTCGCGGCCTCGACCTACGTGAACTATAACGAGCTCGGCAAGCAAACCTCGCCCGCACTCTCGGGTCTGGTCTCGAAACGCTGGGAAAACGACTTCGGCCAGTGGGGTGCGCTGTTCAACTTGTCCGCCAACCAGACCAATTCCCACAACGACACGGTGCAAGTTGACGCCTACTTTCCGCGCACCGACATCGTCGCCGGACAAACCGTGTGGGTGCCCAAATCGGCCTCGTGGCGCACCAACCTCGGCACGAACGACCGCGTCGGCGTCTATGCCGCGCTGCAGTGGAAGAAGGGGGGAGCCACGTCCGCGCTGACCTATTTCCACTCCGGCTACAAGGAAACCGGCACCGAGAACGCCCTGTACACGGGCGTGGAGAACCCCTACAAGTCCAAGCTCATCGACCCTGTGTTCGACAGCAAGGGCATCCTGCAGTCGGCCAGGTACACCTATCCGATCGGCGGCGCGGGCGCGAATAATTTCGTGGACGGCGGACTGGGTTTCAATACCAACCAAACCTATTTCGACAGGCGCTCGCAGACCCGCGAGATCGCCTGGAACACCAAGTGGACCATCGACGAGCGCTGGTCGGTCCAGAACGACCTGCAATGGGTCCATGCCACCAACAAGACCGAGAGCGAAAACATGACTCTGGCCACCTTCGTGCCGAGCATGAATATCGACCTGAGCAAACATGTCGGCGAGATCACCTTCGACGACAAGGCGCAAGCGTTCCTGCGCAATCCGGCCAACTACTACCTGCAGATGTTGGGGCCGGAAAGGACCAAGGCGGACGCCGACCTGTATGCGTGGAAGGGCGACGTGCGTTTCAAGTTCGACCATCCGATCATGCGCGATGTGCGCTTCGGCGTGCGCGCGACCAGGCGCACGGCGAACCACATCGACGCGACCGGCTCCATGTGGTACAACGTCGCCCGGCCATGGGAAGTCAGGAATTCGTCCACGCCGGGGCAGCCGGCCGCCACGACGGACGAACCGACCTGGGCGGGCCGCGCCAATTTCACTTACCTGAGCGATCCGAGGGTCGCAGCCCTGGTACCGACCAGCCTCTACACCTTCAACAACTTCTTCAACGGCAAGATCCCCACCCCGGGCGCCCTGGTGGTGCCGAGCCTCGCCGCGGTCAAGGACTACCCCAACGCCTACGTGGCGGCGGCGAATCCGATCATGAAGATTCAATGCGAACAGGGCAACGCGCAGTCAAATACCAACAACGACTGCTCGAAGATAGTCGACCCCTTCATGCCGCTTGTCTACGACGGCGATCCGTCCAAAACCTCCCGCCAGTCGGAGACAACGCAGGCCGCCTACGTGATGACGCGCTTCGGCTTCGACGACCTGCGTTTCCCGGTCGAGGGCAGCGCCGGCGTGCGCGTGGTCCACACCGACACGAAGGCCCAGGGCTACACCGTGTTCCTGCCGACATACGGCAACGGCTATTTGCCGGAGGTGCCGCGGTTTGGACAGATCAACGCGCCGATCGTCGAAGGCCGCAGCGCCGTCGACGTGCTGCCGAGTCTTAACCTGAAGATGGAATTCACCCCCGAGCTGCAAGCGCGCTTCGCGTTCGCCAAGTCGATGTATCGGCCGAGCTTTCAAGACCTGAGGGAGTACATCAAGCTGTACCAGCAGGTCAATGTCGACCAACCCACCGGCACCGTGACGGCCGTCAACTACCGCGGTGATGACCAAGGCAACGTCCACATGAAGCCCACCAAGGCCAACAGTTTTGACACGACGCTCGAATGGTATCCGGGCAACGGCACCTCGCTGACGGGCGCTCTTTTCTACAAGCAAGTGCATGACATCATCTTGCGCTCTGCCTATACCCGCGACTACAACGACCTGGCCGGCAACCCGCAAACCTTCCTGATCACCGCGCCGGACAATGCGGCGGACGGCAAGGTGGCCGGACTGGAGCTCGCCGGCCAAGCCTACTTCAATAATGTGCCGGCGTTGGCGCAGCTGTTGCCGGAATGGACCAAGGGCTTCGGCGTATCGGCGAACTACACCTACATCAAGAGCAGCCAGACGCTGCACCATCCGTTCAATATGAAGTACTGCCCGTCCTCCGGATCGTTCAACAACGATTCCTTGAGCTTGTATGGCTGCGACACCAATGGCATGCCGTTCACCGATATGCCCTTGCAGTATTTGTCGAAGAACGCCTACAACTTCATGGTCTTTTACGACAAGGGACCGATGTCGATGCGCCTGGCCTACAGCTGGCGCAGCCGCTTCCTGCAGGGGGTGAACGTCAATGGCACGTCGGACCCCAACGGCAGCGCCACCAGTGCCGATCCGACCCGGGCCACGGTTGTCGATGGCAAGACAGTCTATCCACAGGACGTGGCCTGGGGTTTGCCGACGTGGCAGGAAGCGGCCGGACAGCTGGACTTCGGGTTCGACTATCGGTTCAACGACCATATCCAGGCCAGTTTCAACGCAAGCAACATCCTGGATACCGTCGTTAAGCAGACCCAGCAGCAGGGTATCGGCAACATGACCCGTTCCTGGTTCGAGCCGGGCCGCAGTTATCGCCTGGCGCTGCGTTACACGTACTAAGCCCCGAGATCAGGTCCGTCGCCACTCAGGCGCGGCGGACCTTCCTTCGTCTCCTGTCGCTGTGCCGGCAGTTTCAGGGGCGGCTTCGGCCGCCCCTTTTTTTATATGGGTGGTCCATGTGTGACAAAGCTATTCGAACCATCGTCATCGTCGGCGGCGGCGCGGCCGGGTGGATGACGGCCACCGCGCTGGCCACCGCGTTCAAAGCCGGCGCCAGCGTCGAACTGGTCGAGTCGGAGGAGATCGGCATTGTCGGCGTGGGGGAGGCGACCTTTCCTTCGATCCGCGAGTTCCACCGCCTGCTCGGCATTGACGAGGCCGAGTTCCTGCGCGCCACCAACGGCAGCTACAAGCTGGGCATCCAGTTTTGCGACTGGCGCGCGCGCGGCGACAGCTATTTCCACACCTTCGGCGATTTCGGAGAACTGAGCGGGTCCCACGCGGTGTGGGGCCAGTACCGGCGGCTGGGCGAGGCCGGCCTTGGGGCGCTGGGCGAGCAATGCCTGTCAAGCGTGATGGCCAGCCAGGGCCGCTTCGCGCGGCCGGGAGAAGCCGACCGCTACGATTACGCCTACCACTTCGACGCCGCGCTCTACGCCGCCTTCCTGCGCAAGCTGGGGGAGCGGCGCGGCGTGCGCCGCACCGAGGGGCGCATCGTCGACGTGGCGCGGCGCGCCGACGGCGGCGTCGACCGGCTCACCCTGGCCGATGGGCGCGTGGTGGCCGGCGACCTGTACATCGATTGCTCCGGCTTCGCGTCGCTGCTGCTGGGGCGCACGCTGGGCGAGCCGTTTGTCGACTTCAGCCACTGGCTGCCGGTGGACCGGGCCTGGGCCTGTCCGACCGAGCGGATAGGGACCGAGCTGACGCCGTACACGCGCGCCACCGCGCTGGAGGCGGGCTGGGCTTGGCGGATTCCGCTGCAAAACCGCACCGGCAACGGCCACGTGTTCGCCAGCCGCTACATCGACGAGGGTCGCGCGCGCGAGCAGTTGCTGCAACAGCTGGACGGCCCGCCGCTGGCCGAACCGCGCCTGCTGCGCTTCCAGACCGGCCACCGCGCACGCGCCTGGGTGCACAACGTGGTCGCCCTGGGCCTGGCGGGGGGCTTCCTGGAACCGCTCGAGTCGACCAGCATCTTCCTGGTCCAGAGGGCCATGGGGCGGCTGATCGATTTGCTGCTGGCGGGCGCGCCGTTCACCGAGGAGGTGAAGGCCGGCTACAACGGCGAAGTAGGGCTGCAGTTCGCGCGTGTGCGCGATTTCATCATCATGCACTACTGCCTGAGCGCGCGCCGCGACAGCGCGCTGTGGCGCGCGATGGCAAGCATGGAGCTGCCCGGCACCCTGGCCTTCAAGCTGCACGCCTGGCGCCAGGCGGGCGCGCTGCACCAGTACGACCTGGAGGGCTTCGACGCGACCAGCTGGCTGGCGATCCATGCCGGCATGGGCCATTGGCCCGAGCGCGCCGACCCCACGCTGGGCGACGTCGAGCGCGCGGTGGCGCTGCGGGGATTGCAGTGGCGCCGCGAATGCATCGCCGCCGCCGTGGCGGCCATGCCCAAACACGACGCCTACCTGCGCGGCAGGCTGGGCCGCTGAGTGCGCTTGTATGCCGTGTTCATGCATTTCTCCTTGCCGGGCGGAGGTCAGCGCGCGGCGCCGCTTTGCCCGATCCGGTAGTAGTCAAAGTCGACCCGGCCGCCGGCGGTCTTGGTCGAATAATAGAACAGGGCGTAGCGGTAACCCATGAAGTGCGGGAAGGTGTAGACCAGGCGCGAGGGACGACCGATGGGGGTCCAGGATTTGCCGTCGAGGCTGTAGGAGAAGCGGGCGACCTCAGGCGCCCCTGGTATGCCGTAGGTCTTTGCGCCACCCTCGTAGACGCCGAAGCGGGCGTCGTCAGGCGCAGACTGGAATTCGCATTCGACCTTGAGGTGAACGGTTTGGCCAGAGAGGGGAATGGAGGCGATCTCCTCGGGCTGGTCGGAGTCGGCGCTCACCATGACGAGAGATCTGGCGCCGCCGCTCATCTTTACGCCAACAAAACCATACTTTTTCTGGAATGCGGCCAGGCCGGCCCAGTCGCCGTCTTTCATGCCGCTCACGTCGATGCTGGTGGTGGCGGAACTGTCGGGGCCAAAGGTGCGCTGGGTGAGGGTATTCCTGGCCTCGGGCAGGGTGGCATCGACCCGGCTGGTGACCAAGCTCAGGTAGCCCGGTCGCTTGCTGAGCGACCAGTTGCGCGGCTCGGGATTGTGATTCCATTGCCAGGCGAGGGGCAGGGCGCGGGCGCCGGGCCGGCGCTCGAATTCGTCGGAGGCGACGATGCCGGAGGCGCCGGAAGCGCCCTGGCGGCCGGCGGGGAGATCGAGCGTCATGGGCACCTCGCCGTCCTTGCCGAGCACGGGCCAGCCGTCCTTCCAGGTCACGGGAACGAGGTAGGGGATGCGGCCAACGGCGCCGTTGTCCTTGAACAGATAGGCATACCATTTGCCGTCCGGGGTGTCGATGAGGCCGCCCTGGGCGATGCCGCGGTCATCGAGTGCGATGCGCCCCTCGTAGGGACCGTCGATTTTGTCGGCGCGGTGGACGATGACGGTGCGGGACCAGCGGGTCTTGGGCGAGGCGATGTTGAAGAGGTAGTAGCGGCCGTTGATCTTGGAAAGCTGCGAGCCCTCGGCTTTGAGCCCGCCCTGGTCGGCGCCAAAGAGGGCGTTGACGTCTTCGATGATGACCTTGTTCACGCCGCCAGGCTTGAATCCGGAGAGGTCGGGTTGCAGCTCGATGAGCGAGATGCGACCGCCCCCGAAAACCATGTAAACACGACCGTCGTCGTCGAAAAACAGGCTGTGGTCGCCCAGCGCAGGCTCGAAACTCGTCTCTTTCCACGGGCCGCGCTCGGGATGCCGCGTGGCGTAGATGTGGGTGCGTCCTCCGGCGGTGGCGGAGAAAGTCGAGGCATAGAACATGCCGTCGTGGTAACGCAGGCTGCTGGCCCAGGAGCCCTCGCCGTAAACGCTCTTGCCGTTTTCGAGGCGGAAGGCTTCGTTGTCGGCCAGTGTGTCATAGGCGTAGGAGGCCATGCTCCAGTTGACCAGGTCGGTCGACTTCATGATCGGCAGGCCCGGGCTCATGTGCATCGTCGTGCTGCTCATGTAGTAGGTTTTTCCTACGCGGATGACTGCGATGTCCGGGACGTCGGCCCAGATCAGGGGATTATGGGCACGGTTCGCCTGTGCCGCCGGAACGGGCTGGGACAGATCGCGCTCGGCAAATTGCCAGTAGTCGAACTTGAACAGTTCTTCGCCGGCCGCACCGCGGAACACGAAGAAGACATCCTGGACGCCGGAGGCGGCGGAGACCGGTGCAGACTGCGGCTTCCATTGGCCGCCGGTTCCCGCGACCGGCAGCGTGCCGATCAGCTGGCCGTCGAGTTTGCCCAGACGAATCTCGATCTTCGCTCCGGTGGCCGCCTTCGCCTTGGCCGTGCTGGAGAGGCTGGCCATGAAGGCGCGCGCGCCGGTCGCGCCGAAATCGACATTTCGCACTTCGATGTAGGCGCCGTCGTGGATGTCGCGCACGTTCTGGCCGCCGGCGCTGCTGGGCTCGATTTTGACACCGGAAGACCAGGCGATGGTCTCGGCCTCCACCCGCTTGTAGGGATCGAGCGTGGCGACCGGCGCCGGTCCTTCCCTGGTCGGCCGCACCGTGGGGACCGAGCCGTCCGGGTTGAACTTCAACTCGTCGACGGACACGGAACGCTTGAAGCCGTCGCCTCCCGGAAGCGCGGCGTTGTGGTAGAAGAGGTAGGTCTTGCCCTTGTAATCCACCACGCCCGGATGGTTGGTGAAGGCGCTTTGCGGTGGCATGACGACGCCGCCGTAAGTCCACGGGCCTTCGGGTGTCGGGCCGGTGGAGTAGGCGAGATGCTCGGGGATGGGACCGGCGGCAAAAAACAGGTAATTGAGATTGGCGCGTTGATACAGCCAGGGGCCCTCCTCGTAGGATGTGCCGCGCAGAGCCGGCTTCGGCAGCGTCACGCCCTGGGTGTCCGGAGGGTTGCGTTCGCCCAGGGCCTTGACCGTCATCGGATGGCGAATGATGCCATTGTCCCCGACGCTGATGTCGTAGGAAATCATGTCCTTGTTCAGCTTCACCGACCACAGATTGGGATTGCCCCAGGCGAGATAGGCCTGGCCCTTGTCGTCGATGTAGACGGTCGGATCGATGCTGTCGTAGAGGCCGCCGGCGTGGCCGGCGATCAGCGGTTTTTTGAGCGGATCGGTGTAGGGGCCGAGGGGATTGTCGGCCACCAGCACGCCTATGCCCCGTCCTTGCACCGGGGCGTAGAGATACCATTTGCCATCCCTCTCGATCACCTGGGGAGCCCAGGCGCCGTTGTCAAAACCGTCCCAGCCGGAGATCTCCTTGGCGGCCCAGGGAAAATCCCGGAGGGAGGCGATCGCGCCGTGCTGGGTCCAGTTGACCATGTCCGTCGTCGTGGAGAGCACCCAGTTCTTCATGTTGAAATTGTTCTTTTCCCCGACATCTTCATCGTGGCTGGAAAACAGGTAGAGCGTACCCTGATGGACCATAGGGGCCGGATCGGCGGTATACATCGTTTGAATAACCGGGTTGAGCGCGAATGACACGGCGGGCAGCGCAGCCAACATGGACGAGAGAACGAGGGCGGAGCGGGTTGTTTTTTTCATGAGGGGCTTTATGGAGCTTATTGAATAATTGCTCGCTTGATGGTGACGGAACCTGCTGATCCGACGAATTGGATACCTACCGCCTCCGCATTCTGGACGTTAAAATCCGAACAGGTGAATTCTGTATCCTGACCTGCAACCAGCTCCTTATTGGCAGTCCAGCACTTCCACTCAGAAGCAGCCCAACCGGCGGAGTAGGTATAGAACTGGAACAAGGCATCCATCCCGCCATTTCGATCTGCAACAAACGCCTGATCAAAATTAAGCACCACTTTCAAGGTTTTGCCACTCCAATTGACTGGATTGGCGAAAGTATAGGCAGCGGCCGCCCCCGCCTGGTTGAGGGTAAGTCCCATGTACGCAGTTGAACTACTATTTGTGGCACCGGCACTCAAGGTCCAACTATTGGGGCGGTTACTCAATCCAAGGGCTTTGCCAGCGCCTACCAACATTGCATCCAGTACTTGTGGATCCCCCACGGCCGGAGTCGTACGGTCAAACAGCAGGCCTTCAGCCATCCCGATCTCCCAGGCGACTGGCAAGAGGCCGTTTGCAAGCGCCGACTTGGTGACATATTGATAGAAATGCTCCCGCGAAGCGAGATGCAGGTCAAGGTCAGCGCAAATTGACTGGTTACGCTTCATCGCGGCAAACTCCCCCAACATCACCGGAATCCCCTGGTCGACAAATTTTGTTTTCATTTTGGCGAACTGCGCATCGGTATAAGCCTCTTCCATCAGCGGAAGCCGTCCCGGCGAGTTGCGATAAGTATCGGTAGTCGAATGGTAGCCGTCACCCCAGTAACAATGCATCTGCGACCAGTCAGTATCTTCTCCCAGGTTCGAAAAAGCCCCTGGGTAATAATGAATTTCCATCATCTGGCGACCGGCTACAGGGTCGGAAGGCATGCCATTCCAATCATTGAAAGTCATGTCGATGTCGGTTCTCAGGCCTTGGAGCACCACCACGCGATAAGCGTTTCTACCGCCCGTCGAACGAACCGCATCGACAAATGTTTGATGATAGCTGTCGAGAACCCTTACCTGGTCTGGAAAGATAGCATCGGGCTCGTTGGCGCTGGCAAACAAGACATGCTCGTCAAAGTCGCGCAGCTTCGTGGCAATTTGCTGCCAGTAAGCCTTCTGTTTGGCGTTTACAGCGACTTTGCTTGCTTCGTTAACATGCCTCTCCAGCCAACCGCCGTCCCAATGGATGTTAACGATCGCGTAGAGCCCATTATCCACCGCATACTGCACCACTTGCTTCACGCGGTCGAGCCAGGCGTCGCTAATTTTTCCAGTCGTCTGGTCGGCATACTGATCCCAGGATACCGGGATCCGAATCGCGTCAAAACCGCTGTCCTTTACCAATTTTATGTAAGCGGCGGAGACCATCGGATTGCCCCAGCAAGTCTCTGACGCCGGGCTGCAACCATAAGCGTCCATGGTGTTTCCAATGTTAGTTCCCAGCTTTATTTTGGCAGCCAACTGTACGGCGTTACTGCTCATACCGGTCGCATTCGGGGCAATTGGATTGGTGTTGTAGTCCGGGTAAGCCGTGATCGCAAAGGACTGCGTGGTTTGTGCGCCGCAGCTGTTGGTATAGACCGCTGTTGCTGTACAGCTAGCATTTGGCGTTACGAATTGTTCGCGTGAAGAACCCGATGTTCCACAGCCACTCCATGACCAGGACCCGCCGTTGATCGGTTGCGGCCCAAATGCGATCTGGTTTCCGGTATTAATCGCTGCAGCTGCCGTTATATTCCAGGCGCCGGACGAATAAATATAGGGCGTTACCGTGGTTGGATCGCAGGTCTGCGCCTGCACGCTCGCAACGCTTCCTGACAGAGTCATAAAAAGGGACGTAATGACTAAACTTTTTTTATTCATTTCAATGATCTCCTCATTATTAGTATTAGGGGCTGTCCCGCAATCCGGCGGAGTCTATCCCAAATATCGCGGCGAAAATACGGGCCAAAATGCGCCGCCGCCTGCCATGACGGCGTCGGGCAAAAAATCTGCACGACCGGTGTTGATCCTCGTGCAGATTTTGCTATTGCTGGCTTTAAAAGGACGCTGTTCGATCCGGCCGCCACCTGTGCGCCACCTGTGCGCCGGCGACGCGGCACGCCGGATGCAATGAAGTGCAGTATCAATGCGATTATCTGCACCTTGTAATATCTTCACCATTCGCGCTATTTCGGAACGTATCTCCGTTGCCCTTTTGCCGATCACTCCTTAGGCTGGATCTGCGGCAGCGCGCCGGCCGGCGGCCGTCCTATCAGGTTGCGCGGCACGTAGCTGTAATCGGCCGCGCCGGGTTTTTTCCACGCAAGCATCAATGCGAGATCTGGGCCCGGGCCCTGGAAGTAGCGCACACGGAAATTGCGCAAGCCTTTCTCCAGCTTGATCCTGGTCGCCACCGGTGTGGGGGCATGGATGCCATCGTTGTCGATCACGTTTTCATCGTCGATGCTGAGCACGGCGCCATCATCGGCCAACAGCATCAGTTCCCACGTGGCGGCCTCCGCGATATTGACGGTGAAGCGAATATCCATCCCAAACCATTCGACCGTCGAGCCCAGGCCGGGAAAGCCTTCGCGGAAGGAGCGCGGCGTGATATCGAGTTGGGCCAGGCAAACGCGCTTGATCGGCTTACGCCGGCGCATTTCGGACACCGATTGGCTGCCGACATTGAGGCGATATACGTCGGCGACCATATGCCGATCCGACCCTTCGGCGCATTCTTCGAACAGCTTGGGGACCGCGCTGGCCACGGCCGTCTTCGCGGGTGGGTTGGGGTCCGGGGCCGGGGGAGGGGGCGGGGCCGCAGCCGGGGCGGGGGCGGGGGCGGGGGCCGGCGTCCGGGAGTCCGGCACGACGTCGAGCACTGGCAACGGGGGCACGGCGACCGGGGGCGGCGGAGCGATGACGGGAGGAGCGATATTGCTTGCGGCGGGCGGCGGTTCGGCAATCTTTTTTTCCGGTACTTTCTCCTGGAACAGGACCACGTCCACGCTGGGCGGCGGCGGCACGGGACGGCGCACGCGCGACAGCAGTATGCCGGCCAGCAAGGACAGGTGGATGAGCACCACGACGCCCAGCGCGTAGCGCCGGTTCTCGCGCCGCCTGGACGGTTGCCCTTCGGTTGCGGGCGGGGGCAAACTGGATTCCGGTGTTGAGCGCATACGTTTCTAAATACAATGTCAATTGATAAGGTTGGCGCCCATGCGGTGATCCCGATGCGCCCGCGCGGGAGGCGTTTATTCCTCCAACGCCACCACCATTACGGCTTTTGCAGGCACCTTGATCGGCAGCTTGCCGCCTGCGGCACGCGCGCTGAACGCCGACGGCTTGATGGCCTGCGGATTCTGGAACGTGTTATGCGCATCCATCGCGGCCGAGGTCAGCACCTTGCCGGCAGCACCTTTTACCTTCGTGCCGACGACGTTGACGGCGACATCGACCGCCCTGGACGGATCGGTGTTGACCAGCGCCAGGTAAAGCTTGCCGTCCCTGGCGCGTGCCGCCGAAGCGCTCACGCCGGGAATGGTCACCGCGCCCAGGGTGTAGCTGGTGTTGTCCTTGATCGCCAGCGGCAGCGTCTTGGCGTCCTGGAACGGCACATACATCTGGAACGCGTAATAGGTCGGGGTCAGGACCATCTTCTCCTTGTCGGTCAGGATCATCGCTTGCAGCACGTTGACCATCTGGGCGATGCTGGTCATGGTGACCCGCTCCGCGTGCTCATGGAAGATGTTGAAGTTGAGCGCCGCCACCAGCGCGTCGCGCAGGGAGTTCTGCTGGTGCAGCGCGCTTTTGGCGCCTTTCTCGTCGTACCAGGTACCCCACTCGTCGACCATCAGCCCGATCTTCTTCTCGGGATCGTTCTTGTCCAGCACGGCCACGTGATCTTTGACAAGCTGATCCATTTTCAAGGTATTGGCAAGGGCCGAGATCCACTCGTCCTCCTTGAAGCCGAGGGCTTCGCCCTTGACCTCCCAACTGCCGCCCGGGATGGTGTACTGGTGGACGCTGATGCCCACCGTGTGGCCCTTCAGTTCCTTGCTCAGGACGTCGGTCCACGAGGTGTCGAAACCGCTGCCGCCGCTGGCGATCATTTTCGGCCTGGACTGGTCGGGCGCCCTCAGGAAGTTCTCATAATTCCGGTACAGGCTGGCGTAGTACTCGGGCTTGATGTTGCCGCCGCAACCCCACGCCTCATTGCCGATACCGAACAGGGCGACTTTGAACGGCTTTTCGCGCCCGTTCTGGGCGCGCAGCCTGGCCAGGGGCGAACCGCCGTCCGCAGTCAGGTACTCGACCCAATCGGACATCTCCTGCACAGTGCCGGTACCGACGTTGCCGTTGACGTAGGCTTCGGCGCCCAGCATGTCGATCAGGTCGAAGAATTCGTGGGTGCCGACGGCGTTGATCTCGTCTACGTTGCCTCCGTTGACGTTGCTCGGACGCTTGTCCTGCGGGCCTATGCCATCGCGCCAATGGTAGGTGTCGGCGAAGCAGCCGCCCGGCCAGCGCACCAGCGGCACATGCAATTCCTTGAGCGCGCCGACGACGTCATTGCGCCAGCCCTTGGTGTTGGGGATGTTCGACTTCGGGCCGACGTACATGCCCTGGTAGACGCCGGTGCCGAGGTGCTCGGCGAACTGGCCGTACACGTTCTTGTTGATGACCGGGCCGGGTTTGCCGGCGTCGATGCTGATGCTGACCTCGCCGGCTGCAAAAGCCGGTGCTGCGATCATGCCGAGAACGGCCAGGCTGTGTTTAATGAGGTTCATACAGGGGTTTCCAGACAGTTGTTATTGAAGTGGCGGTGCCGTGGGCTCGATCAGCGGCAGAGTGCGCTTACCGGATTTTTTCCCTTTGCCGTGATAACACCCAGGCGGTACGGAATCTTGATGTAGTCGTCCACCCGCACTGCGGGGTCATTCCCCTGGAAGAGGTATTCGAGCGGCCGGCAAGGATCGATGGTCATCGTTTGATCGGCGTTAGTCCGCACCAATTCACCGTGGGAAATCCCTTCCGACCAACTCTGTTCAACGTTATCGCGAGCCGCGAATGCGTTCATAGGCGCGGAGGAGAATGGCTCCCATTTTCCGTCGAGGCCATTGCTCTTCCAAATCCGGAAGTAACGTCCTTGCGGCGAAATTGCCTCCACCACAGTAATGTAGGTATTCGTGTTGGCGATCTTGTAGGTATTGCTCGCCTCGAACAGGTCTTCCTTTTTTTCGATCATGACAGCGACGGTGTTATGGAAGCCGTTCGGGAACTGGGCTAATTCGGTTTCGGACCGAAGCAGACGTCCATTGTCGTCGGTGCTGAACAGATAGCATTTTTTATCATCGCAGATCACCCAAAAGTCCAACCAGCCCACGCCTGGCGGAGTCTTGACGATGTCGGGTACGACTGGAAAGAACGGCTTCGGCGCGCTCCAGGACATCGGATCGCCAATATCTTTCGAGGTTGAATACAGCGGGTCGGCGCCTTGATATACGAGATACCAGGTTTTCTGCGGAGCGAAATAAAATACCTGCGGCGCCGCGCGATAACCCGGCCCCATGGGGGACTTGTCAAGCGGGACTATTTTCGCGGTCGACGCGTTCGGCCATTTGTCAAAGCTCGTGTACCCAAGACCCCAGCCAGCAGATCCTGCCGTTGTCATGAATACGTGATATTTGCCATTCACGTAAACAATCGAAGGATCTTTCATAGCGTAAATTGTCTGATCTGGATCCGCTTGCGGCGCAATAAGCGGCGGGCTCGAAGTCCAGTTAAACGCCAGATTGTCAGGCGACGCCGCAGGCTCGGCGGCACATACTGCCAAAACAGCCCATAGGGCCATCCCCATACTGCGATTTTTTAATCTCATTAATATCCTCGTCTTTTTTGGCGCATCCGAATCCCTGTCCAGCAAACCGGCGGAGTCTATCCCAAATATTGCGGCAAAAATACACGCTGAAATGCGCCGCCACGTGCCATGACGGCCTTGAGCGAAAATTCTGCACGGCTGCAATGGGTACTCGTGCAGATTTTGCTATTGCCAGGGCACTGTGCGAGCTGGCCACCACCTGTGCGCTGGCGGCCGCGCCGCGGCGCCGCATGTCGGGTGCAAGGAAGTGCAGTATCACTGCGATTATCTGCACCCTTGTAATATCTTCACGGTTAGCGTTATTTCGGCGCTTACCCCACCGTGTCCTTTTGCTGCTCGCCTGTCCCTGTCGGCGATGTGCGATGACGCGCGCCATCACTTTGCGCCGACGGCAGCGGGACGGCCGGGCATCGCGGAAATTGCCTGTTCCATCGGCTATGGCCTTCCTGGTTCAACAAGTGGTTCAAGGAAGCGTACGGCTGACCCAGGGCCTTCAGCCCCCTCGGCAAACAGAAGTAAATCCCCAAGTCTTGCAACTATCCGCACACTGCTAGCAGTTTCAGAAAAATCGCTACCGACGACTGCGCCTTCCACCCTATGCTGACATTTGGCCTAAGAAAACCTTCAAGGCCGCATGACAATTTGTCAGATGAATATTCCGGGGATACGATGAAACTCAGCAGTGCATTTTTATTAATTGGAATCCTGTCGCTAAACGTCGGCTGTGGCGGCGGCTCGGCCAGCCCGACGCCAGGCCCCACCACACCAGCCCCAACGACGTCAGTCGCAACCACGCCAACGCCGACGACGCCAACTCCGGCAACGCCGGCTCCAACGACGCCGGCCGCAGGTCTCTATCCCGACTACAACCAGAATCCGATCGCGCCCGACGCGACCGGCATGGGCAGCACCGCTGTCCAGCTGGCCAGCCAAATTCGTCTGGGTTTTAATATTGGCAACACGATGGAGGCGATCGGCGGAGAAACCGCCTGGGGCAATCCCCTGATCACCCAGGAGCTGATCAAGGCGGCCAAGGCGGACGGATTCAACGCCATCCGGCTGCCGGTTGCCTGGGACCAGTACGCCAACCAGCAGACCGCCAAGATCGACCAGGCCTGGCTGGACCGCGTCAAGCTGGTTGTCAAATACTGCGTGGACAACCAGATGTATGTGCTTGTGAACATACATTGGGACGGCGGCTGGCTCGAAAGAAACGTCGTGCCCGACAAGCAAGTGGCTGTCAACGCGAAGCAAAAGGCGTTTTGGACCCAGATCGCCACGCAACTGCGCGACTTCGACGAGCATTTGATGTTTGCCAGCGCCAACGAACCGAGTATCGACACGGCCACCCAAATGCCGGTGCTCATGTCCTACCACCAGACCTTCGTCAACGCGGTGCGCGCCACCGGCGGCAAGAATGCCTACCGCACCCTGGTGATACAAGGACCGCAAACGGACATCGATAAAACAATGCAGATGTGGACGGGCATGCCGACCGACACCGTCAGCAATAAGCTGATGGCGGAGGTGCACTTTTATCCCTGGAACTTTACCTTGATGGACAAGGATGAAGTGTGGGGCAATCAATTCTATTACTGGGGCAAGGATAATCATTCGACCACCGACACCGCCCATAACCCCACCTGGGGCGAGGAGGCCTATGTCGATCAGCAGTTTTTGCTGATGAAGCAGAAGTTTGTCGACAAGGGCATTCCGGTCGTGCTCGGAGAGTACGCCGCAATGCTGCGTACCAATCTGACGGGCGATGCACTGGCCCTGCATAAGAAGTCGCGGATCTACTATATTCAATACACAACCCATGCGGCTGTGGCCAACGGCGTGATACCGTTCTATTGGGACGTGGGCGGCCTGATCGATCGGAGCAATAATACAGTCCTCGACCCGAACCTTCTCGATGCGCTGGTGAAGGGCGCGGCGCCGTAAGCTGCCGCCCCCACAATTCGCACAACAAGCAGACAATAACGAGACAACCCCAATTCAATACAGAGATGATGCGACTACTTCCAATCACGGCGATGCTGGCGGCGTTACTGGCTTGCGTGCCGGCCCTTGGCTTCGCCGAACCCAAACAACGCTTGATTGTCCTTACCGATATCGAGGCCGATCCCGATGACAGCCAGTCGCTCGTGCGCTTGCTCCTGTACGCGAACCAGATCGATATCGAAGGCCTCGTCGCCACGACCTCTACGCATCAGAAGTCGCGTATCGCACCGGCGTCCATACATGCGATCATCGACGCCTACGGCCGAGTGCAACCCAATCTGTTGAAGCACGAACCGGGGTTTCCGAAAGCGGAGGCGCTGAAAGCGGTGGTGCGCTCCGGCTCGCAAGTCTACGGCATGCAAGGTGTCGGCGACGGCAAGGACTCGCCTGGATCGGACGCCATCATCAAGGCCCTGGAGAAAAACGATACGCGGCCCCTGTGGGTTTCGGTCTGGGGCGGCGCCAATACGCTTGCTCAAGCGTTGTATCGGATCGGCCACGACAGGACGCCGGAGCAGGCCGCCCGCCTGGTCAGCAAGTTGCGCGTCTACACGATCTCCGACCAGGACGATTCCGGTATCTGGATACGCACCCAGTTTCCCCACCTGTTTTACATCGTCAGCCCCGGTGGGTATGGCAATGGCACGTGGACTGGCATGCATTCGACCGAGCCGGGCTTCGACAGCACGGAAGTGAGCAACAGCTGGATCGCCACGCATATTCAACAAGGGCATGGACCGCTGGGCGCGATCTATCCGGATGTTTCCTTTGGCGTGGAGGGCGATACGCCATCCTTCCTGTCCTTGATACCCAACGGCCTGAACGCGCCCGAGCATCCGGACTGGGGCGGCTGGGGCGGGCGCTACGAGTTCTACACGCCAGCGTTGGAGACGACCAATCCGGAAGGCTTCACCGGCAACGTACCTGTATTGCAAGAACCGCATGCCATCTGGACCAACGCCGTGGATAGTTACAGGCCGATGGTCCACAACGACTATGGCCGCACGGTGCGCGCCGACGACAAGGTCTCCACTGGGTACAGGACCACCATCTGGCGCTGGCGCAAAGAATTCCAGAACGATTTCGCCGCTCGAATGGAGTGGACCACCAAGCCCTACAAGGGGGCGAATCATCCACCAATAGTAAAGCTCGTACCCGGCGAACGGCTGACCGTCAAATCCGGCGAGGGCTTCATGCTGAGCGCGGCCGGCAGCTCCGACCCCGATGGAGATAGCTTGAGCTACCTGTGGTTTCAGTATCCCGAAGCTGGCAGCTACAAGGAGGAGATCAAGCTGGGGTACGCGGAAAATCATCATACCGTTTGGGGGCAGGCGCCAGTGGTAAGCAAGACGGAGACCGCCCACTTCATCGTAAAGGTTATCGACAAGGGCAGTCCGGCGCTGACGCGCTACCGACGCGTCATCGTCACAATCGTGCCGTCTGCGCCCTGAGCGTGTAAATAATTTCAATCGGCCGGTACAATGGGAGGGCCAGCCATCCGGCTGCGTGCTCTTTTCCTTTGATACGACACTATGAATCAACTGCGGTTTGATCTGAACGATTTGCAGGCCATGGTCGCGGTGGTCGAGCAGGGCGGCTTCCGCGCCGCGGCCACCACGCTGAACCTGTCCCAGCCGGCCCTGTCGCGCCGCATCAGCAAGCTGGAAGAGGCGCTCAACGTCAAGCTGTTCGAGCGCAGCACCCGGCGCGTGGCGCTAACCTTGATGGGCCGTGAATTCTTCACCAAGGCGGTCGAAATCCTGGATGGCGTGGAGCGCTCGCTGCACAAGATCAGCGATATCTCGCGCAGCCATTTTGGCCAGGTAACCGTCGCCTGCGTGCCGTCGGTCGCGCACAACTTCCTGCCGCCTATCCTGCAACGCTTCTATACCGAGCTGCCCGGCATCCGCCTGCGGGTGGCCGACGAAGGGGCGCATGAGGTGCTGAACATCGTCGCCCGCGGCGACGCCGATTTCGGCATCAATTTCCTGGGCGACGGCGAGCAAGGCATCGACTTCGAACCGATACTGAAAGAACGTTTTGTGCTGGCCTGTCTTGCCACCCACCCGTTGGCGCGCAAGCGCAGCGTCAGCTGGGACGACATCGGCAAGCACCCCTACATGACCGTCGCCAAATCCAGCGGCAACCGCATGGTGCTGGACCAGGCGATGGCGCCGACGGAGCGGCGCCCCAGCTCCTTCATCGAGGCGCGCCACGTCTCCACCTTGCTGGAACTGGTGCGCTCGGGCCTGGGCATCGCGGTCGTGCCGCAGTTGTCGATGCCGGCCGGCGCTGCCGGCGCCATGCTGCGTGCGGTTCCGCTGGCAGGCGAGGGCATCGAGCGCACGCTGGGGGTGATACGCCGTTCCGGCCGCATCTTCTCGCCCGCCGCGCAGCACCTGTATGAACTGCTGAAGGAGGAGCTGACAGGCAAACCCAATTGATGCATTTTGCTGATCAATTGCAATAAATTATGCAATATACATTATCGATGCAAGCTCGGATAATCGCCTGAAAATGGAGTTGAACAACAATCAGGAGACCAGCATGCATCGCCGTTTCATCCCTGCCACAGCTGTATCCATCGTGTTCGTGCTGGCCGCTTCGGTCGCCAGCGCGGAGCAAATCGATGTCATGAATTCGGGCGGCTTCACCGCCGCCTACAAGACGCTGCAACCACGCTACGAAGCTGCCAGCGGCGACACGCTGGCCACCGCCTGGGGGCCGTCGATGGGCAAGGCGCCGGAAGCGATTCCGAACCGCCTGGCGCGCGGCGAGCCGGCCGATGTGGTCATCATGGTCGGCTACGCGCTGGACCAGCTGATCGCCGAGGGCAAGGTCGAGCGCGCCAGCCGCACCGAACTGGCCGATTCGCGCATCGGACTGGTGGTGCGCAACGGCCATTCGCAGCCGGACATCTCCACCGTGGCGGCGCTGCGCCAGGCGATGCTGCAGGCCGAGTCGATCGCCTATTCCGATAGCGCCAGCGGGGTCTACATCGAGCGCGAGCTGCTGAAAAAACTCGACATCGAAGCGGCCGTCAAACCCAAGGCGCACATGGTGCAAAAAACCCCGGTCGCGGTCATGGTGGCCGAGGGGAAGTATGAGCTGGGCTTCCAGCAGGTGAGCGAAATCCTGCCGGTGCAAGGCGCGACCTTCGTGGCCCGCCTGCCGGAATCGGTGCAGAGCATCACCCGCTTCGCGGCCGGCATTCCGGTCGGCGCGCGCCATCCGCAGGCGGCGCGCCGCTTGCTGGACTTCCTGGCCTCGCCCCAGTCGCGCGATGCGGTCACCGCCAGCGGCCTCGATCCGGTGCCGGCCACCGCCGCGCACTAAGCGCTTTCTTCCCTTCCAAGCAAAGATACTACGATGACTACCCAATCAACGGCGACGCCGTCCCGCGTCGGTATGGTGCTGCGTGTTACCAGCGGCAATTTCATGGAAATGTTCGATTTTTTCCTGTTCGGTTTTTACGCGACCGCCATCGCCAAGACCTTCTTCCCGGCCGACAACGAGGTGGCGTCGCTGATGATGACGCTGATGACCTTCGGCGCCGGTTTCCTGATGCGGCCACTGGGCGCTATCGTGCTGGGCGCCTACGTCGACCGGGTCGGCCGGCGCCAGGGCCTGATCGTCACGCTGGCCCTGATGGCGCTGGGGACCATCCTGATCGCCTGCGTTCCCGGCTACGCCAGCATAGGCGCGCTGGCGCCGGCGCTGGTGCTGGCTGGCCGCCTGCTGCAGGGTTTCTCCGCCGGCGCGGAACTGGGCGGCGTGTCGGTCTACCTGTCCGAGATGGCGACGCCTGGCAATAAAGGGTTTTACGTCAGCTGGCAATCGGCCAGCCAGCAGGTCGCCATTATCGTGGCGGCGGCGCTGGGCTATGGTTTGAACCTGTGGTTCACGCCGGCCGAAATGGGCGCCTGGGGCTGGCGCATTCCTTTCTTCATCGGCTGCCTGATCGTGCCGGTGCTGTTCGTGATCCGCCGCTCGCTGCAGGAGACCGAGGAATTCAAGCGCCGCACCCACCGGCCGGACCTGCGCGCCATCCTGCGCTCGATGCTGGACAACTGGGGCCTGGTGCTGGCCGGGATGATGCTGGTGGCGCTGACCACGGTGTCGTTCTACCTGATCACGATCTACACGCCGACCTTCGGCAAGACGGTGCTTAAGCTCAGCACCAGCGACAGCCTGATCGTCACGCTGTGCGTCGGCTTGTCCAACTTCATCTGGCTGCCGGTGATGGGCGCGCTGTCGGACCGCGTCGGCCGCCGTCCGTTGCTGATCGTGTTTGCCGCGCTGACCATGGCCAGCGCCTATCCGGCGATGCGCTGGCTGGTGGCCGATCCCAGCTTCGAGAGGATGCTGATGGTGGAGTTGTGGCTGTCCTTCCTGTACGGCAGCTACAACGGCGCGATGGTCGTCGCGCTCACCGAGGTGATGCCGGTGGCGGTGCGCACCGCCGGCTTCTCGCTGGCCTACAGCCTGGCCACCGCCGTCTTCGGCGGGTTCACGCCGGCCATCGCCACGGCCCTGATCGAAGCCAGCGGCGACAAGGCGGCGCCGGCATTGTGGATGAGTCTTGCCGCCGTCTGCAGCCTGGCGGCGACGCTGGTGCTGTATCGCCGCCACCATGCGAGCCCGGCCGGCTTGGCGGCACAATGAGCAAGTATGCTCGACCTGGGTCTGCGCCACACGTTCCAATAAAAGAAGGGCTCCCGCGCGGTCGGGCGCGCTACGGTTTCGCAGGGCCGGTCAGGCGCAGCATCAGCACGCTGTGCGGCGCCAGCCGCGCTTCCAGCTTGCCGCTGGTGTCGCCCGTCTTCTTGCTCCACAGGTCGGACCAGCGGTAGACGGTCTTCTTGAAATCGACCGACCGCTTGCTCAGGTCATCGTTCATCAGGTGCGCCTTCCAGTCATGGCGCAGGTCGAGAGCCTGGTTGGAGCGGTTCAGGAACATCAGCGCCCATTGGCCGCCTTCGAGCGGCTTGGCATAGACCTCCAGCGGACCGTCGGCCAGGATGCGCAGCGCCTGCACACCCAGCTTGTCCTGGTTCACCGCGATCACGCCGGGGTTGGTCAGGATGCGCCGGGTCGACTCGGTCATGGAACGCAGGTCGTTGCCCAGGATGAGGGGCGAGGCCATCATGGCCCAGATCGACAGGTGGGCGCGGTCTTCATCCTCGCTCATGCCGTTGCCCACTTCGAGCATGTCCATATCGTTCCAGCGGCCAGGCCCTGCGAACTTGCGCAGGTTTGCCTGCTTGTCGAGGATGCGCAGCACGCCCAGACCAACGGAGAAACCGGGGCTGTATTCGCAGTCGAAGCAGTTATAGATATCGGGCGTGGTGCGCCACATGTGTGCGACCTGGCCGCCCCAGTCCCACGGTTTGCTCATGCCCCATTCGCAAACGCTGAACACCATCGGACGGCCCGCCTTGGCGATCGCGTCGCGCATCGTGGTGTAGGCCGCTTCGGCGTTCAGGCCCGGAGTGTCGCACCAGTCGTACTTGACGTAATCGATGCCCCAGCGCGCATAGGTCAGCGCATCCTGGTACTCGTGGCCGCGGCTGCCGGGATGGCCGCCGCAGGTGGTCGCGCCGGCGTCCGAGTAGATGCCCAGCTTGAGTCCCTTGCCATGCACATAGTCGGCCAGCGCCTTGATGCCTGATGGGAAGCGCTTGGGGTCGGGCTGGATGTTGCCGTCGGCGTCGCGCTGGCCGTGCCAGCAATCGTCAATGTTCACGTACTGGAAGCCGGCGTCCTTCAAGCCCTGCTTGACCATGGCATCGGCGGTCTCGCGGATCAAGCGCTCGTCGATATCGCAGGCGAACTTGTTCCAGCTGTTCCAGCCCATGGGCGGGGTGCCGGCCAGGCCTTCAGCTTTTTGAGCCCAGCTATTGCCGCAGGCGGCGGCACCCAGCAAGAGGCCTAACACGAGCTGCGCCGTGCGTTTGATTGTTTTCATTTCTTAATGTCTCCAAAAAAAGCGGTACCAATATATAAAACATCTATTAACGCGACAACTGAATGGGCCGCAGGCGCTGCGGTGGCGGAACCGGGCCCACGTCTGAAGCATGGGCCGTCCATCATGCTCGACGTTATCGCGGCGAATCGAATTTCTTGCAAACCGCAGAAATTGCAAGCAAAGTCAGTCACAGTGGAAGTCCGCCGTGGCAGTTGGCGCAAGGTTGAATGGTCGCTGGCGGAGGAGGGGATGGCGGCGGTTCAGCCCAGGTGTTCGGGCTGAGCGGTGAGGACGAGCAAGATCAGGCCGCGTGGTTGGAACGAGTCGGCTCAGGCGAGTGGTTCTGGCGGCGCCCTGTCGGCGGGCTGCTCCTGCTGCTGGGCGGCGAGCATCCGGAATGACTTCGGCGTGCAGCCAAATTCTTCCTTGAACAGCTTATTAAAATAAGGAACATTCGCGTAGCCAACCGAATACGCGATTTCGGACACGGCGGCGCTGCTTTTCTCAGTCAGCAGCCTGGATGCTTCAGTCAGCCGCAGTTTATTCAGGTAACCGGTGAATGTCATGCCGAGCTCAGATTTCAGCACTTCATTGATTTTATAGCGGTTCGCGCCGGTCCCTTCCACCACGGATTCCAGGTCCAGTTTGGGATCGGTATATGAGCTGGCGATATACCGAAAGACCGACGCCTTCTCCTTGTCCTTGTACGGTTCCAGGGTTAGCTGGCGATAGGCCTCCAGTGGCAAATTTATTTTTATTTTTGAATCCACGCTGGCCAACAGCGCGCGTGAATGGGCCAGAAAAAACCACACACCAAATGCCACCCAGCCACTCAGGATAATGACCCCGAGAGCGGCCAAATAGCGGTAATCGCGGCCATGCAATGTTAGTTCGCTGATTTCAATATAGACATCGACATCGCGTGGCGTAGCAGCGGCGGTGCCAAACATGATTTTCCCGACCTTGTCCAGCTTAAAAACCTGGCGCCCCAAGTCCTGCCTCATCGAAAGATACCACCATTCGGGAATAAGCAGCCGGGCCAGGTCGAGCGTCACCGGCGTGCTCTGTTCATAGCACGAAAAATACGTTCTAGGTGGAAGGTAAGTCTCGAACTTGCCTGGCTCGGAGAATTTTTCATCGAAGATGGACACCTCGAATGACATGGCAGTGGCAAGCGAACATTTGGCAACGAAGGAAACGCTATGGAACTTCGACCAATCCTCGTGGATAAACTGTCCTTTGTCGTCTTGGCGTTGCAGGTAGCCGGAGGCGGCAGGATACGCGACCACGTCCTTCAGCTTGAAGTCGAAGCGCAGCCGGTCACCCGACGTGTCGTGCAGGTGCGCTGACGGCACTGCGCCAGTTACCACATTGGAAAACGCTCCGTAATGCCAGCCGGCGCTATTTTTATTCGCCCCCGACAACGTCTGCGTCGGAAAGGCCAGGTAAACAAAAAAAACCACCAGCAGGGCGTCCACGACGAGCAGGGAAATCAGCGCCAGCAGCGCCTTTTTATAGAACTCTTGCATATAGGTAGGGTATTGAACTGTCTCGGCGCCGCGCGTTTTGACGGCTGCGGGTCCGGCATCATAACAGGCGACTTATGGACGGTCCCAGGTATTTTTTGGGCAAATAGGGACAACGGAAAAAATTGGGCGCCAGGCGTGGCGACCTGCATTGGCGTGCGGCGCACAACTGTGAAATTTCATTTCGGCATTTGAGAGTTTTCGTAAGTGAGACGGCCTCACCCACGGATAAGATGCATGCGGACCGGCAGCTTTTAGCCATCTCTGCATCCATAAATAACGCGTACGCCGGTCCAAGCACCGGTGCTGCAAAACCGGGCGCCGGCTCATTTAAATGGTTTTTTTGGAGGAGAACCGTATGAATCGGAAGTACAATTTAGTCATCCCGGCCTTGCTGGCTGGCCTGCTTGCTGCCTGCGGCGGCAGCCAGTCTGACAGCACCACCGACAATCGTCCCAAGTTCCTTGCTGCCACAACCAGCGTGATGGCCGCCGCGTCGACCTCGACCGCCTTGCCCGCCAGTTGGACCAGCGTGAAGTGGGGCGGCGGCGGATATGTCACCGGTCTCATTTACCATCCGACCAGCGCGAACGTCATGTACGCGCGCACCGACATCGGCGGCGCCTACCGCTGGAACAATTCGAACGGATCGTGGACGCCCATCACCGACGGCGCCGGCTTCAACGCGGGCGAGGGTACCTTCCACGGCGTCGAAAGCATCGCCCTGGATCCGACCAACGACAACAAGGTGTACCTGGCCACGGGCATGTACTCGCACAACTGGGACGGCACCCCGATCAACGGCCGCATCTATGTCTCGGGAGACCGCGGCGCCAGCTGGACGCACTACGACCTGCCGTTCCCGGTGGGCGGCAACGAGGACGCCCGCGCCATCGGCGAACGCATGAAGCTGGACCCCACCAATCCCTCGACGCTGTTCTACGCCTCGCGCACGGCAGGCCTGTGGAAGAGCACGAACTCGGGCCAGACCTGGACCCAGACCGGACTGTCGAGCAAGGTGCTGACGGCCGCCGAGATCCAAGGCCTGGGTACGGCTCCGGTGGGCGTCGAGCAGATCATCTTCGACAACTCGAACGTGGGTGGCGGCGCGACGACGTGGATCATGTACGCCGCCATCGCGCCGGATTACGTGCAGAAGGCGGGCCTGACCTCGACCATGTACAAGTCCACCAACGGCGGCTTCTCGTGGGCGCCGGTGTCGGTGCCGTCCAACGTGTCCGGCTACTTCGTCCCGCACATGCTGCGCACCAACGACGGCAATTACTACGTGGTGTTCAACAAGAACGCCGGGCAGGGCGCCCAAGGCCCGGGCTACCTCTACAGGTTCGGCGGCGTGACCAACGGCGAGACCTGGACCCAGCTCTCCACCACCACGCAGGGCGGCTACGGCGGCGTGTCCGTCTACGGCACCGGCGCGACGGCCCGCATCGCGCTGGCCGTGACCGGGACCTGGAGCGCCGGCCAGCCGGTGGTCCAGCTGTCCGACAACGGCGGCGCCACCTGGCGCGAAATCGCGGACGGCATGCAGCATTGGGGCGGAGGGTACAGGGGCTGGGTGGACGACATCGAGATCGATCCGGCCAACAAGGATCACATCATGCACGTCCACGGCGGCGGCGTCTGGGAAACCTGGAACGCGTCGGCGGCCAGCCCGAGCTGGGATGTTCCGCTGAATAACTTCGAGGAAACCGCCACCCTGGAGCTCGTCACGCCGCCGGCCGGCGCGTCGTACAAGTTCGTCAACAGCGCGGGCGATATCGGCACCTGGGTCCAGACCGACCTCGCGGCGACGCCGACCAAGGCGCCCACGAGCGCATGGAGCAATGGCAACGCCGCCGACGTGTTGTGGTCCGATCCGAGCTACATCGTCAGTGCCGGCGTCATCAACGGCACGCCCGCGGTCGCGTTCGGCTCCTGGTCCGGCGACAGCGGCAACACATGGTCGAACTTCGCGACCCTGCCCGCCGGCGCTTCCGCCAACACCGCCGAGTCGGCCAGCATCGTGACCCCGTTCCGCAACAACGCGATCTGGGCGCCCGCCAACTCGGTGCCGTCGTACACCACGAACAATGGCGCGAGCTGGACCTCGACCAACCTGCCGGCGCTGTCCGCCGTCGGTATCAATCGTGGCTACCGCCTGGTGGTCGACCGCAAGAATCCGAACAAGGTCTACGCCTACGATTCGGGCGGCGCTTCCTGGAGCAACCTGCCGGGCAAGGTCTACGTCTCGACCGATGGCGGCCACAACTTCACGCTGAGCCAGGGTTCGGTGTCGGCGAACCTGGCGCCGAACGGCTGGTATGCCACTTCGCTGGCGGTCAATCCGAACGTGGAGGGCGACCTCTGGCTGGCCGACGGCAATGCCGTGTACCACTCGACCAATTCGGGTGCCAGCTGGACCAAGCTGAACGGCTTCGCGACGATCGCGGCCAACGGTTCGACCGGACAGTTGCAGGGCGCCAGCGTCATCGCGCTGGGCAAGGCGCAGACCGGTTCGTCGTACTCGGCCGCGGTCTACGTGGTGGGTGCGATGAATGGCGTGTGGGGCATCTACCACTCCGACGATGGCGGCGCGACCTGGGCGCGCTTCAACGATGACGCGCATCAGTACGGCGGCATCGGCGTGATGGCGGCCGACTGGAACACCTACGGCCGCATCTACTTCAGCGGTACCGGCCGCGGTCTGGTGTACACCAACTAACCGGCGCGCTCGTTAGCGTAACGTGGCTTGAAAAAAGCAGTCCCTCGGGGCTAATGCCGTTCAGTTAAAACTGGGCGGCATTTTTATTTAAAGCCGATTGTCGTAAATGGGACGCTCTTCCGCCACGACTGAAAACGAATCGAGTCGATTCACGAACTGGCTTTCCAAGTCCACGAGATGTCTGGTTGCCGAATATTCCCGCTGGAACTGGGCCAGCGCGTCGTAGCTCTGGAACCACGTTTCGAGCACACCATCGTAGTCGGCCGCGACTCCGAACGGATTGCTCGCCGGCTTTAGCGCACTGTTCCACACATGTGCCGCCACGTTCCGCTCGTAAGCCTGACTGCCGGCAAATGCCTGTTGATAAGCGGGCCAAGCAGCCGCGAAGTCTTCTGCGGAAGTGCCGTGTTTGCGTTTGATGAAGTCGAAGGTCTTGATTTGGGCCGGTCCGCCTACAGTTGTCAGCAACGCGTTGACGTGCAGGAGCTGCTCCTGCGTCGCCACAATGATAAGTTTGCTCAGGTCGTTGAACCGGGCCTCGTCGGGACGGACCACCTCAGCGTAATTGGGCGCGGACATCAGATTGAGGAACATCTCCTTGGAGTCGAACCACAGTTCGATGACCGAGTCGCGCGTCGCCAGATGCGGGTAAACGGTGTCGATCGGCGCGCCATCCGCCGCCAGGCGGCTGTGGTTCTGAACATACTTGCGGACATAGTGCATGGTTTCCGGCATGCTTTGCACCAGCGGCGCATGGATGTTCGACAGATGGTTGAAAAATTCGTCGCGCGACATCGATGGATGCCTGGCCGACGACAGCACGACTTTTAGCGGTTCAGGGCGCGGCCCGCCGCCGGTTTGGCTGAGCGGACCGGAGTTTGTGGTATTGGTCATATGATACGTCCTTATCAAGTATGTGTTGCTTCATGATAGTTCCGCCGGCCCCCCCTGTCTTGTTCAAAAGTGCGGTGGAATTTATCTATTTGTTCGCCGCGCATGCCGGGGCGTCGCGCCGATCCGCCGGGGCGGGCGGCTGCGCTGGCAAGCGCCGCGATTATGTGTTTAGTTGATAACTTCATGTGCCGGTTCGGCGAACACCCCTCCTTTGAAAGTCGCGGCATTGGCGGACTTCACGCCTGGTTTAAGAAGGAAGCATGCCAGTGCGGGCAGCAAGACCAGAGCACCCAGCATATTCCAGATGAACATGAAGGCCAACAATATCCCCATGTCGGCCTGGAACTTGATCGGAGACAGCACCCAGGTGGCGACACCGATGGCCAGCGTGAAACCCGTCAGCATGACCACTTTCCCTGTGAATAAAAGCGCGCGGTAGTAAGCCTCGGACAGACTTTTACCCTCGCGCAGCTGCGCGAGCATGATGCTCATGACATAGAGGGCATAGTCGACGCCGATGCCAACGCCCAGGGCGATGACGGGCAGGGTGGCCACCTTGACACCGATGCCAAGCGCGACCATCAGCGCCTCGCACAGGATCGAAGTCATGATCAAAGGCACGACGGCGCACACGACCGCGCGCCAGGAGCGGAAGGTGATCAGGCACAGTAGCACGACCGCGCCATACACCCAGAAAAGCATGGCGCGGCTGGCGTCCGCGACCACGCTGTTGGTCGCGGCTTCGATCCCGGCACTGCCGGCGGCGAGCAGGAACCGCACATCGGGCGTGTTGTTTTCTTTCGCGAAGGCGGCCACTTTCGCCTCGACCCGTTGCAGCGTGTCCGCCTTGTGGTCTTGCAGATAAACCAACAGCGAGAGCGTGTTGCAATCGACGTTGAACAGTTCCGGCGGGACCTGGTTGGTCACGGAATTGAGCATGCTCTGGGTAGGCAGCAACTCGTACCATTTCGCCAGGCCTTCGTTCATCAGCACCATGACCTTGCGCGTCAGCGTCGACAGGGAATTGGTGGACTCGACACCCGGCAGCTGCCGCAGCTCCCATTCCAAGGCATCGACGCGCGACTGCGCCTCGTAGCCGGCACATTTGCCCGCCGGCGTCTTGACGATGACGACGAATACATCGCTGCTGGCGCCGTAGTTGGACGACATGAACGCGGCGTCGCGGTTGTAACGCGAGTCCGCGCGCAGCTCGGGCGCGCCGGCGTCAAGGTCGCCGATCTTGAGCCGCAGGCTGGCGGCGTAGCCGCCCAAGCTTGTCACCGCGCAGACGGCGATGGTCGCCATGGCCCAGCGGCGCTGGGTGAACAGGTCGAGGAAGGCCCACATCGGGTGTTTTCCTCCCCCCCCCGGTTGTCGCTCTTGTTGTTCCGTCTCCAGCGTGCGTGCCGCCGCCTTGGCGCTGACCCCGGTGTAGCTCAACAGGATAGGCAGCAGCATGAGGTTGGTGAAGATCAGTACCGCAACGCCGATGCTGGCGATGACGGCCAAATCCTGGATGACCTGGATACGTATCAGCATCAGCACCGCGAAGCCGACCGCATCGCACAACAGGGCGGTGACGCCGGCCAGAAACAGCCTGCGGAAGGTGTAGCGCGCGGCCACCAGCCGATGGGTGCCCCGCGCGATGTCTTGCATGATGCCGTTCATTTTTTGCGCGCCATGGCTCATGCCGATGGCAAAGACGAGAAACGGAACCAGGACCGAATAGGGATCGAGCTCATACCCCAGCGCAGGCAGCAAACCCAGTTGCCAGACGACCGCCACGAGCGAGCATACCAGCACCAATGCCGTGCTGCGGATGCAGCGGGTGAACCAGTAGAGCATGGCGGCAGCGATCGCGATGGCGGCGGCGAAGAAGAACAGGATCTGCCGCACGCCGTCGATCAGGTCGCCGACGACCTTGGCAAACCCGGTCACATGGACGCCGATGCGTTCGGACTGGTACTTCGCGCGGATCTGCTCGATCTGTGTCGATAAGGTCGCGTAGTTGATGGCTTTGCCGTCGGCGTCGGCGGACAGGAGCGGCACCGCGACGATGCTGGAACGCCAGTTCGGCGACACCAATTGGCCCAGCTCGCCGGACCGCTCGATATTGGCGCGCACATTGTGCAAGCTCGCGGCGGAGCCGTTGTAATCGGCGGGGATGACCGGTCCGCCCTCGAGACCGTCTTCGGTGACCGAGATCCAGCGGGTCGAGGCCGTCCAGAGCGATTTCATGCGTGGACGATCGACGCCCGGCAGCAAATACAGTTCATCGCTGACTTTTTGCAGCGTCGACAGGTAGCCGGCGTCGAGGATGTCGCCGGAGCGTTGTTCGACGGCCACCCTGACCACGTTGCCCGATCCGGTGAGTTCGCCTTTGTTGGCCAGGAAGTTGGCGATATAGGGATGCTGCTTCGGTATCATGTTTTCGAAGCTGGCGTTCAGTTCCACCCGGGTCGCCTGCCATCCCAGCAGCGCGGTCAACGCCATGCACAATATCAATACCAGCCGTCGATTGTTAAACAGCAGCCGCTCAACCATATTGCCGGAGCGCAGGTCGAAGTCGGCCAGGTCGCGCACGACCGGTTGCTGAGCGAGAGAGCTGTCAGCGTTCATCTTGCACACTCCATTATTGTGGTTGGGTTGGGGCCGGGACGGCGATCGCGCCCATCAGGCCCACACCGGTGAGCGCGCCGCCGGCGCCGTCGGCCAGTCCGGACAGCGGCGCACGTACGGCGCCCGCCGCGGCGAACGTGGCGCCGTCGTCGGTGCTGGCGAACACCTGGCCCATCTGGTTGGCCAGCAGCAGCCGCGCGCCATCCTGCGCAAACGCGGTGAACGAGGCCCGGGAGGCGACGTCGATCCTGTGCCACTGCGCCCCCATGTCCGGGGAGCGATAGGCGTTGCCGTTCAGGCCAGCCGCGACGATCGCGCCGGAAGGGCGCAGCGCCAGCGCGAAGTAGCTGCCGCGATATGGCGTCGCTACCGCCTCGAAGCGGGCGCCGCCGTCGTTCGAGCGCAGCAAAGTGCCTTGTTCGCCGGCGATATAAATCCTGGGACCCGCGCCCGCGATCGTGTACAGGTGCAGGCCGCGCGGGTTGTGCAGACGGTCCATGATCGGTTGCCAGCTTTTGCCGCCGTCGTCGGTGCTCAGCGCCAGCCCGTAGGCGCCGATGACAATGCCGTTGCGTGGATCGCGGAAAAACAGGTCGAACAACGGCTTGTCGGCGCCGTCCGCCGCCATCTGTCGCGCCGCTGCGGCGCTGCGGCGCTGCGCTTGGTCGCTATTCGGGCCTTGCTCCAGCTGTTGCGCGTACCGCTCCATCCGCGCCGCGATGGCCTTGCCGTCCAGTTGACGCGTCCAGTGCAGGCCGCCATCGTCCGTGTGCAGCACGATGCCGCGATGGCCGACCGCCCAGCCCTGCAGGGGATCGATGAAGCGAACCCCGGTCAGTGAAACGCTGACCGGCGCCGGCGATTGCCGCCAGGTCTTGCCCTGGTCGTCGGACAAGGCGATCACGCCGCGCTCGCCCACGGCGACGAGCCGGGGGCCGGCGGCGGCGATCGCCAGCAGCGCGACGTTGCCGACATTGCCGATGGCCAGCGCCGGACGGGTGATGGTGTCGGGCCGGTTTGGCGCGCTGTCGGCGGCGGCGACGGATCGCGGCCCGGCGAGGGCGAGCGCAACTAGGTAAAGGCTGATGAGTGAAGTGTTTGCGTTCATGGTATCGAAGGTAAGCGGGCCGCGCGGGCGGCTCCGCTGTGGAAAAGAGTGGATTGCTTAACGGACGCCTTCGCCGGCCATGGCGTCCGGCGTGAAATAGCTCTCCGGCTGGCGCTTGCCGACGGTGATTTGCTCGGCCTTTTCGTTCATCATGTTGTTGGCGATCCAATCCCCCGACTGCAGGTTGTAGTGGCCGAAAGGCCCGCCCAGGATGGCCGGAACGTCGGGCGCGACGATGGGGAGGAACCAGAAGGTCTTCCACAGTTGGCCTTTCGCGTCCCAGCCATCGGCCAGAACGGGCAGCCAGGTGTCTTCATCCAGGTAAAAGCGGCGCTTGGGAATGACATGGCGCTTGCCCGCCGCCAGCGTGGCTTCCACCTCCCACACCCGGTGCAGTTCCCAGCGAACGAAGTCGGGCTTGAGGTAGCGCTCGTCCATGGCGTCGGCGTCCTTGGCGGGACTGAAGATTTTATTGGCGTTGTAGGGGATCAGCAGCTCGCGCTTGCCAACCAGCTTCCAGTCGTAGCGATCCATCGCACCGGAGAAGGCGTAGATCTCGTCGAAATTCGATACGCCGGAGGTGACGAACGAGGGCGTGTCGTAGGCCGCGTTGGGCAACTTCCTGACCCTGCGCTGGCCGGTCAGATACTGCCAGCTCTGCCGGCCAACGGCGACCGGGTCCATCGGGTCGCGGATGAGCAGGGCCTCGCCGGCTTTCTGTGCCGGGCCATTGGTGACCAGTCGCAGGAAGTAAGGCTCCTTCTTGTAGGTCTCCAGCGTGCCGTCCTTGTAGTAGTAGGGCATCTGGTTGTCAACGACGGAGTCGGAAACCTGCACCTTCTTGCCATCGGCGGTGGTGATCCAGGTGTTGATGCGCCACTTGTAGGCTTCTCCCTGCCAGCGCAACAGGTGGTTCCACATCGCTTCCTGGCCCGTCTTGGGAATCGGGAACGGCACGCCGCCATAGGCGCCTTCCACCGCGAAGCCATTGTTGACGGTCTTGGCGCGGGTGGCGTTGGCCAGCGTGTTGTCATATACCCACTGGGGCGCCTGCGCGGTGCGGTGGGTCGGATAGACGTCGATGCGGTAGTTCGGGTACTTCTTGAAAAGCGCCTGCTGGCCTTCGCTCAGTTTCGACGCGTGCTGCGCCAGATTCTGCGCCGTGATGGCATACAGCGGCTTCTCCGCAGGGTAGGGGTCGGTCCGTTTCGTGCCCGATTTCGCGCTGTTGCCCTTGTAGCCGCCATCCCATTCCGGAATCGTGCCGTCCTTGTTGCCGGCGCGCTCGCCGCCCAGCGGGGTCAACTTGTTTTTCAGCTGTGCCGCCTCGTCGGCGGTGACGGCCGCCGTCGCGACGGCGGCCTGCAGGGTCAGCATCGCCAGCGTGGCGGCGAGCAGGGTGGGGGACTGTTTCATATGCTGTGCTTTCATTGGTGTGGTCAGAACGTGCGGGACAACGCGAACGAGATGAAGTCGCGGTCTTTGAGCGATTGTTTGAAGGAGAAGGCATTCTTGCCGTCGAGGACAGTGCTCGCCCCGCCCACGTAACGGGTGTAGGTGACGCTGCCTTTCCAGGTTTGCAGGTAGTCCCCGTTGAGGCCGAAGCTGACGTCGCCTCCCTTGCTCGAGCCGCCATTGAACAAGGTGATCACGGAGGAGCGTCCGTAAGGGTTGTAGCCGACACCGACGGGGAGCGACAGGTCGAGGCCGGACGCCGCCTGGTACCACGTCGGCGAGAAGATCAGCCGCGTGCCCAACGCGTCCCGGGTGGTGTTCGGATCGAGCGCCCCGGCGTTGCGGGCGATGCTGGTGCGGCGATGCCACGCCGCCTCGAACATCACCACGCCGCCGTCCCACAGCTCGCTCCGGGCCAGGGTGTGGATGGCGGAGAACTGGGCGTGCAGCGAATTGCCGATCGGGTACAAGGGATGGTCGTCGTTGTCGGACACGGCGCCGGGCGGCACGGTGACCGAGCCGCCGGCCGCGACCAGCGGCGTGTTCCGGCGCACGGAAACCTCGGCCGCCAGGTTGGTCGCGTCGATGGACTTGGAAACGCTTGCGCCGAAGGCGCGGATGCCTTCCGGATAGATCAGCCGGTAGGTCCCCAGATTGGGGAAGCCGCCGTTCGGCGTGACTTCGACGATGAAGTTGCGCGAGTGGAAGCGCAGCGCGTACAGGCCCAGGTCGTAGTCGGTATCGGCCGGACGCCAGCGCAGTTGGACGCCGCCCTGGCCGGATTTGCTCGCCAGCAGATCGTGCGCGCGCAGGAACGCCAGCTGCCCGACACCGGGCGCGGCGCCGGCGACCAGCGTTTCGCCGCCGCGGTCGAACAGGTCGGTGCGGGAGAAATAGCTGCCGGAGGCGGGTATGCGGTTTGGCTCCCAGCCGAACTGGTAGTAGGCGCCGGCGGTCAGGTTCGACGTGAGCTGTAGTTGGCCGGACAGCTGGTTGGTCGGCCGGATCAGTTCCTTGAATTGCGTGTTGGGCACGGACAGCAGCTTGATCAGGTCGACCGGGGCCTGTGCGCCGGCGATGCCGTTTTCGCCAAAGAACAGGCTCTCGCCCCACAGCAGCGAGTGGCGTCCCGCCCGAAAACTGCCGCTCATGTCCCCCACCGCGCCTTTGCCAAAAATGAAGGCGTCGAGCAACTCCGCCTTGCGGCCGTGAAGATCGCGTGTCGCCTCGGTGAAGCTGCCGACCTGGACCGAGCGCGGATTGAAGGTGGCGGCGGCGGTGTTGTCGGTGCCGCGGTTGTAGATGCTGTCGTACCAAGCCGCCGCGCTGACGCGCGCGCCGACGTTTTGATAGGTCACGTCGAACTCCGAGAGCAAGTCGACCCGGCTGGAGATGAAGCCCTTGCCGAAATTACGGTCGCCGTCGTCGAGGTTGGCGTTGGCGCTGCCGATCAGCTGCGCCGACGGCTGCGACAGCCGGTAGGCGCCGCTGTACTTGATCATATTGTCCCATCGCACCTGCAGATCGTCATTGCCAGTCTCGAATTGCGCCGCCAGCGCCGGTTGCGCGGCGACCAACGGCGCCAGCAAGGCCGCCAGTGTTCGCAGGCGCAGGCGCGCTTGCCGAGCGGGCCGGGTGACGCGGGGTTGGGGTCGTTGCATGCTGTCTCCTTGTATTGTTTTATTGTTCCCAAGCCGGGATAGGAAGACATTACAGGAGCGGCATGTGGCCTTTTGTCTGGCTGTGCGGGCGGACTTGACTGGACTCGGACGTGTGGTGTTCCGTTCAAAAAAAAAATGCCGCCCGCGGCGGCATATAAAGGAGTGTTGGTCGACCAACGATTGCAGTCGCTGCCGTCGTCAAGCGAGCGCTTCGCGCAGGAAGGCGCCGGCCAGCTCGGTGAATGCCTCCGGCTGTTCGACGTTGCCCAGATGCGCCGCGCCTTTGAGCACGGCGAATCGCGCCTGCGGAATCGTCGCCGCGATCGCTGCGCCGGCCGATGGCGGCAGCGCGACATCGTGTTCTCCGGCGATCACCAGTGTCGGACAGCGAATTTTATGCAAATTGGCGCTGTGATCGAGCTGCTGTATGGCCTCGATCGCGGCGATATAACCTTCGCCGCTGGTTTCCCTGACCAGGCTTTCGATCCATCCGACCGTCAACGGCGCGTTGTCGACAAAGCCGGCGGTGAACCAGCGCGCGATGGTGGCGGGGGCCTCGGTGGCGAAGCCGTTTTTGCGGAACGCGGCTATGCGTCCATCCCATACCTCGCGCAGATGGGCCCCGGTGGCCGCTGCGCCGTGGGCCAGCACCAGGGCACGGGTGCGATCCGGATAGGCCAGGGCGAAAGCCTGCGCCACCATCGAACCGAGCGACAAGCCGACCAGCGCGGCAGCGTGGATGCCGAGCCGGTCCAGCTCGGAGGCGATCAGATGCGCATAGCCGGCCATGGTGGCGCCGCCGTCCAGTGCCGCGCTGGCGCCGTGGCCTGGCAGGTCGACCACCACCAGGCGCAAGTGGCGGCGCCAGACGGGCACCTGCATCGACCACAACCCGGACGACGTCGCCAGGGAATGGATCAGTACGACGGCGGGCGCGTCGTCCGGACCGGACACCTGGGTGTTGAGTTGGGTCATGCGTGCTCCGATTGGTCGATACGCCAGCGCACCAGGCCGATGCCGGTGAACCATGCCGGCATCGGCTTGTACAAGATGGTTTCCGCCGCCGCGCCGCCAGCGGCCCCTTGCGCGACCAGCCAGTTGCGGATTTCCTCGGCGCCGTTGCCCGCCTCATTGACGTGGTCGGTGGCGTAGGCGGTCAGCGCCGCTTCGTCGCCGCTGACCAGGTGGGCCAGGAACGCGCGGTCGAATACCTCGTTGACCATGCCCATGCGGGGAGTGGCCACATCATGGCTGATACCTCCGGTGGCAAGCAGCGCCACGCGCGCCGCGCCCTGGTAACTGCGCACCGCCTCGCCGATGGCCTTGCCGAGCTTGAGGCAGCGGCGCATCGGCGGCAGCGGCGGCTGCACGCAATTGACGAGCAGTGGCACGACCGGAATGCCGGCCGACAGCCCCGCCAGCACCAGCGGCACGATGGTGCCGTGGTCGAGGGTGAGGTTCATCGACAAGGCGGGGTCGAAATCGTTTTGCAGCATTTCGCCAATCAAGTGCGCGCCAAGCGCGGCGTCGCCTGGCAGCACCGACTTGTCCACTTTCAGCCAGTGCTCCACCGGCGTTGGATAGCCGTCGGCGGCGCCGATGCAGAACGCCGGCAGGTTATCGAGGAAGAAATTGTGCAGATGATCGTCGGAGACGATGATCACGACATCGGGACGCGCCGCCGCGATTTCGGCGCCGACCCGCTTGAACGCGGCGAAAATTTCCAATCGATCGGCCTCGCCTATCGCCCCCGGGAAGTTCACCATCGAGGGCACGTGGCTGACCGCGTGCACGCTAACCAGCTTAGCCATGATCGACCTCCGCCAAGGCGCGCAGCGACGACAGGAAAACCTCTTCGGGGATGCGCATCCCCAGGCAGTGCGCGCGCAACAAGTAAGGGCTGACGCCGTTCATATACATGGCGCCGATGTCGTCGTTGCTGATGGCGGCGCGCAGCGCCGGCTCGAGCGGCAATTCGGCCACGTACGACGCCGGGTCGCGCTTGTAGCGCTCGAGTTCCGCCGGCTTGTGGTGTATGTCGTACAGCACCTTGTTCATCCAGTACGCTTGCGGGGTCGGCATGTCCTGCCGCCAGTTCCGCGCGGTCACGACGCCGCTCCTTCGTTGACGCGCGCGACGAGCCAGTCGACGATCGTCGGCACCGTCAGCGGCGTGTGTCCCATATGGCCTCCCGGGAACAGGCGCACATGTTTGGGCGTGCCATGCTCGATGAGCAGGTAGACATCTTCGATCGGACATTGACGGTCTTCCTTGCCGTTCACCAGCAAGATCGGCGCGCTGGGCCGGTCGAGCAGTCCCTGGTCCAGCAGCGAGAGCCGGCGGAAACCCTCGATGTATTCGGCGTCATTGCCGGCGCCGAGCATGCGGCAGCGCGTTTCGACCAGCTCCATCAGGTAGCTGTCGGGGAAACGCGACGCTTCCACCCACGATGGCTGGAACATATGGTGGGCGCCGCCGCCCCAATTGACCGCGCCGGCGATCTGTTGAGGATGCGTATGCGCCAGCTTGGTCGCCCAGTAGCCACCGAACGAACGGCCCAGACAACCGACCTTGGCGGCATCGAGGTCGGGCTGGGCGGCGGCCCAGTCGAACACCGCCAGGAACTGGCGCTCCGCGTCTTGCACGCCACGAACGGGCGATTCGCCGGTGCCGGCGTTGTCCATGGCGATGGTGGCGATGCCGCGCGCGAGGAAGGCGTCGCTCGCGCCCGTCATCTGTTCCTTCCAGGCGTCGACGCCGCCCCACATCACCACCACGGGCGGCCGCGCCACATGCGGCGGGCGGCGATAGAGCGCCACGACCTCGGCGCCTTCGCCCGCGCGGCCGGCGAATGGAATGCGGACCTGCTCGACAGGGATGTCCCAGGCGCGCGCGGCCAGCAGGTAGGACTCGCGTTCCATCTCCGCGCAGCGCAGCTTGGCCGCGTGGTTGGGGCAGGGGAAGCGTCCCATGAAGTACAGGCCGCTGGCGCGCATGTACAGCGCCGACGCGGCGTCGATGCCGTCCGATTTTTCAACCGCCGCCGCTTGCTTGAGCGCCGCGTCGCCGGCGGCGCCCCAGACCGCCGCCCAGCTTGCCCCATCGAGCCCCGACAGGCTGTCGATCAGTGGCAGAGCCTCTTCCGGCGAGACCATGTTCATCGGATGGGCGCGCGCGGCCAGCTTCGTGCGCATCCATGCCTTGGTTTCTTCGAGCGTTTTCGGGCGGCCGCTGACGGCGCCGTTGGTGATTGCGGTATTCAAGATTCCTCCTGGGATTGAACGCGGCGCGGCGGACTGCCGGGCGCGTGGTGGTGCGGGAAATTGTAGGCGCTCGTCACCTCGGTGACATGGCCGCGCCTGCGCTGGTTGTTGACTTGGTGTGCAGGGACGCTGGCGGCTCAGGCGCCATACCAGGCGCGCGCCTCGGCCGCGCTCGCGAGCCGGCGCCCGGTGTGGCTTGCGATGGCGGCGACCACGCGCACCAGGTCCGCGTTGCCGGCGGCGACGCTGCCATCGGGAAGGGCGACGTTGTTTTCAAACCCCACGCGGACATTGCCTCCCAGCGCGATCGCCATGGCCATGCAGCGCGCCTCGGCGCCACCAAAGGCACACACCGTCCATGGCCAATCGGCGGGCCACTGCGCAAGGAAGGGCAGCAGGTCGCTCGGTTCGGACTGCTGGCCCGCGCTGTAGCGCCCGAGTACGAACAGGGTGTTCGGCCTGGCGTGCGGGATCACGCCACGGCGCACCAGATCCTGTAATTGAACCGCCTCCTGCGGCGTGTAGACGATGTATTGCAGCGCCACCCCCTCGCGCAGGGCCCATTGGAACAAGTCGCCGCTGGCTTGTTCATGGCCGCTGTCCGGAATGAATTCGCGCAGCGCGACGGAGGCGGCCTGCGGGCGCAGTTCACGCAGCAAGGCGCGCTGCTGGTCCGGCTGGTAGATGCCGACGGCCTCGGTGGTCACCTGCACCAGCAGACGCTCGCCGAGGGCCGCCTCCAGCGCCCGCAAGGTTTCCCGGTAGCGGTTGGCGTCGAGGCTGTGGCCGCCCCGTTCGTCGCGCACATGCAAGTGCAACACGGTGGCGCCGGCCTCGACGCAGGCCTGCGCCGCGCGCACGATTTCTTCGCTGTCGAGCGGCAGCGCGGGGTGGTCGGCGTGGGTTTTTCGCGCGCCGTTGGGCGCCACGCAAATGGTCAACGGCGCCATGCGGGCGCCGTGGGAGGAAGTGCGAAGGTCGGTTGTCATGGTTGGCCATGCCGCCTAGCCGGCGGCGGATCAGGGGTACGCGGGATTGCTATCGGCTAGCATGCGCACCACCATGACCCTGGTCAACGGAAAACTGCCCGAACGCCGGTCCGGTCAACTCGGCCTTCAGAACCGGTCAAAACACTGACCGGCCTCGGCCAATTGCGCCTGCTTGCGAAAGTCGCGCGGCGAGACCGCGTAGCGGTCGCGGAACGCCCTGCTGAAATGGGCCACGTCGCTAAAGCCCCAGCTGTAGGCGATTTCGCCGATGGTGCGTTTCCTCAGCGCTGCGGCCGCCAGTTCGCGCCGGCAGTTCTCCAGACGCTTGTTCCACACGCTTTTCATCAGCGTGACCGCTTCGTCGTCAAAAAGCTGGTACAGATACCGTGCCGACAAATTGGTGGCGGTGGCGATCATGTTGACGTCCAGGCCGGGATCGCTCAGGTGGTCCTGGATGTATTGGCCGACCCGGTCGCGGTGGAATTGTTTGAGGCGCGACTGCGCCATCGTGTCCGAACGGTCGAGCGCGGTCAATGCCGTGGCAAGCACGCTGGGGATCATGTCGGCGATGCGGTCGGCGGTGTCGTCGGTCAGTCGTGGCACCATGTTGAACAGCTCGTCGATCACGGCGCGATACATCGCGCCGGGGCCGTCGCTCCCGCTCACCGTCAACGCCGTCAGGTCGTCGATGTGCGGCACCAGTTGCCGCACACGGTCGCGTGGCAAATAGACGGAGTGGGTGCGGATCTCGCCTGTTTCGATATGGAACGGCCGCGTCGGGTCCAGCACGAAAATGTCGCCCGCGTTGACCCGGCTTTCCCGGCCGTCCTGCGCGACCGTCGCCACGCCTTCCTTTTGCAGCGTCACCAACAAGCGGGGGGTTTGCTGCGGCGGCTTGCGGACGAACGAGGTCGAATGCGGGGAAAAGCGGATCGCGGCGAAGTGCAGCCGCGCGCTGCTGTAGGCGAGCATGTTCGTATGCAGCGGCTGCTGATTGCTCGTTTGCACGGCCAGGTCCATGGAAAACAGGCTATCCATTTTCTCCTGGAACATGCGCGCGCGCCTGTCGTGTGGCGTTCCGTCGGTACAGAACGTTTCGGTTTCGATCATGTCTCCTCCCGGTTGTCCGAGTGCTTTTTCTACGCCCGGGTAGGCCCGGACTCGACCGATTATGCAATAGTCCTTGCCTCGCTTGCAATAGACGATTGACCCGGGCGGTCAAATTCCGGCACAGGTTGAGACAAGCCCGCTTGTCGCGCTCCAGTAAGGTGTCTCCATACGGCGGCGCGGTGCCGCAGTTATTTACCCTGACGAAAAAATGTTCAATAAACAAGCAATATTAGTGGTTGGCGGAGGCATAGCCGGCATGTCCGCCGCCATTGCGTTCCGTTCGGCGGGCGCCGAGGTGGAGTTGATTGATCTCGATCCCGAGTGGCGCGTGTACGGCGCCGGCATCACCATCACCGGGCCGACGCTGAGGGCCTTCAAGTCGCTGGGCATACTCGACGAGGTGGTCGCGCGCGGCTACACGGCCGAGGGTCTCAATGTCTGCGACGTCGATGGCGTCGTCAGGCATCAGGTCGCCACGCCCCGGCTCGATGATGGCGCGGTGCCCGGCGCCGGCGGCATCCTGCGCCCGGCGCTGCACCAGATCCTGTCGGCACGTACCCTCGCCTTGGGGGTGAAAGTGACATTGGGCGTCACGCTCGAAGCGATCGAGCACACCGACGGCGCCGCCGAGGTGCGCTTTTCAGATGGCAGGACCGGTTCCTATGCGCTGGTGGTCGGGGCCGACGGCCTGTTCTCCCGGGTGCGGGAGTTGATCTTCCCGCAGGCGCCCCGGCCGCGTTTTACCGGCCAGGCGTGTTGGCGCCTTATGATGGAGCGGCCGCCCGAGATCGACCGGCGCCACTTTTATCTGGGCGGACCGGTAAAAATCGGCCTGAACCCCGTCTCTCCCGAGGAGATGTATATGTTCCTGCTTCACCCTTCCGAGCAAAAGCTGCGCTTCGACGAGGGCGAGCTGCACGTCCATCTGGCCCGGCTGATGGACGGCTACGGCGGTATCCTGGCGCGGATACGCGCTGGCCTGACGGAACGCTCGAGGATTGTTTACCGGCCGCTGGAAGGCATTTTGGTGCCGCGTCCGTGGTATCGCGGCCGCGCGGTCCTGATCGGCGACGCCGCCCACGCGACCACGCCGCAACTGGCCTCGGGCGCCGGACTGGCGGTCGAAGACGCGCTGGTGCTGCAGTGGGAGTGCTGCGCGGCGGGCGACATCGGCGTCGGCCTGGAGCGTTTCATGGAGCGCCGGTTCGAGCGCTGCCGGATGGTGGTGGAAAATTCGCTGGAGCTCGGACGACTCGAGGTGGCCCGCGCCCCGGTGGCCGTGCATACGGCGTTGCTCGAGCAATCCCTGGCGGCGTTGAACCTGGCGATCTAGGCCGGCGGAACCACAATAAAAAAACAGAATCGGAGACATCGTATGGCAGTCAAGTCGGTCGTAGACAGTCGGGCGCGGGACGAGGACAGGGCGGCCTACCCGGGCTGGCTGGTGGCGGTGGCGTCGATGGTGGCGCTGATATTCGGGCCCAGCACCATCGCGGTGTTGAGCTTTGGATTGTTCATCCGTCCGCTGGAGCAGGAGTTCGGCTGGAGCCGGACCGAGATCGCCCTGGCCAGCACCTTTATTTCCTACACCATCATGCTCATTTCGCCGCTGCACGGCTATCTGACGGACCGCTTCGGGCCGCGCAAGGTGATCCTGCCATGCATACCGCTGTTCGGGCTGGGCTTGGCGATGCTGTATTTCCTGCCGCCGGTGCATGCGATTTACTATGCGGCGTGGATATTGCTGCCCATCCTCGGCATCGGACTGTTCCCGCTGTCCTACCTGCAGACCGTGAGCACCTGGTTCAATGGCAGGCTGGGCCTGGCGCTGGGCGTCGCCAACGCGGGCATCGGCATCGGCGGCATGCTGCTGCCGTTGCTGATCGGTTTCCTGATCAACGCCTACGGCTGGCGCCTCAGCTTTGCCGTACTGGGTGCGATTACCGTGCTGACAAGCTTGCCGGTCGCCTGGCTCTTCATCCGCGAGCGCGAACGTGGCGCCGGCAGGCAGACGCGCGCCGCCGCGCCCGAAGGGCACGCCTTTGGCGTCGCGGCGCGCACGTCGAAGTTCCGCTTGTTGGCGCTGGCGTTCCTGATCCTGGGATTCATCAATACGGCGCTGGTGGTGCACCAGGTGCCTTTGCTTGCCGATGCCGGCGTGCCGATGTCGAAGACGATCGTCGTGCAATCGGTCTATGGCATGTTCGTGCTGGTGGGCCGCTTGATCACCGGCTTTCTGATCGACCTGTTCGCACCGGCGCTGGTCATGATGGTTTTCGTGCTGGGGGCGGCGGTCGCCTGCGCGTTGTACGCGATCGGCGTCAACAACGACCTCGTGTTCGTCGCGGCGGCGTTGTTCGGCCTGGTGTTCGGGGCCGAGTTCGATGTGTTGAGCTATCTGCTCAAGTCCTTCTTCGGGATGAAGTCGTTCGGCAGGCTGTACGGTGTGATTTTCGCGCTGTTCCAATTCGGCGCCGGCTGCGGCGCCGCGTTCCTGCCGCTGAGCCGGGCCTACACGGGCACCTACGCGGCGGGCTTGTGGGTTTTCTGCGCGCTGACGATGCTGTGCGCGGCTTGCCTGTATGGCCTTCATAGAAGCGCCGGCGCCAACGGCGGGGAAGTCAGGGGCGCGGCGCCGGCATAGCCGTCGGCGTCGATCCGCGTATGAATAAACAGGAGATGACATGCTTTTCGAATTGAAGGTCAACGGTACGGCCCATCGGATCGATGTGGACGAAGACACCCCTTTGCTCTACGTCCTGAACGGCGAACTGGGACTGAAGGGGCCACGCTTCGGATGCGGCCTGGCACAGTGTGGTTCGTGCTCGGTGCTGGTGGACGGCGTCGAGATACGTTCTTGCGTTGCGCCCGCTTCGGCGCTGGCGGGAACCGAGATCACCACGCTTGAGGGGCTGCCAAGGTTTTACGCCCTGCAGAAGGGCCTCAAGCGGATCCCCGAATTGCACCCGATGCAGCAAGCCGTCATTGACGAGCAAGCCCTGCAGTGCGGTTATTGTTACAACGGCATGGTCGTGAAAGGCGCCGAATTGCTGGCGTCCAATGCCCAGCCGACCGAAGCCCAGATACGCTCTGCCATGGCCGGCCATATCTGCCGCTGCGGCACCTACAGCCGCATCACCAAGGCGGTACGGCGCGCCGCCCTGGCAATTGTTAGAGAGGGGAGCGCGACATGATGCCCTTAAACCACGGGCGACGCCTGGTGCTCAAGGGCGGTGCGCTGACCGTCGGCTTTAGCCTGTTCGGCGGCACCGCGTCGGCCGTCAGCCCGGGGCCGTTTCCCGGCTATGTGACGGGTCCGGTCCCGGACCTCAAGCGCCTCGATAGCTGGATCGTCATCCACGCCGATAACTCCGCCAGTTTGCTGACCGGCCGCTCGGAATTGGGGCAGGGCGGCGTGCTGGGCTTGCTGCAGATCGCCGCCGAGGAACTGGATTTGTCGATGCGCCAGATCCGCTCGGGCCCGGCGCGCACCGGCGAAGCGCCTGAGACCGGTGAGACGGACGCGAGCTCGAGCATCGAAATGGCCGGCAAACTCGTTCGCCAGGCCGCCGCCGAGGCGCGTTCCGTCCTGTTGGATTTGGCGGCCGCGAGGCTGGGCGTTCCGCTCCAGGAATTGCGCGTGGTCGACGGTGTGGTGCATGCGCCGGCGGGCGCCGCATCGGTGACCTACGGCGAGTTGATCGGCGAACGCCGCCTGGACGCGCGGATAAGCGGCAAGGCCCAGGCCAAGCCGGTGTCGGCCTACCGCATTGTCGGCCAGTCCGTGCCGCGCCTGCACACGAGGGAAAAAATAACCGGCCAGTTCACCTATGCGCAGGGCGTGACGCTGCCGGGAATGTTGCATGGCCGGGTAGTCAGGCCGCGCGGTCAGGGCGTGTACGGCCAGGTCGCGCCCGTCCTTTCCATCGACGCGGAGTCGATCAGCGACATCCCGGGCGTGCGCATTGTGCGGAAAGGGAACTTCATCGGGGTGGTGGCGGACAAAGAGTGGCATGCGGTCAAGGCCGCCGCGCAGCTGAAGGTGAGCTGGGGAAGCGCCGGCAAGTTGCCCGGCAACGCCAAACTGTACCAGGCGATGCGGGCCGCCAAGACCACCGATTCCGTTATTCTGACCACCGGCGAGCTTGGACCCGCGTTCGACCAGGCCGCCTGCGTCGTCGCGGCGACCTACCACGCGCCGTATCAGGCGCATGCGCCGTTCGCGCCCAACTGCGCGGTCGCCGACGTGCGCCCGGACCGCGCCGCCGTCAGCTGCGCCACGCAGGGGATCTATGTCACGCGGATGGAGGTGGCCAAGGTGATCGGCATGTCGCCGGAGCAGGTCACGGTCACCCATGTCGAGGGATCGGGTACGTACGGGCCGAGCTGTTACCACGATGTGGCGCAGGCGGCCGCGATCATGTCGCAGGAGGCGGGGCAGCCGGTGCGCGTGCAATTCATGCGGTGGGATGAGTTTGGCTGGGATAATTACGGGCCGGCGCACCTGGCCGACGTGAAGATCGCAGCCGATCGCCACGGCAAGTTATTGGCCTACCAATACGATGGCTGGCAGCACGGTTGGATCGGCAGCGAAATGTCCGACGAGCTGGCGCTTGGCACCAGGGCGCCGTACGCGCCGTCGGGTCCCGCGCGCGTGGTCAACAAGGCCAACGCCGGCGCCATGTATGACATTCCGAACGTGCGCCTGAACAATCACCACATCTCGGCCTCCGACGGCTTCCTGCGCGGAAACCCGTTGCGCTCGCCCGTCGACCTGGCGATTTCCTTCGCGTCGGAACAAACCATCGATGAAGTGGCGCACCGCCTGGGGATCGACCCGGCCGTGTTCAGGCGCGTCAACATCAAGGACCCGCGCTGGCGCGGTGTGCTGGAGGCCGTCGTCAAGGCGTCCAGATGGGAGGGCGGCGTAGGCAAGGGGCGCAAGCGCAAACATGGTCTGGCGCGCGGTCGCGGCATCGCGCTGGGCACCCATTTCGTCTCGTACGGCGCCGCCGTCGCGGACGTCGAGGTCGATCTGCAAACCGGCGTGATTCGGATAGTGCATGTGTGGGGGGCGCTCGATGCGGGGCTGGTGGTCAACCCGGGGCTGGTGGAGGCCCAGATCGTCGGCATGCTGACGCAGGCGAGCAGCCGCATGCTCAAGGAGGAAGTGACTTTTTCGGAACTGGCCGTCACCAGCCTCGACTGGAACAGCTATCCGGTGCTCCGCTTCGACGAGCATCCGGGCATCACGCCGATTGTCGTGCAGCGGACCGACCAGCCCTCGACCGGCGCGGGCGAGGAGGCGATGGGGGCCGCCGCCGGTGCGATAGCCAATGCCGTGTTCGACGCGATCGGCGTGCGGCTCAGACAGTTTCCGATGACACCCGAACGCGTCAAGGCGGCGGTGGGCGGGAAGCGCATCGCTTAACAGGACAATGGACAGATATCTCTCCATCGAAGCCTTCGTCAGCATAGCGGAAACCCGAAGCTTTGCCGAGACCGCCCGCCGCATGCGCCTGTCCAAATCCGTTATCACGACCCGCATTCGGCAGCTCGAGGAGTTGGTCGGCACCCCGCTATTTCATCGCAACACCCGCAGCGTCCAGCTATCGGAGGCGGGGCTGGCGTTCGTGCGCCAGTGTGCCGATCTGGTCCACCGCACCGATCAGCTGGTCGATCAGATGCGCGGCCAGCAAGGCGCGGTGGCGGGGCGCTTGCGCATCCATGCGTTGCCGGGTTTCGTACTGGGGCGCATGGGCGCGTATTTGCGCGAGTTCCAGGCGCAGTATCCCGCCATTGCGCTCGATCTGGTCGTCAACGACGCCGTCGTCGATCCGGTCAAGGCCGGCGTCGATTGCGCGCTGCAGATCTTCGAGCCCAGTTCGGACGAGCTGATCGGCAGGGAAGTGTTCCGCGTGCGCCGCGTGTTTTGCGCCTCGCCCGATTATCTTCGGCGCCACCCGGCGCCGCGCAATCCGCGCCAGCTGTACGAACATACGCTCGGCCTGTATTCCGGCTACCCAACCCGCGACCGATGGATATTCGACAGCCCCGGGGAACAAATCGCGCTCGACCTCAAGCCGGCCTTGCGCTCGAACAGCGTGCACCTTTTGAAGGAGTACGGGTGCGAACACGCCGGCATCGTCTGCCTGCCGACGCTGGTGGCCGCCGACGCCATCCTGGCCGGCCAATTGCGGATCGTGTTGGCGGATTGGACCCTATCCTCGTTTCCGTTTTCAGTGGTGTATGCGCGTGCGCTCCGGGGCGATGTCAAGTTGCGCCTGTTCGTCGATAGCCTCTTGGGCAACTTCTCCGGCGAGCCGCCGTGGGATAGGGCGTTGGCCGAGCGCGGCCTGCTGCCGCCCGCGCCCGTGCGTTGAACCGGCGGCGGCGCCGCGCGCGGCAGGGCTCCTCCATTGTTCGAAAATCCCGAACGCTCCGGTTGTCGCCCAAGGGCTACCGGCGCGCGCCGGCGCCCCCTACACTGCAACGCGGAACGAAGAATTCCGATCGATTTCAAGCCAAACGGAGACAAGACATGACGCAGTACACCACCAAATTCGGTTCCCTGGAAAGCTATGAGAAAGGTGGCGTCCAGGTGATCAACGACAACGCCAAGAACTATGCGTTTTCCAACTGTTTCGAGATCGCGGCGACGTCGCCCCCTTATCAAAAGGTCGTTTTCGGCATCAACCAGATCTACGTGCTGGAAACCATTCGTGCTGAGGGCAGCTCTCCATGGTACACCTGTGCCCACGACGAATTCGTGCTGTGCATGGACAAGGAGGTCGATGTGGCGCTGGTCAAGCTCGATCCCGCCGTCCAAGTGACCGACCGGGACAAGAACGGCGCCGTGCTGGTCGACGGCGAGCCACAGGGCAAACCCATGGGCTGGATGCGCCTGCGTCGCGGGCACCAGGCGCTGTTGCCGGCCAATACAGCCTACCGTTTCAGCGCCACGGCGCCCGCCGTGCTGGTCCTGCAAACCTGCCTGGGCGACCTGTCGGTCGAAAAATGGGCGGACATCTGCCAGCCAGCCTAAGCACGCAACCGAAGGAGACAATGATATGAACGCCCCCACCCAATTCGACGTGCTGGCCTCGGCCGCACACCCCGTCCACGGCTACCAGGCCTTCACGCTGGGCGATTTCTCGTTCGAACGCGACGAGTATTTCGTACACATCCGCTGGACCACGGCCCGCGGCAAGCCACTGTCGCACAGCATGGACGCCGGTAACTTCCTGCGCGCGCTGATGCGCGACGTCGGCTGGGGCTTTTTCTATGGTTGGGTCAATTTCGACAGCGTGTTCGGCACCACCAACCATTACGACACGGTCGACGTGTTCGCGGGCAGCTACAACGCCAGCTACAAGGCGGCCGGCGCCGACCTGCTGCAGAACTTTCCCTCCGAACAGGTGCGCCTGACCTTCGTCGCGATCCTGGAAAACTGGACCAACGCCTGCTTCGACCCCTATGCCGCGCCGCTGGAGACGGGCAGCGCGTATGGCCGCAAGAACGGCACCAACCTGGCCGCGGTGCGCCGCGTGCGGCAACTGGCCGAACGCTGCGTCGGCCTGCGCGACGACCTGGCCATGCGCACCGACGCCGGCGGCTATCCCGTCAACCGCGCCTTCGCCGACGTGCCGCAGGACGTGCCGGAACTCCATCCGGAGCCGGGCTTCGAGGACGAGGTGCACGCCTTCAACCTGTTCGCCTACCTGTCGCGATCGGACGTGGTGTGGAATCCATCATTCACCTCGGTGGTCAAGCACAGCTTCATGTGTCCGACCACGGAAGAGCACATTCTGCCCATCATCCATGGCAATGACCGCGTCGAGTGGTTTTTCCAGATGTGCGACGAGATCACCTGGGACTGCGGCGACAAGCTCACCGCGGAACCGCGCGCCCGCGTCGTCATGAAAGCGGGCGACATGGCCGCCATGCCGGCCGACTGCCGCCACCAGGGTTATTCCCCCAAGCGCTCGATGCTGCTGGTGTGGGAAAACGGCTCGCCGAAGGTGGTGCATGACATCCTGGCCGGGAAATCGCCGGTTTATCCGGTGACCTTCTAAGTCCTCCAGCGGAATACCTATGCAAACCAAATTATTCATCGATGGCCGCTTTACCGACGCCGAAGACGGCGCCACGCTGGCCAGCCTGAACCCGCACGACAACTCGGTGATCGCCGATGTCGCCATGGCCGCCAAGGCCGACATCGACAAGGCGGTGGCCGCCGCCGCCCGTGCCTTCCCGGCATGGGCGCGGCGCTCCGCGATGGAGCGGGGGCGCTTGCTGCTCAAGCTGGCCGACGCCATCGAAGCGAACGCCGACGAGTTGGCGCGGCTCGAATCGCTCGACACCGGCCATCCGCTGCGCGACACGCGTGGGCTGGACGTGCCGCGCACCGCCGCCACCTTCCGCTATTTCGGCGGCATGGCCGACAAGGTGGAGGGCAGCGTGATTCCGGTGGAGGCCGGTTTCCTCAACTATGTGCTGCGCGAACCGCTCGGTGTGGTGGCCCAGGTGGTGCCGTGGAATTTTCCTTTGATGTTCACCAGCTGGAAGATGGGGCCGGCGCTGGCGGCCGGCAATTGCGTGGTGATGAAGCCGGCCGAGCTGACCCCGCTGTCGACCCTGCGCATCGCCGAGTTGATGGCCGAGGTGGGCTTCCCGCCCGGCGTGGTCAACATCGTGCCCGGCCTCGGCCATGTGGCCGGGCAATACCTGGCCGAACACGAGGGCGTGGCCAAGATCGCCTTCACCGGTTCGACCCAGACGGGACGGCGCATCGTCCAGGCCTCGGCCGGCAACCTCAAGAAGATCCAGCTGGAACTGGGCGGCAAGGGCGCCAACGTCGTGTTCGGCGACGCCAATGTCGACGCCGCCGTCAACGGCGCCGCGTTCGCCATTTTCCACAACCAGGGCCAGGCCTGCATCGCCGGTTCGCGCCTGGTGCTGCACGCGGGCATCGCCGATGAGTTCCTCGAGAAGTTCACCCGCCTGGCCGCGTCCATCAAGCTGGGCGATCCGCTCGACCCGGCCACGGAGATGGGACCGCTGACCTCGCAGCAGCACCGCGACCGCGTGTTGTCGTATTGCGAAGTGGCGCGCGGGGAGGGCGGCGCGGTGCTGCTCGGCGGCCGGGCGCCTTCGGACCCGGCGCTGGCGGCCGGTTGCTATGTCGAGCCGACCATCGTGCGCGCCGGCCCGCAGGACCGGGTCTGCCAGGAGGAGGTGTTCGGTCCCTTCGTCACCGTCAACACCTTCGAGACCGACGCGCAGGCGCTGGCGATCGCCAACGGCACCGAGTACGGCCTGGGAGCGGGCTTGTGGACCCGCGATCTGCAGCGCGCCCATCGGATGGCGCGGGAGATGGTGTCCGGCATGGTATGGATCAACTGCTACAAGCGGGTCAGCCCCGGCTCGCCGTTCGGCGGCGTCGGCCAGTCCGGCTACGGGCGCGAGATGGGCTTCGAGGTGATGCGCGAGTACACGCAGCCCAAATCCGTCTGGGTCAACGTCGATGCCGACGTCGCTCCCCATTATCCGCGCTGAGGGTAGCCACTATGGACGACTTCCTGTTCAGCACCAGCTTGCCGCGCGTGGTGTTCGGCGCCGGCGGCCTGCGCCACGCGGCCCGTGAAATCGAGCTGTTGGGCGCGCGCCGCGCACTGGTGTTGTGCACGCCCGAGCAGCGCCCGCTGGCCGAGCGCGTGGCCGTGCTGATCGGCCAGCGCTGTGCCGGCATCTTCGACCGCGCCGTCATGCACGTGCCGATCGAAACGGCGCGCGCCGCGCGCAACCTGGCGCGCGCGCTCGACGCCGATTGCGCGATCGCCATCGGCGGCGGCTCGACCACCGGGCTGGGCAAGGCCATAGCGCTCGAGTCCGAATTGCCCATCCTGGCCATACCGACCACATATGCCGGCAGCGAAATGACGCCGGTGTACGGCATTACCGAGGCCGGCGTGAAGAAGACCGGGCGCGACACCCGGGTGCTGCCGAAGAGCGTGATCTACGATCCGGAATTGACGCTGAGCCTGCCACCGGCGTTGTCGGTCACCAGCGGCATCAACGCCATGGCCCACGCGGCCGAGGGCCTGTACGCGCAGCACCGCAATCCTGTCATGGAACTGCTGGCGGCCGAGGGCATCGCGGCGCTGGCGCGCGGCTTGCCGCGCGTGGTGGCCGATCCGTGCGACCTGGCCGCGCGCAACGACTGCCTGTACGGCGCCTGGCTGTGCGGCGTGGTGCTGGGCAGCACGGGGATGGCGCTGCATCACAAGCTGTGCCACACGCTGGGCGGCAGCTACAATCTGCCGCACGCCGAGACCCACACCGTGGTGCTAGCGCATGTGCTGGCTTTCAACGCCGACGCCGCGCCCGGGGCGATGGCGCGCATCGCCGCCGCGCTGGGCGCGGACGACGCGGCGCAGGGCATGCATGCATTGGCACGCGCGCTTGGCGCGCCACTGTCGCTGCACGAGCTCGGCATGCGCGAGCAGGACCTGGACGCTTGCGCCGATCTCGCGGCCGCCAACGCCTACTGGAATCCACGCGCGGTCGACCGCGGCGCGGTCCGCAGCTTGCTGGGCGACGCCTGGCACGGCCGGGCGCCGGGAGTCGGCCATGCCGGCTGAGGGGCGAACCGGCTTCGCCAGCGACCGGCACGGCCTAATCGGGCACTTTTACTTCAGAGCGCTCTAACCTAAAAGTATCGGGTAACAAAACTCTGTCCTTCCTAGGGCCGAAACTGACTTCGCCAATTCCCCGATATCTGCGACGTCCAAACATGCCACACCTAAAAGTTGCCGGTAACGCACACACTGACGCAAACGTGTCGGGTATGTCCACGAGCCTTCCCCTTCTAAATCGCGGTTGGTTGAATACGCTTGCTTTCAAAGCATCGTTTACCTAAATTGAAATTCGGACTTTGCTGCGCCCGTGTCCAATCCTTAGTCTGAACTTCAGCGGCCCAACTTTTCGATTACTCCGCTGTCTCGTGATATTACGGGGTCATATGGCTCAATTCGCTCCTAATACTCCTCATCCGGCCGCTCTTGCGCGCCACGTCGCTGTGTTTCCGGCAGTGAAGACAAGGCGAAGAGCAATGGCGAATATCTGGTTCTTCGATTCGCCAAAAAATAGCAAACGCCATATCATCACTGGAGACTTGCAGTTCATGTCCTTCGTGCTGCTCGAAGGAACGTTATCTTGCCAACGCTACGATCCGCAGCCTGAGCCCGTTCACGTCCCAAATCATGGCATCGCAGCTCACGTGACGCCAGGCGCCTAACTGGCATCCTGTTTGTGCTTAAGACCTCGCGTACCGGCCCGCTTGCTTGCCCCGGATCAGCCCAGTTGATATTGGCGTCACCCGGACAAGAACGTTGTCGCTGGGCGTCGGCCTCGATCATACTGGCGTCAGTCGCAAAACCCTCGCCCTTTACCAAACCCTCAGCCATGCAACGGCGAGGCACCGAATCGAACAGCTTTCGGATCAACAGGCTGCAATGTAAATGTGCACATTCGTGTCGCTGCGGCAGATCGAAGGCGCCGGCCGGGGCTGATACAGAAAGCCTCAGTTACTGCGCAGGATGTCGGCCAGCATCGGGCGCAAGCGCGCGTTCAGCGCCGCTAATGTCTCGCTAAAACGCCCGGAACCCAGGAAGTCCTTTTCGCGCGCCGAGAACTCCACGTTGTCGCCTTCCCATTCCGCCCGCTTGGCCTCGAATAACCGCTCGTCGAACCTGCCGTCGACATCGAGCGGGAGGTGCTTTTCGAAGAACCGGTGGCGCAGAAGCGGCTTCGCGACGTCGTTCCTGGTCCAGCCTTCATGGTGATATACGAGCAGGGCAAGGACAGACCTGGCGTCGCGGTAGACACCTTGCCACGCGCCCACGTCCCACGCATCGGGTGGCGGGGACAGGCGTTCCACTAGGGAGGCGAAATGATCTTCAAGCTGATGATATGGGTCGCGGTCCGGCGTTGTGATCGCGCGCGCCATGCCGGACAGCTCAATCCAGCGCGCAATCGGGACGTTTGCGCCATCGGCTAGCTCGCCGCTAAGGCCGAGCCAGCGCTGCCTCAAGGTCTCGTGCGGATCCGAATCCAGCACTTTCGTCCATCCGATTGCCTCCGCACCCAGCACGCCACGCATTAAGCGGAACGGCACCTGCCGCACATCCTGCCCAGGCGTCAGCGCCGTAAAAACGTCTTCGATCTCGTTCCGATGTTCTGGAAAGAAGAGCTCGAGCGCATAGGCAAATCCATATGGAAGTCCGGTAACCCGCTCGAACACCCCGGGGGAGGTATGGTGCACCAGTGCGCACGATATCGAGCCCTTGCCATCGATCCAAGAGGGTATGGTAGAGGCACGCACCTCGCCGTTATTCATGTGCCGGAATAACCGTTCGACCAGGAACTGCTTCAGGCCGTCGTCGCCGTAAAAGGCGCCATGGAAGGGCTGCGCCTGCGTGTCGTCCGCCGCTGCGGCCAGCGCCACGCCGCGCTCGGCTAGCCAGCGCACGACGCCACTCTCCGGCTTGGTGCCGACGAAGCGGTCGTACTCGACGCCCTCGCGCACCAGGATCGTCGCCGGAATGCCACGCACCTGGAATTTGCGCGCCAGGTCCGGCCAAGCGTCCACGTCGACCCGCATGATCTCGATCTTGCCGCCATTCATGCGCTGGAGTGCGCCGAGCACCGGCGCAAAAGTCTTGCAGGGCTGGCACCAGCCGGCCGTAAAGTTCAACAACAGCGGACCGACCGGGCGTTGCAGGCGGTCACGTACCTCGGTCTCTGACACCAGGGCGGGAGCAATTATGTTGTTCATCGTGGACTCATCCTTAGACAGGGAAACGAAAGATAGTAAATCATTTAATAATCGCACCAGTAACTTACACCTGTTTGCGCCGCCACGCGGTCATACGACCCTTCGTAACCCAGTTCTTTCAGGTCCGCGTGGATCTGTTTCAAACTGCGCCGCTGCTTGCGCGGCTTGCTTGCTTCGGCCTTGAGCCATCCTGATAATTGCAGAGAGTATTTGTCTAGCCCGCTCGCTATACGCCGCTCGGCATAGCTGGGCTCAGTCATTTCCGATCGTAGATAGCGTCGGACTGTATTGCGCGAGATGCCGAGGCGTCGGGCAATCTCCCGTAGGGGAATCTGGTCACGAATGTGCCAGCGTCGAATTATGCCTAGTAAAGCCACGTCGATCACTCCGTTCTCCTGCCGATGAGACAGGTCGAATTGTGCTCTTCACGTGGGTCAGTTTCAGTTGCAAATTACTGGGGAAAGTGAGTCAATTTTCAGTGCAAATCAACAGACTGGACTCTCTTTACCTAAAAGTATCGGCTAAAGCAAGAAACAGCCGCTTTGGCATTACCCGATGCCATTACGTACATCAACCCGATAGTTTTAGGTTAGAGCGCTCAGAATTACTTTGACTGGGATCAACTCACAATTTGACATAATATAAATTATGCGAAGATTTGCAATTCATATTCCACGCGTTATTTCCAGGTTGTCTTCTCTTGCTTTACTCATTAAAATAAAAATATACGTAGGCACCTACTAATCATATGAGCAAAATCGACGGCCCTCTGACTACCGACTACAACCAGCAACAAGGCGGCGCCAGCATTGGTGCCCGCTTGCGTCGTTTGTCGGAACGCATCGATCGTGACGCTAACCGCGTGTATGCCAGTCTGGGGCTGGAGTTTGAGCAACGCTGGATGGGAACGCTGAATCAGTTGCATTTGAACGGCAACATGTCGGTCAATGAAGTTGCGGCGGCGCTTGGCATTAGTCATCCATCTGTGAGCCAGACTCGCCGCTCCCTGCTTGACGTTGGGCTGATTGCTGAGCATCCGGATCCGGATGACGGGCGTCGGCGCACGCTTGCGCTGACGGCGGCTGGAAAATCCCTGGTCGCGCGCCTGCTGCCAGTTTGGGCGGCGCTGGATGTGGCTGCGCTGGCGCTCAATGCGGAGGCCGGCGATCTGGTGTCTGGCCTGACCAGGTTGGATCGGGCGCTGAACCAGCAATCCTTGTTTGAACGCGTCAGCGCGGCATTGGCTGCCGCTCCAACACGCCGAGGCCTGTCATGAAGCCCGCTGTACGCATGCTTGCGCTCGTTCTGTGCGCGTCGGCCGGCATGGCGCGCGGTCAAGCCATCATGCCATGGGGCGTTGATCTGGCGGGCATGGACCGGTCGATCAAGCCTGGTGATGATTTTTTCCGCTACGGCGGTGGCAACTGGATGCGCACCACGCCGATCCCGCCTGATCGCACCAAGTGGAGCACGTTCTACCTATTGCGCGCCCGGGCCGAGGCCGAGGTCCAGTCAATTGTCGAGGCGCTGGCGGCCAAGCCACAGGCGCCCGGATCAACCGCCCGGAAAATCGTTGATTTTTACACCGCGTTTCTCGACACGGACGCCATCGAGCGAGCCGGTCTGGCGCCGGTGCGCGATGATTTGGCTGTCATCGCTGCGGCGCGCAGTCACGAGGAGATCGCACGCTTGATGGGACGTCCGGAGCTGCGTGCGGACGGCCCGATGTCGCTCACAGTTTGGCCGGACGCGAAGAATCCGGATCGCTATGGCATCAATATCGTTCAATCCGGCTTGAGTTTGCCGGGCCGCGACGTCTATCTGCAAAGCGATGCAAGGGCAACCGCCACGCGCGCGGCTTACCGTATCTACATCGCGCAGATGCTGAAGCAGGTGAATTGGCCCGACGCCGACCGGGCCGCCGACGCGGTGCTGGCCCTGGAAACAGCAATGGCCAGCTGCCACTGGACGGCTGAAAAACGCGCTGACCGCGACCAAACCTATCATCCGCAATCGCGGGCCGGGCTGATCGCCTTCGCGCCCTCCTTCCCTTGGGCCGACATGCTGGACGCGCAGGGCATCCCGCAGCAGAATTTTTTCGTCGTCAAGGAAGACACGGCGATCGCCGCCCTGGCCGAACTGTTCCGCGCGACGCCCGTGGCCGACTGGCGCGCCTACCTCGCCTTCCACTACCTGCAAGGCATGGCCGACCTGCTGCCGCCCGCCATCGACGAACTGCATTTCGATTTCAATGGCCGCACGTTGTCGGGCCAACAGCAGCAAAGAGTACGCTGGAAACGCGCGACGGCCGCGCTGAATGCCGCGCTGGGCGAAGCCGTCGGCGAATTCTACGTGGCCCGCCATTTCACGCCGCAAGCCAGGGCGCAGGTGGCCGAGTTGGTGGAAAATCTGCGCGCGGCTTATCGCGAACGCATCAAGCAGCTGGATTGGATGACGCCGTCCACCAAGCTGGCGGCGCTCGACAAGCTGGATAAACTCCGCGTCAAGATCGGATACCCGGAACAGTGGCGCGACTATGGCACTTTGGTTGTGCGCGCGGACGACCCTGTGGGCAATCAGAAACGCGCCCGCCTATGGGAATGGCGTCGTCTCACCGCACGCCTGAATCTGCGAGCCGATCGCGACGAATGGGGCATGACGCCGCAAACGGTGAACGCCTATTACAACGCATTCTTCAATGAGATCGTGTTCCCTGCCGCGATACTGCAACCGCCCTACTTTGATCCGAAGGCCGATACGGCCGTCAACTATGGCGGCGTGGGTGGCGTGATCGGCCACGAGATGAGTCACGTCTTCGACGATCAGGGCGCGAAGTCGGACGCCAGCGGCGCGCTGCGTCAATGGTGGCAGGAGGCTGACCTGGCCAACTTCCGCGCCCGCACTGCGCGTCTTGTGCGGCAGTTCGACCAATATGAAGTGCTGCCTGACTTGCGCGTGAACGGCCAGCTCACGTTGGGTGAAAACATCGGTGACAACGGAGGGCTGGCGATCGCCTTCGACGCCTATCAGCGCGCGCTGCATGGTCGCCCGGCCCCTGTTCTGGACGGTTTCAGCGGGCCGCAGCGCTTCTTTCTGTCGTGGGCGCAGACCTACCGCGAAAATATCCGGGAAGCGCAATTGCGGATCGACCTGCGCACCGATCCACACAGCCCCGCGCAGTATCGTGTCAACGGCGTGGTCCGCAATCTCGATGCCTGGTACGAGGCTTTTGGCATTGTGCCGGACCAGAAGCTTTATCTGGCGCCATCCGATCGTGTACGGATCTGGTAAGCCGGATAGTTATCGCGTCAAATCAAAGCCTGAACGGCGCACGCGCGTTCATCGAGGGACTCCCGGTTAACGACATGGGCAGGGGCTTGATTGCCCACGGCAACGCCGAGCGGCTGCTGGGTTTGTGAGCCAATCCAATAAAGGAAGCAACTGCACTACAGACGGCGGCGCGTCACGCTAGGCCATCTGCACGACGGCCTTGCCACCGAGCCGCTGGCCTCCCTCAAGCGCGGTGATCAGCTCGATCGTCTCGCTCAGCGGCACCACCTTGGCGATCGATAGTCGCAGTGTACCGTCACTGGCGGCGCGTCCAAGATTGTCGAGGATCTCCGGGCGGGGTGAGCAGACCACGAGCTTGAGCCTGCGGTCGAACAGCGCTCTCAAGAACTTGCCCGGCGAGGGATGCAGGTCCAGCAAGATACCGTCCGATTTCAGCAAGCCATAAGCGGTCTCACGGCTCATGTTGGCGGCAGTATCGAAGACCGCGTCGTAACGCGAGCTGAGCTGCGACAGGTCGGTGCGGCGGTAGTCGTGGACGGTTTCCACTCCCAGCGCGCGGGCGCGCTCGATGTCGCCCTCGCCGCAGGTACCCGATACCCGGACGCCGAGGCTGCGCGCAAGTTGTACGGCGGCTTCGCCCACCCCGCCCATGCAGCCGTTGATGAAGATATGCTGGTTCGCGCTCAGCCCGGCTTTATCGATCAAGCCGTTCCAGACGGTTATACCGGCCGAGCCAAGGCAGGCAGCCTGATCGAAGCCGACATTGGCGGGCTTGAGAGCCAGCGCGCTTTCGTTGGCGATGGCAGCCTCGCCCAGTGCGCCGCATTGCTTGAAACGAGCTTGCCCGAACACCTCATCGCCAATCTTGAAGCGCTCGACGCCGGGGCCGACCGACATCACAACGCCGGACATATCCATGCCCATCGCGCGCGGGAAGCGCATACCGGTGACGATTTTCATCTCGCCCCTGCGCAGCTTCCAGTCGATAGGATTGATGGCGGCGAACCTGACCCGGACGGCCACCTGGCCTTTGCCGGGACGCTCCGGTTCGAACGGTTCAAGGCGCATGACTTCCGGGCCGCCGTATTGCTGGTACTGAATTCGTTTCATCATGGTCTTGCTTTCTGTTTCAAAGGTAAAGTGCCACTGTAAAAAGGCGTGCTGATCGTGCGATTAGCTGAGCGCCATTTTCCAGTGATCCATAAATGGCGTATAGTCATAAAATTCAAAACACACTGTCTCAAAATTGGAACGAACTATGGATCTCAGTGCGCTAGCCGATTTCAATCTCGTCGCCACCCACGGTGGGTTCGGGAGAGCAAGCCGCGCAAGCGGACGGCCAAAGGCGACCCTGTCGCGCCATGTCAGCGCGCTCGAAGAGCAGATGGAAGTACGTCTCATCGAGCGTGGCGGCCGCGAGCTCCGTCTGACGCCGGAAGGCGCGATCCTGCACGCACGTACTGTTGCCCCCTTTGACGAGATTACGCAAGCGGCGGCAGAACTAAAAGCCGGCATAGGCCGGCCACGTGGCGTACTGCGCATTAGCGTGCCGCTTTTGTTCGCCGACGTCTCTGTGGGGCGCTTAAGCGCGGCCTTCTACGCCGCCTACCCGGAAATACGCCTCGACGTCATCGCGGAAGATCGTCTCGTCGATTTGGTGAGCGAAGGCTACGATGTCGTAGTGCGTTTCAATCCGCGCCAGGACGACACACTGGTCGGTCGCAAATTTTTGAGCGATCGCCTCGTACTTGTTGCGCCTCCCCACCTGCCGCAGCCTGGTTACACCGAGCAACCGCTCAAACTGGAGGCGGTAGTGCGCGCTGGTCGCGCCGAGGTTCCCCTATGGACCATCATCGATGCTTCAGGCAGAGTGCGCACCTATCGCCCGCAGCCAGTCATGTGCCTCTCGACACCCCTTATGGCGCGTGATGCCGTGCTTGCCGGCGCTGGCGCCGCCCTGCTACCTCGCTCGGCTGTCGCTGACGACCTGGCCTCTGGCCGCTTGATCGCCTGGGGAACGGCGCAGGGACCGATAATCGAATGCTGGGTATTGCACGCATCGCGTCGACTGGTGAGTCCCAAAGTGGGCGCGTTCGTGGAGTTTCTGTGCAATTACTTCGACTAGCTATCGACTACTTGGCTGGGACATTCATCTTTTTAAACATGCTCGCCATGGTTGACGGATCGATCGCCTGCATATCAAGTAACTTCAGCGATTTGACCATGTGCAGCGTCGTGGATTTGTACTTTTGGAAATGCGATGTCTTGAGGTGCGACTCATAAGCCTGACGGTCAGCATAGATCTCGAGTATCCTGAATTCGGTGTCGCGCTCCTTGTCGTACATCGGAAATATCGCAATAACCCCAGACTCCAGGCGTAGCGAAGCTTCCGCCTCTTCGGCGAGAATCGTCTTGTATTGCTGGAGATGATTTGCAGCTACCTGGATTTCCGATATGCGTACCATCATGCTTTGCTCCTGAGCGTACGAAACGTTAAATGTGGCGAGCACCATTGCCGGAATCGCAGCGGCGAAAAATCTTCGGGCCCGGCTAAATAAAACTTGGCCACGATTCCTGTTCGATCTCTTCAGTTCATTTTTACAGACTTTCATCTTTATCCTTGCGCAGGTAATTGACTCTGCTATTGCCAGCCACACGTAGCTGGCAGCGCGAATTTGGCGGCATGCCGGATTAAACCCCTATACCATCAAAAGTATTTTTAAAAAAGCAATAATTGGTGAGTATTGCTATCCTCTTTCAGGGATATATTTAATTGGTTTTCCACTCAAAAAAACTTTCACAAGCAGAGGCTTGCATAATAATTTCTTAAATTTCTTAAATTTCTTTGAAGGCATTGAAAAACATGAGAACTAAAATAATTGACTACATATGTCTCGGCTTCTTCATTCACGTCGCTGGTTCCGCATGGGCGGCCAATCCCGTTCCCGCCACCGGTGGTGTCTTGCCTTCAGGGGAAAATTCAGATCAATTATCCTGGCAACATTTTATTGCCGCGGTCGCTCCAGTGTCAAAGTCGCAAGTTCTCTTTGAAACCTGGGCGTCGGACCCCGACATTTACACTGCCACGCCACATTGGCCGACACCCGAGCAAGCGAGGATTAAAAAACTGCGGCCTGGTCTGCTGCAACTGAGCAAAGCACCTCATGCCTTGTCGGCAGCCATGATCGATGGCAAATGCAGTCCCGTTAGCCATCCCAAAGACGGCAATTTCCCGGTGGCTGGCAGTACGCCACCGGCGCAGCCAATCAAGTTGGCCGCTCCGCAGCCATGCTACGCCGAAGAAGTGCGGCGCAACCGTCCATCCTACGACTACCTGACCGGAAACGGCCTCAATACCCAAGCTGGACTGGCCATAGCCTATCAAAAAGCCAAATCCTCAGGCTGGCGCGTATCGCTGCCCACCGATGCGGTGGAGGTTAAAGTGGATTGGGTACCAATCGATACCATCGTCGATTGGCTGGCCGCCAATCACGTGAAAAAAACCGTCGCGCAAGTAAAAACGCAGTATTACACCACCATGTCTGGAGGCACTGCTTACGCTCTCGTCTCCCTCCATATCAGTTCTAAAGAAATCCCGAACTGGGTCTGGGCGTCGTTCGAACACCAGGATAATCCGGGGCGCTGCGACACGATGGGCTGCTACGACTCTTTCGGCGCGGCCAGGCCGAAAATCCCTCCAGCTCCGGAGGCCTCGGCCAACGGTCAATATGGTAATTGCGCCAAATCGCCTGCGGTCGCCCAACTATTCAAGGCGGCACATCTTGACGGCGTTTGGCAGAACTATTGTTTGAAATCGTCACAGATTGACTTCGTCGCCAAGAACGGTGAGCCGCTGATGTTGGGCGACTCGTTTACCGAGCGGATCGCGGCAGGCGTACCCATTCTGCAATCGTCCTGCATGGCTTGCCACGCCAGCGCGGCGGTTAACAAAGACGGTTCTCCCTTCACGACATTGCTCAGTACCAATCCAATGGGCAATGTAACGCTGCCGACCGACACGGTTAGCGTCGATTTCATCTGGGGCGTCATCAACCTGCTTCAATAAGGAGTGCATATGAGCTATTCACCGAACATAATCGACCCGGTCCCTCCATCGGCTTATCCAGTGCTGCAACGTGTCGCGACTGCAGCCCCGCTGATGCCCTCCTCCTGGAGCGGCGTGGCGTTACTGCATCCATTCAGCCCGCCGCAATCGAACAATCCCAATCCCAACAATCCTTTCTTTCAACTTTGCGTCGCCAATATCACCTATGTCGCAGGGGCCTATCTGTCGGCACAAATCGCCGGCCTCGATAATGGAAGCTGGTGGTATGTCGTGACGCCTGGCGGCACCGATCTGTCGACCGACCAGGGAAACAGCTGGGTCAGCGTCGACATGGGCTGGACGTTACCGGAAAACTGGTTTGGAGGGCAATTGGAAAACGCCGTTTGCGCCGGTTCCTGTCCGCTCAACTGGATGCCGGGTCCGACCGTGGACTGGTGGAAGGTTCCAGTGCCCGAACATCCGGGGGACGTATCCGCAGCGTCGACCTGGATGTGGTTCGACTCATCGTCCACTGCGCCGGTGCGAATGATGTTCGGCGAGGGGCCGCTGTCGACGGACAAGGGCGACCCTAATCAACTGGCGCTGTTCCAGATGTATTCGATGAGCTACCTGCCAGTGTTCAGCGAGGGTGCGCCAGACCAGCCGCCGCCTTGGGAAGAACCGGTCTTCCCAGGCTTTCAGAATGGCAACCCAGCGGGATACCAGACGTTCCAGTGGAATAGCAATTTCGGCATGACAGCGTTCATGACACCAGTAAACGAACTGTACAACCCGCTGGCGACCCGGATACTGTATGTGTGGAAACCTGACGATCAATACGCGGTGTTTAGCGACCGTGCTCAGCATACAAAGATGCTTTACGAATACAGCCAGCCCAACCCAGGCTCGCTGACGGCTCAAATCGCGATACTGACCGGACCGGCACCCGCGACCATCCAGCCGGCGCCAGCATACAGCGAAAATAGTTACGATATTCAATATACGAGCACTGCGCCGCCGACGTGCGCAGGCCAGAGCGCTGGATTCTTCTTCCCCCAGGAGCCGCCGGACTGGATGTCGCTGCCCGGGGTGGAAGGCACCATCCAAGCCACCATCAGCAATAATCCGGTGGTCAGCCCTGGCGCTACTGTGTTGATTTATTCGGCGCTGTTCCCGAAATCGGGAACCAACTATCCCGACTCTACCTATTTGTGGACGTGGTATTCCCCGCTCGACGACTCCGGTCTGCGCGCCCGGCCGGTTACCTTCATGCAGTCGCAGTCCGGAGTGGGTGTCGGTACCAGTCTGGCGCTAGCCGACTACTTCTTTTACGACGAGTTTGAAACGCCTATCGACCCGGGCAATTTCGACATACCGGCGATTTGCGAAGTACCCAAATAGGGCGCCACCGAACTGAAAAAGCGGACCTCAGTCGCATGACTGGGTTCGTTTTTTGATTTAGTTCCTTCCAACAGCTTTTTAAATAGTTATAGCAATACAGCAACTTTTTACTTGCCTTGCTTACGACGTGGATTTTTTACAAATCCTACGAGCCTTCTTCTGTGGGATAGACCGCAAGGATGCGCCGACAGTGCCGGTTGTGACTTGCTAAAAAACGTAACGGGCTCTGGCCATTTTCTGTCTTGTCAGCCGCCCCGGGCCGTTGCACCATCTTCGCCCACCGGGCATCCGCCTGGAACGGATAAACGAGGATGAGCACCATGCATCAGCTGAATGCGGCCGCAAAATTGTTTCGTCTTGCTTCGCTGGCGTGCCTGCTCGCCAGCGCCCACGCCCGGGCCTACGATCATCCGTTTCAGGACCCCGCCCTGCCGACAACGCAGCGAATCGACAACATCCTGTCGCTGATGACGGTGGAAGAAAAAATCGCCGCCCTGTCGACCGATTCCAGCGTCAAGCGCCTCGGCATTCCCAGCTTCGGCAGTTCCGAAGGCATCCACGGCGTGGTCAAGCGCGGCAACGCCGACAAAGGCCTGGCGGCGATTCCCACCACCCAGTTCCCGCAGCCGCCGGGCATGGGCGAGACCTGGAATCCGTCGCTGGTGCGCGCGGCCGGCGAAATCCAGGGCACCGAGGGCCGCTACATCACGCAAAATCCCAAGTACAACCAGCCGTCGATGATGCTGTGGGGCCCGCAGGCCGACCTGGCGCGCGATCCGCGCTGGGGCCGCACCGAGGAAGTCTATAGCGAAGATCCCTTCCTGGCCGGCACGATGGCCACCGCCTTCGTCAAAGGCCTGCAAGGAGACGATCCAAAATACTGGCGTTCGGTCGCACTGCTCAAGCATTTCCTCGCCAACAGCAACGAGAATGGCCGCGGCAATTCCTCGTCCGACTTCGACGAGCGGCTGTTCTGGGAATACTACGCCATGCCGTTTCGCATGGGCTTCGAGGACGGCGGCGCGCGGGCGCTGATGGCGTCGTACAACGCATGGAACGGCACGCCGATGGCGGTGCATCCGATTCTCAACAGCCTGGTGATCGGCAAATGGAATGCCGAGGTGGTGTCCGGCGACGGCGGCGCGGTCGGCAACCTGGTCAAGCTGTACAAGCGCTATCCCGACCACAAGGCGGCGGTGGTGGCGGCGTTCAAGGCCGGCATCAATCAGTATCTCGACAAATTCAAGGACGAGATGCAGCAGGCGGTGACGGAGGGATTGGTCACCGAGGCTGAACTCGATGCCGCGCTGCGGCGCAAATTCCAGGTCACCGTGCGGCTGGGCCTGATCGATCCGCCTGAAGGCAATCCGTACGCGGCCATCAAGGATGGGCCGGAACCGTGGCTGAGCGAGAAGCACCAGGCGCAATCGGTGCAGATCGCGCTGGAATCGGTGGTGCTGCTGAAGAACGCCGGCAACGCGCTGCCGCTGACGAAGGGCAAGCTGAAATCGATCGCCGTCGTCGGCCCCCTGGCCGACAGCGTGCACTGGGACTGGTACGGCGGCCATCCGCCGCATGCGGTCTCGCCGCTGGACGGCATCAAGGCCGCCGCCGGCCCCGGCGTGACGATCAACTACGCGGGCGACAATACCGACGGCGCAGCCGTCAAGGCAGCGCGCGCATCGGACGTGGTGGTGGTCGTCGTCGGCAACGATCCGACCTGCGGACCGAACATGGCGCACGACTGGACCGATGCCGGCACCAAGCCCTGCGCCGATCCCGGCGATGGCCGCGAGGGACGCGACCGCGAAACCCTGGCGCTCCAGCAGGAGCAACTGGTCAAGCTGGTGCATGCGGCCAATCCCAACACTGTGATGGTGCTGGTGTCTAGCTTCCCGTACACGATCAACTGGTCGCAGAAGAACGTGCCGGCCATCGTGCATCTGGCGCATTCATCGCAGGACGAAGGGACCGCCCTCGCCCGCGTATTGTTTGGCGACTACAATCCGGGCGGCCACCTGATCAGCACCTGGCCGGCCTCCATGCAGCAGTTGCCGCCGATGATGGACTACGACATTCGCCACGGGCGCACGTATATGTACTTCAAGGGCGCGCCGCTGTATCCCTTCGGGCATGGCCTGAGCTACACCAGCTTCAAGTACGGCAAGCTGCGCACCAGCAGCCCTTACCTGGATGCCCAAGGCGCGCTGACCGTCGACGTCGATGTCACCAACACCGGCAAGCGCGCCGGCGACACGGTGATACAGCTGTACGTCAGCCATCCGAAGTCCAAGGTGGCGCGGCCGCTGCGCGCGCTGGCCGGCTTCGAGCGCGTCAGCCTGCCGCCGGGTGCCAGCAAGACCGTGCACATACCGCTCAAGGCCAGCCAGCTGGCTTACTGGGACGCCGGCCGTGGCGCCGCCGCCATCGAGGCCGGACCGCTCAAGCTGATGATCGGCGAGTCGTCGTCGAATATCAAGCTGAGCAAGGAACTGCAGGTTCGATAATGGGCGTGCGCCGGCCCGGCCGGCCCTCCTGGCGTTATCGGCGCACGCTGTCTTGGTCGTCGTCATACAAAGAGCTGTCCTCGCTGCCCGGCCTGAGGATAGAGGTATCGTAGCTGGTGCCGGACGAGAAGCTGCTTATGCTGGACGCGTCATCATCGCGGGCCGTCGGCTCTTCCGCTCCGAACTTGTCCATCAGCTCTTGATCATGCCTGGCGGTGACCTTGGGCAGCTGCCCCTGAAGTGCCGCATTCCTCGAATCAATTCCGTACTGCGCCTTGAAGCGCTTGGCATCGTGCCGGACGACAGTACGGCGGGCCTCGTTCCGCGTCGCGGTATCCGCCGAGTCCATCGCGGGCGCATGGATACGCATCTTGTGCTCATGGTAGGACGCCTTGAGCGAAGGCACAACGTTGCGGATGCCAAAAACCATCGAGGTCAGCTTGCGGCGCTTGCCCATGATGTCTTCGTTATCGGCAAAATAGTCGCTGGCTTTGCGCGCCGCCCAGCCAGTCTTGGCCGGTGCCACGCCGGCCAGCTTGCGGGTCGGCCGATAGCCTTGATCCGTCAATTTTTCCAGGACAGCATCCGATCGCCGCGCATCCACCTCGGCAAACTTCCGGCCCAAGGCGACGTTGCCGCGCAAGGCGGCGGCATTGAGCGTGCGCATATCGCTGGCCCTGTCGGCCCGCCGCTGGAAGGTGGTATGCGCCTCGCCGTCGCGCTGGCTGATGCTGGCCGCCGCCTTGTAAATGCCTTGTTTGGCGTACAGCGTGGCATTGCGCAGGCCCACCGCGCCATACTGAACGGTGCGCTGCAAAGCCTTGTTCACGCCGGTCACGCCATGGTCCGACTGCAGGCTGGTGGTTTGGGCGATGGTCCGCGCCAGCAGCGGCGGCTTGTCGTAGCCGGCACGCACCCGATGACCATCCGGGCTGCTGAGAAATACCGCGTCCGGCCTGGGCAGCGCCACCTTCGCCAGGCCGGACGATGGTTGATATCCGTCTTCCTGAAGATAATCCTTCATGGTGCTGTTCGCGTCCTTGATCCGTGCCTGCATCTGCTGGTGGCTGCCTGCGTTATTGATGTCTTGTTTCATCCGCAGCCGATCCTGCTTGAACTCCGCCCTGGACAAGGCAATATCGTTGCGCAGGCTGCTCTCGGTGGAGGACACGCGTCGCGCCAGGCGGCTGTCGTTGATCTTCTGCCGCTGGTTCAGGTCGAACCGGCGCACGCTCTGGATGGCCTGCCCCATCCCCCGCACGTACTTGTTGCTGCTCGATAGCATCCGACTCGACAGCTGATTGCTCAGCGTTGGCGTGAACGTCGCGCGCTGCGCGGTCTTGGTTTGCGTGTCGTCCATGGGATGGTGGTAATAACCAGGTCCTTGTACACCGATAGTCATGTTGATTCTCCTTGCCCTGTTGCCGGCCTTATGCGGCGGCGTCCAGGAAATAGTGTGAGCGCCATGCGCCGGCCTGGCCGGACAAATTGGCGAATAAGCCCATGAGCTGCTCCGGCGCGACTTCGTCGACCCGGTATTGATACGCCAGCGTCACCTTCTTGCTGGGCGACAGCATGAAGGCCGGCGCGTTGCTGCCGTAGACAATCATGTTCGCTTCCAACAGCGCCTGATAGGCATCGAGCAGGCGGTCCTGCGGCGGCGTGCCGAAGTCGCAGTACACCATCACGTGGTCGGGACTGTTTTCTTCATCGTAAGCCAGATAGAAGTCGACACCGTCGACCTCCACCGCGTTGCCTTCGATGAGTTTTTCCGGTTGCGGCAGTTTGGCCAGGCGGCAGAAGCCGGTCGCCAGCTGGATATATCGTTCCTTGGACACGCGCATGCTCCTTCAATGGATGGTCGGGGGTCTCCATGAGTAGCGGCCCGCGCCGCGCGGTTCCGCCGCCATCGCGTCAAAAAAAATCCGGAACTACCTTTGCCGCCGGCGCTACTCAGCTTCAGACGGTGCCGCAGCATGCTCACGATGACCATGCCAGTACCGTCGGTTCGCTGATCCGACCATGCGTCGATGACGCTGCGAACCACCCAGCAACGGCGCCACGTTGGTGCCGTTCATCCGAACAACACTATATTTCGTAGACTGAGAATAAATATCATGGCAATCGTCAACCGCAGCCCTTCCCCCGACATCCACGCAATGGACGTCGTTCAAGACACGGCAACCACGTCCGCCGCCAAGCACGACCGTTCCGTTACGCCTGAAGCCACAACCAGCACCGCCACGCCGCCGACCCAATCCGCCCTCAAGCGCCAGCGCCTGTCGTCGCCGGTCGGACAAGCCGAGGCCGAAACTTCGCAGGCCGCCGTCAAATGGCCTGCAGGCGAATTCCAATCCGCACCATTCGTGCCGGCCGGCGCACAGACGCGGCGTGCGCAGACCGCCCACGCGGCGCAAACGGCGCCCCTGTCCACCAGCGGCCTGCCGCTGCCGCCGCTGAATCCGCAGTCCGTCGGCCGCTATTTCAAGCAGCCGGCCGGTAACTGGACCGTCGACCGCGGCCAGCTGGCCGATGTCGTTGCCCGCAATCTGACCAAGCTCGCCACCACAGCCCCGGAAAACCGGACCCAGCTGCACCTGGAGATCACGCTGCACTGGCACTGCCTGAGCGAGGCGGAACAGTGCAAGGTGCTTGAATCGCTGGGCACCGACCGCTCCAGCCTGCTGGGCAAAACCGCGCAGCCGGCGACATCCGAACAGGCGCGCACTCCGGTTCGCGACTGGCTGGAACACACCCTGGCCTTCATGCCGTCGGACCGCGCCAGCAGGCTGCTCAACGCCAGCAGCTCGGCGGTGCAGCGCAAACTGGAGACGCCGTTCAAGGCCAACACCGACCCGGCCGTCAAGCAAGCCATTTCGGAGCGCTTCACCGACCTGCGCATGACCATGCCGCTGGACCATATGTACGACTACACCGGCTTCTATTGGGACAACAACCGCAAGGTCGGCGAACTGCCGCCCGAGGTGGCCAAGAACCTGAAGGTCTGCGTCGTCGGCGGCGGGCCAGCCGGCATCCTCGCGGCCGACTGCCTGAACCGCATCGGCGTCAAGCCTGTCGTGCTGGAACAGGCCGACAAGATCGGCGGCCGCATCGCTTCCGAAACCTTGCAAGGCAAGGATGGCAGCACCACGCCGACCCGTTTGCATCCAGGCGGCATGCGCTTCCACACCACCCGCGGCAACGTGTACTGGAGCTTCGCCAAGCACTACAACCTGGACAACGTACCGTTCCCGAATCCGAGCTCGGTGCCGACTTCCTACCTGATCGGCAACGAGGTGCATGAAGCCGAGCCAGGCAAAACGCCGACCAATCCCGTCATGGCCAAGATCGCGCAGGATCTCGAACTGGCGCTGAATACGTCCCTGCTGAAGCCGATTCGCGATGCCCGCGACGCAGGCGACATCGCCACCTTCCGCCGCCTGTGCGACGAGGCCAAGAAGAAATTCGACCCGCTCAATTTCGAGAGCGGCATCAAGCAGTTGTTGAAGGAAAGCGGCGTCGAATGGAATGAGGAAGAGCAGAAAACCTTCGGTTCCGTGGGCATCGGCGTGGGCGGCTACAAGGGTTACTATAAAGTCGGTTTCCTGGAGGAGTTGCGCTTCCTGGTCGACGAACGCCTGGAACACCACGTCGGCCTGCTGCAGGGCGCCGACGAGCCGCTGCGCCGCGTGGTCGCCGACGCTGACGGTGTCGAGAATGGCTCGCTGGAAGATCAAGGCGCCATCAAGGTGAATACCGAAGTGACGAAAATCGCCAAGAAGGACGACAAGTATCACGTGACCTACACCGACCCGACGTCCAAGGAACCGAAGACCGAGGTCTACGATGAACTGTTCTTCGCCGGCGGTCCGCACGCCGCCAAGGAACTCAAGCTCACCAGCGAGATCGAAGGCCCCGGTGCGCTGATGTCGCCCGAACTGGCGCACGCCATCAATTCGGCCAACCTGGTCGGCGCGACCAAGATGGCGATCAAGATTCCGAACAGCGAGATCGCGGGCCTGGAGCTGCCCGGCAACCTGCAGGGCGACAAGCTGTTCCAGCAGTCGTACTTCCTCAAACCTGCGCCGGGTGGCAGCCACCACGTGCTGTACACCAGCTACACCCTGGGCACCAACTCCGACAAGGTGCTGGGCCAGAGCGCCGAGGACCAGCTGAAGACCTATATTGCGACCCTGCGCGAATCGGCCGGACAGAACCCCGACGATCCGGCCCACAAGAAACTGGCCAACCTGGCGACGCTGGTGGAGAACAACATGGAAAATGTCATGTACACCCACTGGAGCGAGAAGAAGCACTTCGGCGGCGCCTTCAAGATGGACGCGCCGAATGACCTGGACAACACCCGCGCGCTGTTCAGCGAGCCGTTCAAGGGCAACGACGGTGCGATCTTCATCGGCGAGGAGCATACCGCCGAAGGCGGCTTCGCCAGCGGCGCGGTGGCCTCCGCCATCCACGGGGTGCAGCAGATGATACTGCGCCACGACGGCAAGCTGCCGCCGAACTCCCCGCTGAAGCAGGAGGTGCTGTAAGCCGCGGCCCGGTATTTCTGCGACATTGACGCAACATTGATTTATACAATTTACTTGACACAGCGTTTGCTTTAGCCCGATACTAAATTCACACCGGATTTCCCATATCGCGAAATCCAGGTGGCAGCGGCAGCCAAGTCCAGCATCATTGGCCGCCGGCAAGACAGAATTTACGGTTGTGGCAGCAGTAACGCTGCTTTAAATACCGGGCTATAAAGCCCCCGATTTGCGCCTAGGCGCATCGGGGGCTTTTTTTTGCGTTTTTATTTCGCGTTAAGGGTGGCTATGGCAGCGCATATACCAAGTGCCGGATCGGTGAAGATCGCGTGCATACAAATGGAGCCGCACGTCGGCGACGTCGCAGGAAACCGGGCGGCCGCCGCGCGGTTCATCGAAGCTGCCGCGCGCCAGGGCGCACGGCTGATCGTACTGCCGGAGCTGTGCAATTCCGGCTATGTGTTCCGCAGCCGGGAAGAGGCGCTGGACCTGGCGGAAGACATTCCCGCCGGCCCCACCTGCCTGGAGTGGAGCGCCCTCGCCCGCCGGCTCGAGGTCTATATCGTGGCCGGCATCGCCGAGCGCGAAGGCACCGTCCTGTACAACACCGCCGTCGTCATCGGGCCCGACGGCTACATCGGCAAATACCGCAAGCTCCACCTGTGGAACGAGGAAAACATCTACTTCACGCCCGGCAATCTCGGCGTACCGGTGTTCGATATGCCGTTCGGCCGGGTCGGCGTCGCGGTCTGCTACGACGGCTGGTTCCCGGAAGTGTATCGGCTGGGGGCGCTGCAGGGCGCCGACCTGATCTGCGTGCCCACCAACTGGGTGCCGATGCCGGACCAGCCGCCCGGGCAGCATCCGATGGCGGTCACGCTGACCATGGCGTCGGCCCATTCGAACGCCTTGTTCATCGCCTGCGCCGACCGCGTCGGCGTCGAGCGCGACCAGGCCTTCATCGGCCGCAGCGTGATCGTCAACTGCGGCGGCTGGCCCGTGGCCGGGCCGGCCAGCCAGGACAACGAAGCCATCATCTATGCGGATCTGGACCTGTCCGAGGCGCGCAGCAAGCGGCGCCTGAATGAATTTAATCAGTTGCTCAGCGACCGCCGCGGCGATGTCTACGGCGATTACGAGGCGCTGACGAAATAACCGGGCGATGACGATCGCCCCGGCAGTAACCGGCGGCACGTGCTAAGGCGCGGGCAAGTGCAACCGGAATAAGCGGGACCATGACACTGGGATTTTTTCATATTAAAAGAGGGATAAGAGCAATGAAAAGCTTCGTAAGACTAGGATGTACCGGGGGCTGCACCGCGCTGGCGCTGGCGGCGCTGATGACACAGGTACACGCGCAGAGCAACGTCACTTTCTACGGCAACCTGGACACCGCCATCGGCAAATCCAGCGACACGCCGCTGACCATGGGGCCGGGGTATTTCAACTGGCTGGGCCTGGCGGGGACGGAAGACCTGGGCGGCGGCCTGAAGGCCGTGTTCAACCTGCAGATGCGGTTCAACCCCGACACCGGCGGCCTGTCCAATCCGGGCACCTTCTGGCAGGGCGAGTCGACGGTCGGCTTGAAGAGCGAGTCGCTCGGCACGCTGCGCCTGGGCCGCGCCATGTCGGCCGCTTGGCAATCGCTGTGGCGTCTGGAGCCATGGGGAAACGGCGCCACCTTCGCCACCCTGTCGGGCTATCAGACCGGCAGCTACAGCGCCGACGGCACCAACGACGTGGCGCTGAACTATGCCACCTTCGCCCGCATCAACAACGCCGTGTTCTACGACACGCCCAGCTGGAACGGCGCCAACATCACCGTTTCCGGCGAGGCGGAACTGGCGCCGGGCGCCCGCAAGCGCAACAAGGGCGCGGCGTTCAACTACGAGAGCGGCCCGGTGCTGGCCGTGGTGTCCTACGAGAAGAACCATGAGGACGATTCGATCGCCTACGCCGGCGGCACGTATACCGTCGAGAGCCTGAAAGTGTTCGCCAGCTATGCGCACACCAAGGTGCTCAACCTCAAGGCGGAGAACCTCTACCTGCTGGCCGCCACCTACGGCTTGAACGCGCACGACTCGCTGCGCGGCGGCTACGGCGGCAACAAGGGACTGGGCAGTCACAAGGTCAGCTTCGGCTACGTGCACGCGTTCTCGAAACGCACCAGCGTCTACGCCGATACCTGGACCGAACACCTGCGCGACAATGTGCACGGTTACGCGCTCGGCATCAGCCATTCGTTCTGAACATATTTGGGGAGCAAAAAAAATGCATAAGATAATCCAATTGAATGCGATGGCACTGGCCATCCTGTGCGCCGGCGCCACGATGGCGGCCGAGCCGATCAAGATCGGCGTGCCGATCGGTTTGTCCGGCGCCAACAGCGTGGTGGCGCCCGGCGTGGTGCAGTCGGCGCAGCTGGCGGTCGACGAGATCAACGCCGGCGGCGGCGTGCTGGGCCGCAAGCTGCAGCTGGAAATCGCCGACGACGGCTCGGGCGCCGTGGGCGCGCAAAAAGCCTTCGACTCGCTGGTGTTCCGCAAGAAGGTGGACGTGATCATCTCGATGGAAACCAGCGCCGCCCGCAACGCCGGCCTGCCCATCGTCAACAAGGGCAAGATCCCGTACATCTACACCTCGTTCTACGAAGGCCGCTCGTGCAGCCCATGGCTGTTCGTCAACGCCTGGGTGCCGGAACAGCAGGTGCCGCCCATCGTCCGCTACTTCATGCGCGACAAGAAGGCGCAGACCTTCTTCCTGGTCGGCAGCGACTACTCGTTCGGCCGCGGCATGCTGGAGTTCACCCGCAAGTTCATCGAAAGCCAGGGCGGCAAGGTGGTGGGCGAAGAGTACCTGCCGATGGACGGCACCGACTGGACCGCGGTGCTGAGCAAGCTGCGCGCCAGCAAGGCCGATGCGCTGATCACCTCGACCGCCGGCGGCGCGCCCAACGTGTCGCTGACCAAGCAGCTGCGCGCCACCGGCCTCAATCCGCTGTACGGCAACCTGGCGGTGGACGAAGGCACGGCCAAGAGCATGGGCGCCGACGGCCAGGGCCTGTATATTTCAGCGTCGTACGTGACCGGCATCGACAATCCGCAGAACAAGAAGTACCTGGCTGACATCGCGAAGAAATTCGGCGCCGACCTGAAGGTGCCGAACGATCTGTCGGTGCCGCAGTACGAAGCCATTTACCTGTACAAGGCGGCCGTCGAGAAGGCCGGCGGCACCGATCCGGCCAAGGTCAGGCTGGCGCTGGCCGAGGTGTCGCACGACGGCCCGCGCGGCCATGTGCAGATGTCCAAGCAGCACCATACGCCGCTGAAAATGTACCTGGGCCAGGTGCAGGCGGACGGCAGCGTCAAGGTGGTGCAGGACTTCAATAACATCGGCCCCGGGGAGCAATGTCCGGCAAACTAGGGCACCCGGCGTAAGTTGACAAGGAGCCGGGCCCCGCGCCCGGTTCCTGACGCAGAAAGTAAAACGAGGAGATGAAATGTCGTTGTTTTTGGATGTGATAAGTTCGGCCGCCATCCTGTATCTGGTGGCGGCGGGACTGCTGATGATCTTCGGTGTCATGAAGATCATCAACTTCGCGCATGGTGCGTTCCTGACCATAGGCGCCTACGCCAGCCTGGTGGTCACCCAGCTGGGACTGAACCCGTGGATCGCGCTGCCGGTGGCGATGGCGACGGGCTGGATCTGCGGCATGGCGATCGAGTACTTCATCGTGCGCCCGCTGTATGCGCGTCCGCTGGACGCGATCCTGGCCACCTGGGGCCTGGGCATCGTCATCGCGCAGCTGATCACGCTGAGCTTTGGGCGCGAGGCGCAATTCGCCACCAGCCCGGTGTCCGGACCGATGTCGGTGTTCGGCACCGAATATTCCGCCTACCGCATCGTGCTGATCGGCCTGGCCGCCGCGCTGGCGCTGGCCTTGAGCGTGCTGCTGACCAAGACCCGCTTCGGACTGGTCACGCGCGCCGTCATCATGAACGAGGAGCTGGCGCGCGGCCTCGGCATTCATTCGGGCCGGGTGCGCTTCTTCACCTTCAGCCTGGGCGCGGGCCTGGGCTGCCTGGCCGGCACCCTGATCACGCCGCTGTCCAGCGTCGATCCCAACATGGGGATACCATGGCTGATCAATGCCTTCATGCTGGTCATGGTGGCCGGCTCGTCCATGTTCGGCCTGGTCGCGGCTGCCGCGCTGTTCGGCGGCATCCAGGTGTTGTTGAGTACATTTGTCAGTCCGGTGCTGGGCGGTATCGCCATCGTGCTGTTGTCGGCGATCACGCTGCGCATTCGTCCGAAGGGGTTTTCTCATGATTAAGACATCAACCAAGGCCTCCAGCAAATCGCTGAAGCCGGTGTTCGGCGTCACGCTGGCGGCGCTGCTGATGGTGGCGCTGATGCCGTCGCTGCTCGACACCTATCTGCTCAACATCGTCATCCGCGCCTGCTGCTTCGCCATGGTGGCGCTGACCGTCGACATCCTGTGGGGCTACACCGGCATCCTGACGTTCGGCCAGTCGGCCTTCTTCGGCATCGGCGCCTACGCCGCCGGCCTGGTGTTCACCCATATGGGCTTCGGCGCCGGACCGGCCTGGCTGGCGCTGGGCATCGCCCTGGCCGGCGCCGCGCTGGTGTCGCTGCTGGTCGGCTGGCTGTCGTTCTACCAGGGCGCCACGCCCTTGTACGCGTCGGTCATCTCGCTGGTGCTGCCCATCGTCATGACGCAGTTGCTGTTCTCGGGCGGCACCTTCACCGGCTCGAGTTCCGGCCTGACCGGCTACACCACGATCGACCTGCCGCTGGACGCCTGGTTCTGGATCACCGGCGGCGCGCTGGTACTGCTGACCTGCGCCGCCTGGATTTTCGTCCACAGCGACGCCGGCAAGGTGCTGGTCGGCATCCGCGACAATGAATCGCGCTGCGAATACCTCGGCATCAATCCCTCGCTGGTCAAGATCGCCCTGCTGGTGGTCACCGCGCTGGTCGCCAGCGTGGCCGGCTTCGGCTACGCCTCCTTCAGCGGCGTGGTGGCGCCGGAACTGTCCGGCTTTGTGTTCGGCACCGAGATCATCATCTGGGTGGCGCTGGGCGGCCGCGGCACGCTGCTGGGCCCGGTGCTTGGCGCGATCCTGATCGAGACCGCCAGCGCCTACCTGAGCGGCAGCCTGCCCTTCCTGTGGAAACTGCTGGTCGGCATCGCCTTCGTGCTGGTCATCATCCTGCTGCCGCAGGGGCTGATGCCGCTGGCGCTCAAGCTGCGCCGCTTCCTGCCGCGGCGCGCGCGCACCGCCGGCCCGGCCCCGGTGCCGACGCTGACGGCGGCGCCCGACCGCCGCAGCGGCATCGACCGCATCGACCGCACCATTCCCGCCATGGAGCTGGCCGGCGTGGCCAAGCACTTCGGCAGCCTGAAGGTGCTGGAGGGCATAGACCTGACCGCCTATCCCGGCGAACTGGTCAGCCTGGTCGGCCCCAACGGCGCCGGCAAGACCACGCTGATGCGCTGCATGAGCGACGGCGCCGAGCGCAGCGCGGGCGACATCCGCATCGACCGCCACGACCTGCGGCAGCTGCCGCCGAGCCGCTGCGTCGGCTTCGGCATCGGCAGGAAATTCCAGACCGCGAACGTGTTCGAATCGCTGACCGTGGCCGAGTGCCTGCGCATCGCCCGCGCGCGCATCGAGACGCCGTCGCTGGTACGCGAGCGCAACAGCCTGTCGCTGCCGCCGTACGCGCTGGCGGTGCTGCGCGCCACCGAGCTGGACACCAAGCTCGACCGGGTATGCCGCAACCTGTCGCACGGCGAGCAGCAGGCGCTGGAGCTGGCGATGGTGCTGGCGCTGGAGCCGCGCGTGATCCTGCTGGACGAGCCGACCGCCGGGCTGACCAAGGCCGAGCGCACCAAGATCGGCCACATCCTGATCGAGCTGTCCAGGGACTACGGCCTGTGCTGCCTGCTGGTCGAGCACGACCTCGATTTTGTCCGCGAAATCTCGTCGCGCGTGGTCGTGCTGCACCAGGGGAAGATCGTCATGCAGGGCACGGTCGACGAGGTGGTGGCGTCCGAGCTGGTGCAGTCGGTGTACGCCGGCCACGCCGCCCCGGCGGCCGAACACAACAACGCCACACAGGAGAGCATGGCATGAGCGACGCGGCATTGGCATTACACGACATTTCCAGCGGCTACAAGGACGCCATCGTGGTCCGCAACGTGAGCCTGTCGATCCGGCCCGGCGAGATCGTCGCGCTGGTCGGCAAGAACGGCATGGGCAAGACCACGCTGCTGAAATCGATCATGGGCTACCTGCCCAAGCGCGGCGGCTCGGTGACCCTGTTCGGCAAGGATGTGACGCGGCAGCCGGCGCACCGCGTGGCCCGCGCGCAGATCGCCTACGCGCCGCAATCGCGTTCGCTGTTCCACGACTTGAACGTGCGCGACAACCTGCGGCTGGGGCTGGCCAAGGACAGCCTGTTCGACCAGCGCTTTGCGGAGGTCGAGCACCTGTTCCCCTTCCTCAAGGGGCGCATGGCGCAGCGCGCCGGCACGCTGTCGGGCGGCGAGCAGAAAATGCTGCTGATCGCCCGCGCGCTGATGGTGCGGCCGGCGCTGATCCTGATCGACGAAGTCACCGAGGGCATGCAGCCGTCGGTGATCGACCGGGTCGCGGCGGCGCTGCTGCACCAGCGCGCCACGCACGGCACGGCGATCCTGTTCGTCGAGCAGAACGTGCAGTTCGCCACCACGGTGGCGGACCGCTACGCGCTGCTGAAGCTGGGCGAGATCGTGCAGACCGGCGACACGCGCGGCGCCGACGCCCAGCGCGACATCATGCGACACTTGAGCGTCTAGGAGGACCACCATGAACATGCTCCACGGCGCGCAGCTCGCGCGCCAGATCGAACTGGGCGAGATCAGCCGCCACGACGTCATGGCCGGCGCCATCGGCCGCATCGCCGCGCACGACGCCGAGACCCAGGCCTTCGTCGCCGTGCTCGAACCGACGGCGGCGCTGGCGCTGGCCGGGCAGGCGCGCGGCCCGCTGGCCGGGCTGCCGGTGGCGGTCAAGGATATCTTCGACACCGCCGCGCTGCCCACGGCCTACGGCTCGCCCATCTACGGCGAGCACCGGCCGGCCGCCGACGCCGCGATCGTGTCGCTGATACGCCGCGCCGGCGGCGTGGTGGTCGGCAAGACGGTCACCAGCGAGTTCGCCTACATGGCGCCGACCCCGACCAGGAACCCGGCCGACCCGCGCCGCACGGCGGGCGGATCGTCCTCCGGCTCGGCGGCGGCGGTGGCGGCCGGCATGGTGCCGTTCGCCGTCGGCACGCAGACCGGCGGCTCCACCATCCGGCCGGCGTCGTTCTGCGGCATCGCCGGCTACAAGCCGACCTACGACCTGTTCCCCACGCCGGGCATGAAGTGTTTCTCGTGGTCGCTGGACACGGTCGGCCTGTTCGCGGCCGGCGTGGCCGATGTGGCCTGGTTCGCCGAAACGCTGATCGGCCGGCCGCTGCGGACCGACGCGGCGGCGGACGACCTGCGCGGGCTGGTGGTCGGCGTGCCGGCGGCCTATCCGTGGGAGGCGCCGTCGGCCGGCGCCGCCGCGGCGGTGCGCCGGGCGGCCGACGCCATCACGGCGCGCGGCGGCAGCGTGCGGGCCATCGCGCTGCCGTCGTGGTTCGACGCGCTGTATGCGGCCCATGCCACGCTGCAGCAATACGAGGCCAGCCAGTCGCTGGCGTTTGAATTCGACCTGCACGCGGCGCGCTTGTCGACGATGCTGCGCGATTTCCTGCGCGGCGCGGCCCACGTCACGCCCGCGCAGTACGACGCCACGCGCCAGCTGATCGCCGCCGCCCGCCAGCGGACCGCCGAGCTGTTCGACGGCGTCGACGTGCTGATGACGCCCAGCGCGCCGGGCGAAGCGCCGCTCGGCTGGGCCTCCACCGGCGAGCCGACCTTCAACAAGGTGTGGACGCTGCTCGGCACGCCCTGCGTCAGCGTGCCGGGCCTGAGCGGCGCCGAAGGCTGCCCGATGGGAATACAGATCATCGGCCAGCCGTGGCAGGACCGGCGCTGCCTGGCGGCCGCCGAACAGGTGGAGGCGGCGATACGGGCCGCCCTGCCCCGGCGCGGCCCATGAACGGCCTTGCGCGACGTTTGTTCCATACCGTACCATGAGCAGCACCACCAGTGAGCGATCGATATGACGGCTATCCATAGCGCAGCAGAGCAAGGCAACGAGACTTGGCGGGTCGGGATCCTGTTTTCCCGCTCCGGGGTGACCGCGGTCACCGAATCCGAACACTTCTTCGGCACCGTGCTGGCCATCGAGGAAATCAACGCGCGCGGCGGCGTGCGCGGCCGCCTGCTCGATCCGGTGGTGTTCGATCCCCAGGGCGACCTGGGCGCCTACCGCAGGCTGGCCAGCCAGATGCTGTCGCGCGAGGGCGTGAACGTGATTTTCGGCTGCTCGACCTCGTCCAGCCGCAAGGCGGTGCTGCCCGAGCTGGAGCGCAAGAACGGCCTGCTGTGGTACTGCTCGCTGTACGAGGGCTTCGAGTACTCGCCCAACGTAGTCTACACCGGCGCGGTGCCGAACCAGAACAGCCTGCAGCTGGCGGCCTATCTGCTGAAGAACTGCGGCAAGCGCATGTACCTGATCGGCTCGGACTACATCTATCCGCGCGAATCGAACCGCATCATGCGCGACTTCTTCGAGCGGCACGGCGGCGAGATCGTCGATGAGATCTACCTGCCCTTCGACGTGCGCCACGAGGAGATCGAGGCGGCCGTCGACGACATTTACCGCGACCGCCCGGAAGCGGTGTTTTCCACCGTGATCGGGCGTCCGGCGCGCGATTTCTACCGCGTGCTGCACGACGCCGGACGCGCCGAAAAGCGGCTGCCGGTGGCCAGCCTGACCTTGGGCGAGACCGAATTGAAACTGATCGGGCCGCAATACTGCGCCGGCCACATCGTCTCGGCGACCTATTTCAGCTCGCTGCCGTCGGAACAGAACCAGCGCTTCCTGGCCTCCTACCGGCGCCGTTTCGGCGCCGACGCCACCGTCAGCGCCTGGGGCCAGGCGGCCTACAACCAGGTGTATCTGTTTGCCGGCGCGCTGGAGCGGGCCGGCTCGATGGACACGCAAAAACTGGTCGACGCGGTGTTCGACGAGCGCTTCGACGCGCCGGAGGGCGCGATCGCGGTCGATCCCGAAAACCACCACGTCTGGCTGCAGCCCAAGATCGGCGTGGCCCGCGACGACGGCGCTTTCGACGTCGTCTGGCAGGCGGCGGAACCGGTCAAGCCCGACCCCTATCTGACCACATACGAGTTTTCCGAATTCTGGCTAAAGTAGGAACCTGAGATGAGCAGACTCTTTGATGATTTGCGCCATTTGCGCGTGGCCGTGATTCATCCGCCGGGCGAAGACCGCGACATTCTGCAAGGCCAGCTCAAGCGCATCGGTTGCCAGGTGCGCTGGATCTGGCCGTTTTGCCTGACGCGACCGCCCGACACCGACGTCATTTTCTTCCTGGTCGACCGCGAGCAGACCGCCACCGCCGACTGGTGCCTGACCGAGACCGAGGCCGTGCTGATCGCGCTGATCGACTATGAGAATCCCACGGTGCTCGGCGCGCTGCTCGAAACCAACGCCAGCGCCGTCATCACCAAGCCGTTCCGCTCGTTCGGCATCCTGAGCACGCTGGTGCTGGCGCGCTCGTCCAACGACTACAAGAAACGGCTGAACAACAAGGTCAAGCGGCTCGAGGATACGCTGCGCTCGCGCAGGGAGATCGAGAAGGCCGTCAACATCCTGGTCGAGCGCAAGCGGGTCAGCAGCAGCGAAGCCTACGAGACCATCCGCCGGCAGGCGACGGCGCAACGCATACCGGTGGTGCAGGTGGCGACGGAACTGATCCGCGCCACCGAAGCCTTCGACAAGATGGGCCTGTAGCGCGGGCCCGCGGCTACAGGAAGAAATATTTATCGAATGATATTGACATGATAGTTCATAGATTTTATATTCCTCCATGGAACCGTTTCCACCAAACGCTTGAACCAGCCGGACCTCGACAGGTATTCACGGTGAAGGCCCGGAGCGGGCCATGCTGAACCGGCTATCGCTTGCTGTTCAACATTTCATGCAGCTCCATGCGGTTGTACGCCACCCGCAGGGCGTCGCGCGTACCCACGGTTTTTTTCTGCACCAGCTGCACCAGGATCTCGTTGAGATTCCTCGACATATTGTCTTCCTTGCGCTTCATGAAGTCGGCAATCATGTGCAGCTTGTCCGGATCGGCGATATAGGGGGCGATCTGCTGGTTGTTGTTGAACACCATCTCGCTGGCCATCACGTGGCTGCTGCCGTCCTCGGAGGGCAGCAGGCTTTGAAAGATCACGCCGACCAGCGAGTCGGCCAGGGCCGCGGCGCGCTGGTTGCGCTGGTCCTGGGGGAAAAAGCTGAGCAGCTTGGTGATCGCGCGCACCGCGCTGCTGGTATGCAGCGTGGCCAGCACCAGGTGGCCCGACTCGCCCGCGTGCAGCACCGTGTCGGCGGTATCGAAATCGCGGATCTCCCCCACCATCAGCACGTCCGGCTTCTGGCGCAGGGCCTCGCGCAGGCCGCTGGAAAAGCTGGCGGTGTCGGTCGGCACTTCTTTTTGCGAAATGATCGACTGCTTGCGGTGCAGTTCATACTCGATCGGTTCTTCTATGGTGACGATATGGCCCTGACGCGTCGTGTTGATGTAATCAAGCATGGACGCGATGGTGGTGGTCTTGCCGGCCCCGGTCGGACCGGTCACCAGGATGATGCCCTTGGTCGCCTCCAGGATGGTCTTGACGTAGGACGGCAAGCCGGTCTGCTCCAGCGCGATCGGCTCCAGCGGAAAGCGCCGGATCGACACCGCCACCCGGTTGCCGCGCGACATGCGGTAGATATTGCAGCGCAAACGCCATTGTTCCAGCACATACGGATGATCGAGCGCCTTGTCGATGATCTTGTCTTCCCAATCCTCGTCGATGGCCCTCAGCAGCGGCGTCATCTCCGCCAGCGTCACCGGATTTTCATCGACGGCGAGCCAGCCGCGCGGCCCCTTCACCATGATCGGTTGATCCTGTTCGATGTGGATATCGGAAAAAATCCGTTTCGCGTTCACCAGTGCCAGCAGTTCCTGCTGAAGATTACGCGCCGTGTGATTGGACATGCTGTCACCTAAATATGAAGTCAGGCCAGTATACCGTGATCGGCATACACCAATGCTCAAGAATATTCACTTTCTTATATGATGCGCAACCGTCTTCGACAAAAACCGCTATCCTAACGCCATCCTGTTTGACATCGATAACATGAAAATAGCGTGCTACATCCGCAACCCGACCGTGTACGAGCAAGTGCGCGGCACTCTGGTCCGCGCCGGCTTCGAATCGATCCAGTTCGATTCAGAGAACGCGTTGTTGCGGACGCTTACGCGCCGCAGCTTCGACCTGATCCTGATCGACGTCGCGCTGCCTCCGCGCGACGACGACAGCATTTTTTCCTGGCTGGGCTTCCGCAGCGGCGACAACACGCCGACGCTGATCCTGTCGCCGATCCGCAGCGCGGACCTGGTCGCGCTGGCCTTGAATAGCGGCGCCGACGACTTCCTGGTACGGCCATTCGAAACGGTGGAACTGACGGCGCGCATCAATGCGCTGATACGCCGCGCCGCGCCGCCCAGCCTGCGGCGCACGATCGAGTACTCCGGCTTTTTGCTGAACCGGGAATCGTCCAAGTTCAGCTACCTCGGCACGCCCATTTCGCTGACCTCGCGCGAATTCAGCATGGCCTGGCTGTTCTTTTCCTCCCCCGGCGTCTACATCTCGCGCGAGACCATCGGCACGGTGATCTGGCGCGCCGACAGCGAAGTGGCCGGCCGCACGATCGAACAGCACGTCTATAAGCTGCGCAAGAAATTGCAGGTCGACGGCAAGCCGGTGGTCATGATACGCACCGCCTACAGCCAGGGCTACCGGCTCGAACTGTGCGAGGACGCCGGCGACGCGCCGCTGGAAGCGCAGGCCTAGCGCACGTCCTGGTCGCGCGCCTCGGCCGGAATATTCTTGTACACCCGCTGCGCGTACTTGATGCGCAACTGCGGATTCCTGGCGTTGTAGGCGCCCACCGCCTCCCAGGTCGGCCCCATGCGCCGCATATTCTGCGACAGGATCCAGGCCCCGACCTGCAGGTTGGTGCAGGCATCCTTCAGCTGCCCCTCCTCCACCCCGTATTTCTTCAACACCGGCAGCCAGCTGCTGTTAATCTGCATCAGCCCGATGTCGTAGGAGCCGTTCTTGTTGCGGTTGATCGCCGCCGGATTCAGGTTCGATTCCGTCTTGGCGATGGCGTACAGCAGGTGCGCGTTGATGCCGTACGAATCGGCGATGTCCTGCCAGCACGCCTGCGCGCTGGAGGCGCAGGCGGCCAGCAGCGCGGCGGCCAGCAGCCGTCGTCGCCGCGCGCGGTCATGGGCGGTAGGTGCCGTTGGCATATCTGAAGGTCTCGTCTGCATAGCATGTCATCGAAAGTGAGTTCGCATCCAGCACAATGGTACCGATCGGGAAAGGGATGTAATACACGCCGTCCGCCGCGTTGAACACCTGGAAATTGCAGGCGTCGCCGGGGTTGAAATGCTGGAACAGCGAGATATGGTTGCTATACATCCACAACTGGCCGCTGACGCCGCCGTCGGCGAACATATCGCGTCCGGCATAGACGTTGTGCGTGGCGCGCAGGTCGTGGCTGGCGTTGACATCGTGTTGTGCCGCGATGTCGTTACCTGAATTAATGTCCCCGTCGGCCCGGATGGTTCCCTTGGAATACACCGAATTGGCCGCGACCAGTTGCGCGGCGGTCGCCGTGCCGGGCACGTCGAGGTCGCCGTTCTGGTCCACCGCCAGCGCCGCCCACTTGGCGCCGTCCCAGGTGAAGGCGCGGCTCAGCGTGGTCACCATGCGCACGTCGCCGGTCGTGCTGCCGACGGCAGGCAGGTCGGCGTAGGCGGCCACCGGATCCTTCCATTGCGACGGCAGGCTCCAGGTGCCGCCGGCGCCGCAGGTCAGCACCGCGCGGGTGGCGGCATCGATCGCCAGGCCGGCCTCGGCCACGCCAGCCGACGTCAGACAGGACGCGCCCGGCGCCACCAGCGCCGCATTGGCCAGCCGTAGCGGCGTGTTCATGCGGTTCAGCTCGGGATGGCCGGGCACCGCGCCGCGATACAGGAAGTCGGTCGACAGCTGGCCGGGGCCGCCGTAGAACAGGTTCGACGCCAGGTGGCCGCCGTCGGCCGCGCCGCCGGTCAGCGCGCCGGCGCCGGCGCAGGCCGTGCCCCGGTAAGGTGTGGTGTCGATGCTCCAGCTGGTGCCTCTGGCGATGGCCGGACTGGCCGCGCTGATGTAGCCGCCGCCGGTGCCGGCGCCCGCCGCCACCACGGCGATCTCGCGGTCGGCGATCTTGTCGCCGCCGACGGTCGTCACCAGCGTGTCGAACTGGCCCGGATGGCCGACCGGATCGGATTGCCGCACCAGCACGCACGGGCTCTGGCCGTAGGCGTTGACGGCGGCCAAGCCCGGCGGCACGAAGCGCCCCGCCTTCAGCTGCGCCAGCGTGACCGGCACGATGGTGGCGGCGGTCGGCGTGGCCAGCTGCAGCGCATCGGCGTTGGCGCTGATGTATTTGTCGGCGCCCGCCACCAGCTGCGACTGGTAATAGCCGGCCTGCTGGCCCTTCAGGTCCGCCAGCGAGGTGTCCATCGCAGTGGACAGGCCGAGCAGGACCAGGGCGCCCACCGCCAGTGCGCCCAGCAGCTCAAGCAGGGCGAAGCCGTGCTGCCGTCGGGTCGGGGGGCGGGGCGTGTGACGTGCGTGCTGTGTCATGGGCTGGTTCCTATCCAGACCGGGGCGCCGTCGGGAACGGCGAGGCCGGCCAGTGCCGTCAATGGAATATGCGTGTCGCCGAACACCGGCGACTGCAGGTTGGGCTGTTCGCGGCGATACACGCCGGCCAGCATCGAGTTCCGCGACAGCCTGGCGATGTCGGCCGAGATATCGCCGGCCGGCAGCCTGGTCGCGTAGATGTAGATCAGGCCGGCGCCGTCGCGGTAGTTGCCCCAGGCCGGCGCAACGCCGCCCTGCCCGCTGGTCGACCAGGCGGGCAGCGCGTGCGCGGCCTTCAGCGTGGCCAGGGACACGCTGGTGTCGCGCAAGTCGTTGCTGCTGAAATAGTCGATCACCGCGCCACGGTAGACCGCCATGTCGTCGGCCACCGCCAGCGCGCCGTTGGCCTGGTTCTGGTCCTGCTGTTCCAGGTTATGGGTGGTGTAATACCCCGCCACCGAGAACAGCACCAGCATCACCGTGATATTCCACATCGTCGTCTCCCTTCAGCCGAGGTCGTTTGCTCAGGTGCCGGTGAAGGTCACGCTGTTGGCTGCCGCATTGGCGCACACGGCGGCCGCAGCGGCGGCCGTGGCCGGGAAGGTGTTGATGATGTTGGCGCCGCCCTGGTCGATCTGGGTCCAGCCGTTGGCGCCGCTGACCATGCCCACGCAGACGTCCTGCGGCACGCCGTTGTAGGTCACCGTGAAGGTGCTGGTGTTGCCGGTCACCGTGACCGCGCCCGCCCAGCTGTTCGTCACCGCGTTGGCGGCGCCCCTGGTCAAGGTGGCCGGCACGGCGTTGGCCTTCAGCAGCGTCGGCAGCAGGTCGGCGGCCGGGTAGGTCTGCCCCAGGTACAGCTTGTGCACGGCGGTGCGCAGCGCCACCACTTCCTCGGAGCTCTGGTTCGACTTGGCGCTGCCGAAGGCGGACGTCAGCAGCGACACCGCGCCCAGCACCACCACCGCCGCGATGCCCAGGTAGGCCAGCGCCTCCAGCAGCGAGGCGCCGCGTTGACGCGCGGGACGGCCGGCGCCGCGCAGTGTTGTTTGATTCAGGTTGTCTTGATTCGCCATGATGCATTTCCTCAATTAAGCTTGATGTCAAAGTTCAATGGACGCCATGCGTCAGCGCCGCGATTTCCTGCTGGATGCCAAAGAAGCCCGTGACCAGCCAGCCGATCACCAGGGCCAGCACGACGATCGCCACGCCGTTCAGCACCCTCATCCGGAGCGTAATCACTTCCACGCCCTGCTCCAGCCACTCATCCGCCATCAGCTGCAAGGCTTCGGCGAATCCCTTGTATTTCGCGTACACGCAGAGGTCGTCGATCACCTCCGGCGACGGAAATCCATATCCCGCATTGCGCAGCGCCTCGCCGCAGTTGAGGCCGGAACGCACCCCCAGCAAAGCCCCGTCCAGGCGCTCGCGCAGCCAGGGCTGCGCCATGGCCGACAGCCGCGCCAGCGACTTTTCCACCGTCACGCCGGCCGCCTGCAGGGCCGCGAACGCCATCAGGAAGCCGCTGCCCGCCGTCAGGCGGTAGATCGAGTACGGCGGCAGCCGGTCGACATGCACCCGCAGCGTGCCGCGCCAGCGTGGCAGCGAGACAAACAGCAGCACCAGCAGCAGCGCCACGCCCCCCACCGCCTGCAGCATCCAGTGCTGCACCCACACCGACATCAGGTACAGCGAGCGCGCCGCGCCGTGCCAGCCGGCCGGATCGACGATGCGGCTGAACTCCGGGATCACCCGCGTGCCGAACAGGTACACATACACGCTCACCAGGAACAGGATCGACAGCGGATAGGCGATGCCGCCCAGGATGGCTCCATTGATTTTCTTGTTGGCCTGGACCACGGTCACCACCGACAGCAAGGTCGGCTCGAGCCGGCCGGCCTGCTCGCCGGCCATCAGTATCATCTGCTCGGTCTTCGGCACCCACCAGTCCAGCCCGTCCGACAGCAGGCGGCCGTTCTGCACCATGCGGCGGCAGTCGTCCAGCACCATCGCCAGCGGATCGTTGGGACGCCGCCCCTGCTGCGAGGCGCGGTCGCGCAGCTCCTCCAGGATTTTCAGCAGCGGCAGGCCGTTGGACAGCATTTTGGCCATCTTGCGGTACAGGCGCAGCCGCGCGGAATCGTTGAACTGGGTCCTGGCCCACCAGCGGTTGACGTCAATGCGCATGGCCGCCCTCCACCAGTTGCAACTGCAGCTGCGGCGACTGCGGCGGCTGGCGCGTGATGCCCAGCGTGAAGTGGCCGACCACATGTTCCGCCATGCGCGGGTCGATCAGCCCGGCCGCCACCTTCTCGATCGCGTGGTCGAGCATGGTGCGTCCGCCCAGCTCCTTCAGCCAGTAGTTGATCGCCTCCATTTTCTCGCCCTGTCGCACATACTTGAAAAACTGGTCGTCGGGGATGATGATCTCGGCCACCACCGAGCGGCCGGTGGTGCCGTGCCCGCCGCAACGCTCGCAGCCCGGGCCGGCGATGTGGACGTTCTCCAGGTCCGCCGCCACCCGCTGGCGGATGCGCAGCAGCGCCGCCGGCGTCAGCCGGTCCTGGTGCGCCGCCAGCGGCAGCTTGCAGTGCGGGCACAGCGTCTTCACCAGGCGCTGGCTGATCAGGCCGGTGATCACCGTGTGGTCGGCGATCAGGCTGAGCGGCAGGCCCAGGTCGAGCAGGCGGTCGACGATGGCCAGCGCGCTGTTGGCGTGCACCGTGGTCCACACCTGGTGGCCGGTCATCGAGGCGCGCAAGGCGTTCTGCGCCGACGCGCGGTCGCGCACCTCGCCGATCATGATGGTGTCCGGATCGAGCCGCATGGCGTTGGAAATGGCGGCCGCGAACAGGCGCGAGCGCTCCTCCTCGTTGTGGGCGTTGGTGACGGCGGTCTGCACCGCGCCCTCGATCGGATATTCGACCGGATCCTCGATGGTCAGCACGTGCACCTTGCCGCCGGCCTCGATCAGCTCGCCCGACAGCACGCGCTGCAAGGTGGTCGACTTGCCGGAGCCGGTCGGGCCGCTGATGATGTTCATGCCGACCGGCTGCTCCTTGAGCCGCTGCAGCATGTCCGCGTGGGCGTCGCTGAAGCCCAGCGGGCGCAGGTCGATATTGTCGCCGGCGTCGTTGTACAGCAGGCGCAGCACCATCACGCTGCCGTCGCTGGTGGGCACGGTGGCGATGCGCACGCCGTACAGATCGGGCGGCAGCTTGTCGCGGTCGGCGATGCTGGCGTCCTGGCGTTCGGTCGGCTTGTACGAGCTGTCCGACACCGACGTCATCGCGCCGTACAGCGTCGCCAGCAGGCGCTCGCCGTATTCGCGGGTCTGGCCGCCGACCGGCACCAGGTCGTTATGGATGCGGAAATAAATCTCTGTGCAATTTTTTTTCACGCGCAAGTGGATGTCCGACGCCCTGGCGCGGCAGGCCTTGGTCAGCAGGTCCTTGGCCGTGACCTGCATCATCGAATGCTCCTGGTGGCGGTCGCCGCCCGGCAGCAGGTTCTGGTTGACGCGCCGTATCACCTCGATATTGGTGTACAGCGCGGTGTAGGCGCACCCCATCCGCTCCAGCCGCCCCTGGTAGGACAGCACGTGCGAATTGAGCTGCTGCCCGGCCGCCACCAGCAGGCGGCCGTCCGCCAGCAGGCACAACAATTTCTTTTCCTCGGCGCTGGCCTCGTAGTTGCCCGCGTTGCTGAGGATGGCCACCCCGTCGAGATCGCGGATATCGTCGACGACGGTCCGCGGCGCCGGCTGGCCGTTGTGCCTGACCGGGCGCAGCGTCATCTTGCCGCTCCGCGCAGCTGGGGCGCCGGCAGCGACAGGCCCGTTCCAGGATAGTTGGGGTTGAAGCCGACCGGCTGCTGGCCATAGGTGCCGAGCCGCACCCTGCGCTTGTTCCTGGCGCGCGCCACCACCTCGCGCGGGCCGATGGAGACGATGGTCATGCCGTTGCCCAGCACGTCGCCCGGCTGCACGTCGACGATGCTGCCGTCGCCCATCTGCAGCGTGGCGAAGAGCTTGCTGCCGATGCCCTCGATGCCGCGCACCACGGGATCGTCCACCGCGGCCGGCTGGGTCACGATGGCGGCCTGGTTCTGGCGGCTGGCGATGTCGTTCTGCTTGGCCACGATGCTGGCCTGGACATCGAGCTGGCGCTCGCGCGCCTTCAGCACCAGGGTCTCGGCCTCGATGCGGGTCAGGCTCTCGGAGGTGCTCTGGGCGCGGACTGCCTGCCCCTGCAGGGCCAGCACTGCGAGCAACGGAATGGCGAATTTATTTGGCATAGATCGTTCCCTCGATGAGCCATTCGGACGCGCGGTAGACCATCTTGTCCACCCGCACGCCGGGGCGGTTGAGTATCGTCGCAATTTCCATCGGCTCGACGCCGTGGGAATTCAACGCAAATGAAAAGGATTTCCACGCCGGCGGCGCCACGGCTTCGCCGGCCTGCGCCGGCCTGGCGTCGACCTGCGTCACGCGGAACGGCAGCCCCATGGCCTGGAAGCGCGTCAGCAACGGCTCGATCAGCTGGCGCTGCTCCAGCAGCCCGTCGTCGCTGCCGGCCTGGCCGTTCAGGGCGCTGGCGAAGGTGGCCTTGTCGCCGCCGATGTCCACCACCACGGCCGGAATCTGCTCGCGCAGCATGGCCACGGTCGAATCGGCGCGGCTCCAGGCATAGCGCGCCTCGCCGGCGGTGCAGCCATAGGAGTCGAGCCGCCAGCCGCCGGCGGTCGGATGGGTGAACTGGCGCTGGCAGGCCGCCACCAGCACCCGCGGCGGCGCCTGGTGCGACCACGGATGCGAGACCGCCGAGTTGGCGCGCAGCAGGTTGGCGCGGGCGGCCTGAAACGCCAGCTCGTCCGCCTCGGCCTGCTTCTTGTGCTGGTAGTAGCGCCAGCCGGCCACGCCGCCCAGCGCCACCGCCAGCGCCACGCCGGCGGCGGCCGCCATCGGCAGCCAGGTGCGCGCGCCGTCGATCTGGCGCAAGGCCCACCAGCGGTGGATGCGGGCGCTGCCGTCTTTTCTCTTCGGGATGAAGCTGTCGATGTCGCGCGGATTGAAATTGTGAAAGCCGTGGCTGGCCAGTCCCGCATCGCCGATCACCACGTTCCAGCCGCCCAGCGCGTAGTCGCTGTGCAGGCGCTCGAGCACTTCCTCCCGGCTGCCGGCGAAATCGCCATTGGGCAGGAAATTGGCGTCGCGCACCGCGAAGTACACCCACTGCCCGTCCGGCAAGGCGAAGGCGCCCAGCCAGTTGTGCACCTGCTGCTGCTCGCCATCGTAGAACGCGCCCTCCAGGGCCAGCGTCTTGGACACCACCGTGGCCAGCGAATACATGCCGCGGCGCGCGCCCTCCTTGCTGTGGCCGAAGCCGGCCTGGGTGGTGGAATGGTCGGTGCGGATGACCATCAGGTCCGCTTCGATCTTGCGGCCCAGGTCGGCCGCTTCCCTGGCCAGCTCGCGCGGCCGCGACAGCGACTGCCAGAACAGGCCGCAAACGAACTTGTGCTTGCCGATTTGCGTGATGTAGAGCGCCATGGCCGTCTCCGCCGATCAGGAAGAGATCGCCATCGACACCGGCGTGATCAGCACCACGATCACCTCCTTGGTCTTCTTGGCGTTGGCGCCGCCGCCCAGCAGCGGATTCTTGGCGCTGCCCACGCCGCGGTAGTCGAGGTTGTCGTCTGTCTGCTCGAAGCCGCTGATGATCAGCGTCTCGTTGGACTTCATCGACACCCGCTGCAGGAAGTTGCGGGTGTCCAGTTCGGGCGACTCGATCTTGGTGCCGTTGCTTTCGATCACGCGGATGGTGCGCAGGGTCGAGATATCGGTGGAGAACTGCAGCATCACGGTACCGTTGGTCAGCACGTGCGGCAGGATGCTCATGTTGAAGCCGGCCGTGACCACGCCCGGCACCAGCGTGGTGGTGGTGCCGACCTGCGCCACGATCGAAGTCTGCGACGACGCCAGGTAGGTGGTCTGGCGCGCCACCTGCACCGGCACCGGCTGGTTGTTCAGCGTGACCACCGAGGCGGTGGTCTGGCGCCGTACCTTGCCCTGTTCCGACAGCGCGTTGATCATCGCCGTGGTGCCGGAAAAGCGCGACGATCCCAGGATGCTGGCGGTGAAGCCGACCGCGCCGGTGCTCGGCGTGAAGGTATTGTTGATCTGGAATTTGCGGTTCAGCGTGTTGTACACCGCGTTCCAGTTGATGCCGTACTCGTCGGAATCGGACAGGCTGACCGACAGCACCGTGACGTTGATGGCGATCTGCCGCGACAGCGCCTTGTTCTCGCCCTCGATGTAGGCGGCGACGCGGTCCAGCGTGTCCGGCGTGTCGACCACGGTGATGGCGCCGGTGGCCGGCGACGCCAGCACCTTGCCGTAAGGCGACAGCATCACCTTGATCGCGCTTTCCATGCCGCTGTAGACCGACAGTTTCGAGGCCACGCCGATGTTTTGCGAATTGTTGGCCGAGACCGCGCTGCCGGAGCCGCCGCCGCTGCCGCCGCTGCCGCCGCTGCCACCCCCACCGCTACCACCGCCACCGCCGCTGCCGCCCGACACGCCGCCGGACGAGCTCGATCCGCTGGCGACGGTGGCGGTAAAGGTTGAATCGCCGGGAATGGCGCTGATCTGGAAATTACGCGCTTCGGTATGGAAGAACTGGATGGTGCCGTCGACGAATTTCCACGACACGCCAAAGCGCGCCGCCGAGGTGTCGAGCAGGCCTTTCAACGGACCGTCGCCATAGGTGATGCGCACGCCGTGCGGCACGTCGGCAAACGAAGCCTGGCCGGAAGTGGGTGGACGCGGCAGCGCCGGCGGCGCGGCGTTGTCGCCCGGCAGGCCGGCCGGCAACGGCGGCATGCCGCCGTTACCGCCAGCGGGCAGGTTGACCCGCGAACGGAAGGCGCTGGCGGCCACGGCGATCGCGTCCGGCGTCACCTTGCTCGGCACGCCGGAGCGCAGCGTGATGCGCTCGGCCAATTCGCTCAGCGAGCTGATCGTGCGGTCGAAGGTGGTCGGCGCATAGAACACCGGCGGCAAGGCCGGCTGGCCCAGCTTGATGACATTCTTGCCCAGCCAGATGCCCTGCTCGTGCGTCACCAGCGGCACCGCCGGCAACACCGCGCCGGGCGCCGTGCGGCCCACTTCGGCCACCAGGCTGTGCGCCTTCTCGTCGGCCGTGCCGATCTCGCTGTCCAGCTTGCCGGCCATGCCGCTGCAACCGGCGACGAGCAGGACCGTCGGTGCCAGCATTGATAATTTCCAGGCCATTATTCGCTCCCTTTCACCATGATGCGCAGCACCTTGTTACCTTGGTAGAACACTGCCTTCATCGGTATCTCCGCCGACTCCATGCTCTTGACCACGGTATTGACCGCCTCGTCGAAATTGCCCGGGACCGTGGTCCTGGCCTCGACCGCGTAATCGACCGGCAGCTCCCACAACAGCTGCCAGCCGGCGGCGGCGGCCCAGCGCTGCAGCGCGGCGTTCAGCGTCTTGTCGGAGACCATGATTTCCCACACGGGCGCGGCCGGCGGCGCCGGCACCACCGGTTCCGCCGGCGCAGCGGCGCGCTCGACAGCCCTGGCTGCGGCGCGTGCCGGCTTGCGGACGGCCTTGTCCGTGTCCAGGCTGGCCAGCAACATGTCGCGGTTGTCCGCCAGCGCGTTGGCCAGGCCCTCGTCGAGCGGCGCCGGCTCGTCGCACTCGTCCTGCTGCCCGATGCCGGCGGCGAACAGGCCGGAAGCGAAGCTGCCGCCCAGCGAATAATTCAGCGCCGGCGCGGCGTCGGCGGCCATCGCAGTGGCGCCATGAGCGGCCGCCACCGTCAGCAGCAGCGAGGCCGTCAGCCTGCCGACGCCTGCGTGCATGGATCTTGTTGACATACGTGAGAAATACATGACCTTCCCTTCCCTGCCGTACATTGAGAATCAACCGGCGCCGCCCACAGGCACGCCGCTTCCTGGCGGTGCCGGCGTCGCCGCCGCACCGCAGACCTGATGACTTGACTGATGGTAACGAAGTTGGCGCGACACATTCTCAAAAAATATGACCGTGCGCGCCGTGCCGCTTACAACATGCCGACGCGGCGCGCCGGCGTGCACTTGAACTTGCGTGGCGGCAGACGCAGGCCGCTGCCGATCACCACCGAGTCCTGCACCGTCGACGGCGCCGTCGACAACAGCGGCGCCGCCTCGACGGCCTCGCTCTTCTCCAGCACGGTGACCGGCTTCTCCTTGACTGCCGCCGCCACGGGCCGGCCCGACATGGTCTTGTGCTCAATGCCGTCGCTGCCGGAGATGCGCGGCGTGATCAGGAACAGGCGTTCCTTGGTGCTGTCGGACTGGGTCTCGCTGCGGAACAATCCTCCCAGCAGCGGCAGGTCGCCCAGCAGCGGCACCTTCTGCTTGTCGCGCTTCAGCGATTCGGCGTGGTAGCCGCCTATCATCAGGGTCTGCTGCGCGTCGATGATGGCCTGGGTGCTGATGGTCGAACGGGTGACGGCGGCGGAGACGCTGCCGGCCTTGCCGTCCGCGCCGGACACGCTGTCGGGACTGTCCAGGGTGCCGTCCTCGATGTCGACTTCGAGCCGCACGCGCGTCTGCCCGCCGTCATGGATGATGCGGGGAATCACGCGCAGCATGGTGCCGGCGGTGACGTCGGCCAGGTCGGCCACCCTCTCGCCCACCAGCGACACGTAGGCGCTGCGGCTCAGGTCCAGCACCGCCGGCACATTGTCCAGCGTCAGGATGGTCGGCGTGGCCAGCACGCGCGCCTCGCCGGTCGACTGCATCGCCTTCAGCCGCGCATAGAAGCGGCCGGCGTCGCTGATCAGCAGCGTGGCGCCCGGCAGCGGCAGGCTGGTGCCCTGCGAAGACTGGGTGGTGCTGTTGAACACGCCGTTGACGACCCCGGCCCGCACGCCCCATTCCACGCCCATGTCGGCCAGCTTGGAGCGGTCGATGTCGACGATCATCGCCTCGATCTCGATCTGCTGCGGCTGCACGTCCAGCTCGGCGATCAGCGCCGCGTACATTTCCTTCTTGTTGATGTTGTCGTAGATCATGATGGCGTTCAGCGTCGAATCGGCCTCGATGCGCGGCGGCGCCTCCTCCTCGCGCGGCTGTTGTTGCTGGCTGCGCGAAGACTGTGCGCCGCCGTCCTCGGCCATGACGCGGTTCTTGCCGGCGCTGTCGGGTGCCGTGAACAATGGCGCCAGGCCCTCGCCGCCGCTCTCGGCGGCCTCGCCCTTGCCCAGCTTCGGCAAGCGCGAACGCTTGCTGCTGTCGGCGTCGAAACGGCGCTTGGGATCGGTCACCTTCTCGGCGCTGTGCGGGCCGAACAGCAAGTTGCCGAGGATGGTCTTGACGCCGGGGATGGTCTCGCTCTTGCCGCGCGAATTGATGGTGCGGTCCGTCGCGCTGGCATATTTAAGGCGGAACATCATGATCTGGCGGCCTTTGCGCGGCGTCTTCTTTTCCTTGGGCAGCAGGGTGTCGCGGGCCAGTTCGACATAGCTGCGCGGGCCGCTGACGATCACCACGCCCTCGTCCGGCAGCTCGCCCCAGCCGAAACGGTCGTCAAACAGGCCGAGGCCGATCAGCGCCGATTTGGCGTCCTGCACCGCGTCCTCGCCGACCTCGATGCGCAGCGACGTGCTGGCACCGGCCGGGGTGACATACAGCGTGTCGTTGTAGACGAACCAGCGGAAGCGATGGATGCCACCAAGGCGGTTCAGGAATTCGACGCCGTTGTCGGCCTTGATCCGGCCGCCCTTGACCACGCGGTCGCCATCGATCTCCATCGACAGGCGCACGCCGTACGCGCGGCTGAATTCCTCGAACACGCTGCGCAGGGTCATGGCGCCGGCGTTGATGGAAAATCCGCTGTCCTTCCACGAAGCCGGCGTGGCGGCCCGCGGCGCGGCGCACCAGAACAACTGCAACAGCAGCAGGCCGGCGATGGCCAAGGTCCTGACACAGGCTTGACGGCTCATCGTGTTTCTCCGGAAAACAGTTGGCGGATGCGGTCGGCGTCGCGCCGAGTTTCGGCCGCGGGGGTGGAAGCGGCGGGCGCCATCGCCGCGCGCCACATCGCGACCTGGTTCAGCAGGCCTTCCAGCGCGTCGCCGGCGTCACGCCAGGATTCCGCCCCGGGCAGCCACTGGGTCAGCATCAGCGAGCCGTCGTCGCCGAGCGAGAGGCCGGCCTCGAATTCCAGCGCGCTCTGGAAACCGGTGCGCATCGCATCGGCCAGTTGCACCCCGGTGGCGGCGCGGGACAGGTGCGCGCCCAGTATGGCGCCGCCGGGCTGCAACGCCAGCAAGACTGTTTCGCCGTCCACGTCGACCGGCTCGTCCAGCGGCAAGGCGTCCAGCCATTGCTCGATTTGTTGGCTCTGCATGGCCTATTTGCTCTCGTTGAGCACGGTTTTCAGCGGCTTTTGCAGCAGGTTGAACTGCGCCATCATGGCAGTGTGGGTAACGGACTGCTTTTGCAGCAGATCCATGAAGCGGGCCGGGTCGGGCGTTTCGCCGTCGGCCTGCTGGCGGCTGAAGTCGTTGATCTGCTGGCCTATCCCCTCGAACTTCTGATTCAGGTGGCGCAGGTTTTGCAAGACCGGGCTGCTATGCTCTGACATGGTTTTCTCTCCTCGATGGCGGTGGAACGTGGCGCTGGACCTTGACGCTCCAATGAGTGGCGGGAGGAAGAGAATTAGTTCGCCATGCCCCAGTTTTATTTTTCGCCGGCATCGGCGGGCGGTGGCCCGACCTGGGCGATGGCCGCCCGCAATTCCCCGCTGGCGAGCTGGAACTCGGCCCGCCATTCGCCGCTGGCGGCCTCCAGCCGGCAGGTTCCGGCCGTCAACCGCGCATCGGCCTTGCGCTCCCAGACGCTGTCCGGCGCCAGCGCCAGGTCGTCGGGATGCAGCCATACCACCGGTTCCACCAGTTTTCCCGGCGCCTCCTGCTGGACGCGCCGGAACATGGCGGCGATGCGCTCGCGCGGCGTCAGCTCCAGCAGCAAACGGTCGTAGACTTCCTGGGCCAGCTCCACCACCACGTGTTCCATGCGCGCCAGCATGTCCTGCTGCGCCTGGCGCAGCCCATCCAGCAGCTGCGTTGCCTGGCGCACCACGTCCTGGCGCTGCTGTTGCACGGCCTGGCCGGCTTCCTGCCGGGCCTCAGCCAGGATCAGGCCGGCCTGCTCGCGCGCCTGGTCGAGCAGACGGGCCGCGGCCTGGCCGGCGTCCGCGCTGACGCGCAGCGCCTGTGGCCGCAATACGCCGTGCTCGGCACGCAGTATCGCCGGCACGCTGATACGTTCGACACAAAAATCGTTCATCGACATTCTTTCCTAGGTAGGGGCTTGTGCGCGCGCCAGGCAAAGGCTCCAGCACCGCTGCGCGCGCGACAGTGCCGCCGCCGATGCGGCAGCGCCGGACAACGTAGGGGATGGCGCGGCGGGAACGTCGTGCAGCAGGCGCCGCAGGCGCGGCCACATGCCGGGGAATTGTGCGTCCAGGCGGCATGCCAGTTCCAGCATGCCGCGCTGCCCGGCGTCGCCGCCGGCATGGACGGCTCCGCCTTGCAGGGGCTGCGTCATCGCCACGCTCAGGCACCAGCGGCGATCGCCGGCGAGGAGCGAGCGCAGCACGGCGTGATCCTGTTCGCGGGCGGCGAACAGGCCGCCATACAGCGCGCAACAGCGGCGCAGCGCGGCGCCATCCTCCAGCGCGGCGGCTTGCCAGCCGGGATTGCCGGCAGCCGGCAAATCCGGCGGCACGCCGGCCTGCCGGCACCAGGCGCGGTAGGCGTCGCGCCGCGCCGGCGGCGCGTCGACACCGGCCAGGACCGGATCGCCGCCGCCCAGGCGCCACGGCGCGAACCACCAATCCAGGAAGGTTGCGGACAGCGCGCTCACGGCTGCGCTTCCGGCGCAGGCGCCGGCACCGCCTTGCGGCTGGCCCAGCGCATGGCCAGCCGCATCACCAGCGCGGCCACCCTGGGACTGCGCATGGCGTAGCGGAACAGCAGGTAGCCCAGCCCGGCCGACGCCATCGCGCCCAGCACCGCCAGGGTGAAGGTTAGCCAGCCGACCGAATCCTGCGCCACCACGAACGGCCCCAGCATCGTCCATTGAATGCCGACCGGCGGCGGCTCGCCCGGCATCAGCACCACCGACACCTTGCCGCGCCCGTCGTCGCCGCCGAGGCCGGGAATGCTGGAGGCCACCAGCTTGCGCATGCGCGGCAGCACCGCGTCCTCGTCCAGCGGCGGCCGGTATTTGACAAACACCGCCGCCGACGACGGTTGTATCGGCTCGCCCGGCGCGATGCGTTCCGGCAGCACCACGTGCACGCGTGCCGACACCACCCGGTCGAATTGCTGCAGCGTCGATTCCAGCTCCTCGGACAAGCCATGGATGTAGCGGATGCGCTCTTCCATCGGGGTAGAAATCATGCCCTGCTTCTTGAACACCTCGCCCAGGTTGGACAGGCTGCGGCGCGGCAGGCCGGCGGCATTCATGGCCTCGGTGGCGCGCGACAGGTCGCCGTCCTTGGTGATCAGCGTCACGCCCTCCTTGGTTTTCTGCTTTTCGATCTCGATACCCTTGCGGTTGAGTACCAGGATGATGTCGTTGGCGTCGGCGTCGCTCAGGCCGGCCTGCAGCGTGACCATCTTGGTGCAGGCGGCCAGCATGACCGGCAAGGCCAGCATGCAGGCCAGGCGCAGGCAGCGCGATAACCGGTGTGGGTTCAGGATATCCATGGGCGGCCCGAAGGTGCTTACTGCAGTTTGGTCAGGGAGTCGACCGACGACGCGGCCTTCGACACGGTCTTGGAAACGGTCTGCACGCGCAACTGGTAGTCGTTGAGCGCCATCATGGCTTTCATCAGCTGCATCGAATCGCCGGTGCGGGTCGATTGCTCCAGCAGTTTGGACACATACATCTGGTCCTGCTTGAGCTGGCCAGCCAGATTGGTGGCGCGGCTGGCGATGACATTGCCCAGCGAGGCATTGTCGGCGCCGGTCTTGCGCGCGCCGGCCTGCATGTGGTGTTCCAGCCGGGCGCGGAACTGCGCGCTGTCGGCCGCGTCGGCGGGTTGTATGTCGAGCGACAGGGAATTCTTTTGCTGCGCGCCCGGCATCGAGGCCGCCGGGAGGGTTGCCGCTTGGGTCGTTGGATTCATGTGTTCGGCTCCAGGATTGAGTTGATCCGCAGTAGTTAAGTGGCGCCGGCGGCGCCGAGGGTTCCCTCACAACGGCTCGTAGCGGCTGGCGCAGTATTCGCCGCCACAGCCCAGGTCCGACGACGGATCGCAGAAGCCCGCCGTGCCGCAGCGGCGCTGGCAATCGGCGCGCGACGACGGCCGCAGGCGGGGCAGCGGCTGCGGCCGTCCCACCGGCGCCTGGCGCGGCGCCACCACCACGTGGCTTACCTTCAGCGCCATCTGGTGCGCGCGGTCGCCGACGCCGGCGATGGTGTGGTCGACGGGTTCGCCGGCATCGTCGTGCAGCCAGTCGCCGAAGCCGGCATTGGCGATGGCGCCGGCGGCGCCGATGAAGTCCGGCACCGGGGGCGCGGCGGCGCCGATCGCCAGTTCCGGCGCCACCGCGCAGTCGAGGCTGCCGCCCTCCTCCTGCGTCCTGGCCGCGGCCCGCTGGCGCCGGTCGGCCTCGGCCGCGGCCTGCAACCGGATCCGCACGCGCCGGGCACCGTCGGCGACGGCCTGCTCACGCGCCGCGACGGCGTCGATGTCGGCGCTCTTCATCGGCCGCCTGGCGGCGCCATGCCGCTGGGCGGCTCGCCGAGCGATTCCAGCTCCACCTCCAGCCCGGCCTGCCCGCTCGCCATCAACTCGTGGACCACGGCATACACCTGGGCCACCGCCTCGTAGCTCGATGTCGGCACCGGCGTATCGTCCCGGCATGTAGCGTACAGCGTGCGCGCCAGCCACACATGGCGGATCACCGGAATGCCGCATTCGCGGGCGCGCTGGATGATGGCCTGCGCCACCTCGTCCTTGCCCTTGGCCAGCACCTGCGGCACCATCACCTGTTCCGCGTCGTAGTACATGGCCACGGCGAAGTGGGTCGGATTGACCACCACCGCATTGGCGCTCTCGGTCTTGGCGGCCGGGCTCTCGTTGGCCCACTGCCGCGCCAGCTGCTTGCGCTTGCCCTTGATCATCGGGTCGCCCTCGGATTCCTTGTGTTCGCGCTTGATCTCTTCCTTGTCCATCATCAAGTCCTTTTTGTGGAAATACTTCTGGACCGCGAAGTCGATCATGCCCAGGCACAGGCAGACCACGACAATCACATGAAAAATCGAGCGCAGCAATTCAACAAAGGTGTGGAACACATCTTCCGGTTCGCCGCCGGACAGCGCGATCATTTCCGGCAGGTGGCTGCGGATCAGGTTGTAGACGATCCAGCCGATCAGCGACGCCTTGCCCACGGTGACCAGCAGCTCGATCAGCTTTTTTTTCGAGAACAACTGGGTGACGCCGTTGACCGGGTTGAGCTTGTCGAACTTGGGAACGATCGACTCGGTGGAGATCAGGATGCCGAACTGCCCCCAATGGGCGGCCACGCCGACCACGATGCAAACGACAAAGAAGCAGCAGAAAATCACCAGCAGAAACAAGCCGGCGGTGGTGGCGATCTGCCCCATCTCCAGCCGGAAGTTGTGGCCGATGCCGAGGATGGCTGAATTCATCATGTTGAAAATGGCGTCGCGCCACAGCGACTGGGTGGCGAAGGCCATCTCGGCCACTACCACCAGCGTGGCCAGCCGGGCCAGGTCGCGGCTGACCGCGACCTGGCCTTTCTCCTCGGCGTCGTCGATCTTCTTCTGTGTGGGTTCTTCGGTCTTGTCGTCGCTCACTTGGGCACCTGCATCAGGCTGGCGGCCAGGTCGAGCAGATGGGAGAAATCGCCGGTCACATAGTGCGAAAAGGTCGGCCAGTAGGCCAGCATCAGCAACAGGCCCACCAGGCCCTTGATCGGCGCCGAGGCAAACGATACCTGCAGATTGGAGGCGAACACGCCGACGATGGCGAAGCCGAACTCGATCAATATCAGCGGGATGATCACCGGCGCGCCATACACCACGGTGTACCACAGCAGCTCGCCGAAGCGCTTGATCAGCACGTCGAAATGCCCCGGTTCGAACGGTGGCAGCAGCGTGTACGCCGGCCACACGGCATAGCTTTCGATCAGGATGCGCGCCAGCGCCGAGAACAGGCCGGCCAGCACCATCACCAGCACCACGGCCTGGATCAGCATGCCGCCGATGGCGCTGGCGTCGCGGTCGACGCTGGCGTTGTTGGCCTGGATCTGGATCGGCGAACGCTGGGTGTCGAAGATCGAGCCGATCGACTGCGCCACCCACAGCGGGATCGACATCATGACGCCGAACATCAGCCCAATGATCGCTTCCTTGAACGCCAACATGCCCGACAACAGGAAGTCCGGGCCGTTGTGCTGCACAAAATAAAACGTAGGCAAGGCTGCCGGCAGCGCGATAGCCATTGCCGCCGTGTTCCGGGCCATGCCGGTCAGCACGTTGAGGCCGAAGCCGGGCAGGATCGACAGGCACACCAGCACCCTGGGCGTAATCAGCGCCAGGGTCACCAGCAGCGCCTGCATGTCCAGCAACAGCGAAGCCGGCATCACGCCGCTCCCGAGCGGACCGGGGCCTCAGCGGCCGACATCGGGCACCATGCGCATGGCCAGTTCGGTCAGTTGTATCAGTTCGACGCCGATCCAGCGCCCCATGCCGGCCAGGGTGACGGCGACCGCCACCAGCTTGACCACATATGGCAGGGTCTGGTCCTGGATCTGGGTCACCGCCTGCACCAGCGACACGGCGACGCCGCACAACGTGGCGATGATCAGCGGCGGCGCCGACAGCATGATGGCCATCCACAGTCCCTGCTGGAAGAAGTTGAGCGTATCACCCATGGTCTGTTGCTCCGGTTTATAAATAGGGGTTTATAAATACGACATCGCAAGCGCGTTGAGCAGCTTGCCCCAGCCGCCGACCACGGTGAACAGCAGCAGCTTGAGCGGCGTCGTGATGGTTTGCGGGCTGACCTGCTGCATGCCCAGCGCCATCAGCAGGTTGGAGATCAGCAGGTCGATCACGACGAACGGGATATAGATCAGGAAGCCGATCTCATATCCGGTCTGCAGCTCCGACACCACAAAGGCCGGAATCAGGATCAGCGCGTCGCTGGGCTTGGCGTCGCGCGCTGCCTCCTTCGGCCACAGCTTTCTGGCCGACGCCAGGAACAGCTCGCGCTGGTCGGCATGGCTAACCTTCAGCATGAACTTGCGCAAGGGCTCGAACGATTCCTGTGCCTTGGCCAGCAGCGGCATGCTGCGCGAACTGGCGGTATTGGTCTCCAGGCTGAGGGCGGTCTTGCCGATCTCCTGCACCGTCGGCGCCATCACGAACACGCTCAGCGCCAGCGAGATGCCGTAGATGGCCAGCGTCGGCGGCACCTGCTGCACGCCCATGGCGCTGCGCAGCACCAGCAACACCAGCGAGATCTTCAGGAACGACGTGGTCGTCACCACGAACAGCGGCACCAGCGCCAGCATGGCCAGCAGCACCGAGAACGAGACGACATCATATTGTCCGTTCAGCATGCCCCGCCCCACTGCGTGATGCGGATGCCCAGCACGCCGTCGACATCGACCACCTCGCCGCTGCCGACACTGCGGCCACCGCAGACGATGCCGATCGCTGCCGGATTGCCGCCGTCCAGCGTGAGCACCGTCTGCGGCCCCAGCGTGCGGACTTGCCCCAGCGGCAGGCTGACCCTGCCAAGCTCGAACACCAGCGTCACGGACACCTGGTCCAGCACGGCCTCGCCGGCGCCCTCCTGCGGCGTGGTTTCCTGCCAATCCTCGGGTCCGTCGCCGGGCGCCGGGTCAAGCACCTGCTGGTCGTCGCCGTCGCCGGCCTCGTACGTCTGTTCGAATTCCAATCTTTCCTCCTTGGCGATGAGTTGTAAGCTGCCGGGCGCGCGGTAGCACACCCGCCAAGCCTGGCCGGCCAGGCGCAGCATGCCGCCGCCGTCAATGGCAAATGCCGCCTGCGCGGGCAGGATGATGTCGCCGGCTTCGATGCGGCGCAGCGCCGCCAGCGGCAGCCGGTGGCTCGCCAGCACCACGGTTGCCGTGGCCGGCCAGTCGAGGCAGGCGGCAAGCGGAGAGCGCAGCGGCGTCCAGTCCGGCTGGTTCAACAGCTCCAGCCAGGTGGCGCCGGCCGCGCGCAGCGGCAGGTCGAATACATGGTGTTCGTGGCTGACCCGCAGGCGCATGGCGTGCGGCGGCGCGGTGAAGGCGGATGCCGGCGCGATGTCTTGCATGGCGCGCAGCGGCGTGTTCTGCAGGCGGCCAAGTACGGCGGCCACCAGCCAGTCGGGATAGCGGCCGGCCTCCATCTCGACCGATTCCAGGTCGATGCCGGTCAGCACGCGCAACAGGCGGGCGCCGTCGTCGACTTCCAACGGCCCGGCAGGACCGGACAGCCACAGCGGCACGGACTGGCCGCCGGCGTAGCCGTTGCTGACGCCGCCGGGCCGCAGCGTCAGGCTGGCGCCCTGTTCTAGCGGGCTATGCAGGCCCAGCCCCAGCTTGCGGCTGAGCAGCGCGTCGTCGGCACGCAGGCGCGGCGCCCCTTGCAGCAGGGAGCGCGCCGGCGCATCGCCGGGATCGCGGCAAATACCGGGCACGGGAAAAACGGTGTCGGACATGGATGCTTGGTTCCTCTGCGGCGTTCATCGGGGGCAGCGGCATCCGTGCCCAACTACAACACGGCGAGCCTGACCGGTCTGCTCATACGTCGCATCAAGCCTGTTTGCAGTTCCATTTGTTTGCGCCGCAACCAGTCGCGCAGTTTGTCCCCGCCGGCCGACAACAGGAACGAAGCCGAGTTGCGGCTGACGTCGGCCATCACGCCCAGTTTGTCGCCGTTAGGCAGCAGGATCTCGAAGATGCCGCTGTCGCCGTCCGTCGGCAGCAGGTCCAGCAGCATGTCGCTGTCGAATTGATCGCCGCCGGATGCGGCCGGCGGCGCCAGGCCGGTCTGCTGGCCGTCGTCATGACCGTCGCCGCGCCCACCGCCACCGCCGTCAAGCCCGGGCGGGATGGCGACGCTGATCGCTGACCCGGTCGGCTGCTGCTGGGACGCATCCTGCCGTGCCGGCGTTCCGGACGTGGCTGCGCCGGTCGTACCCCGCTGGGCGACTGGGCGCGTCGCGGGCGCGGTGGCGGGCCGTGCAGCGATGCCCTGCGCCGTAGCAACCGGCGGCGAGGCCGGCCTGGGCGGCAAGGATGGCGGGCGCGGACGGGGTGCGGGCGCGGGTTCCGGAGGATCCGGCAACGCCGCGCCTAGCGGTAGTACGGCCATCTCAATCCTCCCCGGCGCGCGCCAGGGCGCGGATCTCGTCACGCATCACGGTCAGCTTTTCCTGCTGGCGGCTGGCCTCCAGCATCCGCCGGCAGGCCGTGAAAAACTCTCCGCCGGCCCGCCGGCTGCGCTGCAACTGTTCGCGGCAATCCAGATACAACTGGGCCGCCTCCTTTTTCATGCGTTCATAGGCCGCCTTGGCCCGGCGGAATTCGCCGCTGGTAATGACCATGGACAGGAACTGCTGGCGCGCCTCCATCCATTGCTGTTTGGCTTGGTGCAGGGCCTGCTGCCAGCGTTGCTTTATCTTCCGCAACGCCGCGCGGCTCCCGCGCCAGCGCTCACGCGCCTCGTTGCGTTCGCGTTCGAAGCGTCCCAGCCGTTGCTTGCGCATATGCAGCAGCTGGTCCAGCCGCTTGTCCTCCGGCTTGCGCTCGGCCACGTCGACCGGTTCGCGCTTGCTGCGTTTGGGGCCAATGCCGGCTTGCTGGGCGGCGCTCATTACTGCAGCTCCATCATGGTCGCCAGCGTCTGGTCGTAGTCGTCGCTGCTGCTGGTGTCCTGGCGCAGGAAGGCCAGTTGTTCCGGCCGCAGCCGCACGGCCTGGTCGGCCACCGGATCGCTGCCGGACTTGTATTCGCCCAGCCGTATCAGCAGCTCCATCTCCTGGTAACGCGACATCAGCTCGCGGAACCTGGAGGCCGACTTGCGGTGCTCGCGCGTGGTGACGTTGCTCATCACGCGGCTGATACTGGCGAGCACATCGATGGCGGGATAATGGCCCTGCTCGGCCAGCTTGCGCGTGAGCAGGATGTGGCCGTCCAGCAGGGACTTGGCCTCGTCGCCGATCGGGTCGGACGACGATTCGCCGTCCACCAGCACCGTGTACATGGCGGTGATCGAGCCTTGCGGCGTGGCGCCGGCCCGCTCGATCAGGCGCGGCAGCATGGTGTAGACCGACGGCGTGAATCCGCCGCGCGCCGGCGGCTCGCCGGCCGCCAGGCCGATCTCGCGCTGGGCGCGGGCAAAGCGGGTCAGCGAATCGACCAGCAGCAGCACCTTCTTGCCGCGGTCGCGGAAGCCTTCGGCAATCGCGGTGGCGGTGAAGGCGGCGCGCGAGCGCTCCATCGAGGTGCGGTCCGAGGTGGCGCACACCACCACGGTCTTGCGTATCAGCTCGGCGTCCAGCTCGTGCTCGAGGAATTCATTGAGTTCCCGCCCGCGTTCGCCGATCAGGCCGAACACGATGGCTTCGGCCTGGCAGCCGCGCGCGATCGCCGCCATCAGCGTGGTCTTGCCGCAGCCGGGGCCGGCGAACACGCCGATGCGCTGGCCCACGCCCATGGTCAGCAGGCCGTCGATGGCGCGCACGCCGGTGGCCAGCGGCGTGGCGATGCGCGGCCGGTCGGTGGCCTTGGGCGCGTCGCGTATCACCGGCGCCATGGCGCGCCAGGTCGCGACATTGTCCACCGCCGCCGGGGCGCGGAACATCCATCGACCGAAACCGTCCAGCACGCAGCCGAACAGGTGGTCGCCCACCTCGATCGTATGGGCGCGCCGCAACGGCACGATGCGGGTGCGGTTGGACACGCCTTCCAGCGGACTGAGGGCAGAGAGGATGGCCGATTTCTCGGTGAAGCCTATCACCTCGGCCAGCATCGGCTGGCCCGGCAGGTCGGGGTTGACCAGGTCGCACAATTCGCCGATCCGCACCGGCGGCATGTGCGCTTCAATCAGGGTGCCCAGCACCTGCGAGACCTTGCCGTGGCTGATGAAGCCGGGCTTGGCGGGCAGCCCGTCGCGCCACGGCTGCAGCCGCGCGGCCAGATGCTCGAGCCGCTGGTCCACCATGGTGCCGAAGGCGGCCGTCACCATGTGACTTCAAGGTGGTGTTTGCCGGTAAAGCTGAGCTGGTTGCCGCCGATGGCCGCCAGCCGCACGCCGCGGTATTCGTCGCCCACATACAGGCGCTTGCCGTCGTCGGTGACGATGCTGGCGTTGTTGCCGGTAATAACTTGCTGTATGCGGAAAGGCAGCATCGCCTCGGCGCCGCCGACCTTGACGTCGACCGGGAAGCGGATGTCGTGCTGCTTGACGAACGCGGTCAGCATGCGCCGGAAGCGCTCGGCATCGTCGTCGTCAAGCACGGCGCGCATGATCCAGTGGCCGTCGGCCAGTTGCAGGTCGAAGCGGTTGAGCAGATCCACTTCGGTCAGGCGCTTGCGCAGCGCGCTGCGCAACTGCTCCTGCGACAGGGGCTGGGCCGGTTTGGCGCCGTCCTGCAGCGAGGCCGGCATGGCCTCGGCTCCGGCGTTCACGGCGGCGATGCGCGCCATGGGATCGGGCTGGCCGGGATGACGGTTGGTGATCGCATAGGCGGCCGACACCACCGCCGCCAACGCCACCGGCGCCAGCAGCACGAGGCGGCTGCGGCGCGCGGCCCGGGGCGGCGGCACGGCGGCGGCCTGCGCGGCGGCTGCGCCCTCGCC